>JBGTBN010000077.1:0-104192 GCA_041749375.1 Spirochaetota bacterium
GTGCATGTACGCGGCCCGGGGCGGACACGACGGCGTGGCCGAGTATCTCGTGGCAAAAGGCGCGGACCTGCAGGCGATAACCGAAGGCGGCGAGACCGCCCTGACCGTGGCCCTTGGCAGCGGCCGGCCCGGGACGGCGAAGTACATCATCAGTGCCGGAGGGGCGGTGAAGGCGCGGGACGCCGGGGGCAACTCGCCCCTCATGATTTCGGCGGTGCGCGGCTACGGCGATATCGTGCTCGAGCTCCTCTCCCGGGGCTTCGACATCAACGAAAAGAACAATGCGGGCAAAACGCCCCTGCTGGCCTCGATCGATGCGCGCTATCTCGATATCGCTGCCCTTCTCCTGAAAAAGGGCGCCGATCCGGACGCGAAAGATGCCTCCGGCGATTCGGCGCTTCACGAATCACTGGAAAACAATTATGCTGACATGCTCGACCTTCTCCTTGCATCCAGGGCCGATCCGAACGCCAGGGACGCGGACGGAAGGCCCGCGCTCGTCGCCGCCATGGTTCACCGCCGGTATGAAATGGCTGAGAAGATCCTCGGGGCCGGGGCCGACCCGGTCCTGGCGGACGGGGGCGGAAGGACCGCGCTCCATTGCGCCATGCTGGACGGGAACGAGGCGATTGCCCGTCTCCTGGTCAATAAAGGCACCGCGCGGGGAATTAACGCGCAGGACCGCGATGGAATGACCCCGCTCATGATCGCGGCATATTACGGAAGGGAGGAGATGGCGCGCTTCCTGGCCGGGCAGGGCGCCGATACCGCCCTGAAGAACAACGCAGGCATGACCGCAGCCATGCTCGCGCGGGAGAGCCGCTTCGAAGCGGTGGCCGAGTTCCTTGAAAGCCGCGTTTCCGGGGGCGCCAAATGAAAACGGCCCGCGTCATCATCGGTATCCTCGCCTGCGCCGCGCTCGCGGCCGGGTGCGGGTACATGTCCATAGGAAAGCGCGACGATGTGTCGGAGAAGCGCAGGACCCCGGGCGGAGGAACGGTCTACAGCTCCGCGGTGCTCATGGGCGAGGTGACGGCCCGCTGTGCGGGACCGGTGCTCGTGCTGGCGCGCCCGGTTGCGGAACAGGCCGGCGGGCCCGCTGATTATGTCATACTGGAAAAGCCGGGCCGCTTCATGGTGTACGTGCCGGCCGGCTCGTACCGGCTTTACGCCTTCTGTGACGCGGACCGCGACCATGTATTCACTGATGCCGAGGTCTGCGGATCGGCCGGCGGCAGGGCCGGCATCAGTGCGAATGAGGGAGAGGTTGCGGCCGGCATCAGGGTGTCCGGTCCCGCGGGCGCGCCCCTTGGCGGCATCTCCATCCGGGACGACGGCAGGGTCCCGCGCCAGTCGGTCAACGGCGAGCGGATGAAGCTGTACGATGAGCGCTTCTGCCTCCAGAACGCGGAGGCGGGCTGGTGGACGCCCTCGCTCTTCATGAAGGCCTTCGGCGCGAACATCTACGCCACGGACGCGTATGTTCCGGGAAAGGTGCCGGTCCTCTTCATTCACGGTGCGGAGGGCTCGCCCCAGAACTGGGCCTATTTCCACTACCGGCTTTCCGATCCCCGGTACGTGAAATGGTATTATTACTACCCCACGGGCATCCGGCTTGGCCTGGCCGCCCGCCTCCTGTACGAGGCCCTTCTCGACATGAAGAAAAAATACGGGTTCTCCCGGATCTGCATCACGGCCCACAGCATGGGCGGGCTCATCGCGCGCCACCTCCTGGCGAACTACGACCTGGGGAAAAAGGGGATCGAGGTCAGGCTCTACGTCTCGCTCGCGTCGCCCTGGACCGGGTTCAAGTCGGCCGACCGGGCGCTCCAGCTGCCGGCAAAGCGGCTCCCCAGCTGGCTCGACGTGGCCACCTCGAGCGATTTCATCAGGCGCACGCTCGAGGCGCGCATCCCGGCCGGCACCTCCTACCACCTGTTTTACGGCACCGCGGACGGCGTTTCCGAAGGGCGGGCCCTGGACGAGCGGGCCAGCCGCGACGCGAAGGGGAAGCACGGGTTCGAGGTCACGCACGACACGATCCTCACGGACCGGAAGGTGTTCGGGAAATACTACGAGGTGCTGACGAAGGAAATGAAATAATTAAGTGAATAGTGTATAGTATTAACTATTCACTTTTATAAAACGACTTTTCCTCGCTCTCAAACGCTTCACAGAAGAATATCCTGCACCCCTGCGGCCTCGAATCGTAGATCATGCATCGGCCTGCCGGGCTCAGGTTCGGGCAGGCCATCACGGTCCTGCCCGGCGTCACGACCAGCGGAGACCGCTCGCCCGTCATGGGGAGCCGGCCGCAGCATTGCATGAGCTTTTCGTCTATAAGGCAGGATTCGCACAGGGACATGGGGCGCGACTCAGAGGGGAGCGCCGGCGGTGCAGAAGTTCTTGTACCGGACCTTGGCTATGTCGTAGATCTTCCTGACGAGTTCGCCCGGGTTGTGGCGGTACTGCTCCATCCGGTCGGTGACCATTTTCTTGACCTGGTTGATGTTGATGGACGAGCCGGTGAACACGACCTCGATCTCGCGCTCGACCGACTGGTAGCTCTCGCCCGAGTGTTCTATCCGCTGGCCGATGATGTTGCTCTGCATGTTGCGGTGCTGAATCTCCAGGTCGATCAGCTCCTGCGATTTCTCCTTCGTGGTCGAGAATACCGTGAGCGAGGGCATGAATTCCTCGAACTCCTCCGACAGGAGCACGTGGTTAATCCTGCCGTTGAAGTTGAACAGGGGCAGGAGCGATATCAGCGACGACCCGTACAACGTGATGGTCGCTTCCGGTATGATGTTGTCGAACGGATTGAACGCGATGGAGTTCATCGAAGAGAAGGTCTTTACCCCGGCCTCGCCCCTGCCGATGTATACTATCTCGTCGCTCTTCAGGTCGCTCTCGTGCATGAACTTCTCGATGACCAGGCTTTTCCGGTCGCCGGATATGAAGCGGATCACGTCCCCGGCGTAGACCTCCTTGTTGGAATGGTCGAGCTTCTTCATGTAATCGGTGGAGAAGAGGTTGATCTCGTTCAGGCCGACCCGCCTGACGAACTCGATGGCTATCTCGAAGGGCATTGCCGTAAGGACCAGTGGCGCGTAGGGCTTGATGAATTTGACGAAGAGCTCCGCGCCGGGGAAGAGGCGGGATTTTTCGCCGATGACCGAGATGCAGGAGGTCGGCACGTCTTTCAATAAAAAATCCGGGAAATATACAGCAAGCTTGAAGAAGGAGAAGGGGACGTCGCCCTCTACGGATATCCGCCGGTTGTTGATGTCCAGTATGTTCTCGATCTTGATGCCCTCGGTATCGAAGAAGATATTGTCTATCAGGGTGCTGTAATCGCCGATTTCGAGGAAGTCCCCCAGGCCGAGGAAAACTTTTTTTGGCGGCTTCAGGAGATACGAGAGCTCCTTGAGATAGTCCTTCCTGTCAAGGCTGATGCGCTCGTAGCCCTTTTCCTTGCCGCGGTTGATTATAAGGTCGTAGGTGTCTTCTGCCATGTCAGATGTTGATGCTCTCCGGATGTGAATGTGCTCAAAAAGGCCGCCGGAGTCAAGAATTTTTATGATCCGGTAACGGCCGGCCGGGTATTATCATTTCCGGGGGATTTTCCGATTAATATAGAAAAGCCTCCTGCTGGGGAAAGGGGGGGCCTGGTCGGGCGTACATTCCATGCTGCAGCCCGGGCGGGCTGCTTGTGTCGGAATTTTATCTTGACACAATCGACGCATGTATATTATTGAGGCACTTTCCGCCTTATTATATAATGAAAGAATTCATAGGGTTTTTGTAAGCAGTTAGCCTAAAAAGTAAAATTATTAAAAATCCTAATCTAACCACGAATTGACACGAATGAACACTAATAACCATTTCAATTCGTGTTTATTAGTGTTCATTCGTGGTTGTAATCATATTAATAATGAATTTACTTATCAGGCTGAATGGCTATAAGTTTTTCAATGTAGCTCCCGCTGCCTGCCGCGGTGGAGCGCTGTTTGTAAGGAATCGTCATGAAGAGAAAGATCGTAGTGTTCTCCTGGGCCGTTGCCGTATGCACGCTCATAATTTTCGTCGGGTATTCCCGCGCGTCCATGGCCACCGGCTTGTTCAGGTCCCATGACCGGGAGATGCAGGAGAAAGCCGACTACGCGGCGGATGGCCGCGCCGGCGTCTACGGTAAACAGTTTGCGTCCTGGCTTAACGGGAACGTGCCGGGCGGCATGGTGCCGTCCGCGGCGGTCGGCGTCATACAGGGCGAGGAGCTCGTGTTTCACCACGGCGTGCGCGCCGACCTGGATACGCGGTTCGGCATCGCGTCCCTGTCCAAGACCTTCACCGCCGTGCTGGCGCTACGCCTCCACGAGAAGGAGCTCCTGGACCTGGACGAGCCGGTGTCGAAGTACCTGCCCGGCGCGGTCATAGAGCGGGCCGGGCTCCACTCGGCCCCGGTCACCGTCCGCCACCTGCTGGCCCACACCTCCGGTATCCCGTCGTACGGGAGCAACCACCGGGTCTTCAGTTTCGGTAACCGGTCCGTGTCAGTGCCCGCGCAGGTGCACCCGGCCGGGTACTGCTACTCCTACTCGAACGAGGGCTACGCGCTCATGATGCTCGTGATCGAGGCGGCCACCGGGAAATCCTACGCGCAGAACATGCAGGAGCAGGTGCTCGGCCCGCTCGGCATGACCGCGAGCACGGCCGAGTTTTCCAACGGCACGGGCGGCATCGTGACAACGATACGGGACCTGGCGAAGTACACGGCCATGCTCCTGGGCCGCGGCAGGTACCGGGGGACCGTCATACTGGACGAAGGGTCCTTCGCGCAGATGCTTGCCAAGCCGGTCGAGCTTCCGGCGACAAAGGTAGACTACTACTACTCGCTCAGCTGGGAGGTGATCACCGTCGGCGGCGAGATCGACAGCTATTACAAAGCGGGGCGCTGGTTCAGCCAGGCGTCCGGCCTGCAGGCCTTCCCGGCGAGGAAAATCGCCTTCATCTATCTCTGCAACCCTCCCGAGCACCTGGGCGACTCCTTCATGTCGTGGCGCCAGGGCCTCACCGGCATGCTCCGCTCACTGGTACGGAAGATATCCGGCGATGAGAAGCTCTGCACCGTGTGGCCCTCGCTGACGCCGGGCGAGCTGAAATGGTACGAGGGCTCATACCGCAACGTCATCACCGGCGAAACGGTGAAGGTGTCGCTCAAAAGCGGCATCCTGTTCAGCAACGGCTTCGGCGGCTTCATGCCGCTCAGGACCTTCACCTCAAACCGATTCCTCATCGACAGCGGAAGGATGCTCCATAACTTCGTATGGAAGGACAACCGGGTCGTCGGCCTGGCGCTCCGCCACGGTTACTTCGAGCTGGTCCGCCCCTGAATTTAATTTGACAAAAGTCCCTGCCCGGCCCCCAATAGATACCCGGCAGGTACGGCGGCGCCCGGCGCGGGCAAACGCGCCTGCACCTCGCCGCGGAGGCCGGCACCGGACAGCCATGAAACAATTGTCACGGACAACGACCGTCATTCTCTGCTCGCTCCTCGCGGCCGCCGCCGCGGCAGGGTGCTTTGTCGAGAAATCGGCGCCCCAGCAGAAGAAGGCCCCGGTGCCCGGCCCGGGGCCCGGCACTCTGGGCAAGGACGCGGCGCGCGAGCTCCGCGAGCGGAACATTGCTGCGGAGAAGAAATCGCTTTCGGCATGGATTCTCGCGAACACCTACTACGCGGTCGTACCGTCCGCGGCCGCGGCCGTGGTGGAGCATGACCGGGTGGTCTTCCTGCAGACGGTGCGGTGCGAGCCCTCCCGGCCCTTCGGGGTCGCCTCGCTCACCAAGACCTTCACGGCGATCGCGGTCCTCCAGCTCGCCGAGCGCGGAGTCATCTCCCTCAACGACCCGATCAGCAAGTACCTCCAGGTAACGTTCGAGAATACAGAGCTGGGCTCCCGGCCGATCACGATCTGGCACCTCCTTACCCACACCTCCGGGCTCGTGGAGGACCCGAGCCCTAAGTACGAGGAGAAGAGCTTCCCCTTCACCGTGCCGGAGCAGAAGTACCCGACCGGCGTCCGGTTCAACTACTGCAACCAGGGCTACAACCTGCTCGGCTTCATCGTGTTCGAGGCCTCCGGCATGCCCCTGGGCGAGTACATCACCCGCAAGATACTGATACCGATGGAGATGTACGACTCGCGCGCGCCAATGAGCACGCGTGGGGCCGCCGGCGTGGAGTGCTCGATCAACGACCTGGCCAATTACCTGGTCATGCTGATGCACGGGGGCGTGTACCGGGGCAAGCGGATCATCACGCAGCGGATGTTCCGGAAGATCGTGGACAAGACCATCGAGGGGCCCGCGTCAAAGAACGAGGAATACCGCGGACTCTGCTTCCGCGTCTGGGCGATCGACGGCGATGTCCACTCCCTGCACCATGCCGCGCACATGCCGGGCGCCGGCGGCTTCATGCAGATGTTCCCGCGGCACGACTGCGGGTACGTGTTCATCAGCAATCCGCCCGTGTACGACCGGGAGGAGTTTTACGGCTACTATTACGGGCTCAAGAGCAGGCTGACGCGTTTCTGCCGCGCGCTGATGACGGACGATTTTGACCCGGTGAGCTTCCAGGCCGACCGGCCCTCTCCGAAGCAGCTCGCGATGTTCACGGGCCGGTACCGCAAGAACGGCAGCGTGTCCTATGTCTATATCGAGGTCCACCCGGGTGGGTACCTGGTGGCGACCAAGTCGTCGACCGGCCTGCGCTACGGCCTGATCCCCACCTCGCTCCACACCTTCGTGTACATTTACCCGGGGCAGTCGGAGAAGGGCGAGATTTACGATTTTGTCATGAAGGGCGGGCGCGTGGTCGGTCTTGGAGTCAAGGACGGATATTTTATCCGCGAGTAACAGATATAACCTAACAGAGAGAGGAGCAGGTATGGAAAAGACGGTATTATTCGAGAAAGAGAACGGCGTCGCGCTTATTACGCTGAATCGGCCGGAGCGGCGCAATGCGCTGAACCAGGATTTACTGAAGAACCTGTACGAGTGCATCGAGACGGTCGCGTCCGACATAGATATACGGGCCGCGGTGCTGACCGGGGCCGGCACGGCCTTTTGCTCCGGGCTGGACCTGAAGGCAATAGCCACGGACAACCTGATCGACCCGCGGGGCGACGGCAGGGGGCTTTCCGACGTGCTCGGAGCGTGCGACAAGCCGATCATCGGAGCGATAAACGGTCCGGCCATGACCGGCGGGTTCGAGCTGGCGCTGAACTGTGATTTCCTGGTCGCGTCGGAGCAGGCCTCCTTCGCAGACACGCACGTGAAAATGGGCATACACCCCGGCTGGGGCATGAGCCAGCTCTTACAGGAAGCGGTCGGACAGCGGATGGCGAAGCAGATGTCCTACACCTGCCAGTTCATCAGCGCTCAGGAGGCGCTCCGGGCCGGCCTGGTCAACGAGGTGGTGGCCCCCGGGCGACTGGTGCCCCGGGCGAAGGAGCTGGCCGGCCATATCGCGGCGCTCAACCCGGACATGCTGCAGACCATGCGCAGGCTGATCGAGTACCGCGACGGCGCGAGCCTGGACGAGGCGCTCGCCCACGAGGGCCGCGAGTTCATGAAGTTTTTTAACAAGCACTGGAAGAAGTAGGGGGAGTGCTGCGGGGCCTCAGTAGCCCTTTACCTCGGCTTCCCGTACCTTTTTATAGAGGTTCTCGTCGCTGGTCGAAAACACGACCGTGTTGCTTTTCCATTTCTCGTAATCCCGCACGTACTCCGTGGACATCCCGACGGCCTCCATGTTCGGCAGGTAGCGGACCCTGCCGGAGGCCTCACGGACCTCGATCTCGCCCGAGCGGACGCAGAAGAGAATCGCGTTGGAGACCAGGCGGGGGAGGAGCTCTTCGAAGGGGATGCCCATGGTGTACATGTCCCGTACGAAGCGGAAAAAGCGCCTCGAATAGAACTTGATGGTGAGCACGCCCGGCCTGGTGAAGAACACCATCCGGTTGATAGGGTCCCACGTGTAGCCACTGAAATCGCGGTAGGCGAGAAGGTCGCCGTTGTTGATGTACATCTTGCCGACCATGACGATAAACGACGTCATGAAATAACTCTCATAGTATTTTTCCATCAGCTCGAGGTGGAGCTTCTCGCGCTCCCGCTCCTCCGCCGATTCCGGCATGGGCCAGGACCTGGTGCGGGAGCCGAGCATCTCGTCCACGGTCAGCCCGCGGGGGGTTGGCGGCTTCCGGTAACCGAATCCGGTCACGGGCATGCCGGCGGCGTCGCCACGTACGGGCGCGATGGTGTACCAGCATTTTATTCCGGGCTCTGCCGACATGTCAGTAAAAGAGGTGGCTTTCGTCTCACCGATCTGGAGAGTTGGCCCCCTGTCCCGGTAGGAGCGGGTTATGGTGAAGGTCGTATCGGACAGGCTGCAGAGCCAGGACAGGGTGACCCGGTCGAACGAGGCGCCGCGCGACACGTTCAGCCCGGACACGACGGGAAGCCTGCCCTGCACGAAGAGCGAGGCCCTGTTCACGATCCTGTTCGAGGCGGCGGGAAGGCCCGCGCCGGTTACCGGCTCGCTGAGGGTGCAGAGGAAGGCCCGGTCCGCAGCGGAGTAGACCTTCGCCTCGATGGTCACTGCCCTGTTCCGGGCGATGATACGTCCGAGCAGGAGGTGGGTGCACCTGAGCCGCCGGCAGAGCTCCGCGTAGCGCCGGAGGCTAGCCGCGGAAATGGTGTTCCCTGTTTCGTACGCGTAGGCGAGCTGGATGGTATCGCGCTGCGGCGCGGAATAGATCCGGTCCTTCCGCGCGGCCGCGATCATGGCGTGGTAGGCGGCTGCAAGGGTCTCGCTGCCTACGCCTGCCGGCTTGAAACGAAGGATCCCCATGACGGGAGAGTCCCCGGCCGGGACCGGCGGTGTGATGAACAGCGGCAGCGCGATAAGGACGCAGGGCGCCAGTCTAAAGAAGCTTTTCAAAAAGCGTCCTGACCTCATCCTCTGATTTCAGCCTGTATTTTTTCATTTTAAATATTTCAATTTTAAAAAAACCGAACCTGAAGGTTTTGACAAGGTTTTCCGGGGTGAAATGGTCGCGGTACAGGTCGGCGATCGCTTTTTCGAATATGACATTGCGGCACACGGCAATATACAGCGGAATGTTGCCCCGGTATTCGGTCGATTTTTTCCCGCCCGTCACCGAGTTGACCGGTACGGGTACATCATAGGTCATCTTCTTTATCAGGTTGTGGTTGTACGGGATGAGCGACTGGACGACCAGCGGCATGATCCTGTTCTCCACGACAAGGCCCGACGACCAGCTCCCGGCGAGGACCGCGTCAGGCGGCAGGTCACGGCCGACCTCCCGCGAGGCCTCGTACAGGCTGTGGTCGTGGAACACGAACCACTTGCCGTACTGGAACATCTGCAGTCCGAGTATGAGCGCGAATATGACCGCGCTGAATTTCGGGTTCCTGAGCAGGTCGAGCAGGCGCTTCCGGTTGAGCACCGCGGCGGCGGAGCAGGCCGCGAGGACCAGGGCTGCCAGGGCCGCGAGCAGGGCGATGGTCCTGAAGTCGTGCGCAAGGTAATAGGGGTAGAGCCTGTCTATGAGCATGTTCCTGGCCGATACGGGCACCGCCTGCACCAGGACTACGATTCCGGTATAGAGCGCACCGAAAATCAGGAAGAGAGCGAGCAGCAGGCCGTGCGGGAATTTCTTCTTTTCCGTGATGTAGTCCGCGACCGCGGGCGCGGCGGTGCCGGTGATAAAGCGGGCCGCGAGCACGATCAGGGGGATGATAAAGAGGAGGTAATAGCGCGACGGGCTGTAATACATGATGGTCAGGAACAGGAACCCGAACAGGAGCCAGCCTGACAGGAACAGGTCGATATGGTTCCGGCGCTCCCTGAACATGTAACTGGAAAACGTATACAGGGCGTAGATGAAGCCGATGAAGAAAGTCAGCGGGTGAAGGAACACGAATTCCAGGTACATCCCCTTGGCAACGACCAGGTGGAGCGGGTCAAACGCGGTAAAGGGAAGAAATGCGGCCAGGGGCCTGCCGAAGATCTCGTACGACATGAGCGAAAAGGCCAAAACGGTGCGCAGGAACATCAGGTGGCCGAAGATCATCCAGAAGGCGACGATAACGGCAAGCACCGATACGAAGGCCGCGTTCATCAGCCGCGCATATTTTTTCGAGCGTCCGCACAGGTACACGAGAAACGCCGGGAACAGGGCCGGGGCAATCACGAGCAGGTTTCTCTTTATAAAAAAGCCGCCGGCCACGCCCGCGAGCCCGACCAGGAAAAAGAGCACGCGTACGGGGAGCCGGCCGGCGGTTCCGGGAGGGGACGGACGGAACGCCTCCGCGAATCCGAAGAGGGAAAGCATGATGTAGCATATCAGGTGTGCCTCGAACAGGCCGAGACGGTTGTACATGGCGGTGAAGTAGTTGGTGCCGAACAGGATCAGTCCGACGAGCGCGGTGGGCCGGTCGTAGTTCCGCGCCAGGAACAGGAAGAGCAGTATCATGGTCAGTGCCGCGTAGGCCACGGAGAGAAGGCGGATCGATGCGTAGCTTACGCCGAAGTGTCTGAATATCCAGAGGTACGGAATGGTCGCCAGGGGGCTGGTCCCGGCCCATCCCTGGTATTCGTCCTCGGGGGTCCACTTGATGTCCCCGTACAGCACGATGTTGCGCGGGTCGTAGGTCTTGAACCCCTCGTCGGTGAAGGTGGCCGCCGATATGGTGAGGTCCTGCGGCGCGTCGGCGTTGATGTGGACGGCCCTCATGCCGGTAAAGAGCAGGACCAGGAGGGCGGCCGCGGCAAAAAAGCGAGGTCCCGTCGTCAATGTGTTGATGGCGTTCAGCATGGCGGTTCTCACACGTTGTTTTCTATTAAGTTGTCGAGGGCAGAGGCCGCGGGGGCTCCTGCCGCCTGCACGGCGTGGCTGCTTTCCCATGCATGCCGGCAGTGGTACTTGTTGAAGACCTTGATATAACCGTCCACCATTTTCTTCCACGCGTAGTTGGTTATGGTGAAGTTCTTGGCGCCTTCGCCGAATGTTTTCAGGTGGGGGAGGTCCGAGAGGAGCGAATGGATCTTGTCGATCCAGGCGGATTCACACTCCGGGGGAACCAGGAACCCGTTCCTGCCGTCGATGACCGCGCAGGTGATCCCCTCCATTGCGGAGGCAATCACCGGCGTCCCGTTCACCGACGCCTCGAGGGCGACCAGCCCGAAGCCCTCGGCGTCGCCCTCGACCTTGATGTTGGGCATCACGAACATGTCCGCGTGCTTGAGGATCTGCACCATGTCTTCGTAGGGCTGTTTGCCTAAATAAAAGGCCCGGCCGGCGATCTCCGGCTTCCGGAGCGCCTTCTGGATGTCAATCTCGTCCATGCCCAGTCCCAGCATCAGCACGATCAGGTGCGCCACGCGCCGCGGCAGGAGGTTCAGCATGAACTGTATCCTGTGGATGTTCGGGTCGGACGGTCCCACGATCATGAATATGATGTTTTTGTCCAGGTGGGGCACGACCTTCGTCATGAACCAGGAAAAGCCCTTCCTTCTCACGCTCCGGCCTATCGAGACCAGTATCTTTTTGTCCTGCAGGGATATGCCGATCTTTTTCTCGAGCACTTTACGGAAACCGGGCTGGCGGTTGATCATTGACATGTCGGTGTCAACACCGTTGCGGACCACGTAGACCTTGTCCCGCTCGATGCCCCGCTTGATGCACTCCTGCGCCGTCGCCTGGCTCACGGCGATCACGCCGTCGAGCCTGTTGAACTTCTCCAGCACCACGCGCTGGAATATCCTGCTGGGAAACACGATGTCCAGTCCGTGGATGGTAGCCAGGACCGGGACGTCGGTCAGCCTCTTGATTATCAGCCCGACGAACGCCATCAGGCCGTCGTTCATGTGGATCAGGGAAATATTCGGGTTTTCGCGCAGGACTTTCTTTACCTTCATCGGGAGGGTGATAATGAACCGGGCCCTGCTCATCCGGTTGTCATAAATGAGGGTGTGGACCTTGTGTTCGCGCGCCACGCCGTTGATCAGCTCGTAGCTCTGTTTTTCCATCCCGCCGATCGTAGGGGGGTACTTATGGGTTATGAACAGTATTTCCATTTTCTATTCCGCTGGTTTTTCTCATGATGATGAGAAATGCGATGAAGCCCGCGCCTATCCAGAAAAGCTGGCGCGCGCGTCTAAGGATTGAGACCGTGATCCACACGCCGGACCCTGGCACGTTGACGAACTCGAGCATCATCTTGCTCGCGTACTCCTCGATCCCGATCTGCCCGGGGACGAAGGCCCCGATGGCCTTGAACACCATGACCCCGACCTCGATGGCCACGCAGGAGAGGAACGTCGCCGGGAGGTCGAGAAGGCGGAGAATCACCCAGAATTCCATTGCCCCCAGGAGCCAGCTCGCGAACGAGAGGAGGAAGGCCAGTATGAACTGGAGCTTTTTCGTTTTGTAAAAGTCAATCAGCTCCTCGTCAACCTCGCGCATCTTGGCGATCGTTCCGGTGAGCCGCTCCGAATCGGGGAAGCGCTTCAGTAATAATCCCAGGAACGCGGCCGGCATGGACATGATCCCCTTGCCGCTGCCAAGCCGGTAAAGGAGAAATACCAGGAAAAAGAACATCACGGCGATCGTGATCTCGAGCGAGACGGCGCCGGCCTTGAACTGGAGCTTGTCGAAGAAGACGTACACACCGATCATGATTAGCGACAGCGCTGAAAACAGAACCAGGAAGCGCGAGATGGTGAGTGAGACGATGCTGTCCTTGTAGGGGATATCGGCTCTCTTCAACAGCATGGCCTTGAGGGCCTCTCCCGCGATGACGTTCGTGGGGTTGATCTGGGCCAGGCTTTCGCCGATCTGCCGGATGATGAAGAGCCGCGCCGTGGACAGGTGGCCAGGGTACTTGTAAAAGGAGAGCCGCCAGGCAACGGTCACCATGAGGTACGCGACGAAGGTGACCGCAATGAGGAAGACGAACCTCACATTGACGAGCATCAGCTGTTCCCCTATGCCCGTCAACGGCGACTTCGAAACGAACCAGTAGATCAGGAAAAGGCCGAGCAGGAGCCCGGCGGCCCTGATGATGAACCTGACCCTGTTTTTTTTCGGAGCCGGGGCCTCCGCCAGGTCGGACGGCAGCTTCATTTGGTTCCTCGGGTTTCTCTGTATTCCAGTATCAGCTTTTCATATGAACGGTACATGTCGCGGCAGAGGATGTCCCATTTCTGAGTATGCGCGTATTTGTGAGCCCGGGCGCTCATCTGCTTCCTTAGCCGCACGTCGTCTATGAGCCGGCCCAGCTTCTCGCAGAAGGAATCTATGTTTTTCGGCTCAACCAGGTAGCCGGTCTCGCCGTCTTTAACTATGCCGGCGGGTCCGCCTTTCGCGGCGGCCACGACCGGGAGGCCGGAGGCCAGCGCCTCGAGCACCACGTTCCCGAACGTTTCGGTGATCGACGGGAAGAGGAACAGGTCACAGGACGCGTATATCCGGGCAAGATCCGAATTGATGAGCTTCCCGGTAAACACGCCGTTCGGCATACGCTTCTGCATCCACTTGAGCTGGGGCCCGTCGCCGGTGATGACGATTTTCACGTTCGGGTGCGATGTACTGAGGCGCCTGTATATCTTGACGATGGTCGATATCTCCTTGAGCCAGTAGATCCTGCTGACGAAGAGAAGGCGCACCGTGTCCGCGCCGCAGAGTTTGTCGATGTAGCGGTTGTCCCGCTTGCGGGGATTGAACTGGTCCATGTCTATCCCGCGGCCCCAGATCGTCATCCGCTTCCGCTCTATGCCGCACCGGGCCAGGTCTTCGAGCACCGGCGCCGTGGGTACGAACACCAGGTTGCAGGCATTGTAGTAGTACCTGAGAATGTACGGCACGACGCGGCCCAGGAAGTTGAGGAACGGCAGGTATTTGAAATAATAGGAAACGTACATTGGGAAATGCGTGTGATAGGTCGTGACGAGCGGAATATTATTTCGCTTCGCATAATTTCGCGCGTAACGCCCCAGGAACGACGGGGTGGTGAAGTGGACGATGTCCGGCTTGAACTTCTCCAGCGCTTCATCCAGGTTCCTGTCAAAATAGGGCAGGCCGAGGGGATAGTCGCCGTAGAGCGGCATCTTGATGTACCGGCACACAACGACCGGGAAGGGAAAATTCACGTTCTCGGAAGGCGGGTAGGGAGTGATGCACAGGAACTCGAATGTATCTTTCGGGACCCGCTCGATGATGTTGTAAAGGGTGTGCGTCACGCCGTCGAGGTTTTCCCTCAGGACGTCGGCGAACAATGCGACCCTGTATTTTTTCTTTTTTTCCGCCACTGATGAAGTGCGCCGTGTCTTTGCCATATAGCCCGCTTGTGTTGTATCGGTCCGCCGGTCGCTCGCGCCGAGTCTCTATACCCGGGGGCCTGAAGAAACTATCGTGAAGTTGAGTTACATGCGCGTCAGAATAATTTCATAAATTGGACCTGTCAAGGATTATGTGTTTTTATTTTTCCGGCGATGCGCGGGGCGCATCGCAAAAACACACACTTGTATCATTAATGCAACAGGGCGACGCTATTCGTGTCGGAGCGCGTCGATCGGGTTGAGGCTGGACGCCTTCCATGCGGGATAGAACCCGAAGCCTACGCCCACAAGAGCGGAAAACAAGAAGGACACGACGACCGTGGTGAGCGAAAAAATGAAGGGCTGGTTCGCGATCGCGGTGTATGCCCCGTAGATGAGCACGCCCAGTAGGATGCCTGCCACGCCGCCGAAAGCGCTGATGATCAGGGCCTCGATGAGAAACTGCATTAGGATGTCCCTCGTCTTCGCGCCGATGGCCATGCGTATGCCGATCTCGTGGGTGCGCTCGCTAACGGACGCGAGCATGATGTTCATGATGCCGATGCCGCCGACGATGAGCGATATGAAGGCGATCGCGACTGAGGCGAGGGCGAGATAGTTGGATATCTCCTCGGTCTTCTTTATCACCTCCTTGCTGGAGGTGATCTTGTAATCCTGCATCTGCTCGGGCGAGAGGGAGTACTTCCGCTGGAGCAGGTCCATGAGCTCCTGCCTGACCGTGTCGACCTGGGTTTCGGAATAGGTGGCTATGTTGATCACGAAAAAGCTCTGCGTGCCGAACAGCTTCATGGCCAGGGTCGAGTAGGGGCCCACGATGAAATCGTCGAAGTCCCTGCCGGCGAGGGACATCCCCTTCTCCTGCAGGCAGCCGACAATCCTGAAGGGGATGCGGTTGACCAGGATCACCTTCCCGAGCGGGTCCTCGTCCTCGAACAATATCTTCTTGATGCTGTGCCCGATGATGGCGACTTTTTCATAGGAAGTGATCTCCTGGGGCGAGAAATAGCTGCCGCTCTCTAGCTCCCAGTTTCCCATCATGAAATACTCGTTGCTGACGCCGAAGATCTGCCGCTGGATATTCTTGTTCTTGTATTTGACCGGGAACTCCCACGAGTTCATCGGTGTGATGTACTGCACGTCGGGGATGGAACGCCGGATGTCCTTCAGGTCGGCCTCGGTGAACGGCTTTTTCACCGCCATCATGGTCAGGGCGTTGGTGCCGAAGCTCTGGATCTTCTCGCGGACCGACACCTTGAGGCTGTTGCTGATGCCGGCGAGGAGGATGACCGCGAACACTCCGATGATGATGCCCAGGCAGGTGAGGGCCGTCCGCATCTTGTTACGCTGCAGGGCACGCATCGCCACGATGGACAGGTTTTGAACGCTCATGCTCATGGTATCATCTCACCCGGTTCCGGGCCGGGAGGGCCCGGGAAAGTATCCGCGAATCACTCGACACGAACATTGTCGCTCCGTTCGGATTCGCGTCAAGGAAAAAAACGCGGCCCGCGCCGCGGCAGGAAGTCACTTTTTCGCGATACGCGCCGCCATAAAGCAGAAAAACGCCGGGATCGCGCTTGCCAGCAGGCAGATGACGTGGAAGCCGAACCCGGTGAATATCGCGTCCTGCTTGCTCATGCCGACCAGCATGAAGCCGCCGGTCCAGCCCGCTTCGAGCGTGCCGAAGCTCCCGAAACTGTTTATCGGCAGGACGTTGGTGAGCACGCTTCCGGTGGACCCGGCCACGGACTGTATGAACCCGACGTCGACCCCGAGCGCCCTGATCGACAGGAAGAATATGAAATAGAGGACCGCCCAGACGAGCATGGTTGTCAGGGCGAGCAGGGGTACGAACTTTCCCGTTCTGAACGAAGAGAACTCCTCCACGAGCACGTCGATCTTGCCCGTTATCTTCTTCACGAAAGGCCTGTCACGGAACCGCGGCCGGTCGACGGCCAGGTGGAACAGCCTGCCTGAGAGGATGACGAGCCATTTCAGGTTGAAGAGCACGATGACCGAGATGACGAGGAACACGATGCCGACGGCGACGAGCGCGACCGACGTCTCCCTGCCGAAAAAGAGCACGAGGGAGCAGAGGAAGTAGATCGCGATGATGATGAAGTCGAAGATGCGCGTGACGACCAGGATGTGGAGCCCCTTGGTCATGTCGACACCGCCGATTTTTTTCAGGTAATAGACGAAGGTCAACTCGCCGGTCCGCGCCGGGAACACCATGTTCGAAAAGTTATGATAGCTTGTGATCGTGAAGAGATCGAAGAGAGGGATGCGGTAGTCCCCGAGCATGACGCGGAACCTGAGCATTTTCGAAAGGTTGGAGAGGACGTAGACAGCGCAGCAGGCGGAGATCAGGAGCGGGTCCGCCTTCCGTATCATGTCCAGGGTGCCCGCGAGGTCCATCTGGCGCAGCAGCAGCCAAGCAAGCGACAGCGAGATCAGGAGGAACACAAAAGTCCTCCAGCTGAATATGCGCCGCTTGCGCTCCCGGAGTATCTCGTCAGGAGCGCCCTGCTGCGCCGGATTGTTGCCGGTATCGCTCATTTCCTTCTGCCGCCGGTGGCGCGCGCATCACCGGCGCTGCCGCCCGCCTTCCTGAGGCGGTACTGTATGTCCTCCAGGAGCGCGCGGTTGACGGCCATCAGGTCCACGATAAATGCGGCGATTATCGACTGGAAGCCCATCAGCATGAGAACGGCGGCGAGGACGAGGGACTGGATGTGCCCCGCGCCGCCTGTGGTCACGTAGTAATAGAGGAAGCGTACCACCGGGACCATGCCGATGAGAAACATCGCCAGCCCGATGCGGAGAAAAAAGCGGAACGGCTCGTACACCACGAAGATGCGGAATATGGTGACGATGGAGCGCTTGATGTAGCTCGGGATGCTCTTGACCAGCCGCGACGGCCGCAGGTCTTCGTTCACCCGTATCGGCACCCAGGTGATGGCCATGTTTTTCCTGCCGGCCTGGATGATGGTCTCCAGCGTGTAGGTGTAGGCGTTGAACACGTTCAGCTTGAGCGCTGCGTCGCGGCTGATGGCGCGGAACCCGCTCGGCGCGTCCGGTATGTCGGTCATGCTCACGCGGCGCACCACGTAGCTCCCGAACTTCTGGAGCATCTTTTTTATGAACGAGAAATGCTGTATCTCGGTGATGGGACGGGCGCCTATCACGTAGTCCGCCTTGCCCTCCAGGATCGGCTGGATCAGATTGGGGATGTCGCCGGCGTGGTATTGGTTGTCCGCGTCGGTGTTCACGATGATGTCGGCCCCGAGCGAAAGGCAGGCGTCCAGGCCCGCTTTGAACCCCTCGGCCAGTCCCCGGTTCTTCTTGAAGTGGACCACGTGGTCCACACCGTTCTTCTTCGCCACTGCCACGGTGTTGTCGGTGCTGCCGTCGTCAATGATAAGCCACTCGATTTTGTCGATTCCGGGCATCTTTCGTGGCAGCTCCTTCAGGGCGATGGCCAGGGTCGCTTCCTCGTTATAGCAGGGGATCTGAATGATCAGTTTCATCGGTCTGTCCTTTGCGGTATCGAAAGTTTGGTGGAGGTATTATTGGAGAATGGCGGGGAGAAATTCAAGTACATTATTTCTTTTTACCGCCGCCAGACGTTTGTAAAACTGTCAGGCACGTCCCGCCCGGTCGACATCGAATGCTCCGATCCGGGCGACCAGCTCCCGTGCGCTCTCGTCGAGCCTGGATGAAAGCTCCCGCACGCTTTCCGCGTTTTCAGCCGACTGCTGGGCTATCCTGCCGATCTCGAACATGCTTTCGCTCATCTCCTTTACGACCTGTCGCTGTTCCTGGGAGGAGTTGGTTATTGCCGCCGAGGTCTTGCTGAAGTCCACGATGGCCGCTTCCGTCGCCCGGTTGCGCTCCGCCAGGGTCCCGGTGAATACGCGGGACTCCTCGATGACGCGCGCGGTTTCCTCGATATTTGAGCGCACGTCGCTGAAGATGCGCGCCGTGGTCGTTATGAACCCGAGCTCGCTGTTTATCTTGCTGGAATGCTCGCCGATGTTCTTCCGGATGGTGCCTGCCAGGGAGGTCGTCTGGTCCGCGAGCTTGTTCACCTCGTCGGCAACGACCGCGAAGCCGCGCCCGTGCTCGCCGGCACGGGCCGCCTCGATCGAGGCGTTCAGGGCGAGCAGGTTGATCTGCTCGGCGATATCGTTGATCTGGTCTACCATCTCGTCGATGTTCCTGACATAGGCGCTGAGCTCCTCCATTGCGCCCACCGACTTGGTCAGCGTTTTCTCCCCCTCTAGTGACCGCTCGAGGGTCTTGTTGATGTTGTCCCGTATGCCGTCGAACCGCTCCTGGAGCTCGCGGCTGTCGCCCGTCGTTTTGAGGATGTCGCCGTGAAGGGAGTCGAACCGTCCGAGTTGGGAGTCTATCGTGGTGAGGTTCGACTCGAAGGTAGCCGACATTTCATCGAAGGCGCTGCTTGCCTGCTCGACGAACGCCGAGAGCGACCGCGCGTTCTCTGTCTGGCCGCGCGATGAGTGCTGCAGCTTTCCGCTGAATTCTCCCAGGTCGTTCGCTTTCTCCGCCGTCGACTCGACGACGCCCCTCAGGTTTTCCTTCATTTCGTATACCGAGCGGTTAATTTTCGCGAACTCGTCCTCGACAAGGAGCTTGGTCGCGTACGCAGTGAGGCGGCCCTGTCCGACTTTTTCCAGGAAGTCGATGATAATGGCTATCTTCGATCGTATCGACCTGTTGAGTATCGACGAGATGAAGACGGCGCCACCGAACCCGATGAAAGCAATGACGGCTACCTTGCCGTAGAACTGGAGGGTATCAAGACCCTTGCCCTGCGCGAGCGTAAGCGTGTACGTTCCGAGGATGATGAACGGCAGGGCAGAGATGAACAGCACCGCCCAGGTGAGACGATTGATAAGCTTCATCCTTAGGTTCACCGGCCGCGACGGCCGCTCCGGGAACACGCCCATGCCGTACACCTGCTGGGTGAAGATCTCGGAGAAGAGAAAGTAAAACACGATCCCGGAGAAGGCGGCGAGAAACGTGGTGATCCACATGAGCGAGATCTGAAGGTTCGTGAGTTCCAGGATTATCATGTACGGCACGATGGCCATGCCGAGGCCGACAATCCACCTGAAAAAGGCCCCGATGCTGTGCAGGTACGGCAGCATCATGAACCGCCTGAACGCGCTGTCATACTGCTCGCGCGCGACTTCGGTCCCCGCCAGCAGTGCGTTGAAGTACGTGGTAATGGGCGATACGACGATCTTGTTGTTTATGAGCGTCGTGGCCAGGGAGACGGGAAAAACGATTGTCATGATGATAAAGAAGGTGCGCCACTGCTCTGCGGTGAAGTCAATATTCAGCCACAGGACGAATACTATCACCGGTACCATGATGAAATAACTTATCGCCTCGGTTTTCATGAGAAACTTCACAAAAAAGTTCTTTATGAATGTGCGGTTTTCCGGGGTGAGCTCCGGCAGTTGGATATTCGGCGACAGTTGGCTCATGCTGCGCTCCATTATGCAATTTTTCAGAATTTACGATACTTCGGGAAAAAAGTCAACGCGAATATTGTGGAACCGGTCGGGCGGGAGCGATACGCGGGTCAGATAAAATGAAAAAAAGTTGCATTATTTTTGAGGTATACGGACACTATTCAAGGTGAACCGGAGCCGTTACGATTATTGTACCGGTCCGCTGCCTGGTCCGGTATCCATTACCGTAAAAGGAGACCATCAATGAAACGCACGGCACATACACGCCGTTTTCGCATGATCCTGTCACTGCTGTCGGCCGTCGCACTGTGCGCGGCCTGCGCGAAAAAAGAGGCCCCGGCCCGCGCCATGACCACCTTCGTGATCGGATCCGTTAACCTCGAACGGCCCGGTTCAGCGGCCCGCCCGCTTGGCCACAAGGAGGAGCTGTTGCCGGGTGACGTGGTCAGGACCGGCGCCGGTTCCATGCTGGTCATCCAGATCGGCCGGGATTCGGTCATAAATATTGAGGCGGACACCACCCTTGCACTGTACGGGATCATGGGCAGGAACGGCACGCGGCTCCTCATGGAGGAGGGCAGGGTGTTTTCCCGGCTGCGGCACCTCTCGAAAGGATCTGATTTCCGGATTTACACCAGGACCTACATGGCTGCCGTGCGGGGGACCGAGTTCAGCGTCGCGTATGGAACGGGCGAGCCTGCCGTTGCTGTCAGCGAAGGTACGGTTGAAGTGAAAATGGCGGCAGCTGGCAGGGAGACCGGCAGGGGCGAGATGGTCGGCGCAGGAACAGCCGCCGTAGTCAGGGATGGCATCGCGACCAGGCGCGTCAGCACAGAAGAGAAAAAAGAGTTTGACAGGTTCCGGAGAATCGCGCCGATCGAGGACCTTGACGGCACGAGCGAGTCGGAAATCAGGGAAATGGAACTCGATTACCTGAAGGGCGGCGGCGAAGGCGCGGATAGCGGAGAGGAAACCGGCGCTGCCGGAGCAGAAGCTTCTTCAAAAGAGGGGAATTCCTCAGTGAATGAGGACGCGAAAAAAGTCGTCCTCTGGACCGGCAAGGGCGTGTACGCACCCTCCGATACTATTGTCGTGTATTATAAGAACATGCCCGAGTACCGGAACTGCTGGATCGACATATCGAAAGCCGGCGATGGTGACGGCAGATACCGTTCGTACAACTGGACCTACAGCGCGGCCGGCGGCCGGATGGAGTTTCCCGGGCTGGGCCTCGAGCCGGGGCTCTACGAAGTGCGGGTCCATTTCAGTAAGAGCAATTCTGTCGACAAGAGGTTTCGCTTCAGGGTGCAGTAAGACGGGAGCGGGTGAGGGTCAGCGGCCGATCTCCGCTTCCCACCTGATCTCCAGCTCGCGCCGTATATCATGAAAATCATTCCAGGGGATGAACTCTTTCCCCGTTTTTTGCAGTATCTGCGCCAGCGCGTCCCGCGCGAACACCAGGTCCGAGACCTGCGCCATGTTGATGTCCGTAAACCCGTCGCCGATCGCGATCACCTGTCCCGTGACATACTGCTGGATGATCCTCGGCTTGTCCATGAGCTCGGTTTCGCCTTCATGGGTCGAGGAGACGCGGATGAACTCTCCGCTGAGGTCCGTGTCCACCGCGTATATATCGCGCACGCGCTTCACGAGCGGGCCGAGCCGGGCCTCCACCATGCCGCGCAGGCCGCCGGATATCACGATGAGCGGAACGCTGCGCGAATCGAGAAAGTCGAGGAGCTCGTCGAGGCCGGGGCGCATCGGCACCGCCATGACGAAATCGATGACTTCGCCGTACCGCTTCGTCGGGATCGATTCGACGAGCGTCTTCACGCCTTCGCGGAGCGTCATGCGGCGCGCGAGCATTTCAGGCAGGATCTCCTTCCACCGGTCGGGGACGAGGTGACTGACCATGCCGGAAAGGGTCTCCTTCGAGGTTATGGTCCCGTCGAAATCGCAGAACACGGATTTTTTATAGGATTGCATGGCGCTATTCCCCAATACACTGTTTCCTGTTTATCACTTTGCCGCTGAAGGCGCCGCGGTGACCACGGCCGGGGCCGTGATATTCCGTTTTTCCTCGACCCACCGGGCGGCATCTGTGATCGAACGCATCGTTGTCTCCTGCACGGCAATGATTTGCCTGAGTACGGTACTCTGAAGCGTCATGAAGCGAGCCCGTCTCTGAATGTCCATGAGATCGCCGTATTTCGCCTGTTCCAGGAGCGCGTCCGCCCGGATGACCAGGGGCTTCAATTGCGCCGTATACGCGGACAGGATGTTGCGGAGCTCGCCGAGCCTGCGGGTGGCTGCCTCGATGTGCCTGTCGGCCGCGGCGGACTTTTTCAGCCTGGCGCACCCTTTGTCCGGTTTGCCCGTTGTATCGGGCGATGCGAGCGACCCGGTATCCTGCCTTGAAGTGGGGCAGGACTTGATGGCCGTTTCGTAATCGGTCCTGATCTTCTCGTGCTTTGCTTTGTATCGCGTTTCAAGATCCAGCGCTTTCTTCGCGATGTCAATCCTGGCAGAGAGGGCTTCGATCTCTCCGATCAGCCGGATGCATTTCTGTTCCAGCGCGCCCGGGGCCTTTGCGCCCGCATCATCCGACGGATAGGGCTCATCGATCGCTCTTCTGAGGACATCGAGCTTGTTTCGGATGGACTGTATCGAGGCGATGACGGCCAGGTTCCCGTCGGTCCTGTCGCACCTGGCATGAGCATCCCGTGCGGTGACAGGCACCGGCGTGACAGATTTGAGAATGATGGCCAGTCTCGTCTTAACTATCGTAGCATGGAGAGGAACAATGCAGAATGCAGCCATAAGCGCTGCGAGAGCTGTGCGGACGAAGGGCTTCGTATAATTGGTGTCGGCCATCCCGGGTACCTCATAACTGATATGATTAATAGACTTGTTGTAAATCTGACATTCTCCGGTATTGTCGGGCATGGTATCCGGCTACCGACTCTCCGTCAACTTAGAAACAGGGAGGGCCCGCCCGGGATGCGTGACCTAAGAGCATATGAGGGGATTGGCCTCCCGTAATGAATTAAACTTGCATTCTTTTCGCCTGATCCTGTAATATGCATGATATGAGGCCCTGCGGAGCTGAATGACAACAAAAACCGGATACAACGCCCATCCGTTCCATGTCGAGCTGGCCCTGGTATTCAGCTCGGTTAAAGCCATGGGACCGCCGATGAGCGATACGCTGGTCGCGATCATAGCGCACCTGTTTACCCTGGAAGAGGCGCATGTCGGCATGTACCTGTCGTTCGTGTACCCGAAAACCATTGCGCAGATCGCCCGGAAAACGGGCGGCACTCCTGAATCTGTGGCCCCTGTCCTGGAAGAAATGATCCGGAAAAGGATCATCATTCGCCTGGCGAACCGCTATATGCTCTATCCGCTCATCCCGGGCATATTCGAGGTGATGCTGAAGGGCGGGGAGCGTGACGAGTGGCATGCTGCGTTTGCCGGGTTGATCAACGAACTGGTTGACTCCGGGTACATGGGAGACTATATAAGCAGGCCCATCAACGCCATCCGCAGCATCCCGATACGGCAGGAAGCGCCGGCGGGAAGCGTTGTCGCGGACGGCGACCTGGTGTCTGAGATCATTGACGCGCACCGGCATTTCGGGGTTTATAACATTTGTCCCTGCAGGCACTCGATGAGCCTGACCGGTCATGACTGCAGGAGGGCTTCGGCCAATGACGGGTGCCTCTCGTTCGGCGAATATTCCCTCGGCATAGAGCCGGAAGGGAGCGGCCGCACCGTTTCCCGGGAAGAGATGATAGACATTGTCGCAGAGAGAAGGGCGAAGGGCCTGGTCCTGTTCACCTCGAATGTCCGGCCGTCCTCCCCGACGGCCATCTGCACCTGCTGCGACTGCTGCTGCCGCGCGCTGAAGATCCATAACAGTTTCAGTAAACACCTGGTGGCGCCCCCGCGGGCGGTCGCGGTCGTGGACGCATCCCTGTGCAATAATTGCGGGAGGTGCGTCGCAAGCTGCAATACGTACGCGCATACCATCCGGGACAGGACCCACCAATATGACAATTCGCTCTGCATCGGGTGCGGCAACTGTGTGCCGTCGTGCGGCAGGAAGGCCATCAGCATGAAGGAGAACGCGACATATCGGCCGCCCAGGCCGAGCTACAAGAGGCTTATTGCGGACATGCTGCCGCCGGTCATCCTTACCGGCATTAAACTAAAGATTAAAAGATATTTCTCGTGAAACAGGAAACCGATAAACCGTGAGGAGGCCCGTCATGAACATGCGGAACCTCCCGGCGGGGCGAGTGCGAGGAATCCAGCAGCACCTGCAAGGACGCGCTGGTACGGTAACAGCAGGTCCGACGCGGCATATACTATGAGGAGGGGCGTATGATCCCTGAAATGTTACGAGGCTTCAACCCGGTGGCGCTTGCGCTTTTCGCCACGCTCTTCACGTGGTTCGTCACGGCGATGGGTGCGGCATTGGTGTTCTTCTTCGCCACGATCAATAAAAAGGTACTGAACGCCATGCTGGGATTCGCTGCCGGCGTGATGATCGCCGCAAGCTTCTGGTCGCTCCTGAACCCGGCCATCGAGATGGCGGAGGCCCATGGTGATATCGTGTGGCTTCCCGCGGTAGTCGGCTTCCTTGCCGGAGGGGCGTTCCTGTTCGCCGTGGACAGGGTACTGCCGCACCTGCACATGGGCCTTGATACAAGCAAGGCAGAAGGCATCAAGACATCGTGGCAGCGAAGCGTCCTGCTCATCCTTGCAATCACCCTTCATAATATACCTGAGGGTCTTGCCGTGGGTGTGGCCTTCGGCGCGCTGGCGGAGGGTTGGACTACGGCAGCGGCGGGCGGTGCGATCGCCCTGGCTTTCGGCATCGGTCTGCAGAACTTTCCGGAGGGAGCGGCCGTGTCGATCCCGCTCCGTCGCGAGGGCTTCTCGCGGCTGAGGGCCTTCTGGTACGGGCAGCTCTCCGGCTTAGTGGAGCCGGTAGCCGGTGTTGCGGGTGCACTGCTGGTCGTTCTGATAAAACCGCTCCTCCCGTACGCCCTGTCCTTTGCCGCGGGCGCCATGATCTACGTCGTAGTCGAGGAGCTAATCCCGGAATCACAGGCTGGTGACGAGACAGACCTTTCCACCCTGGGCGCTATGGCCGGGTTCGCCCTCATGATGTTTCTGGATGTTGCTCTGGGGTGAGGAAAGGGCAGATAAATGTATTAAATGGCAGGATAGTCATTTATTTTATTTATCAGGTTTGCTCTGACACCAGCATATGGATAGTTATCGCCTTGCTCTGCTCTGACCCCAACTATTAATGAAAAAAAAATATACAAATAATATATAATGAATATTTACCGCTGTTAAAATTACACTTTTTCAAAAAAATCCGACCGAGCGTGCTTTATTTTCTGGTCTTTTCATTGACAAAATGAGTAATATTAGTAAAAGTCCGTAATAATTTTATAATGACTAATTTTATAATGACTAATCTAATAAGGAAGAATTTTAAACTTAATGTTATTACATCAACATGAAGATACTGAATAAGAACAATATGCAGCACGGTTCAATTCAACGTTCATAGCTTTCAGAAGTTATGAATTAATTTTTTGAGGTACAATAGACATGAGAACAAAACAATATTTCATCATCACCATGGCTGTCGTGGCGGCGCTGTTCTCAGCCGGCTGTAACAGCAAGGTCTTCCAGGCCTACATGGACAAAAGCGACGGGAAGGGGATTTTCCTCCCCGGCGATGTTATTTCGCCTGACACCTCGTCCCCTGACCTTTCGACAGTAACGGCGATAGCGCATGACACCATACGCGTCGTATTCAACGATAATTCACAGCGGCTGGACAGGACGACCGCGGAGGACATAGCGAACTACACCATACAGGGTCCTGCTTTAGACATAGTAGTTACCGATGCTCGCCTGGTTGACCCTCTTGTCGTCGAGCTAACTGTTGAAACATCACCCGGCATGATACACGGCGTAATCTACAACATGGTTGTCGTGAACGTGCAGGACAATCATGATAATGCGATAAACCCGGCGAAAATTATGCCGTTCTATGGCCGTGGCGCAGTCGTGGCAGAGCTTTCCGACACGCCGGCCAACCCCACGAACATCCAGGATATCGACATCACCGTAAACGATACGGACGACATCGAGAGCTACCAGTACCGACTCGACGGCGGGTCCTGGAGCGAGGAGATCGAGCTTGCGACCGACGACACAATTACCGTGACAGGACTGGGCGAGACGCCCAGCCCGCACGTACTCGAGGTCATCGGCAAGGACTCGCTGGGCAACTGGCAGAGCACATCCGCGCCGACGACTTTCTCGTGGGTGATCGACATAACCGCTCCCACGGCCGTTCTCCTGAACACGCCCGATGACCCGACCAACGTGGTCACTACGGACATTACCGTTTCTGGCGCGGGCGTGGCAGCGTACAAGTACCGGCTGGACAGCGGTGATGCGTGGGGCAGCATCAGCGAGAGCACCGGGTCGATAGCAGAAACGGTCGCGAACGGCACCCATACCCTTGAAGTCATCGCGCGCGACGCTGCCGGTAACTGGCAGACCGCGCCGACCGAGTTCACCTGGACCGTGGACACCACGCAGAAGTTCGCAGAGCTTTCGCAGCTTCCGGCCAACCCGACGAGCGATACCGGCACTGACATCATCGTCGGCGGAGACGGCGTCGTGGAGTACGCCTACCGCATCGACGGCGGCGCGTGGGAAGGCGGCGCCGGGTACCCGACCACCGGCATTCCTGTAAGCGATCATATAGTCGAAACTGGCCTGACCGACGGATCTCATACTATAGAAGTCATCGGCCTGGACGATGCGGGCAACTGGACGGATGAGGCGCAGGCCACGGATTACACCTGGACCGTGGACACCGTGGCACCCACCGCCGTTATCGCGACGAACCCGGTAAACCCGAGCAACGACCTGACCCCAAGCTTCACCATACAGAGTGATGACCTGGAGGCGGACGACACGGTCGCGTACTTCAGATATCGCCTCTACCGGAACGCGGTGCTGGTCAGCAACTGGGGCTCCCTGAACACCCAGGTCAGCACCCTGACGCTGGATCTGACCCTGGAAGGAACCTATCAGATAGATTTCGTGGGCCTTGACGCGGCCTACAACGAGCAGGACCGTGCCACGCCGACCTCGTACACCTGGGTGGTCGACACCACGGCGCCGACTGCGTCCATGAGCGGCACGCCGGCAGATCCGACCAACGTGCAGACGACCGACATCACGGTTGGCGGAGCGGGCGTGACGGCCTACAGCTACCGGCACTACAACGGGACCACCTGGAGCGGCTGGAGTGCGCAGACCCCGATCGCCACGCATATACAGCTTTCCGGCCTAACGGCCGGGAGCCATACCATAGAAGTAATCGGCCGCGACGCCGCGGGCAACTGGCAGGAAACGGGCGACGCCACGGACGTTACCTGGCTTATAGATCTGACCGCGCCCACGGCCACGCTTACCGGCACGCCGCCCGATCCCACGAACAGCCAGTCGATCGACGTCACGGTCGGCGGCACGGACGTGGTAAGCTACCGGTACCAGCTCGACGGCGGCGGCTGGAGCGCAGAGGTGACCGACCTCGGCACGCATATAATGGAAGGCGGCTTGCTTGCCGGCGACCATATGCTCGAGGTCATCGGGAAGGACGAGGCGGGCAACTGGCAGTCGGTGGCGCCGGACGTACAGTCCCCGACCACGTATGAATGGACTATAGACCTTTCGGTGCCCACGGCTGAGCTCTCCGGCCTGCCGGCGAACCCGACCAACGTGCAGACGACCGACATCACGGTCGGCGGCACGGACGTGGTGGCCTACAGCTACCGGTACTATAACGGCACAAGCTGGAGCTCCTGGAGCGCGGACACGCTGATTGCCACGCACATACAGCTTTCCGGCCTGACCGAGGCGACCTATACGATCGAGGTCATAGGCCGCGACGCTGCCATGAACTGGCAGGACACCGGCAGCGCGACCACGCATTCCTGGACCGTCGACATCACTGCCCCGACCGCCACGATCTCAGGCACCCCGGCTGCGGGCAGCACCGTGACCTCCACGGGCACGGACTTCACGATCGCCGGCACGGGCGTGACCCATTACCAGTACAAACTTGACGGCGGGTCCTGGAACGCATCGACGCCTGTGGCGACGCATATACAGATTACAGTTTCGGAGGCGCCGCACACCATCTACGTGATCGGCCGCGACGCTGCCGGCAACTGGCAGGCTACGGGGAGCGCGACTACGCGCTCATGGACCGTGGACCAGACGGCTCCCACACCGCCGGCGGTCTCGGTCACGGCCGGCTTCGAAACGACCACGACCGGAAACCTGTCCTATTACTGGACCAACACGACGGATTTCGCGGAGGTGAGGGTCCAGCTGGTTGCCGTGGACGAATACGGCACCGAAACCATCGTGTACGGCGGCACGGACGGCGCTTCTCTTGGCGCGCCCAGCCCCGCCACCGGCACACAGACCTGGACCCGCACGGTATCCGCGTCTGACGGCTGGCAGTTCAAGGCCAGGGTCAGGATGCGCGACGCGGCCGGCAACTGGAGCGGCTGGGGCACGGTCTCCAGCGGCATCACGCTGGTCGGCAACATCTCCGGCATCTGCATGAGCTCGCTGGGCAGCGCCCTCGACGGGGTTGCCCTGTCGCTCTACCGGATATCCAACAGCGCCCTCGTCACAACGGCCTCATCGTCAGGGGGAGGCAACTTCACCTTCAGCAACGTGCCGGTGGGCGACACCGCGTACCGCCTGACTGCGGTGCTGACCGATTACCGGAACGGCGCCAAGACGAACATCTCCTCACAGCTGGGCGTCACGCTGAGCTGCGGTATCGTCTACCTGGTGCCGACCACCGCTACCGCCGGTCACATCACCGGCCGCACCGTGGACGCAAACACCGGCAACGACATCAGCGGCGCGACTGTAATTGTCAAGGACTGGGATGAGAACACGGTCAGGACCCTCAACGCTGACCCGACGTTCAGCACCTCGGACAGCGGCGGCGCGACCCTCGACCCGGGCGTCTACTCCCTGGTCATTTCGTACCCCAACTACTTCACGCTGACGTTTGACAACATCATCGTGAACGGCAACAACGGGGACAACAACACCCGGTATGCCCTGTGCCAGGAGATCGCCGAGCCTCAGCTCAGGGTCATAGTCCAGTGGGGCCCGGACCCGGACGACCTGGACCTGCACGTGGTAGGTCCCACGGCCACCAAGGACCCGGCGGATGGCGATCCTGATTACAGGTTCCATGTCTATTATGACAGGTACTCGTGGCTGGAAAGCTCAGGTACCTATGATAACAACGATCCCGACCCGAATGGCGACTTCTCGACAACGAGCCTGGTGCAGGACAACACCGACTACTATGGCCCTGAGTCGATCAACCTGTTCGGGACCAACGGCGGGTATTCAAACGGCGTGTACACCTTCTCGGTGCACAACTATACCGACAGAGGCTACTCGTCGTCGGTGCCTCGGTGGTACATCTACCCGGTCACCATGCGCATCTTCGACAAGGATGGCCTTGTTCGGCAGATATCTGTACCCACGGGCGCCGCAGCCGGCCAGGATTGCTGGAAGGCAATTAAAATCACCATGACCAGGTCGCCGTATTCCCGCTCGCTTGCTGAAGAAGGGACGTTTTTCAACAATACGAGCACCGGTGACAAGGCACAATTCAACTGGTAAGGAGATCTGCGGAGAAACGAGAAACGTAGTAAAACATTAAGGCCCCCCGGCGTCGCGTGAAGCGCCGCCGGGGGATGGGCTGATTCCGCCCGGGCCGGGTAAGCCGGGAGGAGCACATACAATATGGGGCGGTTTTCTTAATTCGGGGAAATGACAGACAGAGGATGAACAAAATGAACGAGAAATCAGATTTGATGAAAGAAAATAACAACAGGGGCATTTGCGCGCTGCGCGGCACTCTCTTCGCGCTTGTGCTGGTGGCCATGGCTGCTTCTGCCGCATCGGCCGCCACGATCGTGCTGAACAACGGCACTGTCATAAAAGGCGATTATTTATCGAGAACCGACACGGAAGTCACGATCAGGGACGAAGCCACCAGGCAGGTCCGCTCGATCAAGGTGGAATTCATTCGCGACATGACGCTCACCCAGGCGGAAAAGGCCACGGGCAAGGACCTCAAGCTCAGGGGCGGCGGGGGGATCGAGATCGGGAAGGGCGGAAAGCGCCATTTCCTGATTGCCCTCGGCGGCGCGGGGAGCAAGATCATCGACGGACCGGGCAAGGCCCTCACCTTCGGCTTCGGCGGGTCCTTCATCTTCCAGTACAACTACATTGTGATGGGGTTCGGGCTCGACCTGCACGCGGCTTATTACTATAACATGGACAAGACGAACGCGGGGGATTATATCACCATTCTGCCGGTGATCGTGTCCCCCATGTGGAAATTCAACACGAAATATATCGACATCGACCTGCGCGCAGGCGCCGGCTTCTCCTGGTCGTACGGTAAGAGCGCGCAGCGCTTCAAGTTCATCCCGACCGGGGATGCGGGCCAACCGCTGGCTGCGACCCTCATGGAGAGCCTTGACAATGATTCGCTCGACCTTGCGGTCGGCGCAGGCGTGGGGATCTCGCACACCTTCGGCATGGGCGTCACCCTCGGGTTCGAGGCGAATTACTTTTATATCTTCCAGAGCCTGGGCGCGAACGTGGTCGCGGCGTCCGTGTACGTGGGGTATTCGTTTTAGGCGTACAGATCAAGCCGCTAGTACGAAAAGCCTCCTGATAACAGGGGGCTTTTATTTCGTTTAACAAGTATTCTTCCTGTTAACACTGCAGCGAAGTAGCCCGGGTCAGTCACCCCCCTGTCCCCCGAAGGGGGCACGAAAAATGAAACTTGTAGTAATCCATTCCCCCCGTCCCCCAAAGGGGGACAGGGGGGCATGAGAAGTAATTGTGATGGAATCACGAAAGATGTTGATACTGATATTTGAAAGATCAAAGCTGAATTATCACGCGAAGATCTATCCCGCGTGCCCCCTCCGGGGGACAGGGGGGTGTGAAGTGCATGAAAACATTATTCGCATTGCAACAACAACGCCTATCCCCGCCAGAAACACCACGATCCACCAGTCCCCCCATATCACGTAAAACGTAACCATGTCCCGGTTGACCGGCACGTCCCAGACCTGGTACGCGGCCTGTCCGGGTGCGGTCATGACCGGGCCGGCGAGGGGCGTGACGTAACGGCCCGCCATGTCCACGAACCCGGCGGCCCCGTCGTTCACCGCGCGCACGATCGCCCTTCGCGTCTCCACGGCCCTGAGGCGCGCAAGCTCGAAGTGCTGGTAGGTTTCGTCCGTGTCCCCGTACCATCCGTCCTGCGTGATGTTGACGATGAAGCCTGGCTCGCCGCCCGGGACGCCGAAGAATGAGCGCACGTGGTCCCCGAAGAGCGCCTCGTAGCAGATCAGGGGCAGAAAGCGGCCGGCCGGCGCAGCGGTGCGGTCCGAGGGAAAGAGCATCTCAAAGGCACGCGGGCCCATGCCGCCCAGGTCAGCGATCGTGAGGGGCCGGGGCTGGGCGGCGGCAAGACCGCGCGCGGTGTACCCGATCGTGTTAGACGCCGGCCCCGGGAGGAAACGCGAGCTGCCCATGATGTCACGCACTGTTTTATAAAGGCCGATTTTCCTGAAAAAGCCCTCCCCGGGCATGTACTCGCCGAAAGCGAGGAGCCGCTTCTTGTGATATGATCCGCCGCGCCGGCCGTTCCTGAGGTATATGACCGAGGAGTTGTACATCCTGGTCTCCTCCCGGTTGTTCTCGCCGGGGACGGCCCTGTACACGGTCTCGTTCATGAAGATATCCACGTTGTTATTGTAAGAGATTAACTGCGCCATGAGCTCCGCCTCAGGCATGTAGCGCTTTATTTTCCGGGTGAGCGGCGTGTCTTCCGCGCACATGAAAGGGACCGCGGACTCGGGCAGAACGACCAGGTCGAGCGGCCCGGCTGCCACGGCAGCTTTATCGGCAAGGCCGGGAATGGTCACGGACATGAGCTTCTCGAGCACGGCCCTGGTAACGAACCGGGAATCCTCCGGCGGCGCGTCCGGGTTGATGATCGCGGTCCGGACCACGGGCAGGGACCTCTGGAGATTGTCGATCTGCCTCAGCCGCGCCGCGCCGTAGGCGAGGCAGAGGAGCAGGATCAGGGGCACCGGCAGGAAACGCGCCAGCGCCCGGGGCCGTGCGAGGTCACGGAGCCAGTTGAGGTCCCTGAACAGGGTGCGACCCCGGGCCAGCGCCATGCCTGCGACCCGGTAGAAGAAATAGCTGGCCATGAACAGGAGAAGGGTGAGGCCGTATGCACCGGTCAGGTCTGCCACCTGGACCAGCGGGTTGCCGGCTATGAAATTGCCCCAGCTGAAGGGGAAGAACTCCGGCGCTGCATAATCCGCGATAAGCGCTGTCGTCCCGGCAAAGAGCCACTGCGGCCGAAAGAGGCGACCGTTCCTCAGCACGAGTCCGAACAGGAGAAGGAACAGCGGGACATGAAGGTTGAACAGGACTGAAAAGGGAACAAAGAGGGCCGCGGATGCCGCTGTACCCAGTCCGGCAAAGCTCCCGAACAGGCCGATGACCCAGTAAGCGGAGAACAGGCTGAAAAACAGTCCGCACGCGGTGCCGGACAGCAGGAGCATGGGCATGCTGTTTTTAAAGCGCCAGGCAAGGTAAAAGAGGGGCCAGGGCATGACCCAGCCTGTTGGCAGGCTGTACGGCTCCATTGCTAGCGAGGTGAGGAGGCCCTGAACCAGGGCCAGGCCTGATATCAAGAATAAATCGTTTTTAAAAAGGTTCTTCAATATTTGAATCATTTTGTCGGTCTCCAGTGGTTCCCCCCCCATTATTGCTCTGTATCCTCCCGATAGCCTGGCATTTTCCCGATAACCCGGCATTTTCCCGATAGCCCCGCAAACGTTTGCGGGGCTATCGGGTGGGGTCTGTTTTTTTTCTTGCATTATCCCGGTGCCGTGTCAATCCTATTATCACGGGCCGCCGGACGGCCCGCACGGAGGACCACCATGAAAAAAGCAGCGGCAATTATTGTTTCGGTCATATTCTTCGCGATTTCAATCACCGGAGCCCGGTCAAAAGACGCCCGTCCCGAGATCGTGCTCACCAAACCCGCACTCACGGGAGCAACGCTCATGCAGGCGCTGAACAAGAGGCAGTCGTCCCGCTCGTTCTCGAACCGGGCCATCCCGGGCAATATCCTGTCCGGCCTGCTCTGGGCGGCCTGCGGCGTGAACCGTCCGTCGGGCAAGCGCACCGCACCCACGGCAATGAACAAACAGGAGATCGATCTGTATGTAGCCATGGAGGAGGGGCTCTACCTCTATGGTGCGAAAAAGCACGTGCTCAAGCTCATCGTGCCGGAGGACCTGCGAGGCCTTACCGGCAGCCAGGGCTTCGTTAAGGGCGCGTTCATGAACATCGTATACGTTGCGGACATGTCCTCAGTGGCGGGCGGCAGCAGGGAGGAAAAGATGCTCTACGCGGGCGCTGACACCGGGTTCATCGGGCAGAACGTGTATCTCTACTGCGCCGCCAACGGCCTGGCCACTGTCATCCGCGGGTGGGTGGACAAGGAGAAGCTGGGCAAGGCGATGAAGCTTTCGTCATCGCAGATGATCGTGCTGGCGCAGACGGTCGGGTATCCGGGGAAGTAGACTGCATGCTCGAGTGGAATGCCCGCAGAGGTATGCGGGCATTCCGGTTGGGCTATTCGGGGTTGGTTCGTCTGTAGGCAGGGGGAAGGTATTAATTAGAAGGCTTCACGGCTCCCCATAATCCGGCCGGTCCCTGTCCAATGCGCCAGAACGATACGGAGCTTATGCCGGTCATCTCGTACATTTTGAGTTTTTTTAATATTGAAGATTCATCATCATAATAAACGGTCACGATCACCTGTTCGGTATAATTGAAGTTTGGCCCGATGTCTTCTGGAGATAATGCCTTCGTTTTCGTGGCACTGATTAACTCTTCCACCTGCCGGTAGCGGACGGCGCGGTGGAGCTTTTTGTCCTGCCACGCCCTCCCATACAGGGGCAGTCCCATGACGATTTTCTCTTTCGGTATCACGCTGGACGCGTACACTACGACGTCCCTGCACCAGGGGAGGGATGCGACCGGGCCGGGTTTGCTTGTGCCCCAGTGCTGGTCATAGGCCATTATAAAGACGCGGTCCACGCTGCGAGAAATGTTGCGGTAATCATATGCGCCGCCCGTATGCCGGGTCCTGGCAGGAACCGCGATAGATAGCATTTTGTCCTGCGGGAGTTTTTCACGGAGCGCGGCAAGGAAGGCCATGAACGAGTCCGAGTCATCGGGTGCGACCGCCTCGAAGTCAATCTGAACGCCGTCAAAGAGGGCGGAGACCCTGACGATGTCCGCGATCAGCAGGTCCCGGATTCCATAATCAGGGGAAAGGCTGAAATGCATCAGCGAATGATTCGAAAGCTCGGCAATTACCAGATGCACAGACGGCTTCATGCCGTTTGCAAGGACGACCGCAGGCCTGGGAATAGTGCCGGTAATCCGACCCCGCGTATTGGGGCTCGCGCTGAAGTAGCAGATATGGGTGAACGGCTCGATGCCGGTAAGCTCCTTTTCCTCGCCTTTCATAAGGTAGCCCCAGATTTCATTAAACGCTGGCGTTGGCGTAGCATTTGTCCTATCATTTGCCGGGACCGAGGCGCAGCAAAGGACCGCCATCAGGTAACATAATGAAAAGGCCGTCCATTTGGATATGTGCTTCTTGATTTTCATGAATGGTTTTTCCTGAAAAAGTCGGGGGGGCCTGACTGATGCCCCCCCGAAACAACCATTTTTACTCTGATTTGATGATGCGCTTTTTTTTCTCTCTTATCACTCTCATATTTTTTATCACCAGCGTGCCGCGTTTTAACTTCACGTAGTTGATGATTACGGTCGAGTCTATCCGACTCATGAATGCCTCGCACAGTTTTTTATCGGCTTGGAACCTGATAATGCGCGAATCGTTCTTGATGTAAACTGACCGGGTGTCTGCAGAAACACGAATTAAAACACCCGTTATCGGATAAATTCCGCCGTCAATGGCGCGGGCCGAATGGGGCGCGAAGATCGCCAGTAAAACTGCGAGTGACCCTGCTGTTATCGCAGAATAAAATTTATTCATGCCGCACGTTCCATTTTTGGTATCGTGAACACCTTATTACTTTTTCTTAACCTCGACTGAAGAGGTCCCGGATACACCTTTCAGGTCTGCTGAGATTACACAGGTTCCCTGTGCCTTGCCTGTCAGAACAACGCGCTCACCTGTGTTCCTGTCCAGCGTGGCAAACTTGGCGCCAGATTCGATCTTCCAGACGGGATTTACGTAGACAATGTTTCCTTTCTTGTCATATCCCCGCGCGAACAACTCGAGGGCTTTTCCTACCTTGACCTGGCCCTTCGCAGGAGAGATGACTATCTTGGAGACCTGGACGGCTTTTTTCCCTTGCGATGATGAGCAGCCGGTAATAATGATAAAGGCAGCCAGAACCCCAATTACTGCTGTGCATTTTTGAATCATGATGATTCCTCCGAATAAATTGTGTAATCGCTCATGGAGACATTGTCACCATGGCACAAACTATTATAAAGCAAGTTTCGTGCCAAACTCTGGAGAAAAAAAAAGGTATGTTTGCGGGATTTTTATATCAAAAAAGCTAAGTGCTGGAATTATTCGTAGATGATTTCTCTTTTTTGTCGTGGTTTCGGTTCCTTCCTGCAGGGTGTAAATACCATGAATGATTTCACTTGTCTTCAGGCTCTTTATAATCCTCAGGATGGATGTTATATTTCTTGATCATTTGCCATAAATTTTTCCTGTCAATGCGTGATATACGGGCAGCTGCGGCAATATTACCCTTGTTTCGTATCAGCGAATTTATTATGAATTTTTTTTCAAATTTTTCGATCACCCTCGCTTTCGATTCCCGGAAAGATTCGCTCTCCATTGTGTATGCTATGTTTTGAGATGCGAGTATACGGTTGATGTCGTCGATATGAATGATGTTTTCATCGCAGATGACAGAGGCCGACTCAATGCAGTTTTTCAACTCGCGTACATTGCCGGGCCAGCTGTATTTCATGAGGTGCGGGATGCAGCGGCTGTCCAGTTCTGCCGACTTCGTCCGGGTGCGGTTGACCTGAGCGAGAAAATGGTGTGCCAGCAGCGGGATATCCTCGATGCGCTCCCGCAGTGGCGGCATGTGGATTGTGATTACCTTGAGCCTGAAAAAGAGGTCCTCGCGGAATTTTCCCTCCCTGATTGAAGCCTCCAGGTTTTTGTTCGTTGCTGAAACAAGTCGGACGCTGAGGTGCCGCGATTTCGTTTCGCCTATCCTGCGTACTTCATGGTCCTGGAGGAATCTCAGCAATTTTCCCTGGATGTCGGTGCTGATGTCCCCGATTTCATCGAGGAAGAGCGTTCCCTCGTTCGATTGCTCGAAAAGGCCGGGACGGTCTTCCGTTGCTCCCGTGAACGAGCCTTTCTTGAAGCCGAAGAGTTCACTCTCAAGCAGGTTGAGCGGTAGAAGGCCGCACTGCACGGGAACGAAGGGCCCCTCCCGTCGGACGCTGGCGTCATGGATCAGCCTGGCAAGGACTTCCTTGCCGGTTCCGCTTTCTCCGGTGACCAGGACACCCAGGTCGGAGTTCGCTACTTTTTTTGCGAATGTAACGATATCCCGCATGATACTGCTCTGCGCGATCATGCTTTCCCTGCCGGTCATTTTTTCTATTTCCCTGCGGAGCCGGATGTTTTCATTAATGAGTTTCCTTCTTTCGAAAATTTTTTCGACCGCAACGGTTATCTCTTCGGATTGAAACGGCTTGGTTATGTAATCGTAGGCGCCGAACTTGATGGCTTCGACGGCGTTTTCAATGCTTCCGTAGGCGGTAATCATTATAATATCCGGGGTATTCCGGAGCTCTTTCGCCTTTTTTAAAAACTCGATTCCGTCCATCCCGGGCATCTTAATATCCACGATTGCAATATCGTACGATTCCTCTGCGATTTGCCGGAGTGCGCGCTCGGCGGAGGTATGGGTCGTGACGGAGTAGCCTGCGTCCTTGAGTATCTCCCTCAGGAGTTTACACATGCCCTCTTCATCGTCGATGACTATAATGCGGGAGCCCTTATTATTCATTAACATTCCTCGGTAGTGAAATTAAGAATTCAGCGCCGGGACCACCCGGGGTGACACTGATAACGCCGTTATGCTTTCGCACCAGATCGCTGCAGATCGAAAGTCCAAGCCCCACACCCTTCGGCTTGGTTGTGTAAAATGGAGAAAATATTTTATCCGCAAGCTCGGGGCTGATTCCCGGGCCGCTGTCTCTTATGCTTATTCTGACGTGTTCCTCGCCCGATTCGACCGTCACAGCGACCGCCCCTTTAGTGTTTATGGCATCACAGGCGTTAAGGATCAGGTTCATGATCACCTGCTTGATCTGCATCGGGTCTACCCGTACCCTGACCGGGTATTTCGGCATGCTGAGGTCGAAGCGAACATTCCGGTATCTGTCCTGGTTGGAAAAGAGCTTTACCGTTTTACGCACCAGGGTTTTAATATTGGTGCTCTCATAGCGTGGATCGCCGATGCGTGCAAAATCCAGGAGCTCACCGAGAAGTTTTTTGCAGCGGACCGCTTCGGAGTGGATGTCCTGTATGAGCTCCCGGCCCGGTGTGGCTGCGTCGCCCCGTTTTATGAGAAGCTCCGAAAAACCCAGGATAACCCCGATCGGGTTGTTGAGCTCGTGAGAAATACCCGCGGCGATTTCACCGACGGCCGCCTTGCGCTCGGCCTGCACAATTTTTTTCTGGTTCTCATTAATTGTCCGGATAAGATTTTCAAATCTTTCCTTTAGCATCTCGATTTCACCCTTTTTGCCTGCGGCAGGAGCATACTCCGTGCTCACTTTCTCTATTTGCCTGATCGGGTCCAGGATGCTTTTTGATATTATGAGGACAAGGATAAACCCGAGCGCAATGAAAGATGCTATCGCGAGAAACCCCAGTATCCTGCTTTTCTCGAGATACGAGATCATATTGTTTTCGACATCCCTGATGAGGTCCTCGTTTATTTTGATAAGCCGCTCGCAACCGGCATATATTGAATTATAATATGTTGTCGAGTCGTTCAGCAGTAGCCGAATGGCTTCGCGGTTCTTTTTATTTTTCACCAGATCGATAATCCGGTCATGATATTGCTGGTAAATTGCAAAATCTGCGGCCATCACCGAGAGGGTGTTCTTTTCATCATCGGTGTTTGCCGAATTGAATGCCTCGTTGTACCAGTAATTGAAGCTTTTCTTGTTCTTTTCGAAATCATCGAGCCACTTTTGCCTGCCGTCAAGAAAGTAGTTTGCCTTGAGGCCTTTGAGGCTCAGAATCGATTTTTCAACATTATACGCGGCGATAATGCTTGATACGTTTTCCACGAGGATCCTGTTCTGTACATCCTGCAGCTTGTTCATCATTATCAGCGATGCGATGAAGATGACAATGGCGGGCAGGCTCATAAACTGCAGAATTATCATCAGTTTCTGCGTTATCCTGATGTTTTGAAAGAACCTCTTGAATAACTGCTTCACCGCCTTATTTCCTCGCAAACCACGGTATGAACTTCGACACCGTGCGTTGATATTCCCTGTACAACGGGTACTTGCCCGCGGTGATGTACTCCGTGAACCAGATCGAGCCCTGGAACAGGGCTGTGAGCAGGACCGTACCGATGACGGTCCAGTGGAGCCACATCCCGGTTGCAGCCGGCACGTACAGGTAGAATGCCCACCAGATCGAGACCTCGGCGAAATAGTTCGGATGCCGGGAATACTTAAACAAGCCGGTAGAGATGAAGCCCTTCCCGTACTCGCCGGTGAGCTCCTCTCCCGCCGCTCTCCTTCGCTTTTTCTCCTGCTGGAAACGCCACATCTGCTCGTCCGCGATCGTCTCGAAGGCAAGCAGCAGGATGAAGAGCGCGGCTGCGATCAGGTCCGCCCAACCGATGGGCCGTCCCCCGTCCCGGTATACCGCGTAAACCGGAAGGGTGAAGAGAAAGATCAGGACCTGCTGATACCCCGCGATAAAGCTCAGGTTGAATGCCTGCCATGCAACGGGGTTCGTGATTTTCCCTTTCAGGAATACCCAGCGGTAATCCTCCTCGGAAGTGTACCCGCCCTTGCGGGCGAAATTAAAGGTGAGCCGCGCCCCCCAGAGCGATACCAGGCACGCCATCAGGATCAGGCGGCCGTCGGGCCATCCCATGGCGGCGAAGTACCAGGCGTAGATGGCCGGCGCCACGCTCCAGAGCCGGTCCGTCTGCGAGTAGTCGCCCGTGATCCATCCCAGGACGAAGCAGGCGGCGATGAAGGCGCAGCAGATAACGGCAGCGGCAAAGAGCGGCTCCGCGCCCGATCCGGCCAGGCACTCCCACGGGGATCCGCCGGACACCAGGGCGAGGCCGGCGACTATGAAAACAAGTGACGTAATGGCGAGCTGTGCTATTTTCATGGTGCAATTCCTCTTGTATCACTTTATATGTATGTATATGTGTATAAAAGTACATGGTCTGCTCATGCTGTCAATTCAAACTTGTGGGAGATAGCGGTCATTCCCGCCCACAGGCTCGGGATAAACGCCAGCGGGTATGACGGGACCTGATTGCAGCAGCAGGACCGCCGGATTCCGCTTGTAATCCAATATTTTGTCTTGTAATTACCGCGCACCCATGGTACGGTTGCACCCGTATAATGAACCAGGGGGGGAGAATGAACCAGTACATTGCGCACCCATCGCAGGTCCGGCTCGCACGGGTGATGAGCTCGGTGCGGCTTATCGGTCCGCCTTTTGATGACAGGCTCGTGCGCCTTGTCGCGCACCTCTTCAGTCCCGAGGAGGCGGAGCTTGCGCGCAGGCTCCCGTTTTATTACCCGCAGTCACTGCGCATGATAGCGCTGCGGACCCGGACCTCCGTCGGGAGGCTGCTCCCGCTTCTCAATTCCATGGCTGACCGCAAGGTGATACTGCGCACCGAGGGCGGCTTTTCGCTGCTGCCCCTGATCCCCGGCATGTTCGAGCACATGCTCATGGACGGCGTGGACACTCCCTGGCACCGCGAGTACGCGCGGCTCCTCGCAGACGTGTACACGACCGGGTACGTGCGGGACTACGGCAGAGTGAAGCTCCCGGCCGTGAAGAACATCCCGGTGAACGTGGAGGTGCCGGGCGCGGGCCGCGTCGCCGATTCCGATGCCGTGGCCGAGATGATCGAGGCGCATGACGATCTCGCCGTGGCGAATGTGTGCCAGTGCCGTCAGTCGATAGTCTTCGTTGACGGGACATGCAAACGGTCGGCGCCGGAGGACGGCTGCCTCATATTCGGAAGCTTCGCCGCGGGTACGATCAACGGAGGATCGGGCCGGCGCGTGGACCGCGCCGAGATGACCGATGTCGTGGCCGAGCGCCGCGAGAAAAAGCTCGTGTTCCTGACCGCAAACATCACGGCGGAAAATTCCAACGCGATCTGCACCTGCTGCGACTGCTGCTGTCATTTCCTGGAAAGCGTCAACCATTACGGGTGCAAGAACCTGCTGGCGCCGCCCCTCTACCTTGCGAGCGTCGACGACGGCCTGTGCAACAACTGCGGGCTCTGCGTTAAGGCCTGCAACACGGCGGCCCACAAACTTGTAGAGAAAAAACATGCCTATTCGAGCGAAAAATGCCTGGGATGCGGGCTCTGCGTATCAGCGTGCAAGAAAGACGCGATCTGCATGGCTGCTAACCCGGCCTACCGGCCCCCGGCCCGCGGTTTCGCTTCCCTGGGGATCAGCCTGATGCCGAAGACGGCGATATCGGGGCTCCGGGCGATCCTGGCGCGCCGGGGCATGTGAGGGGAGAGCCGAGACCGGCGATGTCTGATAGGGTCGGGTTTAAACCCGACCCTATCAGAAGCAGTTTACTACGGCTTGAACTCGTACAGGTAACTGACTATACCGCCCTTCGTGGTAAACTTCTCCACGAGCCGGAAGTGCCCGCTCTTCTCCCCGTTGTCTCGTATCTCGCGGAACACCCACGCCCTGCGGTCGATCGCGTTCGGGTCCTTCACCGGCAGGCGCCGTATGTAAAAGTCGTCCACGAACACGTGGGTTATCTTCATGGCCGCCAGTTCGGGCACCAGCTCGGCCACGGTCTTCCCCTTGATGAAGAAGGACATGGGGAACCGGTCCGGGCCGAAACCGGAATAGTACATGGGAACATTGGCCTCGGATATGAGCATTTTGTCGCCGGGCTTTGCGTTGTCCCTGAACCAGAGTGCGGCCTTCTTGAACTCGACGCGCGAAAGGCCGTGGTGGTCGAGCGCGCGCACGCCGTAATAGACTGAAAGGTTTATCGCCACGCCGCAGAGCACGATTATCATGGCCTTGATGACCGTGTCCTTTTTCGCGTCGTCATAGAGCGTGATGGCCGCGGCAAGTACCGTGAACAGGAGTGCGAAAAAAAAGTGCCAGGAAGTCGCGTCCCGGATGATGGCGACAAGGCTTATCGTGTAGATGACGCCGGCGCCCGTGATGACGGCCAGCCTGATTATCGCCTGGGCCTTCATCGGCAGCCTGTCCATCTGCCGGGCGAGCCAGGGCCTGATCCCTTCGGCCAGGCCGTACATCAGGAAGAGGACGAGTATCCAGAGGATCGGCATGACGTAACGGTCCTTGGTGTTCTGGTAGACCATGTGGATCAGGAGAAATCCGGCAAGGAACACGAACACCGGGGCGAACTCTTTCCTCCTGCTTTTCCAGACCAGTACGCCTCCCCAGATAATCCCGGCCACGGTGACGATCCCGGCGATGAGGAGCAGGACGAGAGCCGGCCAGGTAAACCATGGCATGTCCGAGAACCAGGCATGGGTCGCCATCCACTGTATGAAGCCGGATGCCACGAGGAAGCAATCGCCGATGTAGCGGTATATGTTGGGCCCCCGGTGCGCTATCTCGCTTACGTAGGGGTGCGTGCCCCTGGTGGTCAGGATGCTGAGGAGGAGCCATGCGGCCGTGCCGCTTGCCGCAACCACGCCGAGCGCAAGGGAGAGGGCCCTTTTTTTATTGTAGAAGAAGTCCCTGAACATCACGGCCGGAACGATGAATACCGAGTCCCACTTGGTGAACGCGGTAAAGAAGGCCGTCAGGTAGGCGAGCTTCGAGTCCCGCATTGTCAGGTAGAGGGATAGCACGATCAGGAAAGAAAGGACCATCTCGAGCTCGGAATTTATAGCCATATACACGGTGTACAGGTTGACGCCGAGGAAGAGGAGGGCGGCAAGCGATGCTTTCCGGGAGAGGAAGCGCCGGTACACAAGGAAGACCAGCAGCAGGTAGGGCAGCAGGAGCGCCATGTTGAGGACCATGGCGGTCATGTATATCGGGTCGAAGCCATCCGCCGGGTTAATGCGGGTCAGCAGGGAAAGGAGCAGGGGATACAGCGGAAGAAACTTGAAGTTTTTTCCGGGGAAGTCCCCCTTCATGTATTCCATCACCGGTACACGGATATTTCCTATATAGTCGCCCGTCGGGGTCTCGAAGTAATTAAAGTAAAAGGCTCCGTACGCGACGGAGGCGAGAAGAATCGCGACTGCGAGAAGGCGCGGGAATAGGGGAGCTTCCTGTTTCATCTGGCGTTTCCTTGGTGTTGATATGCCGGCCGGGACGCTGCCCCGCAGGCAGGCCATAGTATATCACACGCGTGCCGGCCGTCCACATTTTTACGTCCCGGTGATGCCGCCCGGAGGACGCACGGACGTTCGCGCTCGTATTGACAAACCCGCGGCGGGTCGATATATTATTTCCATGGAACAGGGTCTTTTTACCGGACGCTCCCCCGAGCGGCAGCTTGGATTGGTTCACCTCGATGCGCTTCAGAGGGCCGGCAGCCCGGCTGTAAACGAGGCGCCTGCCATGGATGAGGAGGGCGAAGAGCCGGAAGAGCCGCGCTCGCTGGCATGTAAAACCTGTGGTATCGTCATAACCTCCCAGGAACACGGCATCGAGGTGGGCGGTTCGCACCGGCATACCTTCATAAACCCCGGGGGAATCGTGTTCCGGATCGGCTGTTTTTCCATGGCAAGCGGATGTTACATCACGGGCGAGTCCACCGGTGAATACACCTGGTTTCCCGGGTACGTCTGGTGCTATGTCATCTGCTCCGGCTGTTTTTCACACCTGGGGTGGCATTACAGCACGGGGGATGGCGGCTTTTTCGGGTTGATATTGGACCGGCTGGTAATGCGGTGATTCAGTCCTGGAGGGTCAGGGTAAGCCGGATCCGGCCGGTCTGCGCCGGGGACGAAGAGGGCGTCTGCTTCTGGAGGCTCCATGCGCCCCTGATGCCTGCCATGAACTGCGCATAATTCTTCGCGGGAATCTCGACGATGACGAGACGGCGCGACCCGGACGCGTCCGCATCAGCGACTTTTACGACCCTGCCGTCAAGCGCCAATGCGAGATTTACGATAACGTCCACCCCTGACTGGTTCCTGGCAGGTAGTTCCGCGGTCCGCGCGTCATCGGATGCGGCTATCTCGCTTTGTGTTGAGTATGCGCCTTTCTGGCGGAGTGTGGGTGCCATGCCCGGTTGAGTGTCTTTGGACCTGGAGGTCCCCTCTAACCCGGCCGCCTTTAGCACGAGGCTAATTTCAGCCGGCGCCTCGCCCTCTGCTTTATCTTCTGCAGATGCGATCTTCGCGCTTTCCGCGCCGTTGGCTACGGTGACCCGGCCGGTGTCGGCATGGGTTTTTTTTCGGGGTGCGGCTTCTTTGCGAGACGTATCCGCTTCACGGGCGAGAATGTCTTCATCAATACGGACGGGAGCGTCCGCCTCTTCCATCGTGCCGGCCGCTTTTTCCTCCGCTGCCGGCGCCGCGATGTGATAATCGAGCCTGCTGTCATCGAAAGGCTTGAAGATGAAGACCGCAAGCACCGTCAGTGCAAGCGCGCCCGCCGCTTCGAGTGGGAGCTTGATCTTCAGGGGAAAGAAGAGCCTCCGCCAGATTCCGGACGGCGCCGGAGCGTCGATGTGCGCATGTATCTTTTCAAGAAAATCGTCCGGCACCGGTACGCGCGGAAAGGCTGCCGCCTTCTTCATGTATGTTTTTAAAAAACGGTGTTCTTTCCTGCATTCGGCACACCGGGCGAGGTGATCTTTCACGGATGCCGCTTCAGGCGGGGAGAGGAGCCCGTCGATGTAATCTGACAGCAGGGGTGATACATGTTCGTTTTTCATGCGAACACCTCCCGCAGCGATTCTCTCAGGATGTGGCGGGCACGTGCAAGCCGGGACTTGACCGTTCCGAGGTTGACGCCCGTTACGTCGGAAATCTCTTCATATGATTTTCCTTCCAGGTCCCTGAGTACGACAAGCACGCTGAGCTCGTCCGGCAGCGACCGGATGGCTTCATGGATGAGCCGGGAATTTTCATTTTTTTCGAAAACAGCCACCGGGTTGAAGGAGCAGTCATTGATATCGAGCGTCTCGCCGTCAAGGTCAGACGGATTGTCGATCCGTACCATCTTTTTCTTCCTGCGGTTATCCGAGGATGCCAGCCTGTTCCTGCAGGTGTTGATGGCGATCCGGTACAGCCATGTTGAGAAGCTGGACTGGAACCTGAATTTCTTGAGATTGTTATACACCTTGATGAACGTCTCCTGAGCGCAATCGTTTGCTTCATCGTAATCGCCGATGATCCTGAAACAAAGGTTCAGGATCATCGATTGATGTTTCACAACAAGCCGGTCAAACGCCCTGACGTTGTTCGCCAGGAACTCTCTTATAAGCGCTTCATCTTCCGGCTGCGAAGCATGTGATGTTTTATCGTTCCTGCTCATTGGACATGACTTATTGCATAAAAGATCTATTTTTATCAGATTTAACTACATTAATACTTTGAATAAGGAGTCAATATTAATTTATTTTCAAAATTGAACATGAAAACATTATAGCCATTATTCTATTCAAAGAATAATATAATTTATATATTTTAAATAAAATAATAATCTGCAGATTTGCGCCCATCCGGGTGGGATTTTTATTTGACTTTTTTGTTGTTATTCAATATTATTATACCAGAATTTATGGGTCAGAGCGGGGTCTCCGGGTTTCATGTGATCTGGTTGGAAGCAGTATATCGTCAGGAGTAAGCATTCGGGATACATAGAGATTCTTCTCAGCAGAAACGAGTGCTTATTGAATGATGATTAATAAAACGGGAGATGACTTCCGGGAGTGAGGTTCAAATAACATGAAAAAATCTGTTTTGTTATTCGCTATTGCTTTGGTATTTTTGATCGTTTCCTGCAATGACGATGATAAGAAGTTTTTTATTCCGAAGAAGGGCGATGCCCCGATGGACGTAATAAACGATCAGGCAGATACCGAGGAGTTCCAGTTCCAGACGCTGCATGACGTGACATTTGACCTCCTGATTTTCGATGAAGCGAACAAACCCCTCGACCAGGCGATCATCAAGGTAATGAGTGAAGAAGGAGAATTAACGATCGCAGTAACGGCCTCGAACGGCTCGTCTTCGTTCAAGCTGTCCCTGGGGAACACGACTGAAAAGCTTACGCTGATACTGGAGCATCCGACATGTGAAACGAAGACCGTCGAGATCGAGAATATCCAGAACATATCCGCCGTGATCAGGACCATCTACCTTGAACTGAAAGAAAGCGGGGGACAGGCCGACGACCAGACCGGCTCCCAGGCCAACCCGGACCGCGACAACGACGGCGTGCCCGACGACTCGGATGAGTTCCCGGATGACCCGTTCCTCATCGGCTCGGTCAACGGCGAATTTACAATAGCCTTCGAGGATAACTGGCCGGGCAAGGGCGACGCTGACTTTAATGACATGGTCGTCCGTCTCAAGATCAGGGAATACATAGACAACAACAACATGGTGAGCAAGATCGATGTGATCTCGAGGATACTTGCCGCGGGCGCCGGGTACAAGAATCAGCTCTGGATAGCCGTACTCGACAAGGATTATGAGCTGATATTCAACCCGCACCAGGACCTGAAGGGCAAGTGGAACGCCAGGGAGAAGGACACGTATGTCCTTGCCCCCGAGCATACACTCGAGATAAAGCTGGCGGCGCCGGTCCCTCGCGATACCCTGGAGCCGATGCCGTACGACCCGTACATCAAGTGTAACGGAAATGATAAGAACCAGGTCCACCTCGCTTTCGTGAAGACGCGGTTCAAGTTCAAGGTCATGGACGAGGATAATTTTCCCTGGGCCGTGCTTGTTCCGGCTGACTGGGCATGGCCGTATGAGGGTGTATCGATACTGACGGCGTATCCCGAGTTCAAGTCCTGGTACGAGTCCAAGGGAGCCGATTACAAGGAGTGGTACCTTCATCCAGAGCTGGAATATGTATTCAAAATATCAACGGGAACTACCCTGACGGCATATCTAATGAAGGTGTCCATGGACATCAATACCCGCATCGTTGTAGGCATACTCGCGGGCATGATGCTGTTGATCGCGGGCATCAACATATGGAAGAAACGCCAGGCCGCTCGCCCGGGCGTGTAAAGCGGGGCACGGTAATCCGCGCCGAAAGCGCGGGACCGGTACCATGGCAGTTTAAAACCCTCCATATACTTTTCCCTCCCTGGATGCATGTATCCCTCCAGGGAGGGAAAATTTTTAACCGCAGAAAAGAAATCTCGAAAAAAAATGTCTTTCTCTTGACTTTTTGATACGAGTGGACAATACTATCGTATCGCATAGGGATTCATTATCCATGAGCATCCTCTGGCTCGATGTTGCACAAGCGGTCGGCCTTTCAAATTTTTGTCGTTCATGCTGAGTCACGGTTATGGTAGTACGGATTATTATTTGTCCGGCGGTCGTATGGAATGATTGGACGCATGGGCACGGGCGGGGGGCGCGCGCGGCTTTACGGCGCCCCCTTTGTTGGTGCGGGTATATTTAAATAGGGCCGGTTGGGAGTCTGTTCGTGTGGCGGCCGCCCGGCTATTGTTCGCCGAAAGGCAAGTTTACGCTTTTAACGCATGGAGAGATAATTGGTAGTAATAGTTCTTTTTCTGGTGCTCTTTGTTTCTCTTGCCTTGCATGTCGCATACCTGGTCAAGTACATTCAAACCCGAGAGCCCGCGCATCTTCACCGGTATATACTGACTACCGTCAGCAACGTTATAATCTCCGGCGGCCTTATCTTCGTGGCCCTCTACAAGCCGATGGTAATTCAGAAAATAAAGTTTCCCCTCATGATGTGGATTATCACCGGGTTCCTCATGGTCATGACCCTCATGGCCCAGATCACGATATTCCAGCGGGCTTACCAGCGGTCAAAGCTGCCGGAAAATTATCATTATAATTTTTTCGGAAAAAAAGTCCTGCACCCAACGGTTCTGAAACCGGGAGAGGTCGCGTTCTTCTTTGCATCGGTCCCGCTGTTTCTCCTGGCAGGGGCTTATTTTGTGGCTAAATTACTGAGGTTTTTCATATAACCGCATTTTTGCATGTTTGACGGGTACACCAATCCGATCGCCGGTGACCGCTCATGCGGTGACGACAGGGTTTGCTATAAGTGACAATTGCGCCGTGAATGGTTTTAATTTCCTGTCAACACATCCGGGTTATCATAGCGCCTGGGTATAATTGCCAGGATCACCAGGTTCGTCAGGATAAGTATTACCGACATCGTGATGATAATGAGTGCAAGCATCTGGTCCTTGATCGCTTCGATTTGCACCAGGTTTACAGCAACGATGAATGATCCCCACTGTTTCCCGTATAATCTCACCGGGGCCCCTACGTTCCAGAGGGTTTCTCCCGTGTCGCGGTGGTAGAGTTCCTTGATGCTGCTGTCACCGTCGTAGGCGATAATTCTCTTTATACCTTCAAAGGAAGAGTAGAGCCGCTTCGAACGGCTGTATAGCACGTCCTTCGCATAGTTGCCGGACTGCGGCAGGGAGTATTTCTTGTTGTGGACGGGGACATACCCGTTGACGTCCATCAACACGGCGAATTCGACATCGGTATCAAGAAGGAACTGGTCCAGGACACCCTGTATCCATTTCTCAAAGATCATGTCGTACCGGGTATGGTATTTTTTCGGGTTAGAGCCGGGTATTTCCACGTAATTCGTGTCAAAGATGGCATCCTTTGTCAGCATGTTCTGTTTGACCATGTAGTACATCATCTCGCTCATTGCGCGGGAGCCGGTCATGGCTTCGATGCGGCATTTTTCGTAGAGCTGGCTTTCAAGATTGCTGAAAATCTTGCTTATGATCAGGTACGATCCAAGGCATGATATGAGGCTGAAGGCTATCGCCAGAATTATTTTTCTTCTTAAACTCATGGTCGTTCCTGGTCAGGTGGTTGTGTTTAACGGCTGCAATAGTAATATGGAATCTCAAAAATATTTTTTGATGTTTCCTTGCCGGCACATTAACAGAAAGAACCGCTTTTTTCCAGTACAATTCAAAAGCAGTTTTATGTTGTGCCTGTAAATAAATTCATGCTGATTAAATTTTCCAGCCTGTACAAATCATACATATTATCAATTTATTGTCTATAATAATTTTCGCAAATTATCTTTTTACCCGCGTTATGGTTGGTGGCCGACATGTGATGACCGGACCGCCTGCATCGTCATATTTGAAAACTAACATGGGCCGCATAGCAAATTCCGGTTATCAGTCCATCACTGAAAACCGTGTTTTCATCGCTATGGCCCGGAAATTTATTTGTTTTATATTGACAAGAAAGGGATGGCTGATAGGTTGGCAATAAATACTAATAAGGCATGGTACTATTAATGTCTATATTTAGCACTAACATTGATAAGCTGATCAGTGAAAACAATATCCCCGGCCTTATAAAGTGCACCACCAAGAGAGACCCTGAAATTCGAATCAAGGCCTTCAATTATCTCCTGTCTGTCGAGCCGAGAACCGACGTTATTCTTACTGCCCTCCGGAATATGAAAAAAGACCGTGATCCGCGCGTCAGGAACGCCGCGATCCTCAAACTCGCGGAAGTCGGCGATGAGAACATCATGCAGGACCTCCAGTCCATCGTGATTGACGGCACCCAGAACGATAAGATCGACGTGCTGCGGATGATCTCGGCGCGTGGCGTAACCGATTCCGACGCTTCCAGCATCATAGCACTTGCACTGAACGATAAAAAAGGCATGGTCCAGCTCGAGGCGATCCGGACCCTGGGCGCGCTCAAGGACCACAGTTCGCTCATCCACCTTGAGGAAAAGCTTCATGACACCCGGCACCAGATACGGCTCGAGGCCGTCAGGGCGCTGGGTATGCTGGAGAGCGACGAGGCCATCGACCTTCTCATAGGCGCCCTGACCGACAACCGGCTGGAGATCCGCCGGGCAGCGCGCGAGATCATGGATGGGTTCGGCACCGATAAGGCGACCAAGGCCCTCAACGATGCGCCTCTCATGATGATGGTCAAACGCATGAACGAGGGCGTTGCCTCCAAGGTGGACGCACTCGTCTATATAGGAAAGCATAAGTTCAGGGATGCTCTACCCCTGGTGCACAAGGCCACGAGCGACGAATATAAAAATGTCCGGTTCGAAGCCGTGAAAGCGCTGAATCTCATGCGCGATAAGGGCTCGATCAGCACGCTTGCGCGCATGATCAACGATCCTTACTTCGATATCCGACTGGAGGCGGTAAAGGCGCTCGAGCATATCGTGGATTTCGCTTCGCTGAAACCGCTGGAAAAAGCCCGCGAGGACCTGAACAAGAGCGTGCGGGAAGAGGCTAAAAAGGCTTACTACACATTGCAGACGAAGCTCGAAGAAATGAAAAAGTAATTATTAGCACCCATATACCAGCAGTGCGATGAACCAGATGGCCGGATACTTCCGGCCATCGCTGTTTGCGTGCCATCAGACCGCTGTCACGCCGCCGTCGACCACAATTGTCTGGCCGGTAATGAAGGCCGATGCGTCAGAGGCGAGAAAGAGGGCAGGATGCACCACGTCCATCGGTTCGGCGATCCGGCCCAGCGGTATGCTCCGTACCACCTGTTCCCTGATGCCGTCGTTGGACCAGAAGGGCTTGCTGAAGTCTGTCCTCACCATTGCCGGCGCCACCGCGTTGACGCGGATATTGTAGGACGCGAGCTCCGCCGCCATCACCTTCGTCATCATCTCGACCCCTGCCTTGGCTATTCCGTATATGCCCATGCCCGGGGATGCCTTGCGGCCGGCTATGGAAGAAATGTTTACGATGTTCCCGCTCCTGTTCGCTTTCATGATCGAGGCCGCCTTCCGCGAGCAGATGAAGGTGCCGGTCAGGTTCGTGTCTATGATTTTTTGCCAGAGGGCGACGTCCGTGTCGGCTGTTGACGCGGTGAGCAGGTTCATTCCCACGTTGTTGATAAGGATATCAACGGTCTGAAAACGCTCCAGCACCTGATCGAAGAGGGCGTTCACGTCCTCCTCTTTGGCGATGTGGGCTGTGACCGTGAGCAGGTTGGCGCCGCCGCCGAGGACGGATGCGGCCGCGTCCAGGTTTTCTTTTTTCCTGCCGCAAATCACCACCTTCGCCTTTTCCTCGAGGAGCTTTTTCGCCAGCTCGAGGCCGATGCCGCGGCTCCCGCCGGTGACGACGGCTATTTTTCCTTCAAGCCCATATCTGATTGTGCCCATGCTGTAACTCCTTATCAATGGTTTTCATCGTGTATGCCAGGCGTCCGTTCACGGATATGATGACGGCGTCGCTGAAAGTCGGTGCGAAAGTGGGATGACCGGCGTGCGCCAGGGTGTATCAGTTACCGGGTTCGGCGGCGTGGACCGGCGCATCCCGCGGGTGAGTCAGCCTTCGCGGGAAGGGGGCTGCTGCTCGCCCGGGGCCGCTGCCTGCTCAGCTGCGGCGGGTACGGGAACCAGGTATTTCTGCGGTATCACGGCCAGTATCATGAGCAGTGTGAAGCTCAGTATGATGATCATGATCGTAACCGTGATGATGATCATCTGGTTCTTGATGATGTCGACGCGGTGCAGCGATATGCCCACCAGGAACGCCCCCCAGTGTTTGTCGCGCAGCTGCACCGGTGCGCCGATGTTCCACATCATCTCGCCGGTGTCCCGGGTGTACAGGTACTTCACGGTCCCGTCTCCCCGGTATTTCAGGATATCCTTGATCTCGGGCTTGTCCGCGAAATTCCTCTTGGAACGGCTGTAATAGAGGTTCTCCCGCTTGTCGGCCAATTGCGGCCTGGAATACTTGGAATTGTGCGTCGGGACGTAGCCGTTCCTGTCGATCAGTATCGAGAAGATGACGTCATCGTCATTAAGGAACTCATCCTCGAATTTCTGGATCGTGGCATCGAAGATCTGGTCGTACCGGGTCCTGAATTTCTTCGGGCTGGACCCCTCGATCCACACGTAATCGGTGTCCATGAGCTGGTCCATGGTGAGCTGGTTCGTGTGGAGCATGAGCTCCATGAAGGTGCTCATTACCTTTGAACCGATGAGCGACTCGATCCGGCATTTCTGAAGAAGTTGCTCTTCCGTCTTGTCGAAGATTTTTGTTATAATGATGACTGCGCCCACTGACAGGACGAGGCAGAAGATGACGATGACAATTATCTTTTTTGTGAGGTTCATGATGTACCCTGGCTCAGAGTTGATCGGTTCCGCATGAAACTGATCATAGCTTACCGATGGCATTATATAGAGGAGCGTTTTAAAAGTAAATAAATAATTTGATGAGGGTTTAAAAACCGGGGAATGACGCTACAGGAGAGGCTTCAGGCTTTCGAATATCATCTTCAGGCCTTTAGCATTGACGTGTACCTCGTCAATGGCGAGTTCGTTTATATCCATGCAGCCATTGTTGCGGAACGGGTCGACTATCTCCACGTTGGGGAACTGCGCTACGACCTCGCGGTAGATCCCGTTGTACCGGTCGACGTTTTTCCGCACGTGGGGGCTTTTCCGGATCATGAGATCCATGGGCGGCAATATGGGGATCAGCAGTACCCGCGCCCCGAGGGACTGTGCGCGGCGGAAAAAGGCGACGATATTGCTCCTGAATTCTTCGGGCGGGACCTCGGTCACCTCGGGATCGCGGACCCGGTGCTTTTTCACCCGGTCGATATACCGGCGGCGGGCCCACGCGGGGAGCGTCCTGCTTACGATGCGATATTCGAGCCCGCGCTTGTCAAAGAGCCGGGGCGCGCAGTCAGCCATCCCCAGCTGGATTATGACGATATCGGGCTTGTACATTTCGAGCAGGTCGACGCCGCCGCCGCCCTCGGTGACCAGGCGTGTCGTTGTGCTGCCCCGCCCGGGGCGGTCGATAATATCGTACTGCGGGAACTCTTTTTTTAAAAGGTAGATCCAGGTGTCCTCGTATCGTATCTCCGTGCGAGGCATGGATACCGAATCGGTGACGATCATGATCTTCGTGCGCTTCATAATCCGACCATTAATACCGGCGGAGATTTTTTGAAAAGTATTTTTTTATGCGCGGTACCGGGCAGTGCCGGACGGCGGGTACCGTGACCCGGAATTCCTTTTTTGGACCCGCGCCAATTGTTGGTTGACAAATCACTCTCGGGTTTTTATGTGAATGTAGCGGATCGGCATGATCGATGGAATCTGGCATATCGACATGCTTATTCATTTATCCCGCAGCAGCGCGCTACGGGTCAACCTCAGTATCAACGGTGCTCGTTGACAGCTGATATCGAAGAGACCTCCATGGCGAAATTAACATTATTTTCCGGAACAAAGGGCGCGATCATGAAAGCGATCATGAACGCGATTATACCGCGCGGAGGCGCCTTCGCGCCCGGTGCGGCAGACTTCGATCTTCTCCCCCGTACCGAGGCTTATGTCGGGGGGTTCAATCCGCTTATCAGGTTGGGCTTTCCCTTTCTGCTCCGGTACATCGAGTACGGGGCGCTCATCCGCGCCGGGAAGCGTTTCACCCGAATGAGCGACGACGAGGCAACGGCATACCTGGATACCTTCGAAGAAAGCAGCCGTTATTACAGGCGCACCATCGCCCTTGCGCTGAAAATGGTCACCATGCTTGCATTTTACGATATCGACGAAAATGCCTCCCTCATCGGCTATACGCACCTGGGCCATGTCGGCGGAAAGGGGAAGGGACGCGCACCCCGTCGTACTAGAGCGAAGCGATAAAGTGGATGGAACGGGAATGATCAGGCAATTCAGGGACTACACGGGCAGCGTCACCGAGGAATGCGACGTGTGCGTCATAGGCACCGGTGCCGGCGGCGCAGTAGCGGCCAAGGAGCTCGCCGAAAGGGGCCTTTCGGTTGTCGTGCTGGAAGAGGGCGGTTATTTCACGCCGCGTGACTGGGACGGAAAGCCGGTGCGGAGCCTTACGACCATGTGGCGCGACGGCGGCCTTACCGCTACGATGGGGAACCCGCCGGTATCGGTGACCCTGGGCAAGTGCGTCGGCGGCACCACGGCGATAAACTCGGCCACCTGTTTCAGGACGCCGGACGCGATACTTAGAAAATGGCAGACCCTGCTGGGGCTGGACAACCTTACATCGGAAACCCTTGAACCCTATTTCGCGCGGGTCGAGAAGGAAATACACGTCACGACCCTCTCCTGGGACGTGCTGGGCAACAGCGCGCGTATCATCAAGCGCGGCTGCGATCGGCTCGGGCTCCACTGCCGGCCCCTGCGTCACAACGTGAGGGAGTGTGTGGGCGCCGGGACTTGCCAGTTCGGTTGCACCGACGGCGCCAAGCAGAGCACGGACATCACCTACGTACCGAAGGCGGTCGCGGCCGGTGCCCGGGTCTACGCTAACTGCCGGGCGGAAAAGCTCATCATACGCAAAGGGGCGGTCCGCGGCGTTCGGGCCGCGCTGATCGACCCTTCGCGCGACGATAAGAAAGCTTTCTCCATGGAAGTCGCCTGCCGCGCCGTAGTGGTAGCGTGCGGGACGCTCATAACCCCGCAGTTCCTCAGGAAGAGCGGGATCAGGAACCGTCACATCGGGAGGCACCTCCAGATACATCCGGCCGGCAGGGTGTGCGCCATTATGAAGGAAAAGGTCGAGGGATGGAAGGGCGTGTCCCAGGGGGCCTACGTGGACGACTACCATGACGAGGGGATCGCCCTCGAGGGAATATTCATACACCCGTCGATGATGCTCTCCGCCATGCCCGGTATAGGGAAAAAGCACAAGGAGCTTGCGGTAAAACTGCCGTATATCGCGGCCTTCGGCATCATGATCCATGATTCCACGGAGGGCAGGGTGTACCGCTGGCGTCCCTCCCGGCTGATCATGTCGAAATACCTGATCCGGCGCGATGACATGGAAAAATTCAAGAAGGCCCTGGCGTACACGGCGCGGATTTTTTTCGCCGCCGGCGCGGAGAAGGTCTTCACCGGCATATCGAAGATGCCCTGGCTGGAGTCGATGGAGGACGCTGAAAAGCTCCTCACGATGAAGGTGCACCCGAGCCACCTCGAAATACTGGCCTTTCACCCGCTGGGTACGTGCCGGATGGCGGCGCGCAGGGAGGACGGCGTAGTCGACAAGAGCGGCGAGGTCTACGGCATGAAGAACCTGTACGTCGCCGACGGGAGCGTGGTCCCCACGTCGCTGGGCGTTAACCCGCAGGTGACCATCATGACCCTGGCAACCTATATCGCGGACGGGATAGCGAAGAAGTTCGGGCGATAGCCGCCTTGATAGGTCCGCAAGCGCTTGCGGGTCCGCAAACGCTTGCGGACCTATCGAAGGGTAAACAAAATACATCATATCCGAGGTCAGTCATGCAGCTCACAAGAAACGAAACACTCATGAAATACGCCGGGCTCGTGTACGCGATCATGTTCATCGGCGCGGTGCTTGTTTTCATCTGCATGCCGGGCGCAATGTTCGGCATGATGAACGACACGTCAAAGGCACTGTTCCCGTCCCTGCCGCTCGCGGCTGACGCGGGGAAGTTCTGGCTTTCGCTCACGGTCTCGATGATGGTAACGATCACGGCGCTCTCGATCATGATATTCCGTGACGTGAAGAGCAACTACCGCATGGCCGTTCCCCTGGTGATCGCGAAATTCACCTCCTCCCTGTTCGGACTCGGTTTTTTCATTGCAGGGTTCATCTGCCCTGATACCGGCTGGAATACACTGGCAAACCTGGCAATCCTGTTCACGGACTCGCCGCTGGGTGTCGTGATGCTTGGGCTTTACCTGATGGTGAAGAAGGAACGGGGGGAGGAGCTTATCCGATAGGTCCGCACTCGCGCTGAGCTTGTCGAAGCGAACGTTTGCGGACCTATCGGGGCGGGCGAAGCATCAACTCTGAAGAAGAAGAAATGTATATTCCATGAATGACAACGTACACATTTTTACGAGACGCAATTTTCTGAAATATTCAGCGGCAGCCCTGGCAGCGGCTGCTCTCCCGGAACTCGCCGTGCACGCCGAAGCGAAGCAGCCTGCGCTCCCCGGCATCGATTACAGCGCCCCTGTAAGGCTCACTAACTGCGCGGTCATAGACGTGGTCCGGGGCATCCCGCTCCCGGGCAGGACCATCACCATGGACAGGGGAGCAATCACCGCTATCGAGCCGTATCGGTCCGAGCATGACGGGATGCCCGGGACCATCGACGCGAAAGGGTGCCATGTCATTCCCGGGCTGATCGACGCACACTGCCATCTCACGCTCCAGTCGTGCGCAGATTTCCGGATCAGCGAACTGGCCCGGCAGTTAAGCCAGATCAAAAACAACGGCCTGATGCAGATCAATGCCGGCGTAACCACGGTTCGCGACATGGGGAGTTTCCCCCGGCTGCTTCGCGATCTGAGGAAAGATTATGAATCGGGCGATCGTATCGGCCCGAGGGTCATCTACTGCAACGGCATCATGAACATAGACGGCGGGCATCCGGACGTCAAACCCTCGGAGATCTCGGTTTTCGGTCCCCTGTCCGAGGGCATCACTGGGAGGATGAACCTCGCCTTCACAAGCCGTAAGGAGCTCCTTCGCCTCCTGGCTGAAAACCTGGAAGGCGGCGCTTCTTTCATAAAGCTGACAATGGACGACAGGTCCCTCATCTGCGGAAGGGGAAAAATCCCCGTGTATGCAGACGATGACCTGGCCGCGGTCTTCGATTTCGCGGACAGAAAGGGGGTGCCGGTCGCGATGCACAGCCTCATGCAGTTCGGCATGAAGCGCGCGCTCAAGTACCCGGTGCATTCGATGGAGCATTGCACGGGCGACGCGCTTCTCTCTGACGAAGACATCGGCATCATGGCGGGCAAAAAGATGGCGATCGTGCCGACCCTCCAGATCGGGCACAATTTCGCCTTCCGCGAGCGGTACGACACCCTGCCGGAGAGGTACCGGACTCCCTTTATAGAGAACGAGCTCAGGATCAAGTACGATTACTTCAACGCCGCCAGTCTCGGCGGATTCGATTCGTATCTCCACTCACTGAACATGGCATCCATACGCTGGTTTCGGGACCCGGGCTGCGCCGGCATGCCGAAGCAGAAGAAGTTCATGACCGATCCGGAGATCGGCTTCGAGTACCTTCTGCATGCTCCTCGGAACGCGCACAGGATGAAAGACGCGGGCGTCCTCATCGGCTGCGGTACGGACTCCGGGGTCCCGTTCCATTACCACGGTTCGCTCTGGCGGGAGATGGCATTCATGTCCCGCGCCGGCTTCAGGAACGAGGATATACTCCGGTTTGCAACGGTCAACAACGCGGCCATCATCGGCGCGGGCGATTCGATCGGCGAGGTGCGGGAGGGCAGGTACGCCGACCTTGTCGTGCTGGGGGAGGACCCGCTTCAGAAGATCGAGGCGGTCCGTGCGCCGCTCCTGGTCATGGTTGGCGGGAGGGTCAAGGCGGGCCCGGGGCTCAGGACGGACGATCGGCCCGGCCGTGCGCACTGTTTTATGATCAAGCGTTATTAAAGGAGGTGCACCGTGACCAGGACAATCATTGTCGGGGCCGGGATCAACGGACTGCTGCTTGGCTCGCTCCTCGCCCACGACGGCGATGAGGTGACCGTTTTCGAGAAAAACAAATTTCCCGGCGGCCGCGCGCTTCTGCTCGAACGCGACGGCTTCGTGATGGACTATGGCGTGCACCTCACCAGGTTTGGCCCGGAGAGCGCACTGGCGAAAATCATGCGGCAGCTCGGCCGCGAGGTTACATTCCGGAAGCTCGGGACCTCGTACCTGATTGACCAGGACGGGAAAAAGGTGCTGTTCCCCACCAGCCCCGGCGGCATATTCAAAAGCGGGCTTTTCTCGTTCACTGAAAAGATCGGGCTTATCAGCCTCCTGCTGAAAATCAAGAAGGACAAGCTCCACGTACCAATGGACATGTCCCTGCGCGACTGGATGAATTTGAACAAGATACAGGGCGGGGTGCGGCGCTACATGGAGCTCCTGAGCGCCTCGGTCATGGTCTGTCCTTTCTTCGAGAAGACCTCGGCGGGCGAGATGTTCAGGAACCTGAGAAAGGTGTTCGCTACCGGCCATTCTGCGGAATACCTGTCCGACGGCTGGAAGCCGGTGTACGATATATTAATAAACGAGATCCAGAAAAACGGCTCCATACGGTACGGGGCGAAAGTGGAATCGGTCATGCTGGGGAAAAACCGGGTGTCCGGCATCGTAGTTGGCAAAAAAAAGATCGCGGCGGACCGGGTGATCATTAATCTTCCGGTCCAGGAGCTTTTCACGCTCCTGCCCGAGGCCAGGTTCGACAGGGAGTATGCACGGCTTTGCAAGGAGCTGGTCCCCACATCGGGCATCTTCTTCGATATCGCGCTGAAAAACAGGATCGCTGACTACGACGGCCTCCTGTACACGTACCGCCCCATGACCTACGGTCTCCTCACGTCGAACCTGGTCCCCGGCCTGGCGCCGGAAGGGGGTCAGATACTCACCATGCTCTACCCGGTGACCGTGGAGGACGTGCGGGACAGTGCCCTGCGGATGCAGAGGAAGGACGAACTCTGGGACGCCATCCGGAAGTACTTTCCCGGGATCGACGACCAGATCCTCTGGAAGAGGGAGAGCTGCCTCAGGATGGTGGACGGCGCGCAGATAAACACGCACCAGACCGATGATAAGCGGCCGGGCACCGCGGTACCGGGCTTCTCGAACCTGTTCCTGGTCGGGGACTCGATCGCCGCGCCCGGCGCCGGCGGCGACGTGGGCAATGAATCGGTTCTCGTTGCGTACCGGAGAATGACCGGCCGCGACATATAGCGGCGGAAGGAGGAGGGGGGTATGAAGCGATCGACAGGAATAATCATCCTTGCCGCGGTCATCGCGATCGAGGCTGCTGGCGCCCGGCAGGGCCGGGCGGTCACGTTCAGCATCGGACCGGTGATCCAGTACACCTGGTGGGCCCCTTACTTTGAAAATTATATCCGGGGGCACGACCAGGATTTCGGAAACAGCGCCCTCTCAACATTTTCGATGCGGGATTCGACCCTGTTTTTCGGGCCCGCGGTCTCCTGGGCGTTTTCCGAGCGGTGGTGTCTTTCCGGCACCTTCCTGTTCTCGGTCCAGAGGGGGTACCGCGCGACCGGGCAGTATCTCTGGGCCTCCCCGGGATACGCGGGCTACGCAAACCCGCATGCGCGAAACGCTGACCGGTACGACATCGATGTCCTGGCCGGTTGCTCTCTCAACAAGATCGTGACCGTCCAGTTCGGCGCGCAGTCGCAGGTGTATAACTATTCCGGCGGTGTGAACATGCTGGTCTACTCCGGCGGGGCGCTCCTTCCGCTCATGCCTTCCTCCCGCATGCTCTCCTGGAGCCTCGGCCTCAGCGCGGGCGGCATGGTGAAGGCCCCGCTTGCAGATGGGCTTACGCTTGACGCGAGTATCCGCGCTCTCTGTCTACCGGGCGAAAACCGGGGCAACGCGCTTCTCAGGAAAAAGGACCCCTTCGTCTCGTACGGCGGCGAGGCAGGACTGGCGCTTACTTACTTTTTCAGGAAGATAAATGCCTCGATTTCGATAGGCGGGAAATACCGGGTGCTGAGATATATGCTTCTGCCCGGCGCGGATTCGGACGAGGGAAAGTTCGTAACGCCGCATGACCAGTCATATGGCATTACGGCCTCCGGTATATTTATTTTTTAGGTATTTGACCCGGGCTGGATGTTCAATTATGGTTTTAATAAAAAATTTTACATTTATTTAAAAATTTACTTGATTTTTCTTTCCCGAATTGATTTATGTCATTGTTTTTAAATTCAATAATTAAAGGAGCTTTTTCAATGAAAAAGACCATTTTTACTCTCGCTATCGCTTCCATCTTTGCTTTCACCTTTGCATTCGTCGGCTGCAAAAAAGCTGAAGAACCCAAAGAAGACGCCGCTGTTGAACAAGCTGGCGACGATGCAGCTAAAGCTGTTGATGCTGCTGGCGAACAAGCCAAAGACGCTGCAAAAGACGTCATCAAGAAAGCTGTTGACACTGGTGTCGACGCTGGCGCGAAAAAGCTTGGCATGTAATTAGCTTTTTATTACGCGAAAAAAGGGATGTTCAATGAACATCCCTTTTTTTTTACCCTGCAGTTCCCTTCCGTCGTTCCCTGGTTTCTGCGTGTCGGTGTGCCTTAAACTATTTCAATATTTTGAACGATTTCAACATACCGTCGATCGTTTTGCCGTGCTGGGGCAGTGCGGTTTCCTGTATCGTCTTGATGAGCGAGTATACATTCTTGCCCTTGAGGAGAACGACGATTTCCTGTACGACCATCATTCCTTCTTCGGTGCTCGTCTTGTACGATCCCAACGCTCCTTCCTGCGCGCCGATCGATTTTAGCTGCGCGGGCTTCAAGGTCCGCATGTCCTCGGGAATGAGGTTGGTGTACGTGAGCTGCTTTTCAGCTTCCTGGAGCACTGCCATGGCGGTGAACGTTTCATCGATTTCACCATCGGCGATCTGGAGCTGGACCTGGACGACAGCCGTCTGGTCTGGCGCGGTGAAGACCACATTGGCCCCGTCCTTGTTGGTTTCCTTGTTCCATTCGGCCGGATACATGATGGAGAACTTGGCTTCTGTATCAACGTGCTTCTGCAAGCCGGCGGGCTGTGCCATGCCGGTAACGCACAAAACCGCTACAATCAGCGGAATAATCATGGATTTCTTCAGCATAGATGTGACTCCTTGGGAAGTATTGGACGACTTCTATGATTGATTTGACTGCAGGGGTGAGGGATTGTCAATTATTAATTATGTTGTAACGGGCGGCCTGTGATGAGGCCATCCGGCTACGAGAGCATCACGTGAACTTCCTCTTCGTTGTAGGCGAGGTTGATTTTTTCCGCGAGCGCTTCGATTATCCGGAGGGGAGGGTTCTTGACGCTCCGGGAAGCGTACTGCGATCCGAGTATCAGCTCATATAATCGCTCGATGATCATGCCGGCGCCCGGGTTCAGTATCTTGGTGGTTATGAAGGCCTCGCGCTTCTTGCCATTGTAGGTGATCTGTACGTTGTCCCTGTACATCTCGCCCTTCCATCCGTATTCGGCTTCGATGGACATCTGGACCGTTGAATCGTCTTCGCCGTGGCGCTGAATCTTGCTTAATGTCAATTCCATGTGTCGTACCCGTCATGGGGGGCGCGTCGGGGCCGCCGCCCGTTTTCATTTGCTCGCCGATATCTCTTCAACCAGTGCCGAGAACAGGGTGATGATGTCGGTATTCGATTTCCGCAGATTCCCGCAGAGCTGGCTCGCTATCGACCGGGTGATTGCCAGGCCCGCGCGCGGGTTTTCGTCCCCGAACTTGATGAAATCGTCCCTGGTGATCACCAGGCATTCGCAATCGGTCTTGGCCAGTACGGAGGCCGACCGGCGGTCGTTGTCGATAAGGGCTATCTCGCCGAAGTTGACGCCGCCCTCGTCGGCGTAGAACGTGGTTACCGTGTATTCCTCGTTCTGGAGAGTGTTCTTGATGATCTCGACCTCGCCGCTCAGGGCGATGAAGAGCTCGTCGCCGTAGTCCCCCTCGCGGATTATGTATTTCCCCGCTCCGAATACGCGCCGGCTGCACATGCCCGCGATCCTATCGATCGTCTCGTTGTCGTTCTCGAACATGGAGAAAAACGAGACCTGTTTCAGCTTCTCGAGGATGGCGTCGCTGCTTTCCTGTTTCCGGGATGATCTCTTAAACAATGGCATTGGTTTTCTCTTTTATCGTTTTTTTCAGCAAGCCCGGCATTCTGCCCTCGATTATGATGGCCCGGGTGTACCGCGTGATGACGTAATCCGGGGTCGGGTTTATCACCGGCATGTTCGCCACAAGCTGCTTGACCACCTTCAGGTTGTCGACCAGCGTCGAGATGTCCGGTGTTTTCTGCGCGTCCCGTATGGCCTCTGTCTTCCGCGTGTAGAAGTTCCCGGTGTTCTCCAGTATGCCGATGAGGATGGTGCGGTTCCGGGCGAGGTAGAAATCGAAAAGCTCGCCGAATGTCTTGCCCGTGAAGCGGGCGGGGATCTCCTGCGTGCCGATCGACACGTCCGCGTTCACGCTGAGCAGCTCGCTGATGACTTGCGAAATGCCGCTGCCCGCCGACGCGTTTGCGATGATCGACCTGTTGTACTCGCTCGACATGATGATCTCGTCGCAGTTGGAGAAGCGGAGGTAGCGCTCGAATTTCTCGTCCAGGAGCTCGGCGCAGGTGTATATCGTTTTGGATATGGACTTGATCGTGATGACGGTCATGACCGTTCGGGAATCGACCTCCTGGATCGAGCCTTGGATCAAGCGGTCGGCGAACACGATGACACGCGCCGCTTCCTTCAGGTTAGCCCGGTTCAGCACGCGTTCGTCGATGTAATCGCCGTGGATGTAGTTGATGGGAGCGAACCTCGCGTCTGACCGCAGGTTGTCGATCTCGGCCGGGTCCGCGGTGTTGATCAGCACGTATTCGGACGCCAGGAAGCTCCTGTTCTTTTCCATTATGTGATTCAGTATTTCGGGCATGCCGCGCTTCCACCCGCATATGATGAAATGATTTTTCAGCCTGATATCTTTCAAACCACGACCCTCCTTCAACTGTTTCTCCACGAGCGCGGACGCGATATTACCGGTAACGACGCCGGCCATGACTATGCCGAAGAACATGAGCAGAATACCGCTCAACCGCCCCGCGTTGGATCTCGGATAATAGTCGCCGTATCCGACCGTTGTCGCGGTGACGAAGGTCCACCAGATTGCGTCCGGGATTGACCGTATATTGCTCGAACGTGAAGTGTCCTCGACCCTCTTGCCGTCCACCACCTTGTAGATCACATACCGGCTCTCAAAATAGAACACGGTGAGCGAGAGCACGGAAAGGAGTATGACCGCGGCCAGTGACAGCTTGAAGAAAAAGTTCTTGGTCACCCGCATGAACACGTACCGCACGGTGTTGCTTTCGAAGAAACGCGTCCTTTCACGGAACATGGTTGCGACCGAATGCCGGGCGTCCGATGCGCGGTTTACCAGCTCGCGCGAGCCAGTCCTCATCCGTTTGATGTAATTGATCAGTTTTAATTTAAGCATGGTGAATACACGATAGTTACCGGTCTGTTCGATGTTGAGGAGAATGCTCCTCTATAATATTGTCGATACTTTTACATGAATAATTTACATAGTTTCCTGGATGGTCCGGGTGGAAAAGATTATTTTTTCAGGTTTTTACCCGGGATTCATGCGTACTACGGCCCGGCTGAGGACCGGAAATATGTCTTGACGCGCAGGCCGATTTTCGGGATTCATCACCAATCATAATCCGGAGTATTTCCTTGGACAGTTTCCTGAAACGCCTGTCAGCATTGCCGCGCGACTTTTTCTTTTTCATCATCGCCATCGCCTTGATCAGCTTTTCGATGAGCACCGTAAATGCGGTGTTCAACAATTATCTCAGCGAGGTCTTCTCCATAACGAATACCCAGCGGGGGATGCTCGAACTGCCCCGCGAACTCCCCGGGTTCCTGGTCGTCTTTTTCTCGGCCCTCTTCTTTTTCATGAGCTCCCGCCGGCTCGCGGCGTTCGCCAACCTGCTGGCAGCCGCGGGCATCGCGCTGGTCGGCCTCCTGTCTCCGACGTACTCGGTGATGCTGGTGTGGCTCTTCGTATTCAGCATGGGCCAGCACATGTATCTTCCCCTCAACCAGAGCCTGGGGATGGAATTCGCCAGCGAGGGAAAAACAGGAAGGCGGCTCGGGCAGTTCACGGGGCTGATGAATATCGCGGCCATCGCCGGGAGCTTCATGATCTTTCTCGGCTTCAGGTATCTCGGCTTCACCTTCACCCTCTCCTACATCATCGCGTCGGCCGGCCTGCTCGGCGCGGCCGTGCTCCTGTTCATGATGAAGCCGGGTACGACCCACCCCATGAAGGCCAGGTTCCTCATGCGGAAGGAGTACGGGCTCTTCTACTGGCTGAACATCCTGTACGGGACACGGAAACAGATATTCCTGACGTTTGCTCCCTGGGTGCTCATCAAGGTTTTTAACCAGAAGACCGAGGTGGTGGCAACGCTCCTGGCGGTGGGCGGCGTCGTGGGCATAGTCTTCAACCCCCTCCTGGGGAGGGTGATTGACCGTGTCGGCGAGCGCTTCGTACTGATGGGCGAGGCCCTGGTACTGGTGGCGGTATGCACCGGCTACGGCTTCTCCCGGGACCTGTTTGACGGGCCCGTCGCGATGTACATTGCCTTTGCCTGCTTCGTCGTGGACCAAATGCTGATGTCGGTGAGCATGGCGCGCGCGACCTATCTGAAGAAGATCGCGGTAAAGCCGGAGGACGTGCCCCAGACCCTCACCATGGGCGTAACGATCGACCACGTGTTTTCCATTGCGATCGCCCTGGTGAGCGGCATGCTCTGGGAAACGCTCGGGTACCAGTATGTCTTCCTCCTCGGGGCGTGCATAGCGGTCCTGAATTTCTTTTCTGCCGCGCGGATAGCCCCCGGCCCCGGCCGCGCGTAATCTCCGTCGGGTCCGGACCGTTGCATATTGTTCTTGACGGGTACATCTGATTTCGTGTAACCTGTACGGGTGTTTTTATTCAAATAAACAGATAACCGCGGTGCTTAAAAAAATCACAACCCGGCCCGTCGCGCCGCGGTCTAAATGCCGGGAAGTGAAATTCAATCATTTCGGGGTGCACATATGAAATCATTAATACTATTTTTAAGCGCTGCGGCGGTCTTTTTCGCCGGGTGCGTGACCATGCCGGGTGAGGTCAACCCGGAGTATCTTGTCGATAAAACTGCCGAAGAGAACAAAACGATTGAAAAGCTGCAGGCCTCGATTATAGCAAAACGGCAGGAGATCCCCGATCTTAAAAAAAAGGTCGAGGAAGCCGGGCAGAGGCTGAAGGTCATCAGGGGATGGGCGGTGATACTCAAGCAGGAAAAGAGCCTGCTTGAAAACAAGCAGAAACATTTCCAGCTCGAGAACGATGCCGCGAAGATGAACGCGAATGCGAAGTTGATGATCGATAATGACTACCAGATACGCGCCGAGGCCGAGAGGCTGGGATATGCCAGGGCGGTACTGGAGCTGGCCGAGGCGCAACAGGAAGTCGCCGAGGCCGAACTGTCGGTGCAGGTCGCCGAGCTGGCCAATGAAAAGGCAAAAATAGCCAGGACATATCTTGTCAGGAAGCAGGGCACGACCGTTCCGGACGGCAAGAAGTCCTCCTCCAAAGGGCCTGAAACCTTCGACGAGAAATACCGGAATTACCTTGATCAGCAGCGCGAGCAGCTTATATCAAAGAGGGCGGCTCGCGACGAAGCGGTCAAGAGGCTGAAGATCACTGAAGACAAGCTCAGAAACAAGGACATTACAAAATGAATACCAGAACAGCGCGAATGATCGTTGCCGCGGCGTGCGTCGCGGCGCTGGCCGCCGCGGTGCTGCCGGAGCGTCTCCATGCAGGGCAGCTGCTCTACACGGCGTCCCAGTACATCAAGATCTATAACGAAAAGGTCGCCCTCGAGCTGGAGCTGGATACCCTCAAGCGCCAGTACGGGAACGACAAGGCAAACCTGGAGTCGAAGATACGCGAGCTGGGCGCCCGGATCGAAAGCCTGAATGCCGAGCTCGAAGACCTCAGGAAACAGCAGGCGGGCGAGCGCGAGCAGGCGGCAAAGCGGATCAAGGAAATGCAGGACATGACCGAGCTGCTCAAGAAAAAGGGGAGCGATCGCGAGCAGCAGCTGATCAATGAAAACAAAAAGCTGCAGCTGCGCTGCGAAGGCGATCTCGACAAGCTCCGGAACGAGCTTCTGGCCGAGAGCGATGCCCACCGGAAGGAGATCGACGCGCTCAGGGCCGATTACGAGCGGAAGATCGCGGAGCTCCAGCGGGAGTTGTCCGTCCTCAACGACCAGATGTCCGACCTCAAGAAGCTCACCGACAAGCAGAAGGAGGAGTTGTCCCGGATGGAGGATCAGGCGAACGAGCTGGAAAAGCAGCTCTCCGAGGAGATCAAGAAGGGCGATATCAAGCTGAAGCGCTTCCACGACAAGTTGATTATCAACATCGACGACAGGATTTCCTTTGATTCAGGCAAGGCGGACCTCAAGCAGGAGATCATGTCCGCCCTGGAAAAGATCACGACAATCCTTGGCAATTACCCGGAGAATAAAATTATAATCGAGGGCCACACGGACAATGTGCCCATCAGCACGATCAAGTTCCGTGACAACTGGCAGCTCTCGACCGAGCGTGCCCTGTCCGTTCTAAATTACATCCTCCGTGAAAAGCGGCTTAACGCCTCAAGGTTTTCCGCGGCCGGGTACGGGCAATACAACCCGATCGTCCCCAATGACACCCCTGCGAACCGCGCCCTGAACCGGCGGGTGGACATCGTCGTGGTGCCGCGCCTGACCGGTAAATAGTATTGTTCTTGACCGGGGGCGGGAGCGGTATAACCTTCACGAAATGAGTCGCCAGGAAGATATAAAGAAAATCGAGCGCCGTGCACGGAGCCTGCTTGTGAACAAGGAGATCCCTCCCCAGAAGCAGGAAGTCGTTCGCACGCTCCTCAACAACAAGCGGCTTGACCCCCGGGAAAAATATCGCACGATCATAGATATCATCCAGACCTGCCCTGACAAGAAGCCCGTGCTGTATCACGGCGCGAATGTCGTCCCGCCTGCGCCGGACAGGAAAAAGCGCAGTGAAGCGGAGACCGCCTCCAGGCCGGCCCCATCGCTGTCGGCGCCCACGGAGACGTCCTATTTCGTTGACGATCTGCTCCGGAAGCACACTGCCGCGGGACTGTTCCGGAAACGATATCTCGTCCACCGCAACAACCGCCTGGGCATAGGACTGAGGAAACGGCTGGTCCCGACCAGGGGGCTCCTGCGTGTCTTCACGTTCCTGGCCGAGACACAGGGGGCGCTCACGGCCCGGCTGACGATGATTATGATGGAAATACTGAAAGACCCGGAGGTCGATAGCCCGATAGTATTCAATCACCTGAAGAACATCAGGAAGTGGCTGCTCGAAGTGCCTTTTATCCGATTGCGCTATGACGCGGTAAAGTGGATGGAGCGCATGCAGTTCGACCGGGAGCTGCGGGGCTGGACGCTGCCGTTCCTCTCGTTCCTCATGCTTGACGGCGACACGAGGGAGCGGATCATGCTTGAGGTTGAGACGCGCCTCAGGGCGATGGAAGATTTAAAAAAGGATACGCCGGTCGAGAACGAGCCGGATTCAAGCCGCCGCGACAGGGAGAAACGCAACCTCGAGAAGGAAAAGCAGGTGTACGAGTTCATGATGCTCTTCCGCTCGTACCTGCCCGTAGATCCGAAGCAGGACGGCCTGCTCTCGCAGCGGTTGAAAAAGGACTTCGGCGTCGGCGGCATGATGGACCTGGTCATGGCGCTTGAGGAGGCGCTGGTATTCCAGCGTCCCGTAACACAGGGCGAGGTCGCTTCCCATTTCGGGATCCAGCCGCCTTTCGTAAACCAGGTCACGTGGGACTACAGCGAGGACTTTTTGAAAAAAGTCGGGAAGGATGCGGAATCGATCAAGGGCAGGAAGAAAGAATCGCTCAGGAGTCGCCTCGAGCCGTACGAAACCATAGCCATGTTGCTCAAGGTCGAGGACGGGGGCCAGAGCCTGCTCATGAAGGCCGTCGAGGACCAGTGGCGGTTCATCGACAGGAAGCATTATGATACCAGGACGACCTATAACGAGAATTTTATCACATTCATCGATGCCCTGGTCCAGTATTTCAAGAACATGTACGTGCCCCTCCTGGACGGCACAACGGTCGTGTTCAGGGACACCACGCGCCAGGAGATCGAGGGAGCCCTCTTCTCGTTCACCTACTTTCAGGGACACCTGGACGTGTACAACCGGATCCTCGACGAGATGCATTTTTTCAGAACGAACAACCCGACGCTTGCGCTGACGAGGGACGAAGTGAAAAAGACGCTCAGGGGGCAGGCGGGTTCGCAGTCAGGGATCGAGAAGTTCATCCGATCCATCGGCGATTGCTTCTTCCTGATCGCCCGCGAACTCCAGCGGGTCCTTGACCTGCACCGCCTTTGGGCGGCCGGAAGGACCGGCATGCCGGGTGATGACGTGATACGCGAGTCCCTGAAAGAGGGTGCCCTGGACGGGACCGCCGACCGGGGGAGGCCCCTTCCGTTTTACGACTGCGTAATCAAGGGGGTCGAGAACGGGACCGTGCTGACACGCGAGCTTTCGGGCAAAAGGCTCATTGAGGACTCACTCCGCGATGGGATCTTCGTGCGCATGTGCGCCTTCGCGTACCAGGCGGCACACGAGTGCGTGAGCGAGCGGCTTTTCCGGGAGCTGGAAGAACGGAACAAGCTGATGAAACTGATTGAAGAGACGCCCGAATAAAAATTCATCCCGGCCTGAAAACTTCTTTCCATATCCGTATCGCGTACTAATCGTGTCAGCTGTCATGCGTGCCTGGAGGGCGGAGGAAATAATGCTCCGGTTTACATACATTTATTACTTCATAACATATTGCGGCATCTTGAGACGTTTCAGTGACGAGGGCGGGTACCGGGACATCCTGACCATCGCGGTGCCGCTTATATTCACCACCGGCTCGTGGGCGGTCCAGAATTTCATAGACCGGATGTTTCTGAACTGGCATTCCACCGAAGCAATGGCCGCGTCCATGCCGGCGGGTAACCTGAACTTCACCCTGGTAAGCCTGTTCATGGGGACCGCGAGCTATGTCAGCACCTTCGTCGCCCAGTACTATGGTTCGGACCAGAACAGGATGGTGGGGCCTGTCCTCTGGCAGGGACTGTATATATCGATCCTGTCCGGAGTCATCATCATGCTCTTCATCCCCTTTTCGGGCGGCATCTTCGATGTCGTCGGCCACGAGAAAGCAGTCAGGGAATACGAGACCGTCTATTTCAGTATCCTGTGCCTGGGCGCGATCCCCCTGGTAGCCTCATCGGCCATGTCCGGATTCTTTTCCGGCATCGGCAAGACATGGATCATCATGATCGCCAATATCGCGGCAACGGCAGAGAACATCATCGTTGATTACCTGCTGATATTCGGAAATTTCGGGTTCCCCCGCATGGGGATCAAGGGCGCAGCCATTGCCACCGTACTTTCATCCTGCGTCTCCCTTGCCATATACGCGGCGGTCATATTCCGGCCGAAGTTTAACGCGGCATTCAACACCCTGCAGGGATGGCGCTTTGACCCCGCGCTTTTCAGGCGGCTGCTGCGGTTCGGGCTTCCGAACGGCATCCAATTCTTTCTCGACATGCTCAGCATTACGCTGTTCATCCTGATAATCGGCCGGCTCGGCACCGACAACCTGGCGGCAACCAACATAGCGTTCAACGTCAATGCCATCGCCTTCATGCCGATGATCGGGCTCGGCATAACGGTTTCGGTCCTGGTCGGCCAGTACCTGGGCATGAACGACCCCGCGCGGGCCGAGTACACCGTCTACTCGGGATTGCACCTGGCAGTCGCCTACATGGGGACCATCTCGCTGGTGTATCTCCTTGCGCCGGAGATCTTCATCTCCCTCTACGGCGCCGGTGCGGACCGCGAGAGCTTCAGGAACGCGGCGGAGCTGGTGCGCGTGCTGTTGAGGTTCGTGGCCCTCTATTGCGTGTTCGACGCCATGAATATCATTTTTGCGTCAGCCATCAAGGGGGCGGGGGACACCCGCTTCGTCATGTACGCGATCATACTGCTTTCCGGGCTGGGGCTCGTGCTTCCTGCGTGGCTTGTTCTGTTCGTGTTTGACCTGGGATTATACGCGGGCTGGATCGTGCTGACCATCTACGTCATGCTCCTTGGGACGGTGTTCATGGCGCGCTTCATGGGGGGGAAATGGAAACTGATGCGGGTCATCGATGAGACGCCGGTCGCCCTCCCGCCATCCATGCCCGGGGGGCACACGGGAACGATCGAGGTCTGACTATTCCTCTTTCTTCGCACTTTCTCCCGGGGCCGGGGCTGCGTTATCTGTTCTCTCCGCCTGCTCGGTTTCAGCTTCCTGCCTGGTGAGGCGTCGCTTTTCCTCTTTTTCAACGCGCCAGAGGTACATCCGTTCCGCCGTGCTGCCGGTCATTTGCTGTGCAAGCTCATCGATGATCTCATTGACCTGAAGCAGCTTGAGACGGGTGTCTTCATCAAAAAACTGGATATAATCGGTCTTGAGCTCGAACACGAGCTGGCCAACCTGCATGATCTTGAACGACATTTCAGCAGACAGCTTCTGTTCCATCTTCTGCTTCTGTGACTGAAACAGTGGCATGGGTCCTCCTCACAGAGAAAATCACCCAATAGTGTATGGATTGGTTATTATCGTCAAGGAATAATTTTCATGGACGCAGTGCGGAACGGCAGAGCATGCCAGGGTGATTTCGTCAGCCGGCACTATCGCAGGGGCGGCAACCATTGCGAATCACCCATCGTGCATGCGTGTTTATTGATCTTCCAGTAAGAGTTGTCGCGAAAGTATTTAAACTGATCAAAGTACCCTCTTTTTTTACATGTCAGGCTTCAATCCTGACATGTGTGCTGCAAAAAAAGCCGCGCATGTCCTCAGGCGTTGAACAGGTCTCGCCTCTGTAGATCTGCGGGTGAATCCCGGCCTGGTGTAAATCAGGAAGTTGATCAGTAAAATGAATGCTCTTTTAAGTCGTGCCGCCACAGCAGAACCAGAAAATTGTGAGTATCTCAAAAAGCTTCTTGAATCATTTACATGATTGAACCAGTCTGAGTTACGTATGGTATGTGGGAGAATATAAGGCCCAATGATAAAATCAGGGTCAGAGCAACCATATTTTTTTACATAAATTCTTTAAATGTTCACATAAAAAATATACATTATTATTTAAATTGTTTAATATGATATTTTTATGACCGCTTGAATAAAATAACTTGCATTATAACTTATTCGTTTTAGGATACTTGCTGCGCTAGATTCCGAAAAGGCATTTTTTGAAATTATAATATCATATATTTATTTTTATATAGTATTATTAAAATAATAAATATTATGAAAAAGTTTTTAAATATTATAATATCAGTCTTAATAATTGTGTCATGCAATGCCCTGGATTCCTCCGCAAAGATAAAAAAATCGGCCCTTGCAGGGACATGGTTCTCTTCAAATCCAACCGAGCTTAAAACGCAGATTGACGTATTGCTCGGTAAGAACCGTATTTACATGGGGAAAACCCCGCTTGTTCTCATTCTTCCCCATGCCGGGTATACCTATTCAGGTAAGACGGCGGCTGATGGATACCAATACCTCGGTGCTCCAGGGAATAGCGCCTGTGATGCAGATCTTATTCTCCTGATCGGACCATCCCATTACGCCGGTTTCCATGGATGCGCGGTTCTGGATGCCGATTTTATCGAGACACCGCTTGGAAATGTGAAGATAAACAAGGAGGTTGCAGTCAGACTGTCCGGTGACAGCCTGTTCCGAAAAGACTCTTCGCCGTTCGAGATGGAGCATTCTTTAGAGATCCATCTTCCCTTTTTACAGAGAATTTTTCGCAACAGGATGGCCGGGGACATACAGGTGCTTCCCATTCTCGTGGGGGAAATCGATGACGCTGAAGCAGTACGGGCGGCAAACTCCATAGCAGCGGCTATCGCGGGCGCCCGGCCGCTTTTCATAATAAGCACGGACTTCACCCATTATGGGGAAGGGTTCCGGTACGAGCCGTTCAGGCATACCGATGTGCGGACGACTGCCGCAGAATTGAAAAAGCTGGATACGGGCGCGATTGATCTCATACTGAAAAAGGATCTGCCCGGATTTTCCAGCTACTGCAAGAAAACAGGCATCACCATCTGCGGCAGGAACCCGGTCAAGATAGCCCTGGCCCTGCCGGTAGAAGATTTCGAGGCACGGCTGGCCGCCTACGATACGTCCGGCGCCATGACCGGTGATTATGCCAGAACGGTCAGCTACGCGGCCATCATCTTTTCAGGCAGGCTCAGGGGATCGGGGGCCCGAGCCGGCGAGCAGGGAGATTTGACGCATGAGGAGAGAGCATTCCTACTGAAAGCGGCCCGCGACAACATATCCTCGTGGCTTGAGAAAGGCAGGGGGATCCAGATATTCCCGACCGATGCGCCTAAAAACACGCTGGCCAGGCGGGGAGTATTCGTGACCCTGAAGAAGAGCGGGGCCCTGCGCGGCTGTATCGGGTACGTGATCGGCATTAAGCCGCTGGTGCTCGCGGTCCTGGACAATTCCTACAACGCTGCGTTCAAGGACCCGAGGTTCGGACCTCTCGCTGCGGAGGAGTTGAAGGGAATCACCATTGAAATATCGGTCCTCACCGTACCTCGGGAGGTACGCTCGGTGGACGAGATACAGGTCGGCAGGGACGGTCTCATAGTGGAGCGCGGGAGCAACCGCGGTCTGCTCCTTCCCCAGGTCGCTACCGAGCAGGGATGGGACCGGAACACGTTCCTGGATCAGACCTGCAACAAGGCGGGGCTCAGGCCCGGCGCCTGGAAGGATGCCGACACGAAACTGTTACGGTTCCGTGCCGAGGTTTTCGGCGAGGACCGGCGATGAAATGCTGTTTTGACGGCCGCCTGGACAGGAAAGAGTTCCTGGTGAGGGGCGGCCGGTCCCTCTGCATGCTGGCGCTGGGGGGCCTTGCGCTGGACGGCTGTTCCGACGGATACGGCCGCTCTGACAATGCTTTTTACGTGAAGCCGGCGAAGATGTGGAAGCGCCTTGAGGGCAGTGTGGTTCAATGCATGCTCTGCCCCAACGGCTGTCAACTCAATGAGGGCGAACGCGGCATCTGCCGCGTGCGGCAAAACATTCGGGGGAGCCTTTACTCACTTATCTATTCCCGAATCGCTGCATCCCACGTCGACCCCATAGAGAAGAAGCCGATGTTCCATTTTCTTCCCGGCTCCACTGCTTTTTCTATAGCGACGGCAGGCTGCAACCTGTCATGCCAGTTCTGCCAGAACTGGCAGCTCTCGCAGGCGGACCCGGCGGATCTCGATGCCGTGCGGATAACCCCTGAAGATCTCACCGCCCGGGCGCGCCAATCGCGTTCGCCGGTCATAGCTTTCACCTACAACGAGCCGACCGTGCAGTTCGAGTACATCCTGGATGTCTCCGCGGCCGCCCGCGCGCGTGGCGTACGCACGGTGATCATTTCGAACGGGTACATCATGCCGGACGCGGGCAGGATGCTCGCGAAGAACCTCGACGGCATCAAGATCGACCTCAAGGCCTTCACCGAGGGCTTTTACCGCACGGTATGCGGCGGGCGGCTCGCGCCGGTGCTTGACAACCTGGTATCGCTGCGGGCTCTCGGGAAATGGATGGAGCTCGTGGTACTGGTGATACCGACCCTGAACGATTCGCCAGCCGAGATCCGGAAGATGGCGGCCTGGGTCCGGAAGAACCTCTCGGGCGACGTGCCGATGCATTTTACCCGCTTTCACGCCATGTACCGGATTCAGAACCTGCCGCCGACACCCGTTAGCACGCTGGAGCGCTGCCGCACGATCGCCATGGACGAGGGCATCAGGTATGCGTATATCGGTAACGTGGACGGGCACCGGTGGGAGAATACCTATTGCCATTCGTGCGGCACCATGATCATACAGCGAAGCGGTTTCTACCATGTCGATAACCGGATAAAAAACGGCTGCTGCCCGCGCTGCCGCACGCGGATCCCCGGGGTGTGGGCGTGAAACAGGCGGGGCGGCGCGTATACCTGGCGATTGCTTTTTTCATGGGGTTCGCCGCGGCCGTCACGCAGGTTGTGCTCGTCCGCGAGCTCATGACCCTCTGCCGGGGGAACGAGCTCGTCATCGGTATGATATTTGCCGCCTGGTTCCTGGGCATATACCTGGGGGCGCGGATCAGCCCGCCGGGAGGGCCGGCTTCGATGGAGAGAAGGGTGCTCTCATCAATGATCCTCCTGCCCATCCTGATGGCAGGCTCGGTGTACGGGGCGGCTGCAATCCAGCTCGTGTTCCCGAGGTCGGTCGGCTCCTTTTATTCTTTCGGGACCGAGCTTGCGCTCTCGGCCCTTTTCACGTTTCCCGTCAGTTTCTTCGTAGGCTTCTTCTTCCCGCCCCTTGTCTCGCTCGTCTCGAACGAGATGAAGGAGCGCGCAGGCGGCGCCGTCTTTTACATTGAGTCGATCGGCTCATTCGCCGGGGGCCTGGTTTTTTCGCTTGTACTGGTCGAGTTTGCAAACCCTCTGGCGATCGCCGCCGTTCTTCTGTCCTTCGCGGTCGCAGCCGTCGGTTTGCGCCGCTACCGAATGCTCCTGCCACTGGCCCTGGTCATCCTCGCCGTCCCGTTTTTTTCCGGCCGGATTGAAGAGGGAATATACAGCGGCGTCTGGGACCGGACCCATACCGGGAAACTCGTACTCAGCAAACGCACGAAATACCAGACGATCGCAGTGGAGTCCTCGGATGGCACGGTAAGCGTTTACGGCGACGGTATGCTGATGTACACGCTCCCGGACCGGTACGAGTCGAGGGGGCTGTTTCACCTGGTAAACGCCTTTCGCGGGGAGGGGAAGAGGGTGCTCCTGCTCGGCTCCGGGCCGGGGGCGCTGCTCCACAACCTTTTACGGACCGGCGTTACGCAGATCCGGTATTTCGAGACTGACCCTCAAATATGGGACGTGCTGACGCCGTACCGGGAAAATATGTATCCCGGCGCGGATTACTCACGCCTCGCGGTGATGCATGAGGATGTGCGTCATTTCCTGTCGCGCAGCGCTGACCGGTTCGACCTGATCGTGAGCATCCCTCCGGCGCCGGAAAACCTGATGCTGAACAGGTTTTACACGCGGGAGTATTTCGCGCTCTGTAAGAAGCACCTTGCTGACCGGGGCGTCTTCATAACCTCGCTGAGGGGCTTCAGCAACTATCTCTCGAAGGACATGGGCGATTCCATCGCCTCGATCTACTGCGCCTTCGCGGCAGAATTTCCCTCGCGCCTGTCGACATCCGGCGAGACCATGTACCTGGCCGGAGCTTCGCCCGGGGTCCTGCCCGGGGACTCAGGCGTGATCATCCGACGCTACGGCGAGAGACTCCCTCCGGCGGGCGGTCCATACGAGCCGGAGTTGGTCGAGCGGTATTCAGCGGACTAGCTCCGCATGTTCTTCGAAAAAAGCCAGCTCCTGTATTTCGAGCACGAGATGCGCGGCCGCGCGCGGTCCGCGGAAGAGAATCGCGACCTCCGGCCGGGAACATACTGGAAGAACATTGTCCTGGCCGCGTTCCGTGAGCAGTCGGCGCTCTACGGCCTGATCCGCGGCGGCTTTGTCATCCCCGTGATCATTCTCCTGCTGAGCGCCGCGGCGGCCTGGGACGTGCGAAAACGATACGGGCGCGGACTGATGATGTCCGGGATCGTGATCTACCTGACCGGTCTTATCAGTATAACGGCAATGCTCGTCATGATTCTCGTGTACCAGAATGCCAACGGCATCGTGTATTACAGGATATCGCTCATCAACGCGCTCTTCATGCTGGGCCTTTCGCTGGGAGCGTACGTGTCTGGCCGCCGGCAGCCCGGCCTGCATACGGTCATGCTGGGCCTCTCCCTCTCGCTCGGTCTTGTCCTTGCGAACACGCTCATCGCCCTGGACACGCTGTTCTGGGTGTTGCTTGTAGCCGTTGCGTTCCTCTGCGGCGCGGTCTTCCCGGCGCTCTTCATCCGCTCTGGCGAAAGTGCGGGCCTGGCTTCCGCGTCCGTCCTCGATTCAATGGACCATTTCGGCGCCATTGCCGGCTCCCTGCTCACAGTTACGCTCTTTCTTCCGTTTCTGGGTATACAGTGGACCATCGCCCTGGCGATCATGCTGTGCGCTCCCGCCGCACTCGCGGTCCGGGCGGGAGCGGGCAAGTTGCAAAAATAACGGAAAGAGCGATGGCGCTGCAAAGCTCAATTGTGTTGACGTAAAACGCGGTACGTTGTTAGATGTGAGCGAGTACAAATAATTTCAGTACCGGGGCAGGCTCCGGACAGGATCCCATGATGCATCATTCCCGAGTATTCATCCTCTGTTGCGTGGTGATAGCGCTCCTGGCGCGTGACGGGTTGCTGTCCAAAACGGCAAAAGGCCGTCCTGCGAAGGCGCGGTACAAACGATCTGTACACGCAAGTCACAAGTCGAGGGCAAAAGCGCCCGACCCGGCTCTGTCGTGGACGGATTGCGGGGACAACTGCATCGCCCGGCTTTTCCATGATGACCTCACCGCTGTGAACATAGCTCCGGTCACGGGTGAGATTGCAGACTTCGCAGTTAGGGGAAACTATTTCTATCTCCTGGTGAAGAACTTCAACCTCATAACCGATGCCATTTTTACCATACGAAAGGACACGGGGAGGATCGAGGCGATCTGGGGGATCGGCCGGCATGATGCGCTGGCGATAACCTGCGACGGCGAGAACCTCTGGATCGCCAGCAGGTCGGAAAAATATTTCTTCCGGAAGCTCTCGATGTCCGGCCGAAGGTCGGGTGATGTCGGCCTGAAGAAGATCCCGGAAGGGGATATGCGCGGGATTGCCGCTACCCCCGACTATATTGCTTTTTCCATGCGGAGCGGCGAGGAGACATCTATCTTCCTGTTTAACCGCCATACCTGGGCCGTGTCGAAAATGGGATCGTACCGGGGCATGATCGGCGACCTGGCGTATCACCAGGGCCTTTTGACGGCATATTATAACGAGTTTGACTCCTATGGTACGCACTGGATTCTGCTCATCGACCCGCCCCGGGGTATCGTGAAAAAGATGCGTTTCGTCGACCATGAGCCGGCAGCGATCGCGAGCGACGGCGTCCACGCGTTCCTGATGGAGAAGAGGGACCACGGGGTGCGGGTCAGACCCTTCGCTGTCGCGGCAGCCAGGAACCTTGTTGTAGCGGACCCGGCCATACGGCGGGTCAGTATCACATTCCCGGTATGTGGCCAGAACGCCAACCCCTTTGCCGCCGACCTCTGGGTGCCGTACCCGGCCAACCGCCGGCTCCAGAATATCCGCAGGGTATCCCTGAAGCCGAAGGAGAGGGAAATAAGCACGGACCGTTTCGGGAACCGATGGGCCCGGGTTCGGTGGGACCACGCGACCGGAAGCGTCAGCGCCGAGATGACGTTCGATATCATGACTGCCGCTGCGGCGTTCACGATCGACCGCGACTACCGTCTGAAGGGCGATGATCTCCCGGCAGAGGTGCGGGCCGTGTCGCTCGGCGAAACCTCTGCGTTCGACCTTTCCAGTGACATCATCAAGACATGTTCGTCGCAGATCGGCGCAGCGAACACATACCTTGAACAGCTCCTGGCGCTCCGGAATTACGTGAACGACACCATCCGTTTCACCATCTATGACGACCGGTGGGCGAGAGCGAGTGAATATTTCACCCGGGGGAGAGGCGACGCCTTCGGCCAGACAGTCGGTTTCGCCGCTCTCTCTCGCTCCCTGGGAGTGCCAACCCGCGCAGCCGGCGGGATCCTGATCGATGACGGGTCGAAGCAGGAGGGAGGCAGGGACACCTGGAACCAGGTCTACCTGCCGGAAGCCGGATGGATAGACATCGGGATCGGCAGGGACTACGGGCGTGAGCGCGAGCAGTTTGCCGCCCGGCACAACCGTTACTTCATCACATTTGAGGGCGACTACGACGCCCGTGATTATTCCCGCGTTTTTGCGGAGAAGGAGTGGAGCAGGGTCCTGAGATGGTCGAGTGTCGATAAAAAGAGGGCAGCCGATGTCGTGCCGGGACCGATTACTGTCAGGGCCCATGAGCTGAAAGAATAAATAAAGACCGACGGGTTACAGGCACGCGGCATGGCTGCAAGGGGCCCTGCCGGGACCGAGGTGTATGAGATACAGTAATTCACACATTGTGCGCGCCGTCCTGCTCGCGCTGATTTTGATTTCCCCGAACTCCCGCGGAGCCGGCCGCACACCCGCCAGTCCCGATGTCCAGGAGTCGCCCTTGCTGTTTTATCACGAGTCGGCACGGCAGCCGGAAATTGAATCGCTCACCCGAGAGTTCGGTTTTGATGAATACGTTTCCGAAGGCGTGACCGAGTTTGAACAGATGTCCCTTCTAAAAGACTGGGTGTACGGCGCGGTCCCGTACGGCCTGAATTACCGGGATTCCGAGCAGCGGGACGCCTTCCGGATACTCCGGCGCGCGCGGAGAGGCCATGTATTTCTCTGCACCAACCAGTCAGCAGTATTCATTGGATGTGCCGTGTCACTCGGATGGACGGCGCGCAACGTGTATCTCAGAAAACCTACCGGCGAAGAGCATGCCGGCAACGACATCTGGTCCAACCAGTACCGGAAGTGGGTGTACATCGATCCGACATGGAACCTGCATATCGAGCGGCATGGCATACCGCTCGGTATACAAGAAATACGGCGCGAATGGATCAAGAACAGGGGCAGGGACATCGTTTACGTTGTCGGTGCCGGGGCGCGGGCCCGGTGCTATGCGTCGCGCGAGCTGCCCATCGTGCGGAAAGACAGCGCTATCTGGCGGCTGTTACCGATCGGCAGGGGCTGGCTCAATTACACGTTCCAGGTCGCAGTGGTGGGAAGGAACGATTATTTCGCCTGCAGCAAGGACGGTCGTGCCAGTCTCTGGGATACCGTCTACATTGTACGCGACCGGTTTAACCGGAAAGACAGGAGATGGCCCTTTTTACGATCCGGTAAGGTCGTTCCGCAGAAAAAGCTTTTTCACGATCTCAACAGGGTGGATGTGAGCGTACCGCTCAAGAGATCGTATCGAAAGGGCCCGCTTGCCATTGAGCTCGACGCGTTCGGCCCCGACAACCATACGCCCAACTTCAAGGAGTACCAGGTAAGGGTAAACGGCGGTGCATGGGTCCCGGTATCCGACACCAGCTTTTCCTGGGAGCTCGAGCCCGGGCCAAACATTCTACAGGCGCGGATAATTAATTATTTCGGCGTTGTGGGGCCGGTAACGGAAAAGTGCTTGTCCGTGCCCGGTGGGGTGAAAAAGCTGCGACCGTAGCCGAATACCGCAGCAGGCGGGCACGGATCACTGATAAATATCGGCAACGGTTATGAAATAATTGACAATGCGTCCCTGACACGACATTATGATTTAAACTGACACAAACCGGTATTATACGTGTGGCTTTTTAACATTATATCCATTAATAATCTGCTCCTCTTTGTCCTGCTTGGTGTAATGTTCTTCTATTTCCTGGTACGGGGGGAAAAGAACAGGGAGCTGTTTTCGCTGTTGATTTTTATTTTCATGGTCATGGCCTGGCAGCTCTGCCTTTTGTTCCAGAATGTCCTGTTCCTGCCGGTCTCAGCGTACCCGATCTACTATTTCCTCAATTCCGGCTTCACGCTGCTGGGGTATCTCGGCCTTGTGATATTTTCATATTATTACATAAAACCGGTGTTTGAAATCGAAATGCGCGTTATATTCGTGCTGATGCTGGCCATGATTTTTGCCATCATGGCTCACGCGCTTATTATTGAGACACCAAAGCACCTGCAGCTGGTTTTTAACCCGATCGGAGACACCTACGACCTTAAGCACAGCCCGCTGAGGAAATATATAGTATTGATGCTCACGATCCAGAGCGCGATAATTGCGAAAAACTTCATTTACAAAACATTTATTCTGAAGGATGAGTTGCGGGCCTACACGGTCAGGATCAGTGTGAGCGTCCTGACCGGCCTCCTGTCCCTGCCGGCGGCCTACTTCATGGTGCGGATTTTCAGGATTGATGATAATATCGCGAACACCTTTCTCACCTTCTATTGCAGCATTATCATAATTTACACGCTTTGGTCATACCTGGAATATGCGAAAATCCGGTTCAAGTATTCGGACAAGATCCGCCTTATCATACTATTCCTGGTTATCATAACCATCAGCATCACCTCCTCGTTTACCTTCATCGCATACAAGAAGGCCTATTACCGGAATCTCGAAGGCGTTGTCAGGCAGATCGCCTTCGACGTCGCGAGCGGCCACGCCGACCCGGCGTACTATTCGGCCCGGTACCGCGACCAGGCTGAGTACATAACGGTCAGAGATTACGGAACCGGGAAGGAGCGTTTCCTCCTTGGCCGTCATCCGCTGTTTCACATGTTTACCGCGGAAGTGCCGGTGGTCGGCTCACGGCAGGATCTGAAGCTGCAGGGGAAAAAGGTCAGTCTTTTCTACACGGCGCGGAGCGGGCCGGGCATAGTTCAGGCGGGCTTCTCCTATCTGAAATACCGTCAATATACCCACGAGTTCGTGTCGATCGGTTTCTATACATCCGTCGTCATCATCATTATCGTCTATTTCATGCTCCGCTTCATGGTGTCTATCAGTCTCATCAATCCGCTGCGCGGCCTGCTGAACGGCATCGAGGAGGTGCAGAAGGGGAACCTCGATCACCGGATTGCCACAAACGAGCTGGATGAGATAGGGTACATTTCACAGGAATTCAACTACATGATTTCCGATCTCCAGGAGAGGGGTGAGGACATCCAGCGTTCGGAGAAGAGATACCGCGAGCTCATGACGCTCCTGCCGGACATCATCTATGAAACCGATACCGATCTCGATATTACGTTTTTAAACGAGGCGGGGACCCGTCTCACCGGTTATGTTCCGGACGACCTGACGCAGGGGCTCCCGATAAGCAACCTCATGGATGATGATGACTTTGTCGTGCTCAGGCGCGTGTTGTTCCGGGAGACCGGCGAATCGGCTGTACACATTTTCACGCACCGCGTGAAATGCAAGGACGGGAGCTTTTTTCACGGAGAGAACAATGCCGCGATCGTCCGCTCGAAGGACGGCGTGGTCGGCATCCGCGGCGTCATCCGCGATGTGACAGAGAAACTACGGCTTGAGCAGCGCCTCATCCAGTCGCAGAAAATGGAGATCATCGGCAGCCTGGCCGGCGGTATTGCCCATGACTTCAACAATATCCTGGGCGGCATTATCGGCAGCATCTCGCTCCTGGAATTCAAGCTGAAGCTGCGGGACTGCTTTCCCTGGAATGAGATAGACGAAGACCTGGAAACGCTGAAAATATCGGCCGAGCGCGCCATGAAGATGGTGGAACAGATACTCGGCATATCGCGGCGTCAGCGACTCAGCATGGGAATCACAGACCTGGGCAAGATCGTCGGGCACGTGCACGAGATCTGCAAAAACACCTTCGACAAGAAGATCGTGCTGGACTTCCGTCGTGATACGGACGGCGGTTACATCGTTATCGGCGATGCCACGCAGCTGGAGCAGGTGCTGCTGAACCTCTGCATAAACGCACATGACGCCATGACTATCATGCGGCCTTTAACCGAGGAATACCGCGGCACCCTTTCGGTCACCCTGACCAGGGTTCCCTCCGACCGGGATTTTCACTCTCTCTACCCTGACGCACGCGAAGAAGGAGAGTATATTTGCCTTCGCGTAAGGGACACCGGCGTGGGAATGGACGATTATACGCTGGAGCGCGTATTCGACCCGTTTTTTACCACCAAGGACAAGGACCGGGGCACGGGGCTGGGACTGGCGATGGTCTACAATATAATCAAGCAGCATGAAGGCATCATAGATGTATATACGGAAGATGGAGCGGGTTCAAGCTTCCATGTCTTCATTCCCGCGGCGGCGGGAGAAGCAGTGCCGGAGACCGTAGCGGACCGTGCGGTAACCCACCGTGGCAGCGGACTGATACTCATGATAGAGGATGATCCCGCGATCCAGAAAACCTGCGGGAGGATCCTGGACGTTCTCGGGTATGACGTCATCGTGGCGGAGGACGGCGAGCGCGGAGTCGAATTGTTCCGTGAGCGGCACGAGGATATCACCGCAATTATACTTGACATGGTGATGCCCAGGCGGTCCGGTAAGGAGACGTTCATAGACCTTAAGAAGATCGACCCGAACGTGAAGGTGCTCGTATCGTCCGGATTCAGGAACGATGCCCGGATCGATGACGTGCTCCGCATGGGTGCGGGCGGGTTTTTGCAGAAGCCCTATACGATAAACCAGCTGGCTGAAGAGCTGGCTAAAATTATTCAGCCCGGGAGCGTGTAAGACTGGCACGATGGGCTCCGGTTTGACCGTGACGGCTGGCGGAAAAAGCAACGCAACGAGGGAACATGAAAAGGATCAAAGCACCCGGGTCGCTCGCGCTCATTATTGTCTTGGCGCTTTCGGCAGCGTCCTGCGCCGACCGGAGATGCCCGAGCGAATCGAAAATTCGAAAGCTGTACCGGCATTCCCGGGACTTCAACGAGACGGCCGCATTTCTTGCAGGGACACGGGTAAGCGCCGGCTCGCCCCTCTACCGGCTGACCCGGACCGACGGCTACCGCGCGTATCGCGAAAGCATCGGCTCTCTGTGGGAGCAGTACCGGAAACGCGACCTGGACAATATCGAATCATGGCGGCGTACCCATATACGGAACGTTTCCGGCGTCATCATGTATCCGTTCAGCGGCCCGGACATACTGAACGCCCTGGCGTTTTTTCCCCGCGCTGAGGAGTTCGTGATGATCGGGCTCGAGGACCCCGGATCGGCGCCGGATCCCTTTGTTTTCCGGGGCGACGCGGTGTACGCGGAATTGTGGCGCGTGAAGACTGCGCTCCGGACCATCCTGCAGCTGAACCTGTTCCGCACCCAGGAGATGCATGCCGACCTGAAGCCGGAATCCTTTTCGAGCATCACTGGCATCATGATGTTTTTCCTGGCCCGGTACGGGTACGACATTCTCGATGTTAAAAGGGTCTACATCGACCGTACGGGCGCCCTGGCGGAGTGGGACCCGCGCTCGTGGGGCAGGGACGCAGAGGGAGTGGAGATCGTTTTCCGCAAAAAGGCTGGGGCGCCGCTGCAGATTGCGCGGTTTTTCAGCATAGACCTTTCCGACTCTTCGCTGTCGCAGCGGCGCGGTTTTTCCGCGTTCATCGGCGGTAAAAAACAGTTCACCACCTTTATAAAGTCGGCCTCCTACCTGCTGAGCTACGACACTTTCACCGTGCTGCGCTCGTACCTCCTTGCCGGCTCCGGGTACATTGTTCAGGAAGACAGCGGCATTCCCTTGAAATATTTTTCAGACGGGCAGTGGAAAATAAGCCTGTACGGATCCTACCGGCTCCTGCCGATCTTCGCGAATAGGTTCCAGCAGGACCTGGACGCTGCAATCAGGTCCCGGTCCAGGGGACCGCTCCCCTTCAGCTTCGGGTACGGGTTTGACCCCGCGAAGTCAAACATCATGATAGCGGCGCCGCAGGCGGGACAATAGCGTCAGGGGCGGCTGAAGGCGGGGCCGATACTGCGTCTGAACACCTCGCGCATCAGCTCCGCGGCATCGGCGCCGCGGAGGATCCGCGGCTGTGACCAGTCGTAGATCATGTACGGGATAAGCTCGGTCGTTACGTGCCTGCCCCGGTAGAGATGATGGCGGGCGATGAGGCCCCGCCGGTGGTTGAGACTCTGCATCTGGTCGAACAGGAAATTGCCCAGGCCGTAGGATATGAACCTGCCCCGGTACAAATCGATCCCCATGGGCCGGTGCGCCGACGAGGACACCATGATGTCGGCCCCGAGCTCCGCGGCGCGGTGGAAGTAGCGTTTCTGTATCTCCCATGGAACCGGATCGTTCTCGTTCGCCCACTGGACCGTCACGATGACGATGTCGGCACGCGCTGCCGCCTCCGTGACAAGGCCCTCGAATGCATCTTTTGTAAGACGCGCGGCGCCGGGCCGTGACCGGGTCGCGAATGCGGCCTCGGGACCCTGCTCGTTAAAGCCGACAAAGGCGACCGTGGTGTTCCGGACCTTTACGTAGCGGACCCTCCCGGCATCCGCGCTGTTTTTTCCTCCCCCGTAATACGCCATGCCTGCCCTGGTGATGAGATCGATTGATGCGGCGTTGTGCGTGCTCCCGAAATCGTTGTTGTGATTGCCGGTAAGCTCTATCACGTCAAAGCCCGACTCGGACAGGATCCGGAAAAAACGAAGGGGAGAGCAGAAGAGCATCCTGTCTTTCAGCGGCCAGGCGCAGGGATCGAGGAACGAGACCTCGTTCGAGGTGACGGCAATGTCCGCCCGCATGGTAATCTGACGCGTGAAACGCACCGGCGAGAGCACGTCGCCCGACCTGTCGACGGCGGAGATGAAGGCCCTTGTCATGGCGGTCACGCCGGTCTGCACAACCGTAACATGCCCGTCCGGGTTCCAGGTTTCGGCGCCGCCCAGGGTGACTGGATAGGGCGGGCCGTCCATGGAGATCGCGTAGTCCTCAGCGATCCTGCCCCAGGGAAGGCCTCCGTCGACGGCGAGGAGCTTATAGCACGGACGAAGGCCCCGCAGGTCGCTTATACCGAGGAACCGCCGGTCGGACACGGCGCTCTCGTCGTCGAATGAGACCCGGGTGCACCTGAGCGAGGGATGACTTTTAGCGAGAGAGCCCGCTATCACGGGATCGACCCGGAGGTGGGCCGGCATGTCCGGGCCGCCGATCTCTCCGAAGCGGCGGACGGACCCCGCGAGGATGCGGCGGCAATCGGAAATGGATATGCTGGTTAGCGGGTTGGTCACATGTACCTGGAAAAACAGGGGCCGGAGCGGACCGCGCGCCTCTGTCGGAGCGTGCCATACCAGTACGGAGCAGGCCATCATCGCCGACAGCACGAGTGTAATAGCGCGCCCGGTCGCGGCGCCGCTCCGTTTGCCTGATGCGTGGTGAAGGGTGAAATGTTCCCTGCGGTTCATGCCCGGTTATTCGCGCGCGGCTGCTTCCCTGAAGAGCCTGCGTATGTATGCGAGCTTTACATCGACATTGGCGCGGGTGATGTGGATGCAGACGCCTGATGCGTCCGGGTTGTTGCTGTTGTACATGGCGTCTATCATCATGTCGGCCACGAACGGATAGTAGTGGTTCGGATCATGGAAGTTATTCCGGTAATCCTTGGACAGCGGGCTGGGAAACATGAAGTTGTAGCATTCGCCATAAACCGTAACGATGTCCCTGATCCACTCCTCGTACGAGTCCATGAAGTTGCTCTTGACGATCAGCGCCATGTACTGGTTGATGACCGGCGTGGTGAAGACGATGAACCTGCTTTTCGGGTTCTTGTCGCGGATTTTCTTTAGAATCGAGCGGTATTTCTTGTTGTATGTATAGTTGTTGAAGGAATATGAGGAGTTTGATTTCTCAAAATGCTTCATCAGGCGCGAAATGTTGAATTCGAGGTCCTTCTCGCTCAGCCGGGTGGAGTACTTCACGTTCTTCCGGTCATAGTAAATATGACGGCCGTACAGGTAGTTCATGAAGTTTCTTCTGGAATACTTGAGCGTACCCAGGCTTATCAGAGTTTTGATCCGGTACAGTGGATCATTCGTGTCCTCGAAGATTTTATTTGGGTCAAACTGGGGAGGATCGAGGACGGCCGTGTACATAAAGTCGAAGCCCAGGAAGATGTATTTGAAATCGCGCCCGTTACGCTCGCGGGCGTACTGGATGTAGGGCAGGTATTCCACGGGCTGGAGCCCGTTGATGGCGTAGTTGTATACGTTGAGACCCCTGAACGAATGCTGGTTGATGTTCGTACTCGTGCTGGTGCCGATCATCAGCGCGTCATAATCGAAATCGTGAAAGGTCACGTAATTCGTCTTCTGCTGCCGCTCGTTGAAATCATCCTGCTTCTGGTTGTATTTGTGCGAGATGGAGAAGCACCAGAGGGGATCCATGAAGAAATTGATGCCGGCGGTGATGCCCGGCATGATGAGCGCCAGCGCCAGGGTTATGATGATCCATTTTTTAAATGTCAGGTTCATGGCCGTTAAAAGTTCGCATAGATAAATTGACTGATCTGTGTAATGTGAATGATGCTGATACCCAGGACAAGAGACACGAAGAGCGCCCAGCGCATGTTCGGCTTAAGTTTTTCTGCCATCTCCATGGAATTCTTCGTGAAGAAGCAGAGAATGGAGCAGGCGATGATCAGGTAGATGTAATAATACTCCTTTTCCCCCAGGTTCGCGAGCCAGGGTCCAAAGGTGACGCCCGCGGATTTCATGAATTCGTTTTCGAACATCGACGGCAGGACCACCCCGTCGAGCCCGATCACCCCGCGGTATATCTTGACCGCGGCTTTGTAATCCACCGCGCGCCACATGATCACGGTGATGTTCCAATAGATAAACGTTAACAGCCAGGCGAGCCCGCGGTTCATTCTGAAGCCGGTCTTTCTCCAGATACGGTGGACCATGAGGCCCAGGCCGTTCATGGCGCCCCAGAATACATAGGTCCAGGCCGCACCGTGCCACAGCCCGCCTATGATAAAGGTTATGAGGAGGTTGACATAGGTTCGTATCTCGCCCTTCCGGTTGCCGCCCAGGGGAATGTATATGTATTCCCTGAGGAATCGGCCCAGGGTGATGTGCCAGCGCCGCCACAGCTCCTGGTAGTTCAGCGATTTATAGGGCGAGTCGAAATTGTCGGGAATCCGTATGTTGAACATGAGGCCGATACCCATGGCCATGTCGGTGTAACCGCTGAAATCAAAGTAGAGCTGAAAGCAGTAGGCCAGCATGGTAAGCCAGGCCTCGATCAAGGGGAGCACGGCTGCATGGTCGTATCCCTGTGTGGCCCATACACCGAGGTTGTCGGCGAGGACCAGTTTCTTAAACAGTCCGATGGCGATGAATAGGATGCCGCGGGCAAAGTTTTCTGAATTGAACCTGGATCTCCCCGCGTCCGTGAATTGACTCGCCATCTCCCCCTGGAGGGCGATGGGACCCTGGATGATCTTCGGAAAGAATGAAACGAACAGGGCGTAGGGAATGAAGTCATTGGTTCCCAGCTTGCCGCGGTACGAGTCGACAAGAAATGCTATTTGAACCAAGGTGAAATAACTGATACCCACCGGCGCAAGGATCTTTATCGGATCGATCCCGGTGCTGAAAAAGAAATTGATGTTGTCTATTAAGAAATTGCTGTACTTGAAATAGCCAAGAAGACCCACGTTGAAGAGTATTCCGAGTGATATCACTGTTTTCCGCGAAAAATGCGGGATCGGCCTTGAATCAGGCCGAACGACATTTCCCAGAAAAAAGTTCACCAGTATCGATATAAGCAGGATCGGGAGGTAGAGGGGGCTCAGGTAAACATAAAAGAGGAGACTGCCGAGAAGCAGCCATAATCTCCCCGCTTTCGTAAAACCCCTGCTATTTAATACGAAATAGATCAGGACTGCAAGGGGAACAAATATGAAAATATATTCAAAGTATTTTAATGACATCGTTAATGTATCGGTACAGGGCCTTTATTAATAGCAACACCATTGGATTTAGGACAACTAATGATTTTCGAGATAATATGCAAGAAGAATTTTCTTTACGTTGTTTTAAAAAACAGCTTTTTATCGAGCTCGGGCCTGGTCCCGAACGTTATCCGGCCGGGGATACCGGGCGGTAAAAAATGATTGCTAAGAATCCGCCCGTGTAGCAACATTCCAATATTATGGTCCACACAGCAGAACCCGCCCGCGATCAGATTTATTTCGATAATGCAGCAACCTCATTTCCAAAGCCGCCGGAAGTGGTTGATGCAGTCGTGTCATACATGACGAGCGTCGGAGGGAATCCCGGCAGGTCCGGTCACCGGCAGTCAATTGACGCGGGCGAGCGCGTATTCTCTGCTCGCGAGTCAGCTGCCTCCCTCTTCGGAGTCAGGAGCCCCATGCGCATCGTGTTCTGTCCCAATGCCACCGGTGCTCTCAACATTGCTATCCAGGGGGCACTCGGGCCGGGAGACCATGCGGTGACGACCGCGATGGAGCACAACAGCACCATACGGCCCCTCATGGCCATGAAGCGCCGGGGCATCGACCTCACCATTGTCCCCTGTCCTTCGGGAGTGCCCGATCCGGAGCAGTTCGGGGAGAGCCTGCGGCCCGGGACGAAGCTGGCGGTCGTCAACCATGCTTCGAATGCCTTCGGCACCCTCGCGCCAATCCGGGAGATCGGCGCTCTCTGCCGCGAGAGGGGCGTTCCGCTCCTTGCGGACTGCGCCCAGTCGGCGGGCACCGTGCCGATCGACATGGAAGCTGACAACATAGATATGCTCGCGTTTTCCGGGCACAAGGGCCTGTACGGCCCCACCGGCACCGGGGGCCTTGTCTTCGCGGACGGCTTCGACCACGCGCTGGTGCGGCCGATGATCTTCGGCGGCACCGGGAGCAATTCGGATAGCATCGAGCAGCCGGATTTTCTTCCCGATGCCTTCGAGAGCGGCACCCTGAACGCAGCAGGCATCAGCGGACTGAACGCGGGCATGGCCCATGTCGCCGCAGCGGGAGATGTACGCGGGCGCAAAAAAACCCTGGTGACTTCATTTATACGGAGCGCGATGGAGCGGGTCAGGGGCTTCGTGACCTATGTGCCCCCTGGGCGCCACGAGACAGGCGTTGTATCGTTTAATATCGAGGGCCTGGAACCTTCGGACGTTGCCTGGCTCCTGTCCGACAGGTACGGGATTTTATGCAGGGCGGGATTGCACTGCGCGCCGCTCGCTCACCAGAGCATGGGGACCTTTCCCCGTGGGACGGTCAGGTTCAGTTTCGGAATTTTCAACACCGTGCAGGAGATAGATCGGGCGGTCGACGCGCTTGATGAGATCGCGCGCGAGGGGAGGCATGCATGAGCAGGTATTCCGCGATACTGTTCCGGTCGTCGAGCCACTCCGTGTGGGCGGCCCGCATTCTGAAAAAGGCCGGCATTGAAAGGAAGATGATCCCGATCCCGCGTCCGGTGAGCCCTGATTGCGGCTATTGCATCAGGATCCTGAGCGCGGACGCCGGCAGGGCGGAAGAGGCCCTCGCGCTGGCCGGAATCGAGTTTACCCGTATCGCTGAGCTGGGAGGGAGCGCCCTTGCCGCAGGAGCGGGGGCATAGCGGGAATGCGGGCATCCGTGTGCATCCCTCTTCGGCAGAGGTTCTTTGCAGCAGAGTGCGGTCCAGTAACCGCGCTTTCAGAATAAAAAAAGGAAAGGGTATGTATGAGCGATTCGTGCGACACCAGGAAGCTGAACGTCCTGCGCCTCACCGAGTCGGTCACCGGGGCCGGTTGAGCGGCTAAAATAGGTCCGGGTGATCTACAAAAGGTAATGCAGGAAATCCACATACCCCGCGATGAGAACGTAATCGTGGGCATCGGCACCGGCGACGACGCGGGCGTATACCGCATTTCTGAATCGGTTGCGCTCATTCAGACAGTGGATTTTATCACGCCGATAGTCGATGACCCGTATATGTTCGGAAGGATCGCGGCGTGCAACAGCCTGTCCGATGTCTATGCCATGGGCGGCAGACCCCTCACGGCCCTTAATATCGTTTGCTTCCCGACCGGTACGTTCAGCCTTGATATTCTCGGCGAGATTTTAAAAGGGGGCCTGGCGGCGATCGAAGAGTCGGGCGCCAGGCTGCTCGGCGGCCACAGCGTGGACGATCCCGAGCTGAAATACGGGCTCTCAGTGACCGGGATCGTACATCCGGACCGGGTGGTGCGCAACGACACGCCGCGCGAAGGGGACGCGCTCGTCCTGACCAAGCCCCTGGGAACGGGCATCATCGCGACCGCGATCAAGGCCGGCAGCGCGGCCGGAGAGATCGTGGACACGTTCGTACGGTCCATGAGCACGCTGAACGGGAAAGCAGCGGAGCTGATGACGTCGTTCGGGGCCCATGCCTGCACCGACATTACCGGTTTCGGGCTGATCGGGCACGCGCGCGAGATGCTCGGCGGAAACAGGCTTGAGCTGGTCATCGACGCCGGAAGCGTGCCGGTACTCCCCGGCGCTCGTGAGGCCGCGTCCGGCGGGTTTATCCCCGGCGGCATGTACCGTAACCGGGATTACGTGGGCGGGCTGTGCGAATTCGCCGCAACGGTCGACCAGGTGACGCGCGACGTCCTGTTCGATCCGCAGACGTCGGGCGGGCTCCTCATTGCCATCGAGGAGAAGGTTGCGGCGGCGCTGGCAGAGGGTCTTCGGGCCGCCGGTGTTGACGGGGCGGCCGTGATCGGTCATGTGCGCGGGAGCGCGAAGCCGGGGATGATCGTGAGATGAATCTTGAACAGCTGATCATGGATTACGGCTACCTGGCCGTGTTTATCGGGACGTTCCTGGAAGGGGAAACGATCCTGGTCGTGGCCGGCTTCGCGGCGTACGAAGGGTACCTCGAGCTTCCCCTTGTCATAACGGCCGCATTTTTCGGGAGCCTTTTCGGAGACCAGCTCTATTTTTTCATCGGCCGTTACAAGGGGCAGGCGCTTCTCGCGCGGTTCAAGAGCTGGGAGCCGCGGATTGCCCGGTTCAGGAAGCTCATGGACCGGCATAATACCTGGTTCATTCTCATATTCAGGTTCCTCTACGGGCTCCGCACCCCGGCGCCCTTCGCCATCGGGTTGAGCAATGTTTCAATCAAGAAGTTCGTATTTCTCAACATCATCAGCGCGGCGATATGGGCCGTGACACTCGGGGTCCTGGGCTACTTCTTCGGCCAGGTAATGGAAGCCGTGCTGGATGATATCAAGAAATACGAGCTGATCATCATGGGCGGGCTGATACTCTGTGCCTCTCTTGTTTTCCTGATCAAGCGGTATAGGATGAAAAAGGCGCGGAAGCGCAAGGCCCTGGAAAGCGGAACGAAGGCCGCGAAGAACGGCAAGGGTGCCGCCGGCAGGGTGCCCGGTGAATGAAGATCAAACCCGAGGTCATCATCGCGGACAACCCCGTCATTCATGTCGAAAACTCTTTAAAAAATGTATTGATTAATAACCCTCGTTGTGATAATTTGAGTCGTTGCAAAACAACTCAAATGCCTGCAAGGATGCAGGCATATTCGCGGAGCGAATGTGAGTAATCGCGGGTTTCCCGCGATTACGATCCGTTGCGAAACACCCAGGATGGAGTTTCGCAACAAGTCTATTGAATGACCATTGGGATATCCTTCGGCCTCCCGCCCGGCCCGCAGCATGACCGGAGCTAATCGGGACATTGCCAGAAAAAACAAACTTCAGGGAAATCGTATGAACGTCAGATCGATACTCAGACACCTCTCTGCTCTTCTCGTATCTCTCGTGCTCCTGCCGGCCGAGCTTGTTTTCGCCGCGCCGGTGACGATCGACGCGACCAGGTATCACGTGACGATCCTCAGGGAAGGTAAGTGCGAGATTCTGTATGAGATTACCTTTACCGAGCTCGAAACCCGCGACAGGATACGGACCATCGGGCAGTTCATCGAGCCCATGACGTTCATCGAGAGCTTCGGCGCGTCCCGGGGCAAGCGGTTCGGCGTGACCATGGAGAGCCTGGGAAACGGTTTTTATTCCGCGGTGTTCGACCTCACGACGAAAACGGGCGCACAGTACACGGTCAGCATGCGCTACCTCGTTGACAAACCGCTCCTCGATCGGACCGAGAACAACGGCATCGTATACGGCAAGTTCTGGTGGTCCCCGGTGCAATGGAGCCTCCCGATCGGTAAACAGACCGCGCAGATCATGCTTCCCATAGAGATCGCCGCACGATACAACCGGCCGGAAATGATCACGCCCGCGGTAGTGGACCCGACCGGGTTCATCCCGGACAAGGAATCGAAGGACAGCCACCAGCGCTGGATATACTACCCAACGCAATGGAAGGGCAAGAACTATCTCTCCATACATACCGAGAAGAGCGGCCTGTCCGCCAACGAGAAGGAATCGCTTTCCTTCTACGTCCCGGAGAAATACCTGGAGATCGGCGCGCAGGGCGGCGATTACACCCTGGACACCCTGCAGGCCGGAGACCTGGCCGAAAAGGGGGACTATTCCATCGAGAGGACCGACGCCATGGTCATGCTCGTACTGGAGAAGTTCCGCAACAATATGCTCAACGAATACTCGACCGTCGACCTGTATATCAGGGAAAAAGGCGGGAGGAACATATTCCGGGGCATAATCGGGCAGGACGCTGCAGCCCTGTTCATGGGCTGGAACGAGGGCCTGAAAGTGACCCTCAACGACGATGAAGTCCGTGCCAAGATCAGGCCCTGCGTGACAAAGGACGGGCAGGCCAGGGACGGGGTATTTGACCTGATCCTGGGCAGAAAGACCGAGGAGGGGGACCGCATCCGCGTTTCATTTAATCTGAAGCGGTACGTCGAGCTCGACCTGGACTCGCCTCTCCATAACAGCCGTTTTCGCGGTAATTACTCCTGGCCCGGGCTCTCGGTCGGCAGGGTTCCGGGCGAGGTCCGCTTCGTTGCAGGCACGCAGCTACAGGACAGGATAGGCGTAACCTCGTCACCGGACACGAGTACCCTCCCGGTCAGGGTGGCGGACGAGTCGAAGGCGCAGTACGGGACCTGGAAGATCCAGATCAAGCAGGAGAACGCGGGGGAGTACTATACCGGGAGTAGTACTGAAAAAATATACTATCCCTATATGTATCTTTCCACACGCTCGGAATCGATACAGAAAAAGGCGATCCCTCCGGTGATGCTGAAGCTGGACCTGGACCCATCGCGGGTGACAATCTCCAACTGGCAGAAATTCAAGACCCTGTTTGCCGACCTGTTCCGCCTGTCCCTGTCGCGCTGGGACCGGTCCTTCGCCGTAGACCTTCTCGGGCTGCTCCTGTCGTTCCTGATCGTATGCTATTTCATTAACTTCTTCCTGCTCGGCGCGGAGATGGCTGTCATCGGACTGCCGCTTTACCTGATCGGCCGGGCGTCGAAGGTCGACCTTTTCAACAAGGTGTTTTTCCCGAAAGGCAAGCGGATGTTAAACTTCACCGCCGGCCTGATATTCAGCCTCAACTGCGTCATCGTCCCGTTCAGGCTCGCGTATTACATCATCTCCGGCCTCGTCTACCTGCTTGCCAGGCTCGCCGCGGTCCACCCGGCGATCAGGACGCGTTTTTTCGAGAAGAAGCCGGAATATATACAACCGGAGATACAGATCGAGACCTTCAAGACCGCTGAAACCGTTGACAACCTGGACCCGGTCGAAACCGCGGTATTTCTGAACAAGCCTTCCACGGCCATCAACCTCCTGGTCATGGGCCTCTTCAACCGGGGCTTCATCGACATATTGAACCGGAATCCTCTCCAGGTCAAGCTGCTCAAGCCCGAGACGACCAGGGATCCGGTGAAGATGCCGGTCAGTGTCATCTCGGTGCTGAAGGAGGGCTTTGACGCCTCTGACCCGGCAGCGAAGATAAACGCCTTCATCGTCGAGAGCCTGTCTGAATCGACGCGGGGCTCGCTCGTGCTGGGCGCGGCGCTTCCCGGTGAAGCGGCCGGGTCGTACCGGGAGCGGTGCTACGAGATCGTCGCGGCGGACGGCGCGCGTTTCAACATCAACGATTACGACGTGGGTGAAAACGCGATCGCCGTGACCGGCGAAGTGACGAGCGGCACGTTCAAGCCGCATGCGGACGCCAGCCTCGAGGAGGAGGTCGCGGCAGACAAAAGCGGCCTGGCCCCCTACGAGATCATGTTTCTCAGGTCGATCGCGCAGGACGGGTCCCTGCCCAGGCAGGCGATGCCCATGGTACTCAAGTCGATCTCGCGCTCTCTCCAGGGCAAGGTATGGAAGGCGGACATAGACAAGACTGCGAAGGCCTACACGGAAAAGATCGACCGGCACTGGGACGAGTTCGAGAAAGAGCCCGACTACCAGAAACAGCGCCGTTATTTCGACGCGCACCTTCCCTGGATCTTCATGCATGACGGCTTCGGAACGAAATCGGCCCCCTTCATGGAAAAGGCGGCGAACGACACCATGAAAGGGGAAAGCTCCGCGTTCTTCGATAAGATCACCGAAAAAACGGGCTCCATAACCGACGGCATACAGAATTTCTCTGACGGCATCGTTGAGAAGGTGGAGGGAATGTCGAGCGCGATCGTCGAGAAGATGGAGAACCTCTTCACGCCGCCGGACCTCACGTCGGTGACGCAGACCATCGCAGGCGTGGCCCAGAACGTCAGCGCTTTCAGCTATGACGCGTGCCACTCGGCCTGTCACTCCGCCTGCCACTCCGCGTGCGTTCATTCGGCCTGTCACTCAGCGTGCCACTCGGCCTGCGTGTGCCACTCCGCGTGCCATTCGGCATGCCACTCGGCCTGCGTGTCAAGCTTCTAGGTGTCCACATGAGAACCGGGATACAGGACATCCAAACCTTCATCCGGTCCACGCAGGAGGTGGTATACCTCCGCGGCGCCGACCGCCTTCTCATCATCAGGCCCAACAAGCTGCAGCACCTGAACGAGACGGCCTTTGCCATCCTGGACGCCCTGTACACGGCGGGACGGACGCCGGACGAGACGGCCGGCGAGATGGCCGCGCGCTACGGCGTTCCCGAGACCGTGATCAGGAAGGACATGGAAGGCCTGCTGCTGAGCATCAACGCGATCATGAACGAGGAATACGCGCAGGCGCCGCTGATCTCGACCATCGATTTTGACCCGGCAAGCGTCGTGTTGCCGGTGCTTTCGGAGATCGCGGTAACGTACCGGTGCCAGAACCGGTGCGACTTCTGCTACGCCTCGAGCCCGTACCGGGGGGCGGACGTGCGGGAGATGACGCTCGACGAGGTCCGGTCCGTCATCGACAAGATACGCAACGAGGCCCAGGTGCCAACCATCTCCTTCACCGGGGGGGAGCCGACCCTCCGCGACGATCTTCCCGCGATGATACTGCACGCGTCCGGGCTCGGCATGAGGACGAACCTTATCACCAACGGCATCCGCTGCGCCGACCCGGGATTTGTCGCGGAGCTTACCGCTGCCGGCCTCAACTCGGCGCAGGTGAGCCTGGAATCGCACCGCGCCGACATCCACGACGCAATCACCGGCAACCGGGGCTCACACGAAAAGACGCTGCGCGGCATAGGGAACCTGTCGGGGGCGGGGATCTACACGCATACCAATACGACCATCTGCGTGAAGAACCGCGATCACCTGCTCCCGCTGGCCTCCTTCGTGAAGGAGCGGTTCGCCTTCCCCTACCTTTCAATGAACATGATCATAGCGACCGGCATTGCCCGGGACAACGACAATATCAGGATCGGCTATTCGACGATCGGGGAGATCATCAACCCGCTCATCGACCACTGCGAGGTGCTTGGCATCAGGCTCGTCTGGTACTCGCCCACGCCCTACTGCCTCTTCAACCCGGTGGACCGGAACCTGGGGTCCAAGTCGTGCGCCTGCGTATCCGGGCTCCTATCAGTGAACCCGGCAGGCGAGGTGCTCCCCTGCTCGAGCTTCGACCGCGGGGTGGGGAGCCTGCTGAGGCACTCGTTCCGGCGCGTGTGGGAATCGGACCAGGCGCTCTACTGGCGGGAGCGCCGATACGTGCCTCCCGTGTGCCGGGGGTGCGAGTACGAGACGATGTGCGGCGGCGCCTGCCCGCTCTACTGGGAGAACGCCGGGTCGTTCGCGGAGATCGAGAGGGTGCGGGACCGGAAGCCTTTCCTGCGGAACGCGCTCTGGTCCGTGGAGCACAGGCTGCGCGTCAGGTCGAAGGGTATCCGGGGATTAACAGAGAACAGGGGGTAATCCGATGGGCAATCTCAAGGGCATGCTCGATTTCCTTAACACCGCGAAGAAAAACCTCGACGAGATACAGAAAAAGCTCGATGAGATACAGACGTATTTCAACAATAATTTCAGCAATGTCAACACGATCCGCCGGGCGGAGCTCGAGCTTCTGCAGAAGGCGTTTTTCGAAGACGCGAAGCAATTCCCCAGGGAAGTGTCCGCCCTGTACGAGAAAAAGCTGAAGGTGGAAGAGGCCTCGTTCGGGAAAAACCTGCGGGACCTCGAACAGAAGAGGGCCGACCTGGAGAAGGAGCTGATCGCCGCCAACAACGGGCGGCTGAACTATTTCAAGCGCGTGAGAGACAGGAACGCGGACCTTGACAAAGAAGAGGAGGGCCTGAAGTCGAAAATCGCCGCACTTGACAGGGAGATCGGCGAGTACAACGGGACGATCGACGAGCTGGACACGGGCCTGGGCTTTGTCACCAATTTTTTAAGGATGAGAAAGATCCAGAAAAAGAAAGAGGAGCTGATGGAAAAGCGCGACGGCCTCCTGGTCCATGTGGAAAGCGTGCGGAAAAAATGGGACGACGCGACCGTGAAGTACCGCGGTGAAGAGAAGGAGATCATGGAGAAATGGAACACCGCCCAGACCGGGCTCTCGATGGCGTCGGAGAAGATCGAGCGCCTGAAAAGCAACCGCGCCGAAATCATAAAGAAGGCCGCGTTCGTGAGCGCGCTGAACGAGCTCAAGGGGAGCGAGGACTTTATCGCGAAATCCGTGAAGGCCGAAGCGCCTGCCGCCTGCCCCCGGTGCAAATCGGAGAACAAATCGAACCGATTCTTCTGCTACTACTGCGGCGAGCGCTTCGCCGCGGACCGTCCCGACGTGGCGGGAAGCCTGGGCGAGGTGGGCGAGCTCAACAGCGTGCACGCCAATCTCCTGAAAGGGATCACCGGGTCGGTTTCGGTGCTTGCACTGATCAAGGGGATCGGCACGGGAGTCGCCGAGTTCCTCAAGAGCGTGGAGTCGGTCAAGGCCTCCGAGGACCGCTACCCGCTCCCGAAGCTCAACATTGACGTGCCCGAGTTCACGAAGAAGCTGGCGGAGCGGATAACCGAGCTCAACCCGAAGATCGACGTCAAATTTTTCAACCTTCATCCCCTGGAATTTTCCACATCCTTCAACGAATACACGGATACGGTCTTCACTGACGTGAACATTGAGAAGTTCTTCACCGGCATGGGGGACGAGCTTAACAAAACGACCAAGGCGCAGTGGAAATAATATGCAGGCGGGTTTGTTTAAGTGCCATTGCGAGGAGCCCTCATAGCATGAGGGCGAGGAAGGGGCTGTCCCATAAGCGGTTGCCGAGTGAATTTCGCATTTACATATCGCTTGTCTCGATACGATTTTGCCGCTCATGGCGTCAAAATCATGCCTCGACAGGCTCGGCACGGCGCCCGACAAGCGTTGAGAAATTCGTATCGAGGCAGTTTATGGGACAGCCTCTTGCGATGACACCGGTTGAGATGCCGGTTGATAATTCCATGCTAGACTATCGTTTTAGGGAGCACATGACATGACACTACAGGTTATATTCGGCGCGCTGCTTTCCGTCCTCGGGTTCCTGTCGGCCGGGCTCGGGGTTGTATTTCTCATTGGATCGTACGGGATTGCTTCGCGCATTGCGACTGGCGGCATCCTGGGAGCGGGCGGGCTTGCGCTCCTGGTGGTCGGCATCCTGCTGTTCCGGCGCGGCTCGCGTTTCAGCCCCGCAGGAATCCGGAAAGAGCTGCTGCGTCTCGCGAAGATGCACAACGGAGAGCTGACCGACTTAGCCATTACCGGCTCGCTGGGAACCTCCGATGCGGTCGCCTTCCAGGTAGCGGCGCTTGTAAAGGAGGGGATCGCGGCCGAGCGGATGCGCGACAATCGCCGCTTCTATCTGTTCGAGGACTTCCAGATGAAGATGGTCCTCAAGAAATGCCCCTACTGCGGGAACGATTATCCGGTGCGTGACGTCGTGGAAACATGCCCGACGTGCGGGGGGGACCTGAAAGCCAACAGGTCGATGCTGGCGAAAGGCAATGATAAATTTTCGATGGACGAGGGTGATGATTCCGGCGTAAGCTGATCCGGGCTGCATGCTGCTGCGGCACGCATGACCGGTGCGCCCGGGACCGTGCCCGTACAGGAGGAATGGCGATGAATAGTATACGAACGGCTTTTACGGCTCTCCTCGTCGCGGTCGCGCTGCACCTTGATGCGGCCGACGGCGGCGACGGAACACGTCTGAAATATCTTTACACGCCCGGCGAAAAGTACAGGATCGTCACGGAAATCAGCGAAGACGTTTTTATAAACGGTGCACGGTCGCATTCATCGGACATACTCAACAAGATCTCGGTCGAGACGGCCGAGGTCAAGGGGGCTTCGGGCAGGCTTGACTGTTTTTTCCGCATGTCGGAGAGGATACAGGGGCGGTATGAGGCGTTCTTCCTGAAAGAAGATTACCGTTCCGTTTTCTGGCGTGACGACAGAGGGGCATATACCATCGACCAGGGCTATTTCATGCCGGTCGTGAGAAACGTGCCCCTTTTTCCCTCCGGCGCGGCACGCCCGGGCGATACGTGGTCAGCCGGAGCGGAAGAGGTCCACGACCTTAGACGAGGGTACGGGTTGGAGCGGCCGCTCCATTTCCCGGTGAGGGTCGAGTACTCGTATCTAAGGAACGAGGTGCGCGACGGCGTCAACACGGCCGTAATCAAAATCATGTACAACACCTTCCACCGCGTGCCGGCCGCCGCGCCGTCATCCCGGCCCCTTCCCGAGAAGATAACGGGCACGTCGCTCCAGACCTGGTACTGGGACATTGCCGCAGGCACCATGCATTCGTACGAAGAGGAGTTTGACTTCATCTTTTTCCTTGCCGGCGGCTCATACGTGGAGTACCGGGGGACGGCCCGCGGCAGGCTGATCAGGTCGCAGCCGCTTGACCGGGAGAGGGTCGCCGACGAGCTGAACCGTGCGATAAAAGAGGAAAAGCTTGACGATGTCGCGGTCAGGAAGGATTCAAACGGGGTATCAATCGTGCTGGAGAACGTGCAGTTCCCGCCCAACTCCCCGGAGCTCACAGAGGCTGAAAAGGGGAAGTTGGCCCGCATAGTCGGGATGCTCAGGAAATTTCAGGGCCGCGATTTCCTGGTGACCGGCCACACAGCACGGGTGGGCGACGAAGAGACGTCCAGGAAGCTGTCGGTGCGGCGCGCCCAGGCGGTCGGGGATTTCCTCGTCGGAAAGGGCGTGATCGGGAAGACGCGGGTCATGACCCGCGGGAAGGGCTCAAGCGAGCCGGTCGGCGATAACGCGACCGAGGATGGACGCAGGCGGAACCGCCGCGTCGAGATCATGATTCTTGAAAATTGAACGAGGAGCCAATAGATGAAAAAGCCGATGATGCGGGCAAAAAATATACTTTTAAACAGGTTTGTCCAGCTGATCGAGGAGAACCATGAGTCGCTCACCGAGGTATTCATGAACGACCTGCTGAAGCACCCGGAGACGACGGCATACCGGCGCGCCGACCACAACGAGATCTACGACGCGAGCAAGCTGATGTACAAGGACCTGTCCCAGTGGATCTCCCGCGAGTTTTCCAAACAAAAAATCGAGGAACGCTACGTAAAGCTGGGGAGGGAGCGTTTTGATATGGGCATTCCCGTGCAGCAGGTAATGAAGGGCCTGATCCTCCAGCGCCGGCACATATGGCTTTTCGTGATGAACAGGATGTACGACGACATGACCGACTATATGGAGGCTCTCGAGCTGAACAACCGGGTGACGCTGTACTTCGACCGGGCCATGCTGGCATCGCTGAAGGGCTACATGGAAATGATGAACCGGCAGCTGCGGTAGGGCGACGGACCAGGACGATTCGCGGTATGACTGAAACGAACCAGCTTAATGCGAAAAAGGACCTTCTGAAAAAGGTGGCGCTCTTCTCGACCCTGAAGGAGAGCGGCCTGGAGGTAGTCGCGCGCAGCAGTGGTCTCTATTCCTTTAATAAGGGAGATGTGATATTCCGTGAAGGGAGCTACGGCGAAGGGCTCTACGTCGTCAGCGAGGGAGAGGTCCTCATCACCAGGCAGACGGCGGACAACGAGACAATGAATATTGCGCAGTTCATACGGGAGGAAAGCTTCGGGGAGATGGACCTTCTCGAGGGGCGGGTGATGCCGGCGACGGCGGTCGCGGAGACGGACGCCGTCATTCTGATATTCCCGGAGCGGGGCACCCGGTTCCAGAACGTGCTGAGCGCCCACCCGGAGCTCTCGGCGCAGATCCTGCACGAGCTCCTCGCGACGATAGCCGGGAGGATCCGGTCCACCAACCGGCTCATCTCCGAGAAGTCACAGTGGGTCGGGGACCTGAAGCGCCAGCTCTATTACGACAAGCTGACCGGCCTCTATAACCGTACCTTCCTGACAGAGGAGCTGCCCGCGCGCATGGCCGACTACGGCCCGCACGCGGCGGTCGTCATGGTCAAGCCGGACAACTTCAAGGTGATCAACGACACGTACGGACACGAAGCGGGCGACCGGGCTCTGAAGCTCATGGCCTTCAGTCTGTCATCGCAGCTCCCCGAGGGGGCCGCTGCAGTCCGGTACCGGGGTGACGAGTTTGCCGTTATTTTTCCCGGGACCGGCGCGGAGGCGGCACGGCGGTACGCTGAACAGATGATCTTCCTGCTGCGTGGCCTCGATTTTACCCCCATTACCGGAGGGGTAGAGGTCAGGATCACGGGAAGCGCCGGGGTCGCCGTATACCCGGATGATGCGCAGGACGCAAAGGAGCTTGTCGAGATCTGCTTCAAGAGGATGTTCATTGCCCGCGACGGTGGCGGGGCCCGGGTTGCGTGCGGGGAAAAGATAGCATGACAAAGGCGGCAAACATGGAAAACCCGGCCGAATTCCTGGGCCATATCGAGATATTTTCTCTCCTTGTTCCCCGGGAGATAGCCCTGATAGACGGGCTTTTCAAGACGCGCCGGTTCGACGCGGGAGAGGTGCTGTTCCGCGAGGGCGACGAAGGCAGCGAGATGTACATCGTGCGGAGCGGCACAGTGGCCACCACAATCAGCCTGCCTGACGGGGCTGACCGCGAGATCGCGCGGTTCCGCGAAGGAAACTTTTTCGGAGAAATGTCCATATTCGAGAATGCCCGCCGATCGGCGACCTGCGCCGCCGCGGAAGAGAGCGTGCTGATCAGCTTGCACGAGAAGGACTTCTACCGGATCATCGAGGATCATCCCGGCATAGCCACCAAGATCATGTTCCGGATGTTGAACATTACGGCGCAGCGGCTCAGGGACACGGGCGAGTTCCTGTCCGACATGGTGCACTGGGGCGAGGCAGCGCGGCGGCGCGCCATCACCGACGAGCTTACCGGCGCCTATAACCGGCGCTTCCTGGACGAGGCAATGCCGGGCCACCTCGAGCGCGCGCGGAACTCCGGCAGCCCCCTGGCGGTCGTCATGGTCGACCTGGATTTTTTCCGTGACATCAATGAACAGTACGGCCACGAGACGGGGGACCGGTGCATCGTGGAGGTGGTCCGCGTGTTCAACCGCGTGCTCCGCAAGAGCGACATCCTGGCCCGGTTCGGCGGGGACGAGTTCACGGTCCTCATGCCGGATGTGCCGCCTGCAGGGGCCATGGAGACGGCCGAGCAGGTGCGGGCCGAGGTGGCGTCGATCGATATTTTAAAGACGCTCCCGGGCACGGTCAGGGGGATCACGCTGAGCATGGGCGTGGCCGCGTTCCCGGATCACGGGGGCGACGCACCCACGCTCAAGCAGGCGGCGGATCGGGCCCTGTACCACGCAAAGGAGAGCGGCAGGAACAGGGCCGTGTGCGCGGGTTCGTATTAATATGGAAAGGAGCCGGTAGACATGAACAAGCAGCCAATCGAAACCATCCATGAAAAAAACAGGATCGTTGAGAATATCATCACCGCGCTCCAGGAGAAGAATTATTTTCTGTTCCTAGGCCACAAGAACCCGGACGAGGACTGCATCGGCTCGATGGTGGCGTTCGCCCTGATCGTGGGCAAGTTTTCCAAGAAGGCCCATGTCCACATCACCGAGAACGTGCACGAGCATTTCCAGTACCTGCTCAACATATGCAGCCATAATGCGATCGGCTGCACGCCCAACGCCTGGATCGATGTTGCCGATATAGACGCCGTGGTCATATGCGATACACCGAAGCCCTCCATGATCGACGCGACTCCGCAGATGCAGGCGCTCTTTTCCGACCCCTCGATCCTTAAAATAGAGATCGACCACCACCTGGGCGCGGACAGCCAGTATATCGGCGACGAGGGGTACCGCTTGGTGACGGAAGCGACTTCGTCAGCGGAGCTGGTGGGGCATGTCGCCCTGAAGCTGGCAAAGCGCGAAGAGCTGTTAAACCGATATAACATCAACCACCTTCTCTCACGAAACGTCGTGCTGTCGGTGCTGACCGGCATCGTCGGTGACACGAACATGGGGCAGTTCATAAAGTCCCGGCGCCAGAAGCGCTACTACGACATATTCAGCAACCTCTACAACTCGCTCCTGGTGCGTACGACCACGCAGGATTCGAACCTGATGAACAAGGACGAGGTGTTCCGGGAGATCCAGCGCCTCTCCACCGGGGAGGAGCGGTGCCAGCGCTATTTCATGGACAGGAAAAAGTTCTCGAAGTCAATCGGTTACGTGGTCCTTGACGGCGCAGACATGGAGCGGCTGGCAACGGATTTCGACAACGACACGATCGTGTCCGTTTCCCGCTCTATAGCGGACCATCTCGCCGAGGAGAGCAGGCGACTCGGCCTCGTGGTGTACGACGATTCCGCGCAGACGGGCCTGGTCCAGTTCCGTCTCCGCCGCGGACAGGGATTCAAGACGTTCGACGTGCGCGCGGTGCTGGACATGTTTTCCATCGAGGACGGCGGCGGGCACGAGGGCGCCATCGGGTTCAGGATCGCCCGGGATACAATCGGGGACCTCGACGGATTCGTCGGGAAGCTGGTGGGCGGCATCGAGGAAGCAATACAATAAGGGGCGGCCTGCCCGGGATACCGTGGCGCGGCATCCCGGGCAGGCTCGTTACGCCGTTTTCCTCTCTTTCTCTCCCTCCTGTTTCTTCAGCGTTTCGAGAAAGCGTACTTCCTTGCCCACGATCTTGATGCGGGACTGCTTCTTCCCGTCCGTTCCCTCCCACCGGTCCTGCCGGAGCGAGCCCACGACCATGAGCCGGCGTCCCTTGGTGACGTTGCCGGCGCAGATCTCGGCGAGCTTGTCCCAGGCCTCCACGTCGATGAACGAAACCTTCGGTTCGGCGTCGTCCTTCGAATAGTGGTTGACCGCCAGCGAGAAGCCGCACACGTTTTTCCCTGTTTTCGTCTGCTTCAGCGCCGCCTCCTTCGTCGCGTGCCCCTCGATGGTTACGATGTCGTAGTTTTGCATACCGTATCTCCTTTAATGATGTTATACCGGTACTACGAACGGGGCGGGCCATGCGCAAAAAAAAATCGCCGAATAATAAAAAAATACCGTTCCATTCGGCTTGACTGCCCGGTGCCGGTATGATACGGGATGGGCATGGGAGAACGCGATGGTCACGACAGGACGGAAGGGGCGGGCGGGTACGCCGATATCGACTTCGAGTACGAGTGCGACCTGCATTTTTTCGAGCCGCGCGAGACGGCCGCTGTCATCAGGGAGTTTCTTCGCCAGGCCGCGGAAAAAGGGCTCGCCACGGTCAGGCTGGTGCACGGAAAGGGGAAATCCGCAAAAAAAAGGGAGGCTTACGACATCCTGGCTTCGCACCCCGACGTTGTATCATTCCGGAACGATGGGGCCAACTGGGGGGCAACTATCATTACTCTCGGGCGGAAGGGTCCCTGACGAGGTCGATCACCGATTTTAATAAATCGAGGTATTCCTTCTGGCTCTGGATGTAGTCCTTTACCAGCGGGCTCCCCTCCAGCTCCTGCCGCATGAACTCGTACTCGGAGGAAGATTCCGGGCCCACCGTTTCCCCGCGGGCGATCCGCTCGTTGATCTCTCTTCCCATGGCAACAAGGCGCGAGTGCAGGTCCCGGGCCTTGCGGTCGCCGTTCATGCCTGCGCGGCAGTCATTATAGCGCTTCGTGAGATCGTGCTCCCTGATGGCCCCGGCGAGGTCCCGCGCCTTCTCGATGATGGTCCTGAACTGTTCCTGCATTTTGTACCCGGCGCCGCTACCGCTTCTCACGCTGCCTGACAGTCGCGACCATTTCCTTGAAGAGCTCGTAAAAGTCCTTCAGCTCGTCTTTGTCGCGGAGCGGCCTGAGGTTAGGCTCCCTTCCCTCGATGATGTCCTTCATGAAGGTGGAGATGACGTAAATCGGGCCCGAGACACGGTGCGTCTGCCTGATGAGGATTATATAGAGGAGGGCGCACTCGAACACCACGATAAAGAGTATTCCGACCAGCAGGTACTTGTTGTAGCTGATGATCGTGTTGTTGTAGGTGATGATATTGCCGAGGGTCTCCATGTTCAGGTCGTGTTTGATGGAGCTTTCCCGGGACGCCTGTTGCAAGGCCGGGTTTGCCGTCGAGGGAATCACCGATAGCGTGTTGAAGATGCTGTTCTCGATGTCGTATATGTTCTGTATCTTGGCGTTGTTGTCGTTCAGCTTCGTGTTGTTGTAGACGACGCTGACGGCTATGGTGCCCAGGATGACCGCCGTGACGACGGTGACGATCCCGATGACCAGGAAGGTCGTCCGGAGCTGGTATTTCCTGTCGATAATGTACTGCTTTCTCTTGGTCATCCCGTACCTCATGTGCGGCGCGGCAGACGGCGGCGCCGTATGTTCTATTCAGACATGACCGGCGGTGAAAGTCAATATTTTTTCGGATGCGGCCGCGCCGCCC
>JBGTBN010000078.1:0-17678 GCA_041749375.1 Spirochaetota bacterium
CCGTCGTCGATGCGCGCTTCCCGGGGGGCCTCAGCTCCGTCAAACCCGACATGGTCAAGACGGCAGGCGCGCAGGCCCGTGCGCGCGCCCGCGTCAGTTACCCGTATCCCGCCCTGGCCGGCCGGGACCAGGAAACAGCCCCATCGATCGTTCACGCGTGCAAGCACGACAAGCGCGCCGGCGCCTTCCATTGAATAGGAGAATGATTTCTCGCCCCGGATCACGTAGCGGCCCTTCTCCTCGATCGCGGTTGTCCCGATCTTCGCAGGAGCGTCCACGCCAGGTGAAGCGAGCACCGCCGCGTACGGGGGATACGGCCCCTCCTGCAGGCAGAGGCGCACGCGCGCGGGTGCGGCCGGGTTCCCCTCCCTTGAACGCAGGGCAATGTTCGACGCCACGCCCTGGCTGTGCAGGCACATGGCCATGCCGCCGCAGGTTTCCGCGATAACGGAGAGAAGGAGAAGCGACGGGAGGGGACCAAGCTCGTCGACCGCGCTGCCCCATATGCCGTACTGGCAGCCTGGCATAGAGCGGTCCGGGCTGGCGGCAAGCCCGGTGGCGAAGGCGGTGTCCAGCACTGCCGGGAGCCGCGACAGGTCGCCGTCCGGGTGCTCTCCGTCGAACAGGGAGGCCACGGACTTCCTGGAAAAGGTGCGCGCCAGGTCCGTGTAGTGGGTTATCTCTTCCTGCGTTAATCCGGTACAAGCGTCAGCGGTGTGTTCCGTCCCCATGGCAAACTCCCTTCCCCGAAAGTGCTGGTATGCGGCCGTGGGATAAGATTACAACAGCGGTTTGATTTTTTTGCAAGAAGAAAATGGAGGAAGATGCAAAACCCGGAATCCCCGGTAGGTCCGCACTTGTACCGAGCCTGTCGAGGTAAACGTTTGCGGACTTATCGGGGCTCGCATAAAATCATAATTTCTGAAGCGGCTTCAGGTATTTCTCGACCCGGGCCTTCATCTCCCTCGCTTTTTCAGCGTCCAGGATCTGCACGTCGGTCTGTTTCTTTCCCGACTGCGTCATCTCAAGCACGCCGGTCTCCTTCAGCTTCGCGATGGCGCTATCGTACGTGGGCATAGAGAGCGACTCGGTGAAATGAACGTCGCCCAGGTGGTAAAGCCTGATCCCGTTCTTCCGCACCTCGTGCACCAGATCCTTCCTGCTCGTCCGCTTCGATAGCCCGGCCACGCAGTCGCACACGACCAGGTAGGATTCCAGCATGTCCTGGATCCCCTTCGCAAAGAGGACGAGTTCGCCCCGTTTTTCGTCCTGTGCGCGTATCCTCCCGTCGGACCGCGCGATCACGGAGCGGCCCGCAAGGTAATCGAGACTCTTCGCGACCGTGGCAGCGGCGTCGCGGATCGCCTCGGAATAGACGAACTCGCCGGAGAAGAGCTCCATCAGGTCCGAGAAGCCGTCGACGGCCGTCTTCTCGTCCATCCCGTCCGGCCCGGAGAGGCAAAGGAGCGGCACCGCCAGGTAGGCTACAGGGAGCTGGAAATGAAGGATGCTGTTCTTGTAGAAGTTGATCCGGGACCGCTCGTTGTCGTTGAGGGTGTAGAGCCCGGGCAGGACCTCGCGCGCTCCCCCTTTCATGCCGGCGACCGCCTCGCCCACGATTCTGTCCTGCTGGTACGACGCGAGCACGTAGTCGATGATCGCGTCCGCGCTCTCGGCGGCCGCGAGGTCCGCGCTCATGCGGACCCCGGCGTGGGAGAGGTAATCCCGCAGGATGCTGATGCGATCCTTCAGCATGTCACGCGTGAAACCGGAGGATGACGACTGAAGCATGGCCGCGGACACGACCGAGAACGGCGTCGCCATCACGATCTCGCTGATCCGCTTGCCGATGTACTCGCCAAGCGAGTCGGTCAGGTCTTCGCCTTGCCCGAGGCGATCCTTGAACTCGCGAAAGCTGAACGGTTCGTTGATGGAGAGGTAGACCTTCCCGTACTTACGCCGGAGCAGCTTGCCGCTCTTGACGAAATTTGACGTCGATTCCTTCTCCTTCTCATTGCCCTTCAGCTCCATGTGGTACGAGGATTCCTCGAGGATGCGGTCGTAGCTGATAGTTATCGGCACGAACATTAGGTCCCTGTTGTAGCCCTCCTCTATTGCGTCGGTCAGGTATTTAAGTATGCCCATCTTTGGAAGCATAATCTTGCCGGTCCTGCTCCTGCCGCCCTCGATGAAAAACTCGATGCTGTATCCCTCGCCGATGAGCGTCTTGATGTACTGCTTGAACACGGTCGGGTAGAGCTTGAGCCCCCGGAACGAGCGGCGCATGAAGAACGCGCCGGACCGCCGGAACACGGGGCCCATCGGGAAGAACGTGAGGTTCGACCCGGCGACGATGTGGGGCGGGATGATCTTGTTCTCGTAAAATATGCTCGAGACGATCAGGTAATCCATGTGGCTCTTGTGGCTGGGCACCAGGATGAGCGGCGCGCGCTGGGCCGCCTCGCGGACGCGCTTCATGTCGTCGATGTTGTAGTAGATGCCGTCGAATATCCTGGTGAACATGTAGTGCACCGCGCGGTGGAACCACTTGAGCATGTTGATCGAGAAGTCCGCCGCGATCTCGCGGAAATAGCGGTACGCCTTCTTCCGGAGCTTACGCTCCGACGTGTGGTCGTCCCGCTCCAGCTGCTTGATCTCGTCAATGACATTCTTGTGGTAGAGGACCTTCTCCATGATCTCATGCTGCGACTTGATGACCGGTCCCAGAACCCCCCGCTTTTCCTGGTTATAGATCTCGAGAAGCCGGTTGCGGAGCTGCCGGCCCATCACGCGCGGGTCGTCCGTGGTCGCCTGTGCGATCTCTTCCTTGAGATTGATTGGCCTGGCCACCCGGACAAACGCGGGGGTAGCGCTCTTGAACAGGGTGAAAAGCCCGGAAAAGAAGCCGCGGTCGATCGTGGCGCGCGAGGTCACCAGTGTTTTCGTCCGTTCCGGGTTCTGGTTCCAGAACAGAATCTCAGGGAACACGTAGATCGGCTCGTCGATCTGCTTCTGAGCCTCGATCAGGTATTGGAGCGTGTCCGACTTGATCTCGATGTAGCGCCGGATGAAGAGCTTCCGGGACAGGATTGACAGGATAAGCGGCCTGTTCTCACGGAAAAGGCCCAGCACCATGTCGGCGTCGGATTCCGTCTCGATCTTGGTGCCGCGGCCGCTGAATTTGTTGACCAGGGAGGATATGCCGTTGGCGATGTTGGCGGCCATCTGGAATATGTTGGGGGTAAAATCCAGCGCCCGCGCGGGCACCGGGAGGCCGTTCTCCCGCAGCAGCTTTACCAGGACCAGGAGGGATGTATTGGCACTCTGGTATGAAACATACGCGATCCGCCCCTTCCCCTGGTATTCCTGGAGCGTGCGCAGGCTTTCCTCGTCAAAAGAGACGCTTTTGAAAAATACGGCAGTGACCTTTTCCATGAAGGCGTTTGCCTTCGTCTGGACCAGCGACTCATTGCCGTAATACAAGCTCTGCTTCCGGACCGTATCCATACATTACCGCCTATCCGATCTCATTTACACTATCGACAACAGCACAATAGGTGCCTGATAAACCGCGACACGGCAGTCCCGGCAGACCCGGGTCGCATCACGTAAACCGTCTAAAAAGACGCGAATCGAACTCTATAAAATTAAGGCTATGCATGCAAGTATTTTTTTAAAAGCTGGCCTCGTGTCCAGTTAATACAATAATACTGAAATTTTATGCATCAATTCATGACGATTTCGGCTTTTTTAAAAAAAATATTATTGCAAATATATCATAATATACATAATTTGTCTCCAAGTCAGATAATTGAAAGACGGGATGTAGCGCAGCCCGGTTAGCGCGCTTCGTTCGGGACGAAGAGGTCGGGAGTTCGAATCTCCCCATCCCGAAGTTTTTAAAAAAAAAGTCTCCGATCGTTTCATGGGATGATAAGAGCTCTTTTTTTGGACCTTCAACATAAATTAAAACCTTAAACAACGCCACTATTGCCGAGGAGTTACGTCGAATTAACATTTTCTATGGTACGACAGGAAAGTACATATATTCTCAATGAGTTGTACCCGTCCGACCCGAAAAAACGCAAGGACATCATTGAAACAATTTGCAAAGCAATTTCCTCTAGCGGCATTGACCTCGAGGTCACTCCTGAAGAGATTTACCTGTCCCTTGACGAAGCCATCACGAACGCGATGGAGCACGGCAACCAGTGGGACCCGCGCAAAACCATAGGCGTAGTCATCACGGCCGGGCGGGACGAGATGGCAATATCAATAAACGACCAGGGAAAGGGATTTTCCACTAAACGCATCAGGAACATGCTGAAAAACAGGGACGTCCTGAGCAACCGGGGCCGGGGCATCTATATTATAAACCAGTTCTGCAAGATAACCTGGAACGACGCCGGGAACCAGATCGTCCTCCATTTCAACCGGAAAAAATAAGATACCGCGACCTGGATATCCAGTACCGGAGCGGCGAACACCCCGGCTGATACCTTAGTTCCCGGACCCAATGGCATACCCGGGACCCCCTAATTGTATTGACAGGGAACCCCCCTGCTGGCAGTATGATCAACGCCCATCGCGGGCATAATCAAACGGGAAACGACGCACGATATGAATATAGAACGGAAAGAAACCGAATTTGAAACCACGTTCATCATCATGGACGAGATGGTTTCACAGAACATGACCCTGCTCTCTGACGAGTTCAACCACTTTGTAAGGACAAATACGAAGGACGCCGTCGTCGACCTGAGTTTCGTCCGCAAGATCGACTCCATGTCCATAGCGACGCTGATCCGGTTCAAGAACGCCCTGACCGAGAAGGGCCGCACCATGCACCTTGCAAACCCGACCGAGACCGTGTTCAGGGTCCTCGAGCTGTCGGGAATGGACAAGTTCCTGATGGAATAATGGCGGAGGCAATGGAACCCCTCGCGAGAAACGACAGGATCAAACGCAACGGCCCGCTGCTCCTGGTCATCATGGACGGCTTCGGCATCGGCCGGGAGAACGAGGGGAACGCCTGCTTCCTGGCGCGGACGCCCGTTCTCGACCGACTGGCGCGCGAAGGCATGTACACCACGATCAAGGCGCACGGCACTGCCGTGGGCCTTCCCTCCGACGACGACATGGGCAACAGCGAGGTGGGCCACAACGCGCTGGGCGCAGGCCGCGTCCTGGACCAGGGCGCCAAGCTCGTAACGCGGGCAATCGAATCAGGCGGACTTTTCAAAGGCACCTCCTGGAACGAGATCATCGACGGCCCGAAGAAGACCGGCGCCGCCATTCATTTCATCGGGCTCCTTTCGGACGGAAACGTCCACTCCCACATCGAACACCTGTACAAAATGCTGGATGCCTGCGCGTCAGAAGGCCTGAAAAAGGTCCGGGTGCACGTCCTGCTCGACGGCAGGGACGTGCCGGAGACCTCCGCGCTCCTGTATATCGCACCGCTTGAAAAACGGCTGGAGGCCCACCGTGCGGCCGGGCTCGACTACCGCATCGCCTCCGGCGGCGGCCGCATGGTCACGACCATGGACCGGTACGAGGCTGACTGGAACATCGTGAAGCGCGGGTGGGAAGCCCACGTGCTCGGCACGGCGCGGCCCTTCCGGAGCGCGACCGCGGCGATCGAGAAGTTCCGCGCGGAAAACCCGGGCGCAACGGACCAGTACCTTCCCTCTTTCACGATCGTGGACGAGGGCGGTCCCGTGGGCAGGATCGTGGACGGGGACTCGGTCGTATTCTTCAACTTCCGGGGAGACCGCGCCATCGAGATATCCCGCGCCTTCGAGGAGGCGGAATTCTCGAAATTCGAACGCGGCCCCCTGCCGCGTGTGACCTACGCGGGCATGATGGAATACGACGGCGACCTGAGGATCCCGAAGCGCTACCTGGTCCCGCCGCCGGCCATAGACCGCACCATAAGCGAGTACCTGGCCCTCTCCGGCGTGAAGCAGTTCGCGATATCCGAGACGCAGAAGTTCGGACACGTCACCTATTTCTGGAACGGCAACAGGAGCGGCAAGTTCGACGAAAAGAGCGAAACATACCAGGAGATACCCTCGGACCGGATCGAGTTCAACCTGCGGCCATGGATGAAGGCGGCCGAGATCACCGACGCGGTCATCGAAGCGCTGGAAAGCGGGAAGTACGGTTTCCTGCGCCTGAACTACGCCAACGGCGACATGGTTGGGCACACGGGAGACCTGGAAGCCGCCATCATCGCGGCGGAGACAGTTGACCTGTGCCTGCGGCGCCTGATCGAGGCGGTGGACCGCTCCGGCGGCATGGCCGTCATCACCGCGGACCACGGCAACCTGGACGAGATGTACGAGACGAACAAGAAGACGGGCGCGATCGAGCGGGACAAGAAAACCGGCCTGCCGAAGAACAAGACCGCTCACACGCTGAACCCGGTCCCCTTCATCATATACGATCCGCATTTTAAAAAGGACTACCGGATCTCGGCCATCATGAACGACCCGGGCCTGGCAAACGTCGCGTCAACGCTGCTTCTCTTCATGGGCTTCACGCCGCCTGCGGGCTACCTGCCGCCGATCATAGAGCTGGCGTAACGGCGGGTTTTAAGCCGCGGCTTACGGAAATGATTCCACCTTTCGCATCAGAAGAAGCACATCCACCGGGAGGCCGTCCATGACGACACAGGACATCTACGTACAGCTGCGGGAGCGCATTGACCGGTATTCAATCGGCATGAACGCCACGGAGACAGGGAAGGAACTCGAGATACTCAGGCGCCTTTTCACGGAAGAGGAGGCTGGGTATTACCTCGCGCTGACGCGCGCCCTGGAGCCGGTGAGCGTCATCGCCGGCAGACTCGGCGTCCCGGTCGACGAGGCGGCGGTTGTGCTGGAGCTCATGTGCGAAAAAGGGCACCTGTTTCCCAAAACTTCAAATGGGCGGAAGTATTACGCCGCGGCCCCCTTCATGCACGGCTTCTTCGAACACCAGGTGTATCGACGGAACCAGGACCCCGTTCTGCCGGAACTGATTGAAGATTACATCATGGGCGGGTTTTTCCCCAAGTCGAAGGCCCTCCGCATTGTACCGGTGCAGGCGGACCTCTCCGACCGGAAGCAGGTCCTTCCCTACGACGACGTGCGCGCGATTATCATGGGCAAGGAGCGCATCGGGCTCTTCGATTGCGCATGCAACCATCACATGAAATCACTCGGCCGGGAATGCGACCAGTCCAGCGAGGTCTGCATCGCCTTCGATTTCTATGCCGAGTATCCCATCGAGCAGGGCTTCGGACGGTGGATCACCCGCGAGGAGGCGCTGAAGGTGCTGGAGTACGCCGAGGAGCGGGGCCTGGTGCACCAGGCGGGGGGCGACTCGCGCAACGTGGAGTGCATCTGCAACTGCTGCGGCGACTGCTGCGGCATCCTTCGCATGCTCAAGCGCGTCCCCAACGCGGGGCGGTTTTTATCGTCCAATTATATCCCCGTCTTCGATACCGAAAACTGCACCGCGTGCGGAGTCTGCGCGGACCGCTGTCCCATGGATGCGATTTCAGCCGGCGATGCGGTGGCGATCAACCGCGAGCGCTGCATCGGCTGCGGCGTCTGCGTCACGGGCTGCCCCGCCGGCGCCATCGCGCTGGAGCTCAAGCCCGACGACAAAGTCCGCCGGCCGCCCTCGCCGGAGAAATACACCTTCATGCGCTCCTCGCTCGATTTCCAGGCGGACGTGGATGCGGTGAAGGGGAAAGGATGACAGCCGCGGCCCGGTCACGTCCCCGCGCCGGACGGCGCAGAGACCGCGACTCTCTCAACCCTACCTGTCCTCATTAAACCGTCCCAGCACCGAAACAGTGATGAACCCCTCGTACCCCCAGCAGGACGCGGAGATCGGGTCGAGGTCCTTCCCCTCGCCCCAGATAGACGTTCCGATCTGGAAGCCGGTCTCGATCGCAACCGTGACGTTCCTGTGCACGTTGATGTTCAGCCCAAGCGCGAGGCCGGTCCCGATCGTGACATACTTGTAGGATCTCCTGATCGAGTATATGGCCAGCGGGTTCGCCAGGGCGTATATGGACGGCGTATAATAACTCTTCGCGTCTTTGCCCCACCGGTAGTGCAAATTGAGCTGCGGCCCCAGCCAGAACCTGAGCAGGCCGGTCCTGACCGGCGCGAAGCCGAGCGTGTTGGTCAGCCCGAACTGGGTGAGCCTGACCGTCGATTTCAGGTGGGAATCGAACCCGATGTGCTGACGGAAATTGATCAGCTCGTCTTTCGCGAGACAGGTGTCCCAGACAACGCCGCCGCCCAGTATCACCGGTTTCCCGGGCGAAGGACTGTCGATCCCCCCGAACGATGAGTCCATCATCTTGATCGACTCGTCCACTATCCAGTGGTAGTTCCCGTAATGGGTGGTGAAATACCCGCCCACTCCAATGGCGTACAGCGCAGGGGCAAGCATGATCATGACAGCGGTAAACAGTGCGATTATAAATGTATGTTTCATTTCTCCTCCATTCCTTGCTCATTAAAAAATTTTCTTGTGCAACTTTCAAGCAAATTATCCGCCCCTCACTATCAGCTATCCGGGGGTCAGAGCCTTTACAATATTTGATTTATGGTCAACTCGCGCATAATTGTCACTAATTAAAATGTTACCTGAACTTAACAATTTAAATGTTTACATTTTTTAAAAATACTTTACAATAACCTGCATTCTCAACTTATATGTCTCCGTAACTCAGACGAATATCCGGATTTCCAATATTATATGAAACATATAGCCATCCCCCACGGCAGTGACGGAAAACCAAAAGACGAGTGCGGTATAGTCGGCATCTACGGCAACCTGAAGGCCGGGAACCTGGCCTACCTGGGCCTGTACGCGCTCCAGCACAGGGGACAGGAATCGGCCGGTATCGCGACGTCGGACGGGCACCACATCTACCGGTACGCGGGCATGGGCAAGGTCATCGACGTGTTCAAGCAGGAACACATCGACAACCTTCAGGGGCACATGGCCATCGCCCACAACCGCTATTCCACGACCGGATCCTCGTATTTAAGAAACGCTCAGCCGTTCCGCTCCGAGTCCATCCTGGGGCCGATCGTACTCGCGCACAACGGCAACCTGACCAACGCCGGCGCGCTCCGCCACGACCTCGAGAAGAAGGGGCACATTTTCCAGACCACGATCGACTCGGAGGTCATCGTGCACCTGATGGCGAAATCCGGGATCGACGATTTCCTCGAGGCCCTGGTGTACGCGCTCAAGCAGGTGCGGGGCGCCTACTCCCTTCTGGTGATGAACCGCGAGAAGATCTACGCGGTGCGGGACCCGAACGGCTTCCGTCCGCTTGTGCTCGGAAAGCTCGGGAACGCGGCGGTGGTCGCGTCCGAGACCTGCGCCTTCGACATCATGGACGCGGAGTACGTGAGGGAGATCGGGCAGGGCGAGCTGATCGAGATATCGGAATCGGGCATAAAGTCGTACCACCCCTTCGAAAAGAAGGAGCAGTCGCTCTGCGTGTTCGAGTACATCTACTTCTCCCGGCCCGACAGCATAATCTTCGACAGGTCGGTCTACGACATGCGCATACGCCTGGGCCGCATGCTGGCGCACCAGGCCCCGGTCGAGGCCGACATCATCGTGCCCATACCCGACTCATCGGTGTGCGCCGCGATCGGCTACTCGCGCGAGTCCGGCATCCCCTACGAGCTGGGCCTGATCCGGAGCCACTACATCGGCCGCACCTTCATCGAGCCGTCGCAGAAGATACGCGACTTCGGCGCCAAGATCAAGTACAACGTGGTGCGCGCCTCGGTCGCGGGGAAGCGCATTGTAGTCGTGGACGACTCGATCATGCGCGGCACCACGATGCGGAAGATCATCAAGATGTTTCGCCTTGCCGGGGCGAAGGAAATCCACGTGCGCATATCCGCGCCGCCGACCATCTTCCCCTGCTTCTACGGCATCGACATACCCACCCGGAAGGAGCTTATCGCCGCCACCCACACCATCGAGGAGATACGGAAATATCTCCGCGTCGACTCGATCCAGTATATGACCGTGGAGACCCTGCTCTCCGCCCTGAACGAGCCGGACATGCGTTTCTGCACCGCCTGCTTCGACGGCACGTATCCCTGCGAGCTCGACGAGATGAGCGAGGACAACCAGAAGTACCTGTTCGAGGACTCGGGGAACGGGGAGTATTACTGATTAGGGCCGGTTCGGCCGCGTAATCCAGGCCGGAATTGTTCTCCCTTTCGCATTCACCAGGACATCCCGCGAAATATTGACGTGATTATTTTTTTCTTGTCATTTATGCCTATCGCTGCTATTCTTTTTTACCGGAGAGGAGTTGTCCCGTCATTGGTGGAGGAATGTTATGAAACGAATCCAGGTATCGGCGGTTTTTCTCGGGGCGTTAATCTTTTCGATATTTGCCGGACAGTTCCCCGCGCGGGCCGCGGGCATGAGCATTGGCGCCTATGCATGGTACGCCCGGTGGAACCCCGCCTTCACGAACTGGATGACCGGAGACCTGAAAAGCTTCGCCCTGGGTCATTCGTACAATAAAAAATTCTCCATGGCCCCGGAATTTCTATACGGGCCGTCGATTGGATTCACCCTTACCGACCGTGTCAGCCTGTCCGCTGTCATGCTGATGGGGAGCTACAAGCCCTCTGCATCATACCTGAAAACGGCGAACCTGGGCGGCGGGGCTGTAACTGCTTACGGGACAAGCCGGAACTCCCGGGTACAGCGATATGACGTTGACACCACCCTGTCCGTTAAGGCGGTTAAGTACCTCTCGTTCTTTATAGGGCTCAAATACCAGTACTACCTGTTAAAGAAAAGAACCGATTATGCCTCGCTCGATCCAGCCATGGATATAATCGGACGCACGGACTGGGACATACTGCAGAACGCAGTCGGCCCCGGCATAGGGCTGAGTCTCTCGTTCAACCTCGTAGCGGACTTTTATCTCACGGCGAGCTTCTCGGGACTCTACATGAAGCCGCTCATGATAATAAAAAACAGCGGGTTCCGCTACGTGCCGTCCGCGACATCCCTGTATCCTCTGAAGAATACCATGACACCCGACTATCATTATGCAGGCGCGAACTCATCACTCACCTTCTCTTATCATATCAGAAAAGCGTCCCTCACCCTTGCAGTCGGCTTCCGGTACCAGTTCATATATGTCCTCGGCAGGGACGCGCGCCCGGATCCCTATTCCATGGTATTCGGCGCATTTGACTCGATGTTCTCACAGAAGGAAAGGTGGGATCACTTCTACGGCGCAACCGCATCGGCGGTGTACTCATTCTCATTTGACAGGGAAAAAGCCGGCTGACAGGCCTGAATGCCGCGGGTCCATGATGCAGCCGCCCCGGTTGAGTTGAGCCGCCCGCAGCCGGGCAAGCCCCGGAGGCCGGCTTATCGGCATCATCGAATTATCCTGCATTCGCAACATCATGTTGCCCGTACCGCTGGCGGCACCTGGGGCGGGTTATATCACGTCATCACGTCAAACTTCGTCCCGCAATTCGAGCAGGTGATCCTGATGCGGCCCTTGCCCCTGGGCGCGCGGTGCCTGGTCCTGCATTTGGGACACTCCACGATGTTTCCCAGGAGCAGGCCCTCCAGCCGGACGCGGTCGAACCCCACGATCATCTGCCCGTCTATGACGAACGCGGGCACCCCCTTCACTCCCGCGCCCGCGAGGCGCTGCGCTGCGGCCGCGTCGCTCGTGATATCGTACTCGGTGTAATTGACGTTATTATGGGAAAGAAACTCTTTCGCCTGGTGACAGTAGGGTCAGGTCGGCGACGAAAAAAACTCAACATGGCTCATGGTCGTTCCCCTTACTTCCCGTCCACGTTCTTTATCAGCTGAATGAAAAACCGGATGATGTCGCCGTAATTGTCAACCCCGAGGCGCTCGTTCGTCCCGTGCACCTGCCCGAGCGACTCGGAGGTGTTGATCATGGGCGAAAACCGGAATATGCTCTCGCTGACCGGGATGTAGAAGCGCGAATCGGTCGCTGCCGAGAAGAGGAAGGGCGTGACGACCGCGCCCGGGAACACCTCGCGGATGGTGCGCTCCAGCGTTTTGTACGCCGGGAGCCCGGCGTCTGTGACCGGCGTCGGCTCCTTCGCCTCGGCCAGCGCGGTGACCTTCACCCGTTCGTCCTTGATGACGGCGCGGGCCCGTTCGGCAACACTCCCGGTCGTCTCTCCCGGCATGATGCGGAAGTTCACCACCGCTGTCGCCTTGATCGGCAGCACGTTCTCCCGCTGGCTTCCCTGCAGCATCGTCGGCGCGATGGTGGTATGCATCACCGAGGCCATGGAAGGCGCCGCGCCGAGCTGGGACTTGACCACGCCGCCCAGGAGCCAGAGGTTGGCCAGGGCAAGCCTGTTGCCGAAGGGCATCTCCGGCCCTACCGTCTGCAGCATCTGCTTCGTCACGCCGGCTATCCTGAGGGGATACTGTTTCTTTTCAAGTTTGCTCACCGCGGCGCAGAGGATCCCCGCAGCGGTCTCCCGCGGCGGCATGGCAGAGTGCCCGCCCTCCGAGATTACCGTGAGCTCGAGCGAGAGATACCCCTTCTCCGCCGTGCCCACGAGCGCGACCGGAGCCTTGACTCCCGCCACCATGCCCTTCGATATGAAGCCGCCCTCGTCCACGACCATCTCGAGCTTTACTCCGCGCGATTTGAGGAGTTCGGCAATTTTACCGTTGCCGTCCTGTCCGCGGACCTCTTCCGTGTGGCCGATGGCCATGTAGATCGTGCGCTTCGGCTTATATCCTTTTTTCAGTAAATATTCGAACGCTTCCAGCACGCCCGTGACATTGAGCTTGATGTCCTGCGCGCCCCTGCCCCACACGTAGCCTTCCGCAATTTTTCCAGCAAACGGCGGGTACTTCCAGTCCTTCTCGGTCCCTGGCTCGACCGGAACAACGTCGCTGTGCCCCATCAGGAGGATCGGCTTCGCCTTGGGATCGCTCCCCTTCCAGGTGTAGAGGATGCTGTAGCTGTTTACGAGCTCCTTCTTGAGGTTCTTCTTTACAAGGGGAAAGGTCCTGTCCAGATATGCGTACAGATCGGTGAACTCCTTCGTGTCTACCTTCGCCGGATCAATGTGCGATACTGTTTTAAAGCGCAGGGCGCCGGCTAACCGCTTCGCAGCCCCTTTTACGTCGATGCTGATTCTGGGTACCGGCTTTACCTCGACCTGTTTTGACGTGAAGAGCGCGGTGCGTATGAGCGCAATCGCCAGGATCACAACTATTACAAGAACCGCTATCGCTCCGATCTTTTTCAGCATGGATGGCCTCCTACAGTACAGGGGTTAGTCCGCATACGGCTCCGGATAACCGGAGTGCGTATTATACGACGCGATGACGGGGATGTCAAACCTATTTCGGCGGGCTTAACTTTCTTCTTGACACCCGGCCTTTTCCCGTATAGGTATCGTTAGCGGCATCAATCAGGAAGAATCGATCATGCGTAAAACATTCGTCATCCTGGCACTCATTACCCTCCTCGCCTCGTGCGGCGGGCAGTCATACATGTTCGAGAGGATCCCCGGATTCAGCGACGCTACCAACAGCGCGCTCGAGAAGTTCTTCCGGGACACGCGGAACGAGAGAGGCCGCAGGATCGCGGTGTTCGACGGGGACGGCACCATCATCGGCCAGGCGCCCCACTACCTCGCGGACGAGTGCCTGTACCGGCTGGCGCTGGACGAGCCTCGCAGGAAGCCGGACCTCATCCGGCGCATGAAGCCCCTCTCGAACGTGTCCCTTGAGTACGTGCAGATGCGCGTCCTCTTCTTCGAGGGCGACACGGTGCAGAGCGTGCGCGACCGCGGCGAGCAGTGCTTCAACAGGCATTACCGGGACAAAATCTACGCGCCCATGAAAATGCTCATCGATCTATTAAAGCAAAACGGGTTCGAGATCTGGATCGTGTCAGCGAGCCCGGAGGCGATGTACCAGCAGTTCCTGGCAAAAGCCCTCGGCATTCCGATCACCAATGTCATCGGCGTGAAGTCTGTCGTGCGCGGCGGGCGGATCACGGCCGAGATCGTGCGCCCCGTGCCCCAGGACCGCGGCAAGAAGGAGGCGGTCGAGACCTTCGTGCAGGAGACGCCGCTCTTCGCCGCGGGCAACAGCCGGGGCGACCGCGAGATGATCGAGTCGAGCCGCGGCATCCGCATGATCATCAACCCGGACGAGCACGTCGAGAAAGGGGAGACCGAGAGCGTGGCCTCGTATGCGCGCCGGAACCACTGGCTCATCGAGTGCATAACGGACGGGCCCGCTCCGGGGTTCCCGGCAGTTTCATCAAAATATTTCGGCATCAGGAAAAACAAAACGCACGTCAGGTGTGAGAGGGCGGATTGCTCCGGAAGGTAGCGGCATTTTTCAAGCCCGCGCCCCACGCGCCGCGCCTTCCCGGCGACGAGGTGAAGCAGCTCTACCCCCGCTACCGCTGGTCCGTGCTCGAGTCCACCTTCATCGGGTACGCCCTCTTCTACATCACGCGGAACAACCTCGCGGTCGTGGCCAAGGACATGGGAAGCGCGCTCCACTACGACTACTCAATGGTGGGAGACATCCTGTCCGTGAGCGCGATCGCCTACGGCCTGGGCAAGTTCCTGATGGGCGCGCTGTCCGACCGGAGCAATCCCCGGCGCTTCATGGCACTGGGCCTCCTCCTGACCGCGGCCGTCAACTTCGCCTTCGGCAGCGTGCAGAATTACCCCGCCCACCTGGCCCTCTGGGCGCTGAACGGGTTCGTGCAGGGAATGGGATGGCCGCCCTGCGGCAGGTCGCTCGGCCACTGGTTCAGCGTGGGCGAGCGCGGCACCGTGTTCTCGGTCTGGAACATCGCGCACAACATGGGAGGCGGCATCGCGGGCGTGATAGCCGCATGGGCCGCCGGCCTCTGGGGCTGGACCGGCGCCTTCACTGTGCCCGGCGTGATAGCGCTGGCCGGGGCGGCCTACCTGCTCCTGCGCCTGCGCGACACGCCCCAGTCCGAGGGACTGCCGCCGATCGAGGAGTACCGGAACGACTACCCGGCGGAGGCAAAGGAGGACCACGAACGCGAGCTAACCGCACGGGAGCTTTTCGTGGACAATATACTGGCCAATAAAAAACTATGGCTCTTCGCCATGGCGAACATCTTCGTGTACGTGGTGCGCTACAGCATGCTCGACTGGGGGCCGACGTATTTGCGGGACGTGAAACAGGCCACGCTCGCGGGCGGCGGCATGAGTGTATTCATACTCGAGTTCAGCGGCATACCGAGCACCATCCTGATGGGCTGGCTCTCCGACCGGCTTGGCGGCAGGCGCGGCATGGTGAGCATGCTCTGCATGATCCCGATCTTCTTCGCGTTCGTGGGGCTGCGGCTCAATCCGCCCGGCAACCTCTACCTGGACATGGTGTTCCTCGGCGTGATCGGCTTTTTCGTGTACCCGCCCGTAATGCTCCTCGGCGTGGCCGCACTCGACATGACCTCGAAGAAGGCAGTGGGCGCTGCGGCCGGGTTCGTGGGGCTCTGGGGCTACATCGGCAGGACCGCCCAGGCAAAGGGGCTCGGCTGGATGGCCCAGAACCCCGCGTACGGATGGGACGGCGTGATGTACGCCATATACATCGCGACACTCATCTCGATAATCCTGCTCGCCTTCACCTGGAAGATCAGGCCGCGGGGGTAGTATCGCCCCCCTCCCCGGGGTCAGAGCATCACGAGGGTCAGAGCAACGATTACAAACGCTTCCAGCCCTTTTATCAGCTTCATTTCACCGATAACTATCGGCCAGACTATTACTCTGACCCTTAAATAGGCGATAACTATCACAGGCTTCTATACTCTGGCTCCTGTCCATGGTGTCAGAGCAACTTAAAATCGGCATTTTTCCATATAATGCCGATAAATGGCATTTTCTCTACCTGGGATAAAAATACTTGACGAATGGGCGGGTAAAAACTTTCATACTATCACCTTATAGGTGACTAGCTCAACTAGGCAGAGCAGCGGTCTCCAAAACCGCAGGTTGGGGGTTCGATTCCCTCGTCACCTGCATGCTAGAACGCAAAAAGGCGGGGTTGATAGACCCCGCCTTTTTGAATTCCCCTTAACACCATTTAACTAATCTGCACCACGGGCCGACCTTCGATATATCCCCTGTAACCCTGGGGCTCCAATTGAAATCGAGGTGCATCCTGATCCGCCCATGAGAATCCATACAATTCCGGGTTATATGATTTCATCACATCCCATATACTATAGATGGCATCCTCAAATTCCTCGTCCTTGAAGGGCGGTCCCTGGAATATCATCATTTTACACGCCTTAAGATCAATGATGTCGAATCCATCAGGAACCTGGCCCGAATAACCAGCAGGGACTTCTACGCCCTGTGCGTATCTGGACGTCCCCGCGGGTATCATGCGCGGCGGCAGCCAAATGCCGACAGGCTCATAGAGTGCCTCTTTAATACTTATCAGTATTCCCCACACATCACAACCCACCTCTCCGCAGTATTCGTAATAGTCGGATGCCTCCAGGCCTCTTTTCAGGATCATCTTCCTGGCAGGTCTTTCAACCACCTGTACGAAAACCGTATGAATCTGATTCCCGCTTTTATTCATAGTGCTGTTGCCATTCATCTTCTTCTCCTTGTTTAGAATGTACCGGTAGGAATGTGTTATCTGATACGGAATAAAAAGTTGTACAGGTGGAGTGTGCGCCTTATACTGTGAAGGATTGATCCCAAACTGTCTGGAAAAAGCCCTCGTGAACCCTTCATGGGTGTCAAAAACAAAATCAAAAGCGACATCGATCACCTTTACATCTTCATCCCTGAGCCTGAGCGCCGCCCGGGACAATCTGCAGGCCCTGATATACTCGAATGGCGTTTTTCCCAGGAGCTCCTTAAAGATCCTGGATGCGTGCCATGGCGAGAATCCGCATGCCCGGGCCAGGTCCTTCAGGGTGATGGGGTCGGTGATATGGGATTGCACATATTCCTGAATTTTCCCGACTGCTTCAACCTTTTCTTTCGTCATCCATGTATCCTCCGATGGAGAAATAATACATGATACTAATTATCATTTCTTGACTTCAATTGCTAAATCACAAATTTTTTTTAACTCTTACTAATTAATAATTTATCGTTTTAGTCCATGTTCTATTTTATATCATTATGCCGCTTTCCTCTGCAAAATCATGACATTCAGCGAAGGAGCGTCCAATAGTATAAGTCCCATCTAGCCTGTAGTTAAAGACAGGAGGCGGGAATCCCCGCCTCCTGTCTTTTTCATTTCATTTATATTGATATTTCTAAAATCATTATCAAGCATCATCCGAAACCAGGCTGATATTCTGTTTGTGCTTCTCTTTTATTCGTGCTATGAACGCACCGATAATCAAAGGAATGACTGATAATATGACAATAGCAATAATAAGTACCGAAAAGTACTTTTTAACCAATGGGATATTGCCAAAAAAATAACCGCTAAGAACAAATACCAAAGGCCACAACAAACCTCCAAGTATATTATATAAAAGAAAACGAGGATAATACATGCGGCCAACACCGGCAATAAATGGGGCGAATGTTCTTATCACAGGAATAAAACGGGCTATGATAATTGTC
>JBGTBN010000079.1:0-17912 GCA_041749375.1 Spirochaetota bacterium
TCGGCGGGAATGTGCTCGGCGCCGGCGACATGGCCGTCGTCAAAGGCAACCTTCTCGCGTGCGTCTACGAACAGAGCCACGCCGGCGTCATACTTGATCTTCGCCTCCACCGCTGTTACGGACACGACCCGCTTCAGGGCGAGGTCCTGCCGGCTCACCGGGACGAAGCCGCGGGGATGGAACAGGTTGATCGCCAGGCCGACGGCCGAAGCGGCGACGAGGATGACAAGCATGTCTTTCAGGAGCCGCATGGCGCTCATTCCCCCCTAGCAGGCGTTTTCCGCGCGCTCGCCCTTGAACGAGTCTTTATCGATCTTTTCATATATCTTCTTCTCGATGAACAGGTTGACCAGGTCACGGTCGAGAATGCCCCGCTCCGCATCTTCCTTCATGATGACCAGGACGCGCTCCAGCGGCACCGCCTTCTTGTAAGGCCGGTCGCTTGCGGCCAGGGCGTCGTAGATGTCCGCGATCGCCATGATCCGCGACTGTATAAGGGTGCTCTCCCGCCCCTTCAGTCCGTCGGGATACCCGCTCCCGTCCAGCTTCTCATGGTGCCGGAGCGCGATCTCCGGTATGTTGCGGTATTCCGGCGGCCAGGGTATCCTGCTCACAAAGTGGTGGGTGTGGGTCACGTGGCTCTCAATCTCTTTCCGTTCCATCGGGTTCAGGCTCCCCCGCCTGATGGAAAGGTTGAGGACGTCTATCGGAGAGATAATGCAGAGACGGTCGCCGTCCACGTTGACGCATTCAATCTCGTCGATCTCTGCCGAGATGCGGCCCAGTGTCTCCTCCGGGTTTTCATCCGTCACCGCCGGCTCGTTCAACTGGCTCAGCTTGTCGCGTATCTCGATGATCCGCCGCAGCTTTTCGTTCCGCTCCCTGACCAGCTGCGTGAACAAGGCGACCGCGTTCTCGTTCTTGCCCATCTCCTTTAAGAGCCCGGCCTCCTGCGAGGAGTACTGGAGCTCCAGGAACCGGTACAGGTAATTGAGCCGCAGGCTGAGGTTATCGAAATCCTTGGGGTAGAGTTTTTTCGCCTTCCTGAATACGGAGAGGTCGATGTATACCTTGCCGAAGTCATGGAGCAGCGCCGCCAGCTCCAGCTCCTTGATCTGGATATCGCTGAAGTGGAAGTCCTTCAGGTAGCCGGTGTCCACCTCGTTAACAGCGACCGCCATGGCCTTGCATATCTCCGCGACCCTGAAGGAGTGACCGGAGGTGGCCGGGTCGCGGGACTCGATGGCGGAGACCGACGCCTTGACGAACTCCTCGAACTGCCGCTGTATCTGTATTATCATGCGGTTGTTTTCGATCGCGATGGCCGCCTGCCCGGCAACGGCCTCCAGCAGGCTGTCGTATTTCTTATTGAACACGACCACGTGACGGTCAAAATCCTCCGGCTTCAGCAGCTTGATCGTGAAGGCCTCGTACTCGCCCTCCTTGAGTCCTTTCGGCTCCTCCTTGCTGTTGATGAGCTGAATAACGCCGATGATCTCGTCCGCGTGGTTCTTCATCGGCACCACGAGCATGGACCGGGATATGTAATTGTTGTTCAGGTCGAAGGTCGAGTTGAAAGAGTAGGGTGAGCCCGAAGGGAGATTGTACGCGTCCGGGATGTTGAGCACCTGGCCGGTCACGGCGACGTACCCGGATATCGATTTCTTGTCCATCGGGATGACGAACTCCTCCAGGGCGATATCGCGGGAAAAGGTGTGGGAATACTTGAAACGGAGCCGCTTTTTCCCCTCCTCGTCCTGCTCGACGAGGAAGATGCTCCCGGCGTCGGCGCCGGTGATCCGCTTGCTCAGGAAGAGGATCAGGCGCAGCAGCTTGTCCGGGTCCTTTTCTATGGAAAGGGCCCGCCCCATGTCGATCAGGTCGTCCTGGTCCTTTTTCGTATCGACCAGCTTGTTAAAATACTCCTCCTGGAGGGAGCGGTTAAGGTAGAGGTCGTTGATAACGGCGAAGGTCTTGCGGGCCACGAACAGGAATTCCGATTCCGAAAGCGGCCCTATTCTGAATTCTGAAATTTCCCTCAGGTTTTCGAAGCCCAGGTCCGTGAACTCGCCCTCCCGGCCGAATATGACAAACTGGTAGGAAATGTCCCTGAACGAAATGACGTTCAGGAGCTTGTTCAGCGACCGGTACTCCTCTATGGTGATGAAAATAACCGCTGCTATATGGACGGATCCTTCATCGTCGATGAGCTTCTGGACATCGTCCCGTATGTCGGCCGACTCGATGATGACATAATCATGCGAGGCCGGGACCGCGATGCGCGCCCGCGCCTTCATGGAGATCAGAACGATGCTTTTGCTGCCTGCAAGAATAAAATCCATGTACACTTCCCGATCCAGTGTTTTCAAGGATATACCGCTCTCGCGGGGCGTCAATGATTATTTTGAAGGGCCGCTCCTCCCTCGAATAATACTTGACATTATTGGTTTTATTGTTGACGAATACTCCTCGTGCTCTTCGTAAATCCATGCAAGGATGATCGGAACAGATGGCGGACGCCTCACACCTGAACATTCACAGGATTCTCGAGGACATCGGCGAAGCAGTCCTCGTATCGCTGGCGTACCGGCGCCTTCCACTTGACAGGCTGGACGCTCTTATGCGGTCGATCGACGAGATCATGGCGCACCCTGCGAACCAGAAGGAATGCGAGCAGCACCTCCGCTCGTCGGGCAGCAACTACGTGCTCTTCTTCATCTCCAACATCCTGTACAACCTGAAGCAGCGGGGTCAGCTCGTCCTCACGGATGAAGTGATGAAATGGCTCACCAGCGTGTGGAAGAACTTCCTGAAGCGCAACCGTTCCTACCAGGAGATGTTCCCCCTCTTCGACGAATACCGCATCACCTTCAGGAAATATTACCCGGGGAGCGGCACCTTCATCAACCAGATTGAGAACGTCAATCTCATCAAGGACGACTTCGTAAGCGAGCCGGACGCCGCAGACAGCCCGATCATGAAGCTCGAAAAATTTCAGCAGGCGGCTGCGGAAGTCCAGAACGCGATGAAGCCGAGCTACTTCTTCCTCCTGGACTACTACTACGAAAAGAAAATGGCCACCGGCGCCGATTCGAGCGAAGCGGTCGCCCTCGATGCGGGCGGCATTGCGAAATTCGGCCAGATGGGCTACACCTACACCGACGTCACCATGCTGACCTGCCAGGCCCTTGGCATCCTCGAAGCGGCCTACCTGATCATCAAGAAGAAGAAGTCTCAGCGGCGCCTGATCGGCATCACCGGCAGGCAGAAATTCCTCAGTACACCGGAAATTTACAACATGTATCTTGAAAAATTCAACGCCATGAAAAAGGAGCTGTCGGGTCTCAACAAGTGAGGCGCGGCGAACGGGAGGCCCATGACATCCGCAACGGACAGAGACATCACTTACATCCTCAGGAACATCCCGATATTCCAGGGGCTCAGCGACGGGGACTACGCGGAGATCATCCCGCTCCTCAGGTCTGAAAGCTATCCCCCCGGCGCCCGCATCATAAAGGAAGGGGCGCACGGCGACTCCATGTGCGTCATCGTCAGGGGCACCGTGACGGTGTCCAAGACCGACGAGGCGGGCGAGGACATACCCCTGGAGACCCTCTATGCCGAGTCCTATTTCGGGGAGTTTTCCCTGGTCGACAACATGCCCCGCTCCGCGAACGTTACCAGCATCGATGAGACGGAGCTCTTCCGCCTTGAAAAAAAGGACTTCGACGAACTGCTCCTGAAGAACAGGCGGATCTCGGCGGCTTTCTACAAGAACTGCCTGGAGGTCACCTTTTCGCGGTTCCGCAACATCATTTCGAACTTCGCCTTCTCCCAGCAAGACCTCAGGAAAAAGTCAACCATCCTGGAAGAGTTGAACAGGGACCTCTCGACCGCCAGGACCATACAGAACTACTTCATCAACCGCGATCTCCTGGACCACGAGCATTCCTTCCTCCCCGGGGTCAGGCATTCATACATCTACCGGCCCTGCATGGAGATAGGCGGCGACTTCCTGAACGTCACGCAGATCGGGCCGGGGCAGGCGAGCATCATCATCGCCGACATCATGGGCCACGGCATAACCTCGGCACTGGGCACCGGCGTGCTGAAGGGCGCCTATTCCGTTTCCGTGCAAAAGATGGCCCGGAAGCCTGTGCAGCTGATGAAATATCTCAATACGCACTTCTCTGAAGTCATCTCCCAGCTTTACGCGACCTGTTACTACGCCCTGGTGGACATGAAGCGCAAAAAGATCACGCTGGCGAAGGCGGGCCATCCGCACCCCCTCTTCTGGAGGGAGGGGAAAGGGGACTTCATCGAGGTCAACTGCCAGGGGACCGGGCTCGGCCTGGTGAAAAAGCCGGTGTTCGGCCAGGTGGAGTACCCGGTGGGGCCGGGCGACAAGGTGCTCTTCTTCACCGACGGCATCATCGAGCAGAAAAACCCGAAGGGCACCATGTACTCGGAATCGCGCCTGCAAAACATGTTCCGGGACCTCATCCTCAGGAAAAGCGACACCATCGTCCGGAACCTTCATGAAGACCTGGCGGCCTTTGCCGGCAGCGCCCCGATCGAGGACGACATCACACTCTTCCTTCTCGAGTTCTGACGCCGCGGCCCCCGCCCTAACGCGATACGCTGAACAGCTCCATCTCACGCTTCTTGCCCCGCAGGGCGATAACGCCCAGGCTCTCGAACGCATAATCCGCCTCGCCCGCGCCGGAGAGCTGGTTTCGGAGATCGTCTGATATTATAAGGCGGCGCGACCGGGCCTTGCATTCGCTCTGTATCCGCGAGGTGGTGTTCAGCACGTCGCCGAGGAAGGCGATCTCGCGCTTGTAGTCTCCCATCTCGCCGATCACCGCGACGCCGCAGTGGATGCCCGCGGTGAAGCGGGGCACGACACCGTATTTTTCGAGGTAGCGCCCCTCGATCGCAGCGACCGCCTCCTCGATCAGGAAGAAGCACTCCACGCAGTTGCCTTCCCCGAGCCCGTTCTTCATCGTCCAGGTAACGATGATCTCGTCCCCGACGTACTTGTAGATCTCGCCCTTGCATTCCACGATGGGCCGCGTGGCGTCAAAGAAGAAGTCATTAAGGAACGAGTGGAAGGCGATGTCGCCGATCTCCTCGGCGAGCGCGGTCGACGACGAGAGGTCGATGAACATGAAGATGCGCTCCTCCAGCACGGGCCGGTGGTACAGGCCGACCAGGAGTCTGATGAAAGCCTTCTGCCCGAGCAGTCGGTTCATGTTGATGAGGAATGTGACCGTCAGGATGGAAGCCATGGCCGCGGCAAAGCCGATGGCCAGGAAATTTTTCAGGTCGGAGACGAGGTTGCCCACCGGAAAGACGACGAGGTCTGACACGATGTACGAGACGACGATGGACACGCTGTAAATGACGGTCCGGGAGAGGATGATAAGGCCGACTGAAAACCTCCCAATCCTGTCAAGGACGAAGTATTCGAGGTAAAACACGGAGAGCCCGATCAGGAGGCCGCAGAGTATGCCCTGCAGCACGGTGCGAAATGTCGGCTCCGGAGAGATAAGGACCGCTACCACGGCGCCTATGCCTATGCCCGCGACCGTGGGGATGACCAGCAAGTGCAGCCTCCGGGCGGAATAGCGCGACAGTTTCATGGTGACCTCCCTGGCGGCGCCGCATCCGAAACGACGGCGGGCCTGCAGGGCAGACCCTATCGCATCCGGAGGATTTTGTCAATTAACTCTCACGCGCCGGCGGAGCATCAGGCCTGCGCGGGCGCCTCCTCGCCGTTGCCGCGGACAATGGCGTTCAGGTCCTGCGCCCGCTTCAGCATCAGCCCGGTGAACCGGACGATGTCCATGGTCGAGTCCGCCATCGCGGAAGCCATTTCCGCTATGCGAATCACCATCCTCCCGCTCTCTTCCATCGACAGCTTGTGCTCGGACGTCGACAGCGCGATCGCCTTTGTCAGCTCGTCCAGAACCACGGCCTGCTCCACGATCGTGGCGATGACATTCCCCAGGCTCTCCATCTCGCGGGCCACCGCGCCGACCCTTCCGCTTATTACGTCTATTCCGCCGAAAATCTTCTCGATCGATTTCCGCGTGTCCTCCATGATCTTCATGCTGCTCTCGATGTCGGAAATGATCGTGCCGATCTTGCCCGAGATCTCCTTTGAGTTGTCGACCGTGGCGGTCGCAAGCTTCCCGATCTCGTCGGCCACGACCGCAAAGCCCCGTCCCGCCTCGCCGGCCCGGGCCGCCTCGATCGAGGCGTTCAGCGACAGGAGGTTTATCTTGTCGGTGATATCATCGATGACAGACATGAAGTTCCGCACCGTCCGCCCGCCGTCCGCGATGACGCGGATGACGTCGGTCATGCGGTCCATGTTCTCCCCCGTCTCGTCGGCGGAGCGCGAGATGTCCCCCACGCTTTCGAGCGCGTCGCGGCTCATCGCGATAACGGTCTTCTGCGTGGCGCGCAGCTCCTCGACCGACCGGCTCACGCGCTCCCGCTCCGCGACCTGCTTCCCGCCGGATTCGCTGATCGAGTCGATGGCGGCGGTCAGCTCCTCGAAGCCGGCGGACATCTGCTCGCTCATCGTCGCCTGCTCCTGGGACATCTCGGAGAACCTGCGGCTGATCTGCTCCTGCTCCCCGCCGATCTGCGATAGCTCCGCGGACATCTCGCGCGCGGTGTCCATGACCCCTTCAAGCGTCACGGTCCTCTTTTCGAGCCGCCGCTGCGTGGCTTTGAGCTCGGTCGTTGTGGCCCTGATCCGGTCGGCAAGCGCCAGCGACAGGAGGAGCACCATGGCGGCGGACCCGAACTGCAGGGACCAGTCGGTAACGACCCCGGACGGCAGCGCGCCGAAAGACTTCAGTAGATAGATGAAGCTTCCAAGCAGGAAAATGCCGACGGCAAGAAGGTAGAATCGGGCGCTCCGGTTCCCCTTCCTGCCGACACGAATCCCCGCTATCAGCGTCGAGATCACGATAATGAGGGCGAGCACCGCAGAACCGGTCATGGCATACCGGTAGGGCAGGAGGATGCTTGCAATAAAGAAGACAGCCTCAATCGCGGCAAAAACGAGAAGGGACCAGTATAATGCAGGCGCATATGCTTTCATGTCCAGGAAACTGACGGAAAAGATGATGGCGAAACCGGCGAGAAAGCAGAGCACCGGCGGAATGCATGCGTTAGCAAACGCGGGAAATGAGGGCCATAGGAACTGGAAGGCAGTTCCGTTCTGCGTCATGGTGAAAACAAGGAATCCCAGGATGAACAGGACATAGTATATATACTCCATTTTCCTGAGGGACAGGAATATGAACAGGTTGTAGATCACCATCGTGAGCATGATGCCGTAATACAGCATGAGGATCCGCTCTTCGTCCCTACTGAGCCGGTCAAACTCGCCCGGAGACCACGCGTTCAACACGATGCTCATGGAGCTTTCACTCTGGTAGCGCAGGTAGAAGGACGAAACCGAATCCGCACCGATGCTCACCGGGAACACGAACGTGCGGTTGATGTACGGCCGCTCGCTGAACGGGAGCGTGTCGCCGGTCATGAAATACCCGGACTGTTTTCCGTTCCGGAACACCCACATCTCCATCCTGTCAATGAGCGGATACTCCTGCTGGATGAGAGCGGCCACGTCCGTCACTTCCGGGTTGGCAATCTCGAAGCGTATCCAGTAGACCGACCGGGTGAATCCGAAGCCCAGTGCGCTCTTCTCCGACTTCATCCACTCCCCTTTCGCTTTTCCGCTGCGGACGTCCTCTATTGTAAGCGCGCCGTCTCTGTCCTCCAGGTATTCAGCCGACAGGCAGAGCTTCCGGGCCTTCAACGCATCATCGATGCTCCGGGGCGCGGCTGGGAGCAGGGAGGGTGCAACCAATAAGGCAAAAATAACGGCAGTCATGGTTAGACCCATGCGGGAGTGTTTCATCTGGGAGTCCTCCATCGGTTTGTTGACAAATCCGGCATTAAGGTAACGGGTCCGGCCGAAACAGAAGAAGGCGCGAACAGGGCGATATCTGTTCATATACGGTACAATTAATCAAGTCAATATTAACAGCAATTCTAAATAATCCACTGGGCCGCTTGAGATAAAATCCGACCAAAATCATGCATTAACAATTTAAATTCGCATTGACTTGACATGGCCCTTTGATAGTATAGCATTTAGCACGCTGGATAAAACATACTATAAGTTTGCTGAAAAAAAGTTTGCTGAAAAACTCCCTGCGTAGAGTTTTTCAGCAAACTTATAATCGTAACCAATCGCTGGAGCTTTTTTCAAAATACATCGAAACGAAGAGGATCAGGCCCGGTACAACTATGAAGACAATAGCATATTTCGATTCATCCCATGACATGCCGGAAGAGGTCATCGCGGCCGCAGGATTCATTCCCTACAAGATTTTCGGGGACGTCCACACCTCGAACGCGCCCGCGGACCAGTTTCTCCAGCCCTTCTTCTGCCCCGCCGCCCGGAGCTTCATGACCCAGGCGCTTGCCCACTCGGGCGAGTGGGAGGGCATCCTTGTGGCCCAGGGATGCAACGCCACCAACCGCCACTACGACGTGTGGAGGAGACACGTGAAAACGCCGTTCCTCTACTGGTTCAACGGCCCGCTCAAGGACGACTCTCTGGCACTGCGCTTCATGAAAACCGAGCTGTGGCGGCTCATCGACGCGCTTAGCCGCCACTTTAAAATCTCCGTGACCGATGAAATGCTTTCGGCAGCCATACGGGAATCAAACGAAGTCAAGAAGCGGCTCCAGAAGCTCTCCGCGATGAGGAGCGAGAAGGACGTTACGAACCGCGAGTACCTCGAAATACTTATAAAAAGCATGACATTGCCGAAACAGGAAGCGGCAGCGGAGATCGACACGCTGATAACTAAAGTCGAGAAGAAAGGGCCCTTCCCGAAAAACATGAAGAAGGTCCTGCTCACCGGCTCCGACGTGACCTACCCGGAGCTCATGGACCAGATCGACGCGTCCGGGTTCCGCATCGTCCGCGACGACCTTTCCGTGGGTGAGCGGTATTACGCAACGCTGATCAGGGAAGAGGGAGACCCGATCGATGCGCTGGCCTCGTACTATCTCACCATACCGAAGCCCGCCACCAGGCTCGGGATGCGCGGCAGGATCGACTATTTAATGAAGGCCATGGCTGACTCCGGCCTGGGCACCGTCATTTCGCAGAACCTCAAGTTCTGCGAGCCGTTCGCGTACGACTCGGTCCTGGTGAACGGGGCATTGAAAGAGAAGGGATACCGCGTCCTCCACCTGGAGCGCGAATTCACGCCGGGCCCGGACAACCATCTCATGAACAGGCTCGCAGCATTTTCAGAGATGGTATAGGTGACAGACATGAACCAGAAAAAATCATCACAAACCGGGACCCCGCAGATCAGGATCGACACCCTGCCGCACGCCAGGGAACTCAAGTGGTCAATGATCTATTACTTCCTCGTGGGAAAGCTGTACAGCGTACTCCCCTGGAAGAAAACCGCGTGGAGCTGTGCCGGCTTTCCGATCGAGCTCCTGTGGGGCTTTGACATCTTCCCGCTCCACCCGGAAAACATGGCGACCGTGGCCGCGGCCCAGAAGCAGTCCCAGCGCCTTATCGAGCACGCCGAGAGCATGGGCTACTCGCGCGACCTCTGCTCCTACTGTAAGACCAATTTCGGCGCCGTAGATCTGGACGTCAAGATGTCCCTGGGCGGCATACCGAAACCCGACATCATCACCTGCACCAACACCATCTGCGACACCCACTGGAAGTGGTTCCAGATCCAGGCCGAGAAGCTCAAGGTGCCGATATTCATGTTCGACTGCCCCAAGATCGTAAGCGGCACGGACGAGCGTACGATCGAGGGATACATCAACTACATGGTCGACCAGTTCTACGCCTTCTTCGAGTTCGTGAAGAAGCACACGGGCAAGGAGCTGAATGTCAAGAACATGATGCGGGCCAGCGACGATTCCGAGCGGATGAGCATCCTCTGGCGCGAGATCTACGAGTACCGCAAGTGCGTGCCCAGCCCCTACAGCTCGGCCGAGACCTCGGCGTCGTTCTTCCCCCTGGTGATGCTCCCCGGCAAAAAGGTGGGCATAAAGTTCTTCGAGAAGATACTGGGCGACGTCAAAAAACGGGCCGAAAAAGGCGAGGGCACCCTCTCCGGCGGCGCAAAGGAGCGCTACCGCCTCCTGTTCGAGGGCATCCCCTTCTGGTACCGGATGCGCTTCATGTACGACCTTGCAAAATACAGCGCGGTCATCACCTATGAGCCCTACACATTCTCGTTCGCGCCGCCCAAGCCGGTAGGCAAGGACTACTCGGAGTCACTGCGGGAGGTCGCGCGCATCATGATGGACCTGCCCTACTCGTACAACCTCGATAAACGGATCCAGTATTTCGAGCAGGCCGTAAAGGACTATAGCATCGACGGCGTGATCCTGCACGAAAACCTTTCATGCCGGCCCTCGAGCACCGGGATGATCGACCTGAAAAACGCGATCCAGAGCGACCTGAACGTTCCGGTCCTGATCATCCAGTGCGACATGAACGATCCGCGCGCCTACTCGGACGCACAGATGAAAACGAGGGTGGAAAGCTTCATCGAGCTGATGGAGAAGAACAAGAAGGGATAGCCGCAGCAACACTGCCGGGGCCGGGTAGTAACCCGACCCCCGGCGTATTCAGCTTCTACAGGTGCCTGCCAAGCCAGGCGATAACGTCCGCAAACACTTCCTCGCGGTTTGTCTCGTTGAGCATCTCGTGGCGCCCGTCCCTGTAAAATTTGTACGTCACGTCTTTAATGCCCGCATTGACATAGGAGTTGTAGACCTGGAGCACGCCCTTCGTATTTGCGCCTACCGGGTCAAGCGAGCCGGAGAAAAGGTACACCGGCAGGTCCCGGGGGATATTCCGGATATTTTCTTTCTTGTTTATAAAAGCCAGCCCGCCGAGCATATCGCAAAAAAATCCGGCAGTGAACACCTCGCCGCAAAAAGGATCGGCCACGTACTTGTCCACCTCTGCGTTGTCCCGCGAGAGCCAGTCGAAATTCGTCCGGTTGGGCCTGAAAGCCTTGTTGAACGCGCCGAACGAAAGCTTGTCGAGCAGGGGGCTTTTCGCCCTCCCCCCCTTTTTCGCGGCCTCGCGCTTCGCCACGAGGAGACCGATCTTCCCGAGGAGCCCCGGGTCGCCGCCGGTGCCGGAGAGGATGAGCCCTGTCAGCTCGCCGCCGTGGAGCATCGCGTACTGCCTTGAAAGGAACGAGCCCATGCTGTGCCCGAACAGAAATATCGGCGCCTTTTTGTTTTCCTTCCTTATCATGCCGGTGAGGACATGCATGTCATCAACGACTTTATCCCACCCGCTCTCGTCCGCCAGATAACCGACGTTTTCCAGGGAACCCGCGGTTTTGCCGTGGCCGCGGTGGTCGCTCGCGTATACCGCGTAACCGGCCGCGGTCAATTGCTTCGCAAAGCGCTCGTACCGCGCGGCATGTTCCGCCATGCCGTGGGAGATCTGGACCGTTGCCCTGATTTTTGTCTTTCCGGACGGCAGCCATTTATACGCAAATATTTTCGTTCCATCTGATGCCCTGTAAGTAACCGTAGAAGCCTTCATGCCGAGGCCCTCCTTATAAGTAGTATCTGTCACAGGTCGGGAAATGAAGCCACCGGAAGTCCGGTGCGAAGCACCCTGTCAGGAGCGGGACGAACTCCGCAGCCCCACACGAAACGACCCGCCGTCAATCCTTCTTCATGAGCGTGTTTATGGCAAGGAGGGTCTGGTTCCGATCCTCCATATTCAGCGCATACTCTAGTCCGGGCGCATCAATATTCATGTTTATGGCCTCCTTGGTGAGGCGGAGCCCCATGTGGTTCTTTTTCAGAAGGGTCGCCGCGTATTCCATGGCCGTATCAAGAAGCTTTCCGCGCTCCACGATCTTACTCACCAGGCCCAGGCGGTACGCTTCTTCGGCGGAAAAGAATTCCCCGGTATACATGAACTCGTACGCGCGCCCCGCCCCTATCATCCGCGGAAGAAAATAACTGCACGACATGTCTGCGCCGCCAAGGCCGATATTGATATACGCCGCGCAGAACCTCGCGTCAGTGCTTACGACCCTGATATCCGAGGCAAGCGTGAAGCTGAAACCCTGTCCCGCGGCCGCCCCGTGAACGCAGCAGATTACAGGCTGCGGCGCGCGGCGCATTGCCAGGTTGAGGCGCGCGAATCGCGCCTGGAATATATAGAACTCCTCCAGACTCTGCTTCGGTGAATTTTCCTTCGTCTCCTTCATATCGAGTCCGGCGCAGAAGCCCTTCTCGCCGTTGCCCCTGAGAATGATAACCCTGGTCTCCATGTCATAGAGCCTCTCGCGCCAGAAGGTCTCCAGCTCGCCGATCATCGCCAGGTTAAGCGCATTATACGACGCTGGCCTGTTCAGCGTGAGGATGCCGATACCGGGTTGTGGTTTTTCGTACATGATGGTTTCATAGTTCATGGTTTAACGCTCCATGATTTATACTTCAATAAAACGGTTTATACGGCAAGAATAAAAAATGGCTGCGGATAAAAGTTCATGGAGATCCGGCAGTTACGCAGGCATCAGGTGTCGGACAGAAGGCATCTTCTTATGAATACAACTGTTATTTTGGACGTGAAAAATCCAGGGAATATATGGCCGAGAAAGTCAGACCATAAAAGTGGTCAAGAGTTGAATCAAGTGTCTTTCTTACCTGGGCCTGATAGATAAGTGCGTATATAATACCATAGGAGAGTGCAGCGTTCTGATTGGCAGGGTTCGTTACGTTGAATACCTGGCTTCCGAGCCCGTCGAGAGAGAACTTAAGCAACTGGTATCTCCCTCCGAGGCTTAAGGTAAGAGACGCCTTTTGAAAGACATACGCCAGCGAAAGGCTGGAGTTCAGCCCACCCGCGTTGAATGCAGCATTGACCTTTGTTCTCAAGTAATTGATCGTATAGGGATCGCCATATGCCCCCAGGATGAAATCACCATATCCCAGGCTCGAAGAGCGCAACGCCCACCTGCTTCTGAGGTAAACTCCAGAAAAGCTTCCGAGAATATAGAGATTGTCGACAACGGGAATCGTCACCCCGATACCAAGACCCGGACCGAATGATGAAGATACCTGCTCGCCACCCAGATTCCTGGTCACCGACCCCGGCGCTATCGCATAACCCGATACGTCAATGCCGTATCCCTGGTATTTCATTCCGAGGAAAAGCTTGCAGTAGTTGTGTACAGCCCAGGAAAGCGTTGTGTCAAGGTCATATTTTTCGACCCTTGCGGATGACGAATTCATCTTCAGGGGAATAGAAGGGCTGGTGTCGGAAATATTGTAGAATCTGCCTTCCGGCCTGAAATGGCTCCCATATATAAAAATGGCATTGATGCTCCATGTGCTGTTGAAATCAAAAGAAAGGGCCGGACCGTAGAGAGGTGCCGGATTGATTGAATAGTTGCTCTTTATTGTCATCGGATCGGATCTGCCGCTGAAGTGATCCTCGACGTAGTTACTGTCCCACCAGGAATACCATGCAGTGGCCCCTATTTTCATCCCCGCCGCGCTGGCATTAAGGACATTCATGCAGAACAGTACGGTGCATATCAATGCGACAGATGAGCCTTTCATTATTATATAATACTCTCCTGCAGAGAATTATTTCAATATCAATGAAAAGCGGTTCATTAGAATATTATAACATCAGTCAGATTAAATTGCAAGAATTTTTTTTGAGTATTCTCTTAGGGAAGGATATGATAAAAAGAGGGGGCGGCATTTCTGCCTCCCCCCTCCCCATGATTATTGCCCGGCCCGCAAACGCTTGCGGGCCAGTCAGGCTCGATGCATTACCCCAGCAGGGTTTCCCGCCCGTTCTTCCTAAACCCGTCCTTGAGCTCCAGGAACTTGTCCTTCGTGAGCTTTTGATAGGACTTCCCGCCGCGCTCGCAGAAATAAACATGCATGTCCGGGTTCTTCTCGATATTGAAATGGTCCTTCTTGTAGGGCCTTACCATGATCTTCTGCGTATCCGTCACGGGAAAGTATTCAATGATGCGGATATAGTCCGGCATCCACTTGGGGTCCATGCCCCCCTCTTTCTGCTGCTTCACGAGCCAGGTGTGCACCTCGGACGGATCGAACATATGGTTCTTCTTCAGCTGCACGGTCACCATGACCCGCTCGTCCGCCACGTGGCAGGGCGCGCCGTAGGCCACGGCACTGTCGACGCAGGGTATCTCCTGCGCGAACTGCAACACGCTCTCGGCCGAGAAGTTCTCCCCGTCCTTGCGGATCCAATCGTCGGTCCGGCCGTTGAAGAAGAGGTACCGCTTGTCGTTGACGACCCGGATGTGGCCCAGGTCCCCGGAGTGGTAGTTCCCGTTCCGGAACTTCTGGCTGGTCGCGTTCTTGTTGTCGAAGTAGCCGTCGAACCGGAGGTTGTCCGTTCCCACCTTCCGGCAGATCTCGCCCACTGCCTCGTCGTAATTCATAAGCTTGCCGTTCGCGTCGAGTATTCCCGGCGGGCACTCTTTCCCCTCTTCGTTGAGGATAAACACGTCTTTCGATGCGGCGCCCACGCTGTCTACCGGGTCGCCGGGACGGTTCGCCGTGGTGATGACCGCCTCGGTGGACCCGTAGATCTCGTAGATATGGTCCATGTTGAGGTACTCTTTCAGCTTTTTCCGGTCGACCACCGAGGCCCCGTTCCCGTACGCGAGGCGGAATTTGTTCCTGGGGTTATTGGCAAGCGCCTTTATGATCGCCTCCCCGCTCCCGTACTTCTTCTCGAGCGCGTCGAGGATGTAGTGGAGCGGCTGGCCCACGTAATTGAGGAAGGCAACGCCGTGCTCGAGCATGTCCGCCTCGAAGGCGCTGGCGCTGAACTTCCGTTTCAGCACGAAGCTGCCGCCCACGATGAGCTGGGGCAGTATGCCGATGTACCAGGCGTTCGAGTGGAACAGCGGCATGGATATGTAGCCGCGGTCGTTCTTCGTGAGGCCGACCGCGCCCTGGACGACGAACCCGGCGCCCACGAGCTTGATGTGCGTACAGGGCACGCCCTTGGGCATCCCGGTCGTGCCGGACGTATATATGACGATCACCGGGCTGAAGTTGTCCACCCGAACCCGGTAACGGCCCGGCACCTTCACGTTCGAGGATTCATCGACGGCCTTTGCCAGGCTCCGGAAACCGGACTTCTTCACCTCCGCGTCAGTTCCCGCGCAGAGGATCTCGTTTTTACCGATGACGGTGATCTCCTTGACGACCTTGCTCACCTCGGCGGCGGAATTTTCATTTACGACCAGGAATGATACCTTTGCCTGGTCGATGACTTTCGCCAGCGTCTCGCCGCGGAGTCCGGTATTGACAGCGAAGAGCACCGAGTTGCTCAACCCGGCCGCGAATGAGGCGAAGACGTACTCGGGCGTGTTTTCCATGTACACGCCGAGAGCGAGCCGGTCCTTTTTACCGAGCTTTCCCGCATCCACCAGCTTTTTCCTCTCAGAGAGAAAAAAGTTGGCGTATCTCGTCGCCTGCCCGTAGACCTCCCCGTAGGTGTATTCCTTCCCTTCGAAGATGAAGAGCACGCGATTTTTACGCATCCTCATCCATCGAACGGTGAGCTTCAGCATGGTCTGGAAATTGACGAACCATAAAAATGTACGGATAATCGTTTTTAAATTCATACGCAACCTCTGACAACCGGGAATTACTTATGCCTGCCGCGCAGATGCCCCGATCCCGCGTCCCGGCTTCCCGGGATAGCGTGCCGGGGAGAGCCCCGCACTGTCAAACATATTGATATTCCATTTATACTCTATATGGCATATAAAAATCTTATCAATAACAATCCGAATTGAATTTGCAATAAAAAAGCGGCAATAATTTGATGAAATATTTCATTTATCAGGCCCGGGAGGCAGGATACCGCGTCCGTACCTGTTGCCGGGGTCACGGCATCCGCCATGCCCCGGCCTCATGCGGGCTGCCGCCGCGCGGGCAGCCGCTATTTGAAGAGGTTCTGGATCACCGGCAGCATTGAAATATCGTTCAATATGACAAAGGCGCTGAGCATAATGAGGATAACGATGCCGACGGTCTGTATCCGTTCCATGATCTTCTGGCTGAGCGGCTTCCCCCTGATCATCTCAATCGTGAAGAAGATGATATGGCTGCCGTCCACGACCGGGATCGGAAGCAGGTTCATCACCATGAGTATGATCGATATCTTCGCCATGAGGAGGATGAAATCCGGCACGCCCTTGTAATAGAACACGTCGCCCGCGATCTTCCCGATCCGGATGGGGCCGGAGAGGTTTTCCCGCACGTTCATCTTCCCGGTAAAGAGCATCCCGATCCCCTTCAGGTTCATCACGATAAAGTCGTAGGGTTCCACGAAGGCCTGCACCGCCGCCCTGCCGGGCCCGTGCTTCACCTCCACCTGTTCCGGCGCGACCATTTGCTGGATCCCGATGAAGCCCACCTGCTCAATGTCCGCGGTCCCCGAGTATGTATCGCCTTCAACCTCGAACGATATTGTTTTTCCCCGGTTCTCGCCGACCATGCGGACCAGGGCGTCGTAGGTCTGCGCGCTCCTGCCGTTGATCAGGATCGTCCCCTTGGAAAGATATTTCCTCAAATCTTTCGAATCCATGAGGGAGAGCACCTCCCCCTTCCTTCCCGTCCTGTCCATCGCCTGAAATTTCACCACGCCGCTGAGGCGAGGCGTGATCTTCTTTTCCATCACCGCACCCTTCCGCTCGACGCGGAAGACGAGCGGCTTCCCGGCGCCGGCCTGGACGATCCCGGAGAACTCCGTCTCGGTTGTGACCGCTTTCCCGTCAATGGCGGCGATCTCGTCCATCTCCCTGAGGCCGGCCGCCTCTGCCGCGCCCCCCTCGACCAGCCCCACGACCAGTATGCTGGAGCCGTAGGGTGAGACGCCCAGCTCGTAGCGGCCGCTCGACTTCTGCAGCGCGGGCACGACCCGGAAGCCCAGGGGTTTGCCGTCGCGCTCGACTGAAACATCGAGCCGCTCTCCCTCGCTGAAAAGGGCCGCCACCTGGATGTCGGAGAAGCTATTGATCTCACGATCGCCGATCCTCACGATACGGTCACCGCTCCTGATCCCTGCCGCGTAGGCAGCCGACACGTGTTTGCCCGTTGTCAGGTTCTCCGGTATGTGGACCCTGTTGGTGTCCTTGGAATAGCCCACCATGTTCATGACGAAGAAAATGATGATGCCGAAGATGAGGTTGAAGAGCGGCCCCGCCGCCACGGTGACGATCCTCCGCACCGGGTGTGCCGACAGGAATTCGTATCCCTTGCCGGAGCGCTCCTCGGAGGGGTCCTCTCCGTAAAACTGGCAATACCCGCCCAGGGGGATCGGCGCGATCTGGTAGGTCGTGTCCCCGATCGTTTTCTTTATGATGCCCTTGCCGTAGCCTATCGAAAAGGTCTTGGCCTTGATGCCGACCAGCTTGCCGCCCAACAGGTGCCCGAGCTCATGTACAAAAATGCAGACTCCCAGCAGGATAATGCCGGCCGCGATATAAATAAAAAAAACCATTGTCATTCTCCATGTGATAAAATAAAAAACAAGGAATCGAAATGCAAAATCATTAATATGCCGCGATCGTCCGCTCCGCGAACTCCCGCGCTTCCCGGTCCGCCTCCAGTATATCTTCAAGTGCCGGCTGATCCACGACCGCGGCCCTCTCCATCGCCTGTTCCACGACCCGCACGATCTCCGTAAAGGCCAGCCTGCAGTCGAGGAACGCGCCGACCGCGACCTCGTTGGCCGCGTTCAGGACCGCCGGGAGCGTACCGCCCCGCCGCCCTGCGGCATAGCAGAT
>JBGTBN010000080.1:0-7817 GCA_041749375.1 Spirochaetota bacterium
GCGGCGGGAAGCTGCTCCTGTTCGCGCGCGGCGAGAAGGTGAAGACCGTGGACGCGCGCGATGCAGTGGCAGAGCTCGTGCGGGAGATCGAAAAGCTCGTAGGCGCGTAACGGGAAGGAGCCAGGAGACAATGCAGATACATTCGAAGCTGCCGGAGGTCGGCACGACCATATTCACCGTGATGACGAAGCTCGCGGGCGAGTGCGGCGCCATCAACCTGTCCCAGGGGTTCCCTGACTTCGACGTGGACCCCGCGCTTATCGAGCTGGTGCACCGCCACATGCGGGAGGGCCGGAACCAGTACGCGCCCATGCAGGGCGTGCCTGCGCTCCGGGAGCGGATCGCGGAAAAGACGCGGGAGATGTACGGCGCGTCCTGCGACCCGGACTCGGAGATCACCGTGACCTCGGGCGGGACCGAGGCGCTCTTTGCCGCGATCACGGCAGTGACGGGCCGCGGCGACCAGGCGGTCCTGTTCGAGCCGGCGTACGATTCCTACGCGCCCGCGGTGGAGCTTTCCGGCGGCATCCCTGTCTTCTGCCCCATGCGCTTTCCCGATTATTCCATAGACTGGGACCGGGTGAAGGACTCGATCACCCAGAAGACGAAGCTGCTCATCCTGAACTCGCCGCACAACCCGAGCGGCGCGGTCCTGTCGGAGAAGGACATCGCCGCGCTCACGGATATCGTCGCGGACACGGGCATCTTCATCGTGAGCGACGAGGTGTACGAGCACATCATCTTCGACGGCCTGCGGCACGAGAGCATGACGCGCCATCCGGAGCTCGCGCGGCGCAGCTTCGTGATCAGCTCGTTCGGCAAGACCTACCACGCCACAGGCTGGAAGGTCGGGTACTGCCTGGCCCCGGCCGCGCTGTCCGCCGAGTTCCGCAAGGTCCATCAGTACCTCACCTTCGCGACAAACACCCCGGTGCAGATGGCGCTGGCGGATTTTCTCGAACAGAAGGAAAAGTACCGCTCGCTTCCTGCGTTTTACCAGGAGAAGCGGGACCGTTTTCTCTCGCTCATAAAGAATTCGCGCTTCCGCTGCCTGCCGAGCAGGGGAACCTATTTCCAGATGCTTGACTACTCGGCCATCACGGACGAGCCGGACACGGAGTTTGCGCGGCGCATGACACGGGAGCACGGCGTTGCCGCGATTCCGCCCTCGGTCTTCTACCACGACGGCGCGGACAACAAGGTGCTGCGCTTCTGCTTTGCCAAGCGGGAGGAGACGCTCACCGCGGCGGCGGAGAGGTTGTGCGGGATATAACGCCACGTATGCTTCAAAAAAAAATTCATTGTTTACTCACCGGAATTCTTCGTAATTGACTTTTGAATGTCCCTTTTTATACTTGCAATTTGAACTAAATGTTGTTGTATTAAGCGGGAGGTTCTCTATGATACAAAAAAGACATTCCGGTTTTGTTCGCTTTCTTATCCTGTCAACGTTGTCTCTCCTTGTAGTTTCATGCCTCACGGCAAGAGACGCCAGGCAGTGGTTGATATTTCAGAAGGGTGAAAAGGGAGTAAGTATTACCGGTGAATGGGACTCGGGCTCTTTTTTTAGCGGCGGATGGGGCAGTGGGCATATTGTTCAGAATGGCATGGAAATTGTCGGCACTTTGGGCCTGTATACAATAGAAGGCGTTGTAAACGGCGATACAATCTATATGATCTTCATTTCCGGAAAACGCGTCTATTTTACCGGACAGCTCAAGTATATGCGGGATGGAACTCTAGTGGGAACAGCTGTCGAAAAGGCTATCATCAATACGGCAGACGGACAAGACAGTCAGAAATACCCGATTATATTAACACGATATAAAAGAACACGGTAGGCTGTCAGTTAACGGAAAGCAGCTTCATGATCAGCTCGTTCGGCAAGACCTACCACGCCACGGGCTGGAAGGTCGGGTACTGCCTGGCGCCGGCTGCGCTTTCCGCAGAGTTCCGCAAGATACACCAGTACCTCACCTTCGCGACAAACACGCCGGTGCAGGCGGCGCTGGCGGGTATGCGTACCTGCTTGAGATCATAGAAGACCCAAGGAACGAGGACTATGAAGAAATGATGGACTGGCTCGGTGAAGGATTTGATCCCGAGGAATTTGATATTGATGATATCAACGATTCGTTGCAGGAAGAAGATTTCGGGTGTATAGATTTGTTTGAGTGAGAGGGGGCGGGCTTGTCTCGATACGATTTCGACTTCGCCGAAATCACTCGACAAACGTAGTATATACCAATCGTAGCGGCGAGTTCGCTTGCCGAGTGACCGCCGGAGGCGGTTGTATCGAGGCAAGCGGGCAGAATACGGGGCAGTTTCTTGGATAGTCAAGACGTTGTCTGAAATTACATACTAACTCACTTGGGTGGTATAAATAGTATAGATAAGAGAATAATAACAAATGATAACTGATAAAGTAATTTCAATTATTCTTGAATGTCAACAATCAGCAATTGCTGCCGGCAACCCGCCTTTTGCTGCCGTATTAATCGTTGATGATTTAGTTATTTCTTCCAGTTATAATAAATCTCGAACATCAGGAAATCCTCTAGACCACGCAGAAATGTTGGCAATACAAACCGCTATTAAAAATCACGGATCTGAAATTTTACGCAAAGCGCATTTGATATCTTCCAATGAGCCATGTCCAATGTGTATCGGTGCATGTATATGGTCTGGGATAAAAAAGGTAACATACTTTGTGTCTCAAGAACAAGTTGCAGCCATACGTGGATGGGGAAAATTCATGTCAGCTCGTAAAATCGCTGCTGTTGATGATTCGGGTATAGATATAAATGGACCGATTGAACACGAGGGTATGAGGAAAATGCATCAAGACTTCTGGACAGCAGGAAAAAATTCTGAGTATCGACATTCGATTCATTTATTAGATAACAAGATTAACAACTCTTCTTCAATAAAATGAATATAAAGATGTTAATAATAATTTCAAGCCCCCTGTCCGGCGTTTTTTGTGTTGAAAGATGCAGTCCAGTCTCCCATACTTGCTTCACATGAGGCCCATGCATTCACAGGGGCCTCTACTGAATACGGCGCAGTTTCTTAGATAGTAATTTCTTCCAGGAGCCCACCCATGTCCCGAAAACTCCAGCCCCCACCCCTGACCAAAGAAGAGATCTCCCGCGGCTACGTGAGCATGCTGGACAGGCCCATGGCCACAGTGCCTGGCGACATCTTGTCCGCGATCGAGTCCGGGCCCATCCGCCCGTCCGACGCGCTTCCCTTCGAAGAAAAAAACCTGCTGCTGGAGCCCGGCTACCTGGCGAAAGAGACCGGGTACTGCCGCATGCCGGACGGGAGCTGTTACGCGGCCGTGCTCACCCGCATGCCGGGCGTGACCGGCGAGATGATCGACTGGTGGTTCGCGTGGCACGGGCTCGAGAACCTGCGCTACCGGATCTGGTACCCGGCAGCCCACTTTGGCGTGAGCGTGAGCGACCGCACGCGGGTCATGAACGAGTCCCTGCCGTACCGCGACCGGTACCTGTACACCACCCACACCGTTATTGAGGACGTTGGAATCGGACCGGACCTGTTATCCATCACGTTCCTCCCGCCCGGGGATTTCGGCTTCGACACCGCGCGCTTTAAAAAGGCGCAGGTTGCCACGGCGATCTGCACCAGGGTAGGCTCGGTCTCGAAAAAGGCGGAGCACACGGACATGTGCCACCTGGTGCGGAAGGTGAAGGGCGGGGTCGAGATGAGGAGCCGCTTCTGGACCGGGAGGAGGATGAAGGTGAAGATGTTTTCGGAAGGGTCACCGGTGAACCGGGCGGCAAACACGAGGGCCATGCGTATGCTGATGATCCCGCGGGACACGCCCCGCCAAACGGCATTGCACTGCGCCGGAGAGTACGCAAATCTCGCCGAGATCCTGCCGGGGCTATATAAAAAATATGCATAGGCTATTGAAAGTGGCTGTCCCATAAGCTGCCTCGATACGAATTTCTTAACGCTTATCGAGCGTCGTACCGACTCTGTCGAGGTGTGATTTTGACGCCAGAGGCTGCAAAATCGTATCGAGACAAGCGATATGTAAGTGCGAAATTCACTCGGCAATCGCTTATGGGACTGCCGCTTATAATACGGCTCTGAAAAACAGAAAGATCATTGACATTCCGCCAATATTGTTTTTTACTCATATTCATTCAGAAAAATTTCCGGCAGAAGAGGAGATACCCGCATGTCAAACCTGGAAATGATTAAAAATACCGGCGCACCCGTTGGCGGCGGCAATTTCGGAGCAACTGCTGCGATGACAGGCATGAAAACCAGGCTTGCTTTCACCTGCACCAGGTGCGGCGCACGGCATGAAACCGCACGGGAATACGCCATGACCGATACGATGGCGAAAACCATGGCAAAGCAGGGGGCGGTCAGCGGCGTGAGCTCCGTGCTCTATTCGCTGTTTGGCAGGATTCCCGTCATCGGTTCCCTTGTGTCCGGCATGGCAAGCACGGCCATGTACACCGCCGTTAATGCGGCAACCGGCAACCCCTTCGAAAAAGCGAAGGCGGAGGCTTTTGAAGAGGTAAGGGGAAACTTCAAGGCATGCTCAAAGTGCGGCGAGTACGGGTGCGCGTCCTGCGTCAGGGACGGGCTCTGCCCGGCCTGCCAGAGGGCATAAGTCTCACTCCTCTCCCCGGCTTTTTCCCATTGAAGGGTGCGGCGTGCCTCCCGGTGTCCGGCATGGGGCCAGCGGCCAGGCACCGGGGCAGGTTTCCTGACAGCTAAACCCTTTTCACGGAAATCGTGATATCGCCTGCGTTTTTGTTTTCTTTAACGCAATTGAGATATGCCCTGGCTTCCGCTTCGTTTCTATCAATGGCCTCATACACGCGATCGAAGATGACGGAGCCCGTGCTTTTACTCGAGCATGTTGTTTTATATTTATCCGGCGCTATAAACATTGTTCGCCTCTCTGTTTCCACTGGTTTTTCATGGCACTTCCCATGAGTGCAAAATGATTGGATAAATATACTGCCCGGGTGCGGCCGGATCAAAATAATTTCTTGTTTATTTGCTATAATGTGTTATTTTAATACTATGCAGTGCCCCGGACCGCTGGTGATGCGTAAGGACAGCGTTGCAGGCTACATGCGGAGATCCGATCCTGTTTGGTTGTAAAACAGTGATGATATTTTTTTCCGTATAAATTGAAATATGCGAAGGTGAAAGGGGTGACCAGCATGGACGAAAAACAGTATATATACCGGTGCTTTTCCTGCTCCGCCATAAAAGAATACAAAGAGGGCGAGACCGCTCCGATCTGCTGTGACATGGCGATGACCAGGGAAATGCTTCCGCAATGCACCAGCGCTCCCAACCCGGAGATGGCCAGGAACACTGACATCGATGAGCCCTGCGACGACGGAAGCGGCAAACAATAGGGATCGCTATTCTTCCTTCACGGTTTCATTAAGCTGGTCCACGGTCTTCTTCAGTTCCTTGAGCGAGTCGGTGACCGTGTCCGTGATGTCCTTTTTGACTCCGTCCCCGTCTTTTTTCAGCTTCTTCGTGATCTCTTCCAGCTGCTTCCTGACATCGATCAGGTTTTTCCTGACGTCCTCCCTTGATTCCTTTGAAACGTCCTGCACATCCTTGTTGATCTTCTCCCTCAATGATTCGGTGAGCTTTTTGATTGATTGCGTCAGCTCCCGGATGCTCCTGACAATCTCCTCCTGCGCCTTTTTCTGGTTTTCGACAACCTGTTCCGTGTCGCCGGTCCCCTCTGCACCGGCGATACCGCAGAAAAAGAATACCGCCATGATTGTCGCAAGTGCCTGTTTGCTGAATTTCATGCGTGTTACTCCTTGTTATATGGCTTATGTAAAAGATAACCGCCCTGCATGAGGGTTTCAATTTATTAGACACCTGCAAACGGGATTTGTTCTAAAAAATACTTTACAAAATAGTGCAAATCATCGATTCTATGCATCAATATCTGTTCTGCTGTTGTAAAAAAATAAATAAAGCCATTGCCGTACAAGAGGTCAATCCCATGAATTCTCGACACATAGTGATCGGAGCCATGCTGTGCCTGCTATTTTTTATAGCGAATTGCGACACCATGGAAGACGTTAAAAAAATGGAGAGCGAGACCAACAATCTCACCCTGGTATATGCTTCAGGCGGGGGTGGGGTTATTATACCGAAAGTTTGTCAAGTCGGTGCTTTGTCTTTGTCACCTGGCAGCTCCATTGATATGAATACAAGTGCAGGGCAGGAAAGATACTATAAAATATATATCTCGGATACAGGTTCTTCTGGTGTAAGGTTGAATATTTCGACAGCGGGTGATGCCGGACTGTTGGGACAAATAGATGATTCGAATTGTGATTTTATAACTCAAGACGGGGATTGGAGCGGCAACATTTCATTCTCCCTGGATATAACAACTGCCGGATATTACTGGGTTTATGTTGTAGTATCGAATATTGATCCTGGAACCAGCTACAATATATCAGCCAATGCTTCATATCTGTGAAAACAATTTTGTACGTCTTGTATTGTCAGTAATATTTCTCAAGATTGATTCCCTAAACATATGATACAAATTAATCACAAGGACCTCCCCGTGAATCTAAAAAGTATACTATTCCTGCTAATGCTTTCAATTTCATTCGGCTCGCCGCTCCTGGCGCAGAACAATAAGATGCGCATTGCCATCATGGATTTCAGCGCCAAGGGCATATCGGTCAAGGACGCGCGCACCATATCCGAGCTGGTCCGCAACGACATGATCAACACCAGCGCGTATATCGTGGTGGAGCGGGACCAGATGAACAAGATACTGAACGAGCAGGGCTTCCAGATGTCCGGGTGCACGGACGATTCCTGCGCGGTGGAGGCGGGGAAGCTCCTCTCGGCCAGCAAGATACTGGTGGGGTCGATAATAAAGCTCGGGGACAAGATCATAATCACGGGCCGTATCGTGGACGTGGAAAAGGGCACTGCCGACTTCAGCGAAAAGGTGGACGCTGAAACGGTGAACGACCTTGACGTGGCGGCGGAGCGCTTTGTAAAGAGGCTCACGGACAGGATACTCGGGAAAAAACCGGAGCCTGAAAAGAAAAAGCAGCTGAAATATTACAACGCCTACTCGTATTCAGGCACCTTTGAGAGTGAAACATGGCGGAAGTGCGGCTATTCCTCGCTTGCTTTCGCGATCGGTGGTGTCATATCCGCGATACCGGCGGTGGTGTTCCAGAAAAAATATTCGACCGCCAAATCGAATTACAACAACAGGAAGACCATGCTGTTCATGTCCCTCGGCATCGGCGGGTCGCTGGGCCTGGTCCAGATCCCGGGCATGAAAAAAGACATCAGCGACATGAAGAGCCACATCAGGAGCAGGGACGCTTCGCTCTACGCTCTCGCTGGCTTCGGCGGGCTGTCGTTCATCATGGCTATCGCGACGCTGGGGACCTATGCCAGCTCGGAAAACGCATTTCTGAAGCGGATGGATTCCTCGCCGTTCGCGGTCTATTCGTCCTATTACTGCGAACCGGCGTCAGGTGACAGCACCTCGTACGATCATCATATCGATGTCATGATGCGGTACCGGTTCTGATCCAATTTTGATTAATAATCTTTATGGCTCATTCCGGAAACCCTGGTTCTTGGTTTCATATTCGATACGACTGTACGACCAGGCTCTGACCCCACATCAAAAATACACTGCTAATCTCTTAAGATAGGCCTCCTCATAATGCAGGAATCTTTTCACACATTCCTCAAAAGTATTTCCAAGTTTCAAAAAGTATTCATGAAGGGTTATACGTACA
>JBGTBN010000081.1:0-4691 GCA_041749375.1 Spirochaetota bacterium
CAGCAGCATGCCGAGCGAGAGTCCGGCCATGGTGCCGTTCGATCCGAGCGGGCATATGATGTACCGGGGAGCGGGAAGGAGCCCCTCATCGATCTGCTTTTTCAGCTCGAACGCTGCGTTGACGAAGCCCAGGGCGCCGACGGGCGACGACCCGCCCGCGTACAGGAAATAGGCGCCCGGCCGCTTCAGGCGCTCCGTGATGTAGAACTTCACGCCGGCGCCGGTTATGCCCTTCGCGTACACGAGCCGTGCGCCGTTCTTATGGAACAGGAGAAGGTTCTGCCGCACGAAGCTCGTGACCGGCTGGTCGAACAGGACGAGCGTGGCGTCCAGGCCGAGGCTGCGGCAGTAGATCGCGGTCGCGAGGCCGTGGTTGGTGCCGATCCCCCCGAGGGTGACCACCTCGCGCTTTCCCCGGCGCATCACGTCGCCCAGTATGAATTCGAGCTTGCGGACCTTGTTGCCGCCGTACAGGGGCGAGGAGAGGTCGTCCCGCTTGATCCAGAGGTTGCAGTGCCCCAGGCCTTTCAGCTGCTGAACGGGCGTGGGAAACTGCCCCAGGGAGACCCTGCTGATCCGGCCCTCGAGCCCGGGATAGCGCTCGAACAGCGGGGGCTTCGGCGCGTTCTCCTGCTTATTTGTCGATTCGCTCAACTGATCCAGTCCTCCTGTTTCATGACGTCGTCCAGCCGGATCCCCTTCGAGAGAAGCCACCGCTTCCGCAGCAGGTAGTAGCAGATGCCGGACAGGATGAAAACGAAAAAGAGCCCGATCTTCAGCGGGGACTTCATCTCCGCGAGGATCACCGCGCTGAAAAACAACACCATGGCAAAGCCGACCGCCGGACAGAAATAGAGCCAGAACCCTTTCAGCTTAAAGAGCGAGGCCCGGTACTGCTCCGGGTAGCGGCGCGGGAGCATTATCGAGGACGCGAGCACGGGAACGAAGATGATCATGCCCCCGAGCGCCGCGTAGTTCGCGAACGTCTCCAGGGAAAATCCCGACAGCAGGCCCGCGACGGAGAGCACCCAGATGATGAAAAGCAGGATATACGCGCTGCCGAACTTCGAGTGGACCCTGCCAAGGCCCGCGGGCAAAATTCCGTCGTGGATGATCACCTGCAGCGACTTTGTCCCGACGATGAAAAGCCCGTTCAGGGTCGTGGTGATGGCGAGGATAGCGCCGCCCACGATGAAAAACGTGAACCCCGCGCCCGGCCTGCCGAAGCAGATCGCGCTCCCCTCGACAAGCGGCTCAGAGCAGGCCGCCATCTGCGACCAGGGCGCCATGCCCACGGTCGTGACCGCCATGGCGACGTATATCAGGGCGACCAGGGAAAATGAAATGATGAAGGCGCGGGGGATGACCCTCCCCGGGCTCTTTATTTCGCCGCCCAGCTCGATGATCGCGTTTGACCCGAAATAGGTGAAGGTGAGGAGCGCCGTGCCAAGGACGATGTTTCCCATCCCCTTCTGGAAAAAGCCCTGGAAGTTGACAGGGTCGATGATGAGCGTCCCCTTGACCACGTATGACACCAGGGCGGCGATGAGGATAAGGACCATGACACCCTGGACCTGGACCGCGAGGCGTATGCCCAGCACGTTGATCGCGAAAAAAAACGTAACGAGCCCGATCGATACGAACTCAACCGGGACCCCGGGAAAAAATACCTGGAAATAGCGGGCGCAGGCGGTCGCGTAGAGGGGGATCTGTCCTATGAAGGAAGCGAGGACGTACACCCATACCCCCGTGAAGGCGAGCCCCGGCGACACCATGCGGCTCGGGTAGCGATAGTTCCCGCCCGTGGACGGCAGGGCCGATCCAAGCATGGCCAGCGGGAGCATGCTGATGAACACGGGTACGACGGCCAGGGCGTATGCCAGCGGAAGGGCCGGTCCGGCAATCTTCAGCACGATCCCCGTAAAGACGAAGACCCCGCCGCCCACCGTGGTCCCGATCGCAATGAAGGCGACCTCCGGCAGGCCCAGTACCCGCTTGATACCCTGCAGTGCCATGGTGCAACCTCCTGTATGAAGCCGATTATGCGCGCGCGGCGTTCAGAATCACCCCGTTGTCCGGCACGTCCCCGATGTTCCTGCCATAATAGGCGAACGTGATCGTCTCCCCGGTGCTTACGATAAAGACGGCCGGGAGCTGCATCTCCTGCCCCTCTTTTTTCCCGTGTTTGTAACCGCTGCGGGAGGCCTTCATGGCCTTCATGATCACCGGGGGCGCGAGGTACTGGAATATGTTTCCCGGCGCAACCCCGTACAGGGAAAAGATCTTTTCCTTCGGATCGCAGACAATCGTGAAGGGAGGCGTAACGCCGGCGAGCCCTTCCTTCACCGACGACGGGCCGCTCTGTAAAATCACGTACACCGCGAGCCCTGCAGCGGCGAGCTCGTCGTATGTGCGCATGATATCCCATATCTTCAGCTGGCAGATGGGGCACCCGGCGTAGCGCAGGAAATAGAGCACGGCCTTTTCCCCGCGGCTCGCCTTGTAAAAATCAAACGATTGTCCGGAGATCGTGTCATAGGTGAAGTTCGGGGCTTTCATCCCCGCGGTGAGTTTTTTATTCATGTGCAGACCCCTCTTCCTCGCATTGCGCGGCGTTTTAAGTCCCTCCCCCGGCTGCATACTATACTCCTGACCGCCGGTATTGTCAACACTATTAGCCAAACCGCAGGCCCCCCTGTGCCCCGGTTATGCCCCCCCGGTAACTCCCTGATTTTTTTGATTATTATAACGGCCCAGTAATCGTTCCAGATATCTCGATTTAAGCTGCCTGCTGGCAAGCGCCTGCATGACCGGCGGGAGCCTGAGTATCGCGCCGAGCACCGCACCGAGGGCGCGATGGCTGAACAGGGCCCGGTTGTCAAAAAGAAGATCCTGGAGCTTCCCGCGCTCGATTGCCATGAGCACAGTCCGGTGCGCCGTAGTTGCCGGCGTTATGACTCGTTGTTTCCTGAACAGCAGTGATATCGATCGTGACGGGCATACCCTGGCGCACACTCCGCACCCGAGGCAGATTTCCTCGTTCGTCAGGGCGGTTCTCGCTTTCGGTTTCAGCGGGTCATGTGCTGAAACCAGCACCATGGCCTCAACCGGGCAGACATCGACGCATTTGCCGCAGCCGGTGCATCCGTCCTTTTCAATGCGCGGCAGATAATTCGTGGTGCTGATAGGCCGCAGCACCGCGAACCTGCGGGCCGCGATGAGGGCCTCGCAGCAACACCCGCAGCAGTTGCAGATAAAGGCCGCATCGTGCCGCACATTCTCCGCGCACTGGACCAGGTTATGATCATGGGCCCTGGCAAGATGGTCGAGGCCCTCCCCGACGTCAACTTCCCGCGCGAAGCCGTTCCTTATTAATGAAGCGGCGGTCCCGCCGAAGGTCATGCAGATGTCCAGCGGCGCCGGGCAGACCCGGCCGTTTAGCTGCATCTTGTGCCTGCAGTAGCATATCCCGATCCCCCGGTGCGATGCGGTCTTTATGGTCTCGCTCGCCTTTTCGTAATCGAGGATTTCTACTGCCGGGTCCTCCGGCATGACCGATTCATTGATGAAGACACGGATCATTTTGGTTTCGCCCCGGGCGAACAGGTCCCTGGCGAAATCCTCTTCGACATTGATATACCGGTAGAACAATTCGCCCAGCGCCTTCTGGTCTATATCGCTCCTGGTACGCATCATGGAAAATTCAAAGAAACCGGCCATGGGGGGCGGCAGGGCGTATTCCCGTTTGCCGTTGATCTCCAGGTCGACGACGAGAGCCTTGCCGGCCAATCCGTCAAGATGCTTTTGCGCCGCGGCAACATCCATTTTCCAGATCGATGCGGCCTTTTCAACAGAAAAGGGCTTGATCGGAAGCTGCGCCGCAAGGGACGCCTCTTCTTTGGTGAACAGTATCTTGAGGATTTCAAACAGCAGCGCAGTGGGGGGTGCCCCCTGGGGGAACCTGTTTATTCTCTCAACCAATCTCTCATATTCTGATTTCAGGGTCATGCGGGCCAATGTAACCTCCCTCAACCGATCATCTTCCAGTCCTCCTCGCCGGGGAGGAAGGGCGTGATCCCTTTTACGCGGAACGCCTCCATCGCGGCATGGATGTCGTCCCGCGAGGGAACGGCGTAATCCGGCGCGGGACCGAGCCCCAGCCAGGCGCGCTTGTCGTTTCCCATGCGGTGATAGGGCACGAGCGACACGGCCCTGATCCCGAGCTTTTTTAGCAGGCCGGCCCAGGCGGCAATGTTCCCCGGAGCGCCGGTTACGCCCGGGATCAGCGGCAGGCGCGGCCAGAGCCCCGGGCCGCGGCCTTTCATTCCTGCGAGGAGCGCGAGGTTCTGCTTTATCGCGCCGTTCCCGGCGCCGCAATGCCTGCGGTGCTCCCGGTCGGAGAAAAGCTTGATGTCGAAGAGGACGAGGTCGACCTCCCGGAACAGCCGCTTCGCCGCGCCGGGGCCGAACAGGCCGGAGGTTTCCATGGCCACGTGGATCTTCTTCGCCCGGAGCGATTTCGCCAGGCCGGCGCAGAACTCCGGGTAGAGCGCGGGCTCGCCGCCGGAGAAGGTCACGCCTCCACCGGATTCGCGGTAGAGCGGGACCTCGGGGGCAATCTCCAGCATGATCCCGCGTGCCGGTTTCCCCGTCCCCAGCCGCACCAGCGCGCCGGACGGGCAGGCGTCGGC
>JBGTBN010000082.1:0-63782 GCA_041749375.1 Spirochaetota bacterium
ATGCCGGAGATATTCGCGCATCCCACCAGGACCCCGTCCACTTCTTCGGGTTTGACCTTCTTGTTCCTGCTGAAGATACCCTCGTACACATACGTCAGGAGCTCATCGGGTCTGACATTTCTGAACCAACCCTTATCCTTGTGGGCCCTGCCGTTCGGGGTACGTACACCGTCAATAAATACCGCTTCTTCCATATCGTATTCTCCTCTCTTGTTATTCTAATCGATTGTTTTAATCGAATTACATGCTGCTTCCCTCCGCCTTCAACGCCCCCCCGTCCCCCCAGGGGGGCAAGCCTTCCCGTTCCCTCCTTCGCGCCCCCTTTGGGGGACGGGGGGGGGGGAGGGAAAGTGGAGTGTGCCGTTCTCTTACGCATTCACCTTCTTCCCGGCCTTCTTGTTTCCCCCTTTCGCCGCCTGCTTCCCTCCGGACGCCGGCTCCTTTGCTGCCATTTCACGGAGCAGTTTCTTGTTCACCTTGTGGACCTCGGTGAGCGGCATGGTGTCGATGATGTGGACCACTTTGGGCACTGCGTACTTCGCCACCTGCTTCTTGAGGAAGTCGATGATCTCGTCTCCGGTTATCTGCCCCCTGTACTTCTCCTTCGGCTGGACATACACCGCTATCCGCTCGCTCCCTTCCCGCTCGGGGTCCGGGATGCCGACGGTCGCGGCCATCTCGACCTTGGGGTGGTGGTAGAGCACGTCGTCGACCTCGCGGGAATAGACCTTGTACCCGGACACGATGATCATGTCCTTGGTCCGGTCAACGATGTAGAAATATCCGTTCTCGTCTATCCTGACGACGTCGCTGGTGTGGATGAAGCCTTCCTCGTCCACGCCGTTGCCCGGCTCGGGCCAGTAACCCAGCATCCGCTGCGGCCCATTGAGCAGCATCTCGCCTCGCGCGCCGGCCAGCATTTCTTCGATGGAGATCTCCTTGCCGGTCTCGACGGAAAGAAACCTGATCTCGGTGTCCGGGAACGGGACGCCGATGGTGCCGCGCTTCTCCACGGCCTTGCCAGCGCTGGCGGCTGCGGTCGGTGATTTTTTCTTCGTCAGCTTCGCCATGTAGTAGAACAGCCTGGAGAGTATCCTTCCATTGTTCTTCGCGCCGAGAAGGCGCAGCAGCGCGTTAAGGAGCGCCAGGTTGCCGGGAATGCTCAGGAGCATCGTGTTCAATCTCATGGGGAGGCGGCCGCCGAACACGCGGACCAGGAAGGTCGTGTTCAGGTGCGTGCAGGGGGACATCTCGGAGAGGCCGTAGCCCTCCATGATGCCGCCGCCGGCCTTGCTCTCGAACTGCTCCTGCGTCTTCTGGGGGAGCGGGGCTGAGCCGGACACGCCCAGCATGCCGTACTTCTCCAGCTCCTCGGAGAGCTTCATGAACTGCGTGGGCACGCCGATCTGGATGACCGGGAGGTGCTCCTTGATTGTCTGTACCATGCCTGCCGTGTCCCGCGGGTCGGGAACAAGGATCTGGTTGTGTCCGAACAAGGTCATCGTGTGCAGGATGACATGGCCATACGAATGGAAGAACGGCAGCCCGAGTAGCGCCGTCGCCGCACCCTGGAGCAGCGCGCCCGCTTTTCCCAGGGAATACATGTTCTGAAGCGAATTCGCGTAAATGTTGCGGTGGGTCAGCATGCAGCCCTTGGCCAGGCCGGTCGTCCCGCCGGTAAAGATGAGCGTCTCGATGTCCTTCTCAACGTCAAAGAGTATCTCCGGCGGATTGGGGGCCGTTCGTTCGATCATCTCGGCCATCCAGAGCGCGTCCTTCGGGGCCGGGCCCGCGTGCTTCCGTGAAGCGCCGGACACGTCATTCGAATAGTCGTTTATGTTGCAGAGTATCAGGTACTCGATCTTGCATTTTTTCACGACCTGGGCGGCTATGTCAATGTGCTCGTCCAGGGTGATGAGGGCCCGCGGCTTCCCCTCCCCGAACTTGTGCTCCAGGGTCGGGATCGGCTCGAGCGAGCTGCTCGGAATGTGGACCAGGCCGGCGCGTGAAATTGCGTAGTCCGCCAGGAAGTACTGTATCGACGTGGGCAGGATGGTCGCGACGCGGTCGCCCTTTTTGAGGCCCAGGTTGTACAGCGCGGTCGCCAGTCGGTCCACCCGGTCTTTCACTTCCGGGTAGGTCATTTTATAATTGTTTTGTATGAGTCCGTTTTTCTTGAATTTTTTCGCTGCTATGTAGAGGATGTCCCAAACCGGTCGGTCAGGATAGGGCTTGAGGGTCCGGGGTATTCCGGTTACGGAGTATTCTTTGAACCAGGGCAGGGACTCATGTTTCATGGCAATCTCCAGTTCGTGATGGCTGTTGAAAAAATATTCTGGGGGGCCGGGTTTGCGACACAACCCTGATCGGGCTCTGCATGTGTGATCGGTCCCCTGGTCCCCCAGCTAATTCAGACTTAAACAGACATTTGTAGCATGGTTACGGTTTCAGCGCATGGAAGCGCCCTGCCCCGCATCCTATGAGAACAGCGGCTGCGTTCCCATCGCGAAGGCCATGTCGCCTTCAATTTTCATCGCGCCGGACATGAAAAGGTTGACCGGGTTGGTCTCTTTTCTCATGAGTGCGGTGGTGTCTTTCGCGCTCATTTTGAAGACGGACGCGGGATCGTTCGCACCGTTCAGGATCGCCTCGAGCTTCATGATGCTGCCGTCATCATTTGTGATCTCTGCAACGAAGCTTCCTTTCAACGAATTCAGAGCGTTGTACTTGGCCTTGTTCAGGTCGTTCTGGATGCCCAGGAGCATGTCGAGGTTCTGCGTTTTGATCATTTTCTCGATGTCTTCCCTGGAAACCTTGAGGCGCAGCTTCGGTGACGCAATGTCGCCTTTTTTAAACACTACTTCCGCGCCGTTCTTCAGCGTGTAGCTGTACTGGTCACCGGCCACGTCGACTACCATCGTGATCTCGGTTCCCGCTAAATCGGTGGCCGCGTTCGAGCTGGCGAGCTGGTCCTTGGCCACACTCGGCATGATTTCACCTAAAAGTTTTTCCACGCTGGTGTCGGTCGGAATGGTTGGTATTGAAGCCATAGGGAGTCCTCCTTTGTTCTTGTGTGTTATTGTATTAGACTGACACGTCAGTTTTATTATGCGACTAGTTCCGTCAACGAATATTTTTTATTCTATTTTTTTTTAAATTTTTAAAAAGTAAAAAATTCCATTGACAAATTCAGTCGGGTGCATATTGTTTAGACTGACATGTCAGTTTTAACGGCGTTGTAATTTATGTCAACATAATTTTTCCGCGCCCCCCGTAAAAATGAACGGGGCCGGCGGGGAGCGCCGAACGAAAGCTGACAGAGCGCCGTATCCGGCAACATCCATACAAAGGACAAACACCATCATGAGGGCTGATGAGCGCAAGAAGCTGATACTCGAGCACGCGAAGAGGCTTTTTTCCCGCAAGGGGTATTACAACACGCAAATCTCCGACATCGTCGACGAGGCGAAGATCGCCCGCGGTACGGTGTACCAGTACTTCAAGAACAAGGACGACCTGTTTATTACCCTGATCCGCGATTTTTACAACGACTGGGAGCGCAAGATCTCGGTCGAGATGAATAAGATAAATCTGGCCATGATTACCCCGGAAGAGTATTTTTATTTCAGGGTGAAAAACACCCTGGAATTTCTGGCCAACGACCCCGACCTGTGCAACATCGTGCTCAGGATGGGGATCGGCTTGAGCGGTGAGCTTGAATCATCCATCAAGCGGTTCGAGCGCAAAATCCACAATTTAATCGTGAGCGACCTGCAGCTCGGAATGCGCAACAACCATATCCGCGGGGACCTGAACGTTGAGATGGCGTCGAACCTCATCACGGGAGCGCTCCTGAAAACGGCGCTCTACGATTTTGGGGCGCGAAAGAAAAAGAAAGAACCATCCGAAATCGAGCAGCTGGCGAGGGAGATTCTCGGCATTTTTGCCCCCGCCATTTTCATAAAAAAATAATCGGCGGGCCGGACCCGCCACGGTAGGCCGCGTGTTCGGACTACTATTACGATTCACATGTGAGGAGTAGGCTATGGAAGAAAGAGAGTTCAGTTTCGGCATGTCCGAAGAGCAGCGCACCATGAAGGAAACCATTGCGCGTCTCATGAAAGGCCTTGTCGCCAGCAACGCGCACGACATGGACGAGAAAAAGGAGATCCCGCCGGACTACGTACAGAAAGTGTGGGAACTGGGAGCGACCATCTCGGTCATCCCGGAAGAATTCGGCGGGTACGGGATGGAGTACTCCCCCGTCATGAACGCGATCATCCTGGAGGAGCTGGCATACGGCGACATGGCCCTCGCCATCGCTGCCACGGCGCCCTCCATGTTCCTCTACCCCATCCTGGAAATGGGCACGGACGAACAGAAGAAGAAATACATACCGCCCTACTGCGACGCTTCGTTTAAGGCCTGCACCATGGCCATCAACGAGCCGCGGTTCAGGTTCGACCCGGTCGCGCTTGAGACGAAAGCGGTGAAAAAGGGATCATCGTACGTGATCAACGGAACAAAATGCTTCGTGCCGCTGGCCGGGACCGCGGGGCACATGCTCGTCGCGGCCGACCTCGACGGGAAGAGCGAGCTTTTCATCGTCGCGGCCGGTAACCCCGGCCTGAAGACAGGCGAGCGAGAGAAGAACCTGGGCCTCTACGCTCTGGAGACCTACACGGTCACACTTGAAAACTGCGAAATCCCGGCGGCCGACCGTCTCGGCGGCGAGAAGGGATGCAATTTCGACTCGCTGCTGCAGAAGTCCCGGGTGGCCCTGGCCGCCATCGGCGCCGGCGTGTCGCGCGCGTCGTTCGAATACGCACGGGACTACTCGAAGGAACGGGTCCAGTTCGGCGAACCGATCGCGAGCCGGCAGGCGGTCGCCTTCATGATCGCCGAGATGGCCTACGAGGTCGATGCGATGAGGCTCATGGCGCTGAAGGCGGCCTCGACGGTCGAGGCCGCGCTGGACGCCCGTCGCGAGTCATACCTGGCGAAGGTCTATGCCGGCGACATGACGATGAAGGTGACGGACTACGGTGTCCAGGTGCTCGGCGGGCACGGGTACGTGCGCGACCACCCGGTCGAGCGGTTTTACCGCAACGGCAGGGGCATCGCCATACTCGAAGGCATGACGACGGTATAACGAAGGTACGGTAACGGAGGAACCACAATGATTAATCTAGTAATTAGCGAGAAAATGAAGCAGATACAGACCAGCATGAACGGCATGGCAAAGGGAATGCTCAGGCCCATCGCGCGCAAGTACGACGCGAACGAGCACGAGTATCCGAAGGAGCTCGACATGTTCCGCTCGATCAAGATCATGGGCGGCGGCAAAAAGAAGAAGAAGGAAGGCGAAGAGCCGAAGAAAGAGGAGAAGCCGGGCCCCAAGAAGCTGGGAACCAACCTCTCCACTGTCATCAGCATCGAAGAGATGTGCTGGGGCGACGCGGGCCTGCTCCTCTCCCTGCCGAACGCGGGCCTCGGCAACGCCGCGATAGCGGCCGTGGCCACGGACGAGCAGACGGAACGTTTCGGGAACAAGTGGGCCGCCATGGCCATAACCGAGCCCGGGTCCGGGTCGGATTCCGGATCCATCACCGCGACGGCGGTTCTTGACGGGAACGAGTGGGTGCTGAACGGCGAAAAAATTTTCGTGACCTGCGCCGACCGCTGTGACGTGGTCGTGGTATGGGCCACCGTCGACAAGAAGGCCGGAAAATCCGGCATCAAGTCGTTTATCGTCGAAAAAGACCGCCCCGGCTTCAAGCTGGAGAAGCTCGAGCACAAGCTGGGCATCCGGGCGTCGGACACCGGCACGTTTGTCCTTGACAATTGCCGGATTCCGAAGGACAATCTCCTCGGGAGCGCCGAAGTCAAGACGGCCACCGAGGGCTTCAAGGGGGTCATGAAGACCTTCGACAACACGCGGCCGATGGTCGCCTCCATGGCGCTGGGCATCGCCCGGGCGGCGCTGGACTTCACCCGTGAAAAGCTAGAGGAGAGCGGCATCAAGCTCGATTACAACAGGAACCCGAACAACATAAGCAGCCTTGAAAAGGAGTTTTACGTTATGGAAGCGAACCTTGAAGCCATGCGACTCCTTACCTGGCGGGCAGCCTGGATGGCGGACAACCAGGAGCACAACAACCTGGAGGCGTCCATGTCCAAGGCAAAAGCCGGACGGTACGGCACCCTGATCACGCAGAAATGCTGCGAGCTCCTGGGGCCGCTCGGCTTCACCCAGGAATACCTGGCGGAAAAGTGGATGCGGGACAGCAAGATCATGGACATCTTCGAGGGGACCGGCCAGATCCAGCACCTCATCGTTGCGCGTAACGTGCTCGAGTTCTCGAGCAAGCAGCTCAAGTAAGCAGTACGCGCTCCCCGGCCCCGGCCGGGGAGCGCGCAAACATCATACAATATACTAAAAAAGGAGAGATCGAATGAACATCAATGACGTAAAGAAAATCGCGGTTCTCGGTTCAGGCGCAATGGGCCACGGCATAGCCCAGGTCTGCATCCAGGCCGGTGTCGCGGTCGTTATGCGGGACATCAAGCAGGAATTCATCGATAACGGCGTGAAGAAAATCAAGGAAAGCCTGGACTTCCTGGTCGGCAAGGGCAAGATGCAGGCTGCGGACATGGAAAAGGCCATGTCCCTCCTGACAACCACCCTTGACACCAGGGAAGCGGTCGCCGACGTGCAGATCGTCATCGAAGCGGTGCCCGAAATCATGGACCTTAAAAAATCGGTATTCAAGGAGGTATCGGAAGCGTGCAAGCCCGATGCCATCCTGGCGACCAATACCTCCACGATGAGCATATCCGAGATCGGCAGCGTGGTGAAAAACCCCGGGCGTTTTGTAGGCCTTCACTTCTTTAACCCGGTCAACCGGATGAAACTGGTGGAAGTCATTTACGGCGATAAAACCAGTGACACGACCGCCGACCTGATGTGCGAGATAGTGAAAAAAATCGAAAAGATCCCGGTAAAGGTTCTGAAAGACCGCCCCGGTTTCATCGTCAACCGGATCAGCGCACCGAACCAGGCGCTCCTCTCTGCCATCCTTGACGAAGGCAAGGTCCAGCCGCAAGAGCTGGACGCCATGATGAAGAAGATGGGAGCGAAGATGTCGCCGTTCGAAACCGCTGACTTCGTGGGACTGGACGTCTTCTGCCACACGCTGGACTACTATGCCAAGACCCTGTCTCCCCAGTACAAACCGGGCAAGTACCTGTCCGACAAGGTCGCGAAAAAAGAACTGGGAATGAAGAGCGGCAAGGGCATTTACGAATGGAAAGACGGGAAAGCGATCATCGACATATCGAAGACGTCGGAAGACCTGAGCCCCCTGCACCTGCTTGCAGTCCAGATCAACGAAGCGGTGAAAGTATGGAAGGAAGGCCTGGCAAAATCGATACAGGATATCGATGACGGCGTCAAATTCGGCATGAACGCGTTCGCAGGTCCTTTCGCCCTGGCGGCAGGCATGCAGCCGCAGCAGCTGGCCGACGCGCTGAACATGCTCGCCAGCCGTTTCAAACTCGATTTCCTGAAACCCGAGCCCGAGATTATCGACGGCACATTTAAAACCATCGGAAGATAAATCATTCACCTGTCCGCCCGGCCCCGGGCCGGGCGGACACAATTAATAAGACAGACAAGGAGGAATACCATGGGGGACGCAGTAACCAGAGAACAGAGGGACAGGGTTGCCATATTATCAATCGACAAACCGAAGATGAACCAGCTCAGCGCCGAGGTGTTCGAGACCATGCGGAAGCAGCTCGACGTCGTCGAGGCGGACAAGACGGTCCTGTGCGTGATAATCACCGGAGCCGGCGAGAAAGCCTTCAGTGCCGGCGCGGACCTTTCGAGCGGGTTCGGCGATTTCAGCTCCGTTGACTTCCTGAAACGGGGCCAGGACGTGTGGAACAAGGTCGAGTATTTTTCGAAGCCCGTCATAGCGGCGATAAACGGACACGCCCTGGGCGGCGGGTGTGAGCTTGCCATGGCCTGTCACATACGGTTTATGAAAAAGGGCGCCCGGATCGGCCTCACCGAGACGAACCTGGGGATCATGCCCGGGTACGGCGGAAGCCTGCGCCTGCCCCGGCTCGTCGGCAAAGCGAGGGCGCTGGAGATGATGTACCTCGGCAGGCAGTGCGAGGCGGACGAGGCCCTTGCGATAGGCCTTGTCGACCACGTCAGCGAAGGAAATGTCCTGGACGACGCGCTTGAGCTGGCGAACAAGATCGCGAAGCGGCCGCCGCTCTCCATCTCGGCGATCACGAAGCTCTGCAACATCAGCCAGAACATTACCCCGGAAATGCACCTGAAGATCGAGCGTGAAGAGCTCGGACGGCTCTTCACCACCAAGGACATGCAGGAAGGCATGACCTCGTTCTTCCAGAAGAGAGAGCCGAACTTTAAGGGAGAATAAATACATCCTCCCGATGGGCCCGCAAACGTTTGCGGGCCCATCGGGAGATCCCACACCACCCGACCCAGGACGGCCGATATGAAACGAAACACGATGATCCTCTCACTACTGGCCTGCCTGGCGCTTACGCTGGTAATCCCGGCCGGCTCACGGGCCGGAACGCTCGCACTGGGCAGTGAAGATACGTACCCGGTGCAGTTCGATATTGCGAGGGACCCGACAGGGGCGCTACCGTTCGACAGCGTGCGGGAAACCTCCGGCTTCACGCCTGCGGTCACGGACTCGTTCGGCTTCATCGGCGATGTCATCTGGGCCCGCTTCACCATCGAGGTGCCGGCGGAAATTCAGAAGGAATGGTTCCTGGAGATCGGGTACCCGCTCCTGAATGACATCATAGTATATACCCCGGACCGGGACGGGAACTACTCCATCAAGCGGTACGGGAACAGGTTTCCCTTCTCGAAGCGTGACATCGATCACCACAATTTCCTGATACGCCTCAACGACGCGCCCGGCACCTATACCTATTACCTTCGCTTCGAGACTGCCAGCTCCATGAACATTCCGATGAAAATACTCTCCCTCCCGGCAGTTATCTCGGAGATCAACGTTCAGAAGACAATCTTCGGGATGTTTTACGGGGCGCTTTTTATCATACTCATGTATAACTTTCTCCTTGCCATATACATGCGCGACCTGACATACCTGTCATACGCGGCGTTCATCATATCCCTTGCCATGGTGTCCCTGTGCCTCAACGGGTACGGGTTCCAGTACCTCTGGCCGAACCTGATCTGGATGAACGACACGGTGCCCTTTTTCCTGTTCCTGGCCCAATTGACCATGGCCATTTTCTCCGTCCTGTACATGGGCATCAACGACATACCCAGGCCTATCAGGAGAACTATCTTCGCCTATCTCGGCCTGATAGCCCTACTGGGCATCGCGTCCATATTTCTCCCCTACAGCCTGATGATAGCGCTGGGCGCCGGCTCATACCTTCCGGGAATCGCGATGATCGCTTTCACCGGCATATTCATGATGCGGAGAAAAAAAAGGGAGTCCTATTTCTACGCGCTTGCCTTTTCATTGCTGCTCCTCGGGGTCATTGTCACGGTGTTCAACAGGTTCGGCGTTGTAGGCACCAACCCGCTGACCCTCTGGGGCTTCCAGATCGGAACGGTCTTCGCCATCGCCCTATTTTCGCTCGGTCTCGCAGACAAGGTGACGGTTCTCACGGACGACCTGCAGGAGATAAACCTCAATCTCGAAAACAAGGTCACCGAGCGGACCAAACAGCTGTCCGACGCGAAGGTGGAGATCGAGGCGGCGATGGAGGAGATGGAGGCCATCAACGAGCGGCTCACCGCGAGCAACCGGGACCTGGAGGAATCCCAGAACGTATACCGGCGCGACATGAACATGGCGGCCCACCTCCAGACGACTCTTCTCCCGCGGCGCATGCCGGAATCGCCCGGGTACGATATCGCGGTAGTGTACCTGCCCAAGTCGCTGGTGTCGGGGGACTTTTACGACTTTTACTTTGACGGGGATGCACTCAGCGGCGCCGGGATCTTCGATGTGTCCGGGCACGGCATCGCGCCGGGCCTCCTGACCCTCATGGCGAAATCGATCATATCATCCACGTTCAGCGAGATGAAGGACGCGCCCCTCGGCTCGGTGATCGAGAACATCAACACCAGGCTCCTCACCGAGTTCAAGGACATCGACAATTACCTGACCGGGGTGCTCCTCCGCTTCAGGGACGACCGGATCGAGTACATCAACTGCGCGCACCCGGACATCATCTGCAAGAAGATCGACATGAACAGGACCGGCAAGATCCTCGACAAGAGCGGCAAGAGAGTGTGCGCCCCATTCCTGGGGATAGACACCCAGATGTCGAAGGACGTTTATTCCTACCAGGAGATAACCTTCAGGATGAAGAAGGGCGACAGCGTGCTCATGTTCACCGATTCACTCATCGAGTCCCACGGCCAGAACAAGACGGAGTACGGGGAAAGCGGCATCATCAAGTCCCTGCAGGATGCCCCCGCCGGGAGCGCGCAGGAAGTCCTGAACAGGGTAATCGGGGATTTTTTCAAGTTTATCGGGAACCGCGAGCTGAACGACGACCTGACGGTCATCCTCATTACGAAGAAGTAGTCCCGCCCGCCTGGCCGATGAAGTCCCGGAGCTTCTTCAGCGCCGGGCCGTCCTCGCGCCACACGTGGCAGGTATTGACCAGCGTGTCCATGAAATACTTCACGCGCACAGGGTCCGCGATCATCGACTCCAGGTCCATCGGCTTCTGCGCCCGGCTTGAGAAGATTCCCTGCAGGGCCGCCGGGCCCATCGCGATGAGGAGCGTGACAAGGTGAGTGCAGCTCTTTATCCCGCCGAGGAGCGACTTCATCCGGTCGGAGTAACCGCGGACTATCCGTTCGCCTTTTATGACTGCGAGGCTGTCGCGGACCGCCGCGCACTCCTCGCGAGGGACGGAAACCAGCTCGACCTCGACGTCCTCGAAGGTCAGGGTGCCCGTGTTTACCAGGAGCCGTATCACCAGGTGGTGGATATCGCCGGCTTCCCTCTTTTCCCCTGTGATCAGGTAGTAATCGCGGAGCCGCCGGTCGACCAGCCGTCCCTCGACCACCACGCGTCCCTCGCCGGCCGGATAGGTCGCCATGGTTATCGTCCGCTCGTGGGCCTTTTCGCCGACCATCTTCATCAGGTCACTCATGATGCATTAGACCTCCACCCCGTCATGACACGCACCTTCCCTCCTTCATTCCCCCCTTCCCCGCCCAGTGCGGCAGGGGGGAACCTGATGCGTCCGGGAAGCTGCAGACTATAGTATCTCTTTCAAAGGCCGGTACTTTTTCTCACTCAGCTCGAACTCGAGGCGCTGCCTGCGGCCCTCCTCGTCGATAAAACACTCCTTGAAGGTATCGGATATCGAGGCGCCGTCGGCCAGCGTAATGATGCCGTAGTCGCACAGCTGCATCAGGTAGGTTCGGATGATGCCGAAGGCCATCTTCTGGATATCGATGTCTGCGTGGTGCTCGTGGTCGTACAGGCCCAGGTTCACGTCCGCCACCCGGTGCCCGGTCATGCAGGTGTCGACATTGATGCCGGTCTCGACCCCGTACCGCTGCCAGAAGTGCACGGCGTTGAAGAACGCCAGCGTGCCGGCGACCTCTCCGGAGAGGGGGTAATGATAATCGGTCATGCGCTTCAGAGCCGGGTGATCGATGACCGAGAAAAGCGGCTGGGCCATGAACTTTTTTACGCGGCCCAGGGCACGCCAGAAGCTCGCGCGTGCGAAATCACTGCCGTCGAGCACCGCCCCGCTCAGGCCCATGACGAAATGCGCACCGAAGTAGCGGGGCACCACGTCCGCGTCGAGAAACACCACGACCACGTCGCTGTCTGACGCCCCCTTCTTCCATGAGTTGTTGATGTGGTACAGGGCGCGCCGCATGTCCGCGCCCTTGCCCCGCTCCGCCCCCATGTCCGGAACAGGGAAACCGTTGCATACCAGGACCTCGACGCCGTCCCATGCCTCGCGCGCCCTGCGCTCGGTCAGCTCCTCGGCCTCCCCGGTCCGCCGGTGGGAAACCAGTATCCCGTCGATGTAATCCGCAAGCTCCCGCCTCAGGACAACGATCTTGTCATAGATAAGGTCGGCCTCGCGCTCGCCGAACGTGGAGAAGACGACAAACACCTTCCGCCCGCCCCTGGCGTGGAGGAGGTCTTTCCTGTTAAAGTCGGCGGCATCGTAATGTTTCATTCGTTCCATGGCGCTCGTTCCGGAAACATCGGTATATTTCATGGTGACAATACTGTCAAGTCCTAATGTTTTACCGGCTCCCTGTATCCCATTTTACTCCACAGACCCGTACCGAAGCAGAGAGACGTTACCTTATGATTCATCGTAAGTAATTTCCGTCTTCGTTCCATGTACCATACCCTGATTTCATGATGTAAAAATACCGGATATTCGACTATTGATCTGTATGCCACTTGCGGTGTATAATTGTAGCATGCCCTCTATAATGAGGCCTGATCTCATGTCGGGCCGCACAGAGGGCCAGGTCGGGTTCAGATAAGGCTGGAAGTGTCCCATAAACTATTTGTGGATACGATAGAATTTCCTGGATACACTAACACAGGGAGGGAAATATGAAAAATATTTATTTGCAGGTCCTGAAAAAAGTGACGGTGTTTGTTCTGATAACTTTTGGCATGTTTCTGTCAGTTGCTGCCGCCGCCGGATTTTACAGCACCAATATGCAGTATGGAGCTGAAAAGGCCGTTATTCCGGAATATTTAAAAGCCGGCGAAAAAACGCGTGGCGCTATTATTTCCATAGCGGAATTCACCGACAAGCGCCAACTGGATGATACTAAAATCATTGGCCAGGTGAGAGAAAGAGACGACACGAGAGTTTCTGTATTCACAAGGGGTCTTATACCAGGCAGGGCTGTCGCAAATGGCATTAAACACTATTTGAAAAAGGCCGGTTATAACGTTGCCGACAGGATTGTGCAATGGGATCTGAAAAGAGAAACCATGCCGAAGGGAAATGCCAAAGTTATTATCAGCGGCACTATAGATTCGATGGAAGTAACCTGCTGGAGAGGCGTTTTCAGTCATTCGTATAAGACCAAAATTAAGCTGACAATTATTCTTGCGGCTCCGGCCAAAGGCAAGATGTTATATAAAAGAAAAGTTGAAAGCACGTCCTCAAAAAACGGTGCTTCCTTTTCCGAAGGAGAAATGGGAGGGCAGTTAAGCGCTGCCCTGGGTGATGCCATTGAAAATGCATTTGAAGATAAAGAAGTAGCGCAAGAAATAAAAGAAGCCATCACAAAATAATTCTCATGACACCCGTCAGGCGCTTTTCGCGCCTGACGGGGCTATCAGGAAGTCCGGGGCGGATACAGATGCTTCGAGAGGCCTGGTTCGACGAAGTTCAACGTGAGCAGCGCTCAATAGATTATGGACAAGGAACATCATATAGAAAAGATGCGCAATCTGAAATGCGCCGTGGTAATTCCGACATATAATAATGCCGGAACGATAGAAAGCGTCATCCGTGATGTCAGGGAGTATTGCAGTGACGTAATAGTTGTAAATGACGGCTCCACGGACTCTACGCCGGATATAATAAATAATATTGAAGGCATCGATTATATCGCCTATACCCCCAATCATGGGAAGGGCCATGCCCTGCGAACGGGATTAAATGAGGCATACAGCAAAGGCTTTACATATGCTCTTACTCTGGATTCGGACAGGCAACACCATGCCGATGATATACCAAAGTTTGTGGAGGCTATAGAACAGGAACCCGATACGTTGTTTATCGGATCCCGCCGCTTGAGTTCCGAAAATATGCCGCTAATTAATACCTTTGCCAGCAGGTTCTCGAACTTCTGGTATATGCTTGAAACGGCCCGGAAACTTGATGACACTCAATCGGGATTTAGATTATATCCATTGATTCCCTTGCGCGGAATTCATTTCCTCACTTCTCGTTATGAATTTGAAATGGAAGTTATCGTGAGGGCCGCGTGGCAAGGAGTGGAAGTCAAAAATATTCCGATTACGGTTAATTATCCGACCGCCGAAGAACGCGTATCACATTTTAAGCCAGCAAGGGATTATACCAGGTTATCAATTCTTAATGCGTGCCTCATGGCATGGGCATTAATCATTTACCATCCGTCCCGCTTTTTCAGATGGCTTACATGGAAAAATATCAAGAAATTCATAGACCAGAACATTCTGCACTCAGCGGACTCAAATCCACGTATGGCTCTCTCTATTGGCTGGGGCGTCATGTGGGGTATGATGCCGGTGTGGGGATGGCAGGCAATTATAGCTACTGCTTCAGGCTATTTTATGCGCTTGAACAAGACCATTGTATTTGTGACTTCAAACATAAGCACTCCGCCGATGACCCCTTTTATTATTTTTGGAGGATATTACACGGGCGGTTTGATCCTCTCCCGCCCGATTCTTATTGCATTACGCGACGTGACCCTGGCGGGCGTTATGAATTCACTTTTGCAGTACGTGGTGGGAAGTATTGTTTTTGCTGTTATCGCGGGACTTCTCTCTGCCTGTATTTCACTGATTATATTTAAAACGCTTAAAAGAAAACCTACCTGCAATGCCTAGGGCCTTCATAGTCATACATTGTTTCTTCCAAAATTGACAAAAAACTTTACAGGTCCCCTGCCCGGCGCTTTTTGTGTTGAAATGTGCCTCAACAAACTCCACACTTGTTCTCATGAGGCCCATTGTGTCCCACGGGATTATGCTGATGCAAGGGGACTTTCCTTGATACCAAAAAGGTTCAGGGATGCTAGAATAATCAGGAGGTCATACATGAAGGTCCTTGGCATTATGGGAAGCCCGCGGGTCGGCAGCAACAGCGATATTCTCCTTGACGATGCCCTTGCCGGGGCCGTAAAGGCGGGTGCGCAGGTGGAAAAAATTATCCTGGATAAAATGAAAATCTCCGGGTGCAAAGACTGCAAGAAATGCAACGAAACCGGCCTCTGTGTCCTCAAGGACGACATGCCCGGGATCCACAAAAAGATAGTAGAGGCGGACGCCATCATACACAGCGTGCCGGTATATTTCTGGTCCATGACCGCGCAGATGAAAGCGTACCTGGACAGGTGGTGCGCACTGTTTGACGCGGAATGGAAATGGCAGAAGCAGTATTACCCGAAAATGAAGGGCAAGAACATCGGCCTGATCACGGTGTGCGGAGATTCGGATATCCACACCGCGGACCCGATAGTGCACAGCTTTAAATCTACAGTGGACATGACGAAAATGAGCTGGCTCGGAGCGATCATGGCCTCCGCAAGCGGCAGGGGAGAGATCAGCACGGACGAAACCGCCAGGAAAATGGCCTCCGAGCTGGGCGAGAAAGCGGCACGGGCCTGATCTCCAACCCGCACTGCAGGGAGCATCTTATTTATATTCATCAGGCAGACAGCTTACCGCACCCCGGCTATCTCCCGGAAGTTGTCGCCCAGGAGGCGGCGCCTGGCACCTGCGTCGGGAAAGGCCGCCTCGATCCTCCGCTTGATGAGGCCGTAATCGAACTTCCCGTCCGTGCCGTGAAACCCGAAGGGGCCGTCCGTGCCGAAGAGGCAGCGGTCCGCGCCGAGGTACTCAACGGCAGCGCGGAGGGTACGGGGACTCACATAGCTGGTCTGCGACAGGTCCACAAACACATTCCTGCGTCTCCTGATCTCGCGCCAGGTGTCGGAGTAGCCGGGGAACCCGGTGTGCGCCATGATCAGCTTCAACTCCGGCACCGCTTTGAGGAGCGCCTCGTAGTCACCTTCCGGTCCGTACCCGAGGTGGACGATCAGGGGGAGGCCTGCAGACGCGAGCTTCTCCGCCACCGGCTTGAGCTCAATCGGGGTGTGATGGTTCCAGAAGCAGTGGGCCTTCACGCCGACAACACCCTTTGTCTTTCTCCATTTCTCGAATTCGGCAGCCTGGTCCTTTTTGCCGTGGGGGTTCACGAAGATCCATCCCAGGAACCGGTCCGGGTGCCGTTTCATGGCATCGAAGACCGGGCCGTTGTCCGTTTCGTGTATCAGACGATACTCCTTTCCCATGATCCTGATGCCGGTTGGCGTGAAATTGGAGACAAACATTTTCCCGATCCGGCGCAGCGGGCGACGGGTGAGCATCGGGAGGAGCAGTGATATCATGGCCCTCGGCGGCTCCTTGAAGGGCTCGACCACCTGTCCCATGAGTGCGGTCTTCTCGACCCCCGCCTCATCCATCTTTTTAACAAGCTCGTCGACAGTCAGAAGGCGCGCTTCCAGGTGGTAGTGGCAGTCAATGACCATGTCATTTTCCTCCCCCTTCACAGAGATAGAAGGCTTTGCATTGAGTGTGGGCACAGAAACCGGGGCTTGTCAAGCCGGTAATCAGCATGGGGGAAGAACGACCGCCCGGTCTTCCCTGGACCCATGCTTAATACTTTTTTTGACAAATTTTCAGTTATTTAGTATATTATTAATAACTCAATTACTGGAGTCGTTGGCTCCGGTAATTCTAAGGGAGGATAATCATGAACAAAGGAGCGTACACATATAGAACAATCTGCTCGAATAAAAAGAGCGGTGAGATCTTATTGGATGCCGATTTACAGGCAGCAAACATGGTAGAGGCTGAGACCAGGGCGTATGTTACCTGTATCAGGGCCGGAAATAACTACGACGAAGTAATGATCATGACAAAAAAAATTGAGGTCGGGCCGACGTTACATTAAGTTCGCTCATTCGCCAATAATCGTTGACTTCCATGATCGCGTGACCAATAATCACCGGTCATGCGGCGAAAGATACAGGCCAACGCGCCCCTCTCCGTGCTTGCCCTGCTGTTCCTGGCCGGCGGCATCGTGACCCTGGGATACTTTTACCTGGAGATCGGGAGGGCGGCCAACAGCGCGGATTGGCGCCGGACCACGGGAAAGCTGTCGAAGTGCCGCGTAACAGAGCACCGGAGCTCATCCGGCAGCGGCCGGTATGGTCAGAGCAACCGGATCGAAACGGTTACCTACGGATTGGAAGTGGAGTATGATTACGAGACAGCAGGTACACCGCGCCGGGGACAGCGATTTTACTTCGGACCCCGGACTGCGGACCGGGACTTCTGGAAGGAGAAAGCGAAGCGGTATTGCGCGAACAGGAGTGTCGAGGTGTATTACGATCCCCGCAATCCGGACATATCGGTTCTGGAGACAGGCGGGGGCGAAAATAATTACATCTTTATACTGATGGGCCTGGGGTTCATGGGGTACGGCTTATATCTCTTGAAGAAGGTGTTCCTCGATCGCATGCCATGATCGCTATTCGATAATAAAATGAAACGGTCTTCTTGTTTGCATGCTATTGCCCTTTCAATATTAATTTCTGCATGCTGATGGCTTACATTGTTACCGCGATTGACAGTATTTTCGCCGGCATTTGTGCAACCTGCCACCCGGTCACCGAATACCACATGGGCTTAAAGGGGCTTTGTGTCGTGAATGAATGCGTCATCATAGGAGATATTTAGATCATCGAGAAGCCGCATGAGTCCCATCTTGTTATTCACGTTGAGCTTGTTATAGATATTAGTAATATGACGCTTCATTGTGTTTTCACTTATACCCAGATACGATGCTATCTCCTTATTGGATGCTCCATAGGTAACATGATGAATAATCTCAATTTCCCGCGATGTTATTCTGTAGAGGTGCTTGAGGTGCTTTAGTTCCCGCAGCTCCTTCGCGATGAGCAGCAATCCCAGGCTGTCCCCCATGGTGTCCTTTATGACGCTGAAATGCGAGTCCATTATCCGCGAATTATCTCCCCCATGGCAGAACAGCAGCCTTGTTGAGAAGTTTTTCGTCTGACCCGACTGCAAGAGCATCAATCGGTCTTTTATTTTATCATGTTCCGGAATGATGTTCGATATATGGCTTCCGACAAGCGAGTCCCCCCCGCATATTTCTTTCGTCCTGTCATTAATCGCCGCTATGGTGGAGTCGGCATTGATAACAACGATCACTTCATCGATGTTATCGATGATATACTTGCTTAGCATCTGCGGCGTGATCCCCAGCAGGCGATACTTCGCTATTGCGTAAACTATCGCATAGCACCAGATCAGCGTGAGAAAAGGCGTGAGTGTCGGCATGCGCATGAATCCCATTGCATAATCGGAGATTATCGTGATAACGATGACCGCTATGGCGCTTCTCACAATAATTTTTGCTTGTCTTCTTTCCATTTTCCTCCTGGAGTTTCTACCCCAGATGAATACGAGAAAAATCCCTAACCCATTATAAGAATTAGCATAGACATGCGCCAAAATGTACCATAATCCATATGGGAAACTGGCGGCAATTGCATTGCTGGAGATGTTCTGGTATAAAAAAATCCCGGGGATTACCAGGATAAGCGCGTTTATCAGCACCTTGTGCTTTATCTTTTCATCGAAACGGGTCAAAAAAAGAAGGAATCTGAATGTGAATATCTCGTAAACCAACGCTCCGCAGAAACTCATTTTCTGCCAGAATTCCTTCTCCTCCGGTCTGAGCTCCATATTCAGGAATATATAAGAAAAACTCCAAAGGGAAAAAGCGAGGCATGAATAGAAAAAATTTCTATGACTTTTTGAGTTGTAATTCAAGTATAAAACAAAGGCGCCCACATAAATATACGTTATAAATGAAACTGTTGATAATATCGACATCATAAACATGGCATACCCGGCACCCGAATCGTCTCACTTATGTTCGACCATTATTTCACATTACGTGGCAACATGTATAAAATCGTATATTTCGCTACTGTCAAGAAAAATACCATTCACAACCTGATGAAGATTCCAGCCTGAAATGATACAACCTTTCGCCGCCGATATCCGAAACAATGCCGAAAAATGACCACCTGCACCCGCTCATCGAAAGCCGTGAGACAAGAAATAACGTTGGATTTCCTGAAATTTGAACCATTACATTTTTTTATTAAAAACTAAATAATTTCCCCATCTACTACTTTTGGGTGATGCATCGATAAAGAAATACGTTTATGTTCTGATTGCGGATTGAAAACCAAGCAGCCCCGATCAAAGGGCTTTTTTCACATACTAACGCACTCAAGTAAAAGTGGTAAAGGTAAATATGAAAAAACACATCATGGCGGTATTAGCAGTATCGATTTGCCTTTCTACATTGATTAACTTCGCGTCCTGCAAAGATACCGGCAACGAAATAAACCCGCTGATCCTGGCACTTGCCAGCCAGCCGGAGCCGGCCGTCTACCTGTTCCAGGTATCCACTTCACATAACGGCGATTTTCTTGCCGACGCAAGTGCGCGGGCGGATCTCGACCAGCTTGCGCTGACTGCATATGAAACATCATTCTCGAACCTGCGTTGCTCGGAGGTTCATGCATTTATCAGCATTGCCGCTGATGACGAGATCAGGGACCTGGCCATCCCGGACGACCTGCCCGTAAAGAGCCCCAACGGAACAGTGATCGCGGACAACCGGGCCGATCTTCTGGACGGCTCAATAGATACATCTCTGGATGCTGCCGGAGTGGTTGAAAATTTTGTCACCAGCTACTGGACCGGCGCCACATTTGACGGCGGGCTCCATGCCTGGAACTGCATCAACTGGACCTCTGGCACTGGCGCTTCAAATGGAACTACCGGGAGCAGCACCAGTACATCTGAAACCTGGTTGATCAATGCGGCTGTATCCTGCGGATCAGGGCCCGCTCTGGTTGGGGTATGCTGGTGATATTCTGAACCATCGGTTGTAGTCAGGGCGCCAGTCCGGAATATCTGTCTGTCATGGGTTTTCAGATGCTCCAATAATTGTTCCGCCGATTAAATAGTCTGTGTTATGGAGATAATCATGAATTTTAAATTCAAGCTTGCTGCTATTCTTATGCTCGCGGCGGGTCTATCCTTTGCCGCCTGTAAGAATACAGGCAGCGGGGGCTCCTCTTCATTGCTATTATTCTTTGGCGGACATTCAGCTGGAGACATTAAAACATACACGGTAGACAGTATTTCGTTTAATATGGCATACGTCCCGGGAGGGGCGACCTTCCCGACCGGAACCGACGATGACGGTACAGCCGCTGTCGCCAACGCATACTGGATAGGCGAGAGCGAGGTGACCTGGGAACTCTGGAACACCGTGCGCCTCTGGGCTCTGGACACGACTGTCGACCATGACGGTGACGGGTTGACGATGTCTGCTGATGGAGATGACGATCTTTACTACTTTGCCCAACCCGGTGCCATGGGAGACGGTTCGGGAGATACCGCACAGCATCCGGTAACAAACTTCAACTGGCGAACCGCAATGGTGTGGTGCAATGCCATTACAGAGTGGTATAACGCTACTAATGGATCCGGGCCCGACCTTGACCCTGCATATTATTATGACTCGACATATACCCAGATCATACGCGATGCAGTAGATAATGATTCACACCCCACAGAAATCGGGGATGATTATACAAATGTTGTAAACCCCGCTGCAGGCGGTTTTGACAATCCCCATGTGCATTCCGATGCTGACGGTTTCAGACTGCTCACGAGCGACGAATGGGAGCTGGCTGCCCGGTATATTAATGGGCAAACCTGGCTTTATGGCGATCACGCGAGCGGAGACTTGTCGGGAGCCTGTTATGATGACGGGTCCATTCTCGGCGGACAATCTCTTTCAACGGTATTCGGTAATTTTGCGGTTTATGGTATCAATTCCGGAGCATCAACCGCCCCTGTAAAAAGTAAAACTGACGGCTACAACGCGCTGGGACTGTACGATATGAGCGGTAATTTATATGAGTGGTGTTTTGATTGGGCCCCGGGCGAGGAAGGAATGCGCCGAGCTTGGCGTGGCGGCAGCTTTGATGGCAATGCCGAAAATCTGCAGGTGGGCGACATCACCTTCGGCGTCGCACCGTTTAACTGGGGCAGCGATTTAGGCTTCCGTATTTCCATGTCTCAATGACATGGTTTCAATGCAGCAATCACTTCCTGTCTATTCTTTCCATCACGTCAACTATCGGCAGCATTTGCGGAAGCATGTCTTTCACCTGCCGCCCGGTCACCGAATAGAGCCTGGTCTTCCCGGTTGAGCCTCCCAGCCAGAGGGAACAGCCTACTTCCTGCCCGACAATCATGTCTTTGACAACTGTCTTGTTATTGGTCATGAAGGTCTTCAGCGCATTCTGCAATTCAGGGTTGCGAACCAGGTTTTTCCCTTCATCACCAAGGAGCCTCCTCTCCTGAAAATAGGCATCCAGCTCTCTATCCTCGAAACTAAACGCCGGATATTCGCTTTCAACAACCGGGTAATCGGGGATGAATTTAATTATAAAGTTCTTCAAGTGGTGAAAAAGCGTGTTAATATGAAATACTCTTGGGGAAATCCCCGCGTGTACGGCGGAAAACTGCGGATTGACTTTTAACTGGATGCAGATGGATGCCTGGTAATGGTTGGGCTCGATCCGGATGCGATGTTTATTCCACGATCCCTGGTACACGCCAAATTCATCTCCCTTCCGGTGCTGCAATTTCAGCTCATGTGCCAGGACCGGCAGCTCTTTCTTGGCCCTGTTCAAATTGATGTCATCCCGTAACGACTCCCATAACGACTCAATCGTCAGCTTCCACATTATCACGATCACGAGTGATACAACTGCTAGTTTCCAGATGATCTCTTCCATTATCTATCGCTCCGATGATCTTATCGCTGCTTTAAGTATCCGGCGAGCACGCCACGAAACGCGGAAATTGGAATATGCGCGGACCCCCATTACGGGCCGGTAGAAACCATAGGGTAATGCCGTGTCTGGCGATCAGCTGATAAGCTTCTTGTTCTGCGCCGCTCCGGCGCTCTCCGGGTCGGACTCGAAGCCGGGTACGATGCTCTTGATGAGCGCCCTGATCTCCGCCGATCCCAGGCCCGCGACCCCGGGCAGTTCCTCTTTCATGAAGCGCTCGATGCGACCGCTGTCCGGACCGCCGCTCTCCGACAGGATGAACACCTTTTCGTTCCGGGTTTTGACGAGGGTCGCGTCCTCGTAAAAGAGGTCCTCGTGCATCTTCTCGCCGGGACGGAGGCCCGTGTACTCGATCCGTATCTGGTCGTCGGACCGGTAGCCGTAGAACTCGATGAGGCGCTTCGCGATCTCCGCGACCCGGTACTGCCTGCCCATGTCCAGGACGAAGAGCTCGCCCCCGGAGGAATAGGCGGCCGCGTTGATGACCAGGAGAGACGCCTCGGGTATGCTCATGAAGTAGCGCGTGACGTCCGGATGCGTAACCGTGACCGGCCCGCCCCGCTCGATCTGTTCCATGAAGAGCGGTATGACGGAGCCGCGGCTCCCGATCACGTTTCCGAACCTGACGATGGAGGTTTTCAGCCCGCGCTCGCGGCAGTAGTGGCCGGTGATTATCTCCGCGATCCGCTTGGTCGCGCCCATGATGCTCGTCGGGTTCACGGCCTTGTCGGTCGAGATGAAGACAAGCTCGGCCGCGCCGTATTCGCGGGCCAGGTCGAGAACATTCATCGTGCCCCCGACGTTGTTCTGGAGCGCCTCGGCCTCGTTGAACTCCATGAGCGGCACGTGCTTGTGCGCGGCCGCGTGGAACACGATGTCGGGCCGGTGCCGGTCGAAGACCGTCGCCAGGAGGCGCCGATCCTTGATGTCCGCAATCCGGTACTCGATCCCGGTACCGCCTGAGAGGAAGGCGGCGTCCTCGTTCAGGACCCTGATCAGGTTATACATGGAGAACTCACCGCGCCCCACGGCCACGAGCTTCCGGATGTCGTACTTCAAGAGCTGCCGGCAGAGCTCGCAACCGATGCTTCCGCCCGCGCCGGTTATGAGCACGGTTTTGCCCGCGAACTTCTTCTCCACCGCGCCGGCGTCCACCCGCACCTCCTCCCTGCCGATCAGGTCGGAGATGCCGATGTCCCGAAGGGAGATGGAGAGCGGCTTCCGTTCGTCAAGCTCGAAGGCGTGCGGCAGCACCTTGATAGGAATGGAGCGGTGGTCGCTGCGGATCAGGGACGCGATCCGGTTGATCTTATCCGACCCGACCGACGGCATGGCGATGATGACCTCGCTTACGCCCCGGTCGCGCACGAGGCGGCTCGCGCCGCCGGTGTCGCAGAAGACCATCTTGCCGTTCAGGATCGTGCCGACCTTGTCCGGGTCGTCGTCCACGAAGCCCGCGATCAGCCTGCCGAGGCCCCGCTTGATGTACTCGGAGAGAATGGTGTGCCCCGCCTCGCCCGCTCCCACGACCAGCACCTTCTTGCCAAGCCGGCTGCGTACCGGGACCTCCCCGGCCGCGGCCCTGCGTGAATAGAGGTCCCTGATTACGATCCGGTAGAACGAGCAGAGGAGCGTGGTAATGAGAAAGGTCATTACCAGGACCGCCATGGAATAGGGCATGTCTGCCGCGTGCAGGCAGGCGAAGTACGCCGCGAACCCGGCCGCGCTTGCCATGAGGAGCCGGTACATGTCCGATATGTTCGAGTAGGCCCACATCATCCGGTATATCTGGAACAGGTAGGATGACAGCACGAAAAGCAGGGAGAGCAGTATGATGTACTCGGGCCCCAGGTATTCCCGGCAATAATCGGTATCAGGATAGAAGCGGACCAGGCAGGCGGCGGCATACGACCCGGCCGCTATCGCGGCGTCCAGGACCGGGAAGATGAATTTTTTTCCGCGTATCGTGTAGAGAAAACCCATGCCGTACTATCTCCGGTTTTTTTCCAGAATACCTGTCACGTTGCCGATCACGTAATCGATCTCCGCGTCCGTCATGCCCGGGAAGATCGGCAGGGAAACGGTCCGGTCGAAGACCCAGGCGCAGTTCGGGCAGTCCTTCCCGTCGTACCCGAGCCTTTTGTAATAGGTGAACTCGTAGAGCGGGATGAAGTGGACGGAGAGCCCGATCCCCCGGTCCCGCATCTGCCCGATAAATTCGTCCCTCCCGATCGAGAGGCTCTCGAGGTTGAGATCGACCGCGTACAGGTACCGGGACGAAATCCGGTCCGGTCGCACGGCGACGGGGCCGAGATCGTCGCGGCCGCAGAAAGCGGCGTCGTACCGCTCCGCAATGCGCTTCCGCTTCTCCCAGATCGTCTCCACGTTTTTAAGCTGCACGAGACCGATCGCAGAGGCGATGTCCGTGGTGTTGTACTTGTACCCCGCCTCCACCACGTCGTACTGCCAGAAGCGCGGCGAGTTGACCCGCTCCCATGCGTCGCGGTCGATGCCGTGCAGCCGGAGGATGCCGGCGGTCCGCGCCCATTCCGCGTTGTCGGTGCAGAGCATCCCGCCCTCGCCGGTGGTGAGCGTCTTCGTCGCGTAGAAGCTGAAACAGGTCATGTCGCCCAGCGTGCCCACCTTGCTGCCCCTGTACCAGGAGGGCATGCAGTGGGCGGCGTCCTCGATCACGGCGATGCCGTGCTTCTTCGCGACCGCGCAGATCTCGTCCATGTCGCAGGGCTGGCCGGCAAAATGCATTGGCATAACGGCGCGCGTGCGGGGCGTAATTTTTTCTTCTATTTTATCTGCATCGATGTTGTGGGTATCGCGCTCAATATCTACCAGGACGGGCCAGGCCCGGAAATAGCGGGCCACTTCCGCGGTGGCGGTGAAGGTCATGCCCGGGACGATCACCTCGTCGTCCTCCTTCAGCCCGATAGCGGCGAGCGCGAGATGGAGCGCGGCGGTGGCCGAGTTCACCGCGACCGCGCACCCGCACCCGACGTAGTCCCTAAAGGCGCTCTCGAACTCCACGGTCCTGTTGCCCGCGGTGAGCCATCCCTCGCGGAGCTGGAGCGCGGCGGACGCGATCTCTTCCTCGGTAATGTATGGTTTATGGAACGGGACGTTCATACTATCCTATCGGCACTAAAATGGCGATTATTCCGCAAAAAAGGGGGCAGCTCCGGAGAAAAACAGGCCTACACGCGGTAGTAGTCACGGTACCAGTCCACGAACTTCCCGATCCCCTTCTCAAAGGGCGTCGACGGCGCATACCCGATATCGCGCACGAGATCGTCCACGTCCGCGCAGGTCGCGGCAAGGTCGCCCGGCTGCATCGGCAGAAAATTCTTCACCGCCGGTTTGCCGATTTTCTTTTCCAGAAGCCCGATGAAATCGAGGAGCCTGACGGGCGAACGGTTCCCGATGTTGTAGATCCGGTAGGCGGCCTTCGAGCGGGCCGGGTCCGGCGCTGCGCCGCTCCAGCCGGGGTCAGCCTTGGGCGGCCGGTCGATGATCCGCACCACGCCCTCGACAATGTCGTCAACGTAGGTGAAATCCCGCTCCATGTCGCCGTTGTTGAACACGTCGATCGTCTTCCCCTCGATGATGGCCTTCGTGAAGAGGAAGGTCGCCATGTCGGGTCTGCCCCAGGGGCCGTACACGGTGAAAAACCGGAGGCCGGTTGACGGGATACCGAAGAGGTAGCTGTAGGTGTGGGCCATCAGCTCGTTGCTCTTCTTGGTGGCGCCGTAGATGCTCACGGGGTGGTCCACATTGTCCGCTGTGCTGAAGGGCATCTTCTCGTTCAGGCCGTAGACCGAGGAGCTGCTCGCGAACACGAGGTGCTTTGTCCCGTTTCTGCGGCAGGCCTCAAGCACATTCAGGAAACCGGTGATATTCGAATCGATGTACGCGTACGGGTTCTCGAGGGAATAGCGCACGCCCGCCTGAGCGGCGAGGTGGCACACGGCGTCGAACTTCTCCCGGGCGATGAGCCCGTTCAGGGCGTCGCGATCCAGGAGGTCCATCAGGACGAAGCGGTAACCCGGGTGCAGGGAGCTCCGCGCCTCCTCGTGGCTGCGCACCGATTCCTTTTTCACGCCCGAGGCGGAGAGCCTGGCGTACTTCAAGCCGACGTCGTAGTAGTCGCAGATGTTGTCGATGCCTACGACCTCGTCGCCCCGCGCCACGAGCGCCTCGACAAGGTGGAACCCGATGAAACCGGCGGTGCCGGTAATCAGTATCTTCATGGTCATTTCCTGCGCAAATTCATCACGTTGATATGAACATAGGTTTGACGGAGATAGGTGTCAAGATAAAAAATCAGGTAACCGGGGGTATAAATATTTTGAAATATAATTACCGGGAGGGTGTTATCCGAGCGAACAGGCGACATGGATGTCGCCGGCGACGCGTTTTACATGGATGTAAATACGCGTCGCGTGAGCCGGATGACACCCTCCCGGTTAATAAATATCGATCGGCCCCTCGATCCCGCCCTCGATAAACTGGCGGGCGTACGGGTCTTCCCCCGGGAAAATACCCGCGCCTTTAGCATGTCACCGGTACCGGTTCTTGTAATATTCCCTCAGCGTCTGGAGGATGTTCAGGTAGGATATGTACCGCTCCTCGCTGAGCGTTCCCTTTTCCACGCGCTTCTTCACCTCGCAGTCCGGCTCGTGGTCGTGCGTGCAGGGGCTGAATCCGCACTTTCGGCTGTACGAGCCGAATTCCATGAAGTAAACGCCCAGCTCCTCCGGCTCTATGTCCACGAGGCCGAACTCCCGCAGGCCGGGCGTGTCGATGATGCGCGCGCCGCCGGCCATGCTGAACATCTCGACGTTCGTGGTGGTGTGGCGCCCCTTGCCGGTGCTCTCGGACACTTCAGTGGTGCGCAGGTCCAGGCCGGGGTACAGGCTGTTCATGATGCTCGTCTTACCGACCCCCGAGCTGCCGATCAGGATGGAGAGCCTGCCGGACAGCTTCTTCCCAAGGTCCTCCAGCCCCTCGCCCGTCTTCGCGCTGGCCGGGATGATGTCCGGGTCATACCCCCTGTAATACTCATGGAGACCGGCAACATCGCCCCCCCCGGCAAGGTCCAGCTTGTTCACACACAGCACGACGGGGATCCCCTCCTTCTCCCCCCGCACCATGAGCCGGTCGACGAAGCGCAGGTTGAGCCGCGGCTTGCCGAAGCACTGTATCACCACGATCTGGTCGAGGTTCGCCGCGATCAGGTCGTCCCGGTCGCTCTCCTTGTACTTGCGGGAAAAAACATTCCGCCTCTCGTGCACAAGGCTTATGGCGCCGCCATCCCCGTCAACGTCCGGCTCGAAATCCACGGTGTCCCCTACCACGACCGCCTCGGAATATTGCTTCAGGCGCTTGTCCTGCCTGAGCTTGCCCCTGAGGACGCAATTGATCCTGCCGGATTCGTATTCAACGGTATAGTACTTGCCGTAGCTTTTTACCACTATGCCTTTCATGGTCACTTTTTGCCGCCGTTACGGCGATACCTGTCTCTATGCACAATAAACCGAACATGCTGTTATTAAAACAGATTTGTTGCAAATCTGTCATTTCGACGAATCCCGGCATTCCAGGATGAGGAGAAATCATGATACACCGGTTATCATTTAAGATTTCTCACCCCGACAGGCGGGGCTCGAAATGACAGATTCATAAAAGCAAATAATTAAAAAAAGAATTAAAGTTTCTCCAGGGAAATGCCGATATCAATAATACAAGTTAATATATGGTAATTCCCTCCCGATTTTACCATATTGCAAGCTTGGCACTGCGTTTCGTGAGAAGGCAGGATAGCCGCCCAGCTATTCTGCTTTCTTTTTTATTGGGGGTCGCACCGTTCGTTACGGCAGGGCATCCAGGATGACCGGCTTGAATCCCTTCAGATCCGCGAGTATATTTCCCGCTCCGCCAGCGTCGCGCACCACGAAGGTCACGTTATATTCAAGTCCCTGGTGTACATTCAGCATGTCCGCAGCCAGGCGCTTTTTCGTCTCCTTTGCGGAAATGTCGAACTCAATATCATGGTTCTTCGTGTCGTAAAATGTAATCTTCTCGAAGATCCTGTCCACGGTCTTCAGCCGCAGGCGCAGGGTGACGGTTTTTAATTTGTACGAGTCGATCGAGGCGGCGATCTCCATCAGGAAGGGCCGGCCCTTTTCCCCGGACGGCCTCTCCTGCGCGGCAAGGGGAAGACAGGCGAGCGCGGCAAACGCGCATATAACAAGTGTCAATGTTCTCATAGCGTACCTGTTGCCACACTACTACATGAGCAAAACAGATTCAAGCCTAATTAGCAGTTTGCTGAAAAACAGCAAACTGCTAAGCGATACATGGATGTATCGCCGTTTTTCGAGGCATTGGCCGAGAAAAACGTAAGGTTTTGCGGATTCACTTCGCAAAACCGACCCTGGAAAACTCCACGGAGGGAGTTTTTCAGGAAATTAATAGAAACGCCTATTTTTTTTTGTCGCGGATACATCCGCCGCTGGCCCATGCGGGCAGGGGCGCCGGCCTGCTCCCCGAAGTTATTTATCAAGAATGAAAAATTCGGTCCTACGGTTTTTCCTTCTCCCCTCGTTTGATTTATTATCGGCGATCGGTTTGTCCGGACCGAGCCCCCTGGACAGGAGGCGCTCGGGACTTATGCCGCTTTTAATCATGTAATCTTTGACGGCGTCCGCCCTTTTTTCAGACAGCTTCATATTATGCCCGTGTGTCCCGGTTGAATCGGTATGGCCCCGGACCTCAAGCCTGATCCTTGTGTTGCGCTTCATCGATTCTATCATGCGATCGAGAATATTGAGCGATTCCTTCTTTAGATATGCGGAATCGATCTCAAAATGGATATTATCGACGACAATCCCCTTCCCTTTTTCAATCTTATCCAGGTTGATGGATTTGTCTTCATCCGCGCGGGAGATCAGTGTTTTTTTGGGAACATACCCGTCCGAATCCGCGGTGATTTCGACATCGTCCGCGTCAGGGACCATAATTTCCTGGTCCGCTTTTGTTATCCTGATATGATCGGAAAAAACGATTTTCCCATTGTCCCATCGCTTGATATCGATATCGGCCTGGATCGGGTTATTGTCCTGGTCCGCCACGGTTATTTTCATTTTACGGAGTGCGGTCTTTTTTTCCGCATCCTGCTTCTTTATAATATCTTTATCGATTGTATCCTGTTCAATTTTTTTATCCGGTTTTTTATCGCTGTCCGCTTTGGCGTCTTTTTTATCGTCCGGATCACGCTTGCCGTAGGGGTCATATACCGCGTCTCCGCCGTCAATAATGCGGGGATAATAATCCGTGCCCACAGCATAGAGGTAGTTGCCCGCGGGGAGGAACATGATGCCGCCGGATGCGGCCGGCTGATACGCGCCCCCCGGAAAGGGCGGAACGAATTCCCAGAGCATGTCCTTCCGGTCAAAGCGCAGCGCCTTGAGCGACGTATACGAATGGTCCCTGTCACCCACCTTTCTGGTAAATGTGCTGGCCACGTATATCTGGTCCCGGATCGTGACAAAATAAGGGCTCGACCGTTCACCAAGGCTGATCGAGGCAACAACCTTACCGTCAGACGGATTTATTATCATCACCTGTTTGTTGCCGGTGGTGAAGAGTATCTCGCGCTCCGTAAAGCTTGGGTTCGAGGTGATGGTCTCCCCGTAATTATGTTCCCACACCCTGGCTCCATCGGTCAGGTTGAAGCAGTGGACAATGCTCCCGGACGCAAGGTACACGTTCCTCCCGTACACGACCGGGGAGAATATCTGCTCGGGCTTGTTGATGGAATTGGCCCACACCACACTCCCGGTCACGGCATCGAGACAGTAGAGGGTAAATGTATTTTTTTGATAATCCATCGACTGCGTGAATATGTACGTATCATAAAAAGAAGGAAAGCCGCTGTATGATTTGATACTCTTGTTGTTCCACTTCAAATGCCCCTGTATGATTTCACGGGACATGAACACGTTGCGGGTTCCGTAAAATATCATGTCACCGGCAATAACCGGGTCGGAATATATCCCTTCCACGAGCGTGGTGGAATGCTTGGCAGGATCCCAGGCGCCGGTTCTATTCGGGTCGAATGCCGGGGTCTTCCTGTTGTACTCGCTGTTCCTGTCGAATAATTCCTTCTCGTCACTCATTCCGGTGCGCGCCCATAACACGTTCCCGGTACGCTTGTCCAGGCAGTAAATGACGAAATTGTCGGTCAGGATGAGGCGGTTATCCCTGACAAGGGGATACTTTACCTTGCCCGCGGCCTTGGAGCCGGGAAAAAATCTGGCGGATAATTCCTTGAGATCAAGCTTCCATATCAGCCTGCCCGAGTCCTCGTCGAGGCAGTATACATTTTTCCTGATATCGACGAAATAGACCATGCCGTCCGATATGATGGGATTATAAACCATGTCAGTCGCCTGGAAAAGCCATTTCAGATTGTTGTTTTTAACGGTGATTTCATCATTGTTGCCGGTGAAAAAAATGTTTCCCTTGTAGATCGGCCAGTCGGAGGATGCGAAGAGGCCCGCCGGAAACAGCATGTAAAAAATAAAGAGCGCCATACCCGTTTTCATTTTTTTGTTCTGCATGGATTTATACTCTCGGTTATTTGACAGTAAAGTGAATATACCAGTTTTTAATTTACACTATACTATTAAGTAAATCAAATTAAAAATATGATTTTACATATAATTAAGCAAGCATTATTACATCCTCATTATCGGGGAGGGGATACTCCCCAATTTCATCTTGACATCCCGCCCCGTCCCGCGCTATGTACGCTCATTCAGAAGTGGAGGAACAGCACCATGGCACATCCGTTGCGAAGCTCGATAAGCACCCAGGGAAGGAAGATGGCTGGCGCCCGCGCCCTCTGGCGGGCAAACGGCATGAAGGAGGAGCAGTTCGGGAAGCCGATCATCGCCATCGCGAACTCCTTCACCCAGTTCGTGCCCGGCCACGTTCACCTGCACGGAATCGGCCAGCGGATGAAGGAGCTGATCGAGTCCCGCGGCATGTTCGCGGCGGAGTTCGACACCATCGCCATTGACGACGGGATCGCCATGGGCCATACCGGCATGCTCTACTCCCTCCCCTCGCGGGACCTGATCGCGGACAGCGTCGAGTACATGGTCAACGCGCACCGGGCGGACGCGCTGGTCTGCATCTGCAACTGCGACAAGATCATACCGGGGATGCTCATGGCCTCCATGCGGCTCAACATCCCGACCGTGTTCGTCTCCGGCGGCCCCATGGAGGCGGGCGTGATCGGCGGGAAAAAATACGACCTGATCGACGCCATGGTCATGGCCGCGGACCCCTCGGTTCCGGACGCCGACATTTCCGAGATCGAGCGCGCCGCCTGCCCCACCTGTGGCTCCTGCTCCGGTATGTTTACCGCCAACTCCATGAACTGCCTGACCGAGGCGCTGGGCATGGCCCTCCCCGGCAACGGCACCGTGCTGGCGACGCACCGGAACCGTACCCGCATGTTCGAGCGCGGCGCCGGACTCATCGTCGACCTCGCCGACCGATACTACGCCGGCGGCGACGACTCGGTGCTTCCCCGCTCCATCGCAACGCGGGCGGCCTTCAATAATGCCATGGCGCTTGATATCGCCATGGGAGGCTCCTCCAACACCGTGCTCCATATCCTCGCCGTGGCCGCGGCTGCAGGCGTGGACTTTTCCATGAAGGACATCGACGACCTGTCGCGCCGCGTGCCCACCCTGTGCAAGGTGGCGCCCAGCTCGTCCTACCACGTGGAGGACGTGAACCGTGCGGGCGGGATCATGGCCATCATGGGCGAGCTTGACCGCGCGGGACTCATGGACCGCACGGTTAAACGGATAGAAGCGGCGAGCCTGGGCGATACCCTGGACCGTTACGACATCATGCTGAAGAGCGCTTCCCCTGAAGCCATGGACCTGTTCCGGAGCGCGCCGGGCGGCGCGGGACGCAACCTGGTCCTGGGCTCGCAGGAGACGATGTACGAGGGAACGGACACGGACCGCGAAAAGGGCTGCATCCGCGACCTCGCGCACGCGTACAGCAAAGACGGCGGCCTTGCCGTGCTCCGGGGCAACATAGCGGAAGACGGCTGCATCGTCAAGACAGCGGGCGTGGACCCCGCCCTCATGAAATTCAACGGCACGGCGCGAGTCTTCGTTTCGCAGGAGGACGCGAGCGAAGGGATTCTTTCCGGTAACGTCAGGGCGGGCGACGTGGTGGTGATCCTGTACGAAGGCCCGAAGGGCGGCCCGGGCATGCAGGAGATGCTCTACCCGACCTCGTACCTTAAATCGATGAACATGGGCAAGGCCTGCGCCCTGGTCACGGACGGCCGCTTCTCCGGCGGCACGGCCGGCCTCTCCATCGGCCACGTATCGCCCGAGGCCGCAGCCGGCGGGGCCATCGGCCTGGTGCGTGACGGCGATACGATCGAGATAGATATCCCGGCGCGGAAGCTGAACGTGAAGCTTTCTGACGCGGAGCTGGCGAAACGGCGCGAGGAAGAGAAGAAGAAGGGCCGCATGGCCTTCAGGCCCGCCGGCCGCGACCGGAAGGTCTCGGACGCACTGCGCGCCTATGCGAAGTTTGTGACATCGGCCGACCGGGGCGCTATACGGGTCGTGCCGGAAGAAGACTGACCCGCAGGGAGCGGGCAGCAGGCCGCTCCTACGGCCAGGGGTCCCAGTCACCCCAGTTGGCAAGGTACTCTTTGAGCGCCGGGATCCGCTCCTGGTTGTCCTCGATAAAATTTTTCGTCGACTTGACGATCTCCTGCTCCCGTACGATCGTGACCTCGCCGGTCAGCACCCGCGTTCTCAGGAACACGAAGTAGGTGTCCAGCACATCGTGGACGCAGTAGTTGTTGATGTCGCGGATACGGCCCTCCAGGAACATCGAGTACACTGCGTCCCCGGTCGTCTGCATCTTCCCCGGCTTGCCGATGATCTTGGCCAGCAGGTTCAGCCCGCCGTGTATCCTCACGGCGTTGTAATTGGAAAGCCAGTCCTGTAAATCGATATGCTTGTTCCCATACCGGCTCCGGCCCGCGTACTTGTCCTTGAAATGTCTCTTGGCCGAAAACCCGTACCGGTACGCCATCAGCTCCAGGAGTGGGACGTCAAACCCCCTGCCGTTATAGGTCACGAGCGAGGCGCCGTCGTACACCTCCTCGACGCCGAGCCAGAAGAGCCTGGTCATCTCGTCGGGCCTGAACTCGGGATCGTCCAGGGACACGATGTCCAGGAGGGTGAAGTCGTGCCGTACCTTGGCGACGCAGATCGCTATCGGGTACTGGAACGTCACCGGTATGAAGTCGGACACGCCGCCCGACGACTCGAGCAGCTCCTGCTGGTAGCGCCGCACCGCCTCGAGCCCGTCGATCTCCTCGCCCGGGTATCTCACCAGCGATATAAGCTTTTTGTCCGGTACCGACTCGACGTCGAAGACCAGGAATTTTACCGATTCATCTTTCACCTGTCACCCCCGGGAGGCGGATTACGCACGCCTGATAAAACAAAAAGCATGTTGCCCGCCGATGACCGCAACATGCTTCTGCCGGATTCGACCGTTCGTATGCAACGATACGGTTCCGAGCGCTTCTCGCGGCGCGGCCCCGGCCGTACCGCGGAAACCGGGCGCTCTCTATTTCTTTGACTTTTCTTCCAGCTTGGTCAGGATGTCCTGGATGAACGGATCGGTCTCCTTTTGCTTTGCCTGAATGAACACGTCGACGGACTTCTTCGATCCGATCTTCATTGCCGCGAGAACTGCCGCGTAGCGGACCTCTGCGCTTTCATCATTGAGAATGGCGTTATTGATGGCGTCGGCTGCGCTTTCCTCGCCGATGAGCCCCAGGGAAACGGCCGCTTCCATCCTGACGATCACGCGCTTGTCGCCCATCAGGTTGATAAGACCCGGGACGGCGTCCTTTTCCTTTTTGTTCCCAAGCCACACTGCGGCTTCGATGAGGGCCTTGTCATCGCCGCCGGATGATAAATCAGCTATATATTCCTTTGCGGTTTTTTGGGTCTTGGCTTCCTGCGCCTGCACAACTGCGACCGCCGCGACAACAAGCAGAACCATGCATATTATTCGTTTCATAGCACTCTCCCTGTAGAATTTAAGATAGTGTAACATTATCTTCTCATAAAAAATTATGTCAATGATTTTACCCCCGCAGGGGGCTTTTTTGCATAGTGCCGTACTCGCCCCTCGCATGGCGAAAGCGATTAAAACCATGAGTGGACACCAATTGTCGCAATGCCGGAGATCAACCTGCATTACAGAGTAAATACATCTTCAATTAAAAAAAGTAACGATGCAGCATACCTCGTCATTATGCAATATTTCGTGTGCATTCGTGTTAATTCGTGGTTACTTTAGAGATAGTTACTGGCGACATAAAATTACCTCAATCGCAAAATATTTTGTTTACAGCATCCGGGCACTGATTATACGCTGTCACAGATTTATCGGCCCGGATACGCCCGATCGCACCGGTACGATTGACAGATATACTATACGGCGGGACCAGCATGAGCACTCCATTCGAACACACCGAAGACGCAAACGGCGAAAACTTTCAGGAAATGCTTGAAAGCTCCATGAACCGGAGGGACGATTTCGAGATCGGAACCCGGGTTGAGGGAAAAATCGTATTCATAACAAAAGAACTTGTTTTTGTGGATATTTCCGGCAAGAGCGAGGCGGTCATCGGCGCCGAGGAATTCAGGAACGACGACGAGACCCTCTCGGTAAAGAACGGCGACACCATACAGGCCTATGTCGTCTCCCGCACGAGCGGCGAGATTCGCCTTACCAGCAGCATCGGCCGGGGCGGCGCGAGCATCAACCTCATGCAGATGGCCCACCGCGAGTCGATCCCCGTGTACGGGACCGTGATCGACGCGGTCAAGGGCGGGTACTCGATCTCGGTGGGCGGCATCAGGTGCTTCTGCCCTATTTCACAGATAGACACGCGGGCGCCCTCGAACCCCGCGGCAATGATCGGCCGGGCCTTCCTCTTCAAGATCATAGAGTTCAAGGAGCGGGGAAAGAACATCATCCTGTCGCGGACCGCCCTGCTCGACGAGAAGCGAAAGCAGACCGAGGCAAGCCTGAAGGAAACCCTCAGGGTCGGCGACCGCATCACGGGCACCGTCTCGAACATACGCGACTTCGGCGTGTTCGTGGACATCGGCGGCATCGACGCACTGGTCCCGAAGTCGGAGCTGTCGCGGGGAAGGAACATTGACACCTCGTCCTTTAAAACAGGGGACCGGGTCGAGGCCTCCGTGAAGGCGATCGACTGGGACACCCGGCGCCTGACGCTCTCCATCAAGGACATCGAGCCGGACCCGTGGGACAGGATCGGCTCGTACGAGGCCGGCGCCACCGTGCCGGGCCGCGTGGTGAACATCATCAAGACCGGCGCTTTCATTGAACTAGAACCGGGGCTGGACGGGTTCGTCCACGTTTCCCGCATGAGCCACCTGAAAAAAATAAACCGGCCCGAGGACGCGGTGTCCGTGGGCGACGAGGTGCAGGTCCGCATCAACAGCATCAACACCGTGGACCGGAAGATATCCCTTGAGCTGGTCTCCGGCGGCCCCGATCCCTGGAAGGAAACCGGCACCGGCATGGAGAGCTCCGTTCAGACTGCGACCGTGGAAGAGGTCAAGCCCGCGGGTCTGAGCGTACGCCTTGAAAACGGCATGCTTGGCTTCATCCCCCGGGGCGAGCTCAAAACGAAAACGGAAACCGACATCTTGAAGAAATACGCAGAGGGCAGCACCATCAGGGCGGCCGTGCTCAGGATCGAGAAGAACAGCCGCAAGCTCATCCTGAGCGAAGCAGAGGCGGACCGGATGGAGGAGCGGAAGGACTACGAGACCTTCGTCAGGAAGGAGGCCTCCTCGCAGTCCAACACGCTGGGCACCATGCTGAAAAACAAGTTCGAGGACATACAGAAGAAGATCGACGGGTAATCAGAGAAGGTCGAGCAAAGGCCGGAGCCGCGCCCAGTCGACGCCGTCAAGGGCTCTGCCGGCCGATTCCGGGTCATCGCGCCTTCCCAGCCGGAGCGTCAACTCCACCCGGTCCCCCTCGAAATAGGGGGGATATTTCAGCTCCAGCCCCCGCGACGCAAAGTAGCTCACTACGCCGTCAACCTCTTTGCTGATGGAGGAGAACTCCGGGTAGCGGGCCGCGCGGACGCGCCCGTACAATTCCTCCTCCCACGTTTTCCGGTCCTGCTCCTCTCCCGGACCTGTTTCGGCCACGGCGTCGAGACCGCCGTCGCGCGCCCGGATGTCCGCGAGCATCCCGACGATGAACCTGAAAATGTTAACGCGCAGGGGCGCGAACTCCAGCCAGGACGAGACGAGCGAACGGTCGGGTACCGGCATCAGCGCCAGGTCCCTGACGATGCGCAGGTGGATGTCGCGGGCATCGCAGTAGTCCCGCAGCACGACCGGCATATCCATCGCTGCGGCGAGGAGCGCCCCGTCGCGGACAAAGTCCGCCGGCACGTGGAGGCCCTTTGACGCGATCAGCTCGAGGTGCGCGTCATCGACGCCGAGATCCCGCAGTATGGCGAGGGCCCTGAGCCTGCCGATCGGGCCCGCTTCGTTCCGCTGGCATTTCAGGAGCACGCCCCGGATGAAGAACCCGGCGCCGAAATCGGACGCCATCAGGCAGTCGGCGGATTCCGCCCCCAGCTCGCGGAGGACGTCGAGCCTGTTGAACCCGAAGACCGCGCGGTACGACGCGCCGCGCGGCGTCACCACCGGCGGGTCAAGGACGCCGAACTCCCGTATCGAGCTTCTCAGTTCGTCGCGGATGATGCTCCTGCTTATTTTATAATAGGTGTCGTCCCGGTCGATGGAGGATAGGGGGACGCGCTTCATACCGCTGAACTCGGCCGGTCCTGTCATCTGGCGCCCGCCGCTATATCAGGCCCGCGAGTATGTTCCCGAGCTCCTCGGGAAACACCACCCGTACCTTGGATAGCCGCTTGACCGCCTCTTCGCCGACGGCCGAGAGATCGCTCGTCGTGATGAACAGGCCCTGCTTCGCCTTGGCGTCGTTCACGGCCTGGGCGAAATCACGGAGCGGGATCTCGCTGACGCGGAGGTCCTTCCATCTCCTGACCCATACCAGTGTTTTGTCCTTGGTCGCCAGATCGACGGCCATGAAGTCGACCCCGTCCTGCTCACGGTACGTTGGCAGTATCTCGTCCACGCGCAGGCCGAGCTTGCCGACGACGCGGCCGGCGATGATCCGGAAATTCTCCATGTCCATGTCGTGGAAGGCGTTGATCTTGTCGTCCGCAACGGACGACCTCCCCGCCTTGATACCCCGGTCTTCTTCACGGCCGGCGTCCGCCCTGGCGGAGGCAAGGACAGGGTCCAGGTCAACGGCCTTCGGACTCTTGAGGCCGCATATGTTCCAGAGAAAATCGGGCGCAAACGCGCCTTCGAGCCATTCCTGCTCGTGTTCGAGCACCGTCCCCTCGGCGCGGGCGCCGGTCTTTACGGCGGCGTCCATATCCTTGCGGAGCTGCGTCACCAGGAACTGTACGTTGCGGAAGCCCCGGTCGGCCTGGTAGAGCTGGTTCCAGTAGTCGTATGCCTGGTCGGTCATCTCGGCATGGATGCAGGCAAAGCCCAGGTCGTAGAGAACCATCAACGTCTCGTCGGACATGTCGTTCTTACGCGTGTATTCCAGGACCACCTCCAGCATCTTCACGCCCTCGGCCGGCTTCTTCGCCTGGACGCAGAGTATGCCGTACAGCCTGGACGCCACGAACCGGGCCATGTCGTCCTCGGTCCCGTCGACGATGAGCCGTGCGTAATTCATCGCGACCTTGTAGTCCCGCTTTCGCTGGAGCGCGAACGCCATCGCGAGGTTCGTGATGTCCGACCGCGTCTCGAGCGCCAGGGCGTCCCTGAAGTACTCCACCGGCTCGCTGATCTTCATGGCCTGGTAGCTCGCGATGCCCGCGCCAAACAGCACCTCCATGTCCTTCTCTCCCAGCTTGATGAGCCGGTCGAAGTAGCGGAGGGCCTGTTCGAAGTACTCCTGCCCGAGCAAAATGAAGGCCGCATGGTAGAGCGACTCGGAATCGCCCGGGTACGCCAACAGTATGTCGTAATAGTTCTGGAACGCCTTCTGGGTCTCGTCGCGACGGAGGTAGACCTCGGCGAGCTTCCGCTGCACCCCGATCTTCTCGACCTCGTAGTTGTACTTGTCGATCCTGAGGATTTCCTCCAGGTGCAGGACGGCTTCGTCGACCTGGTCACGGTCGAACAGGACGTTGGCCAGCTTCCAGTGTACGATGAAATCGTTCGGGTTGTTGTCCAGGACCTTCTTGTACTCAAGTATCGCCTCGTCGACCATGTCCTGCTTCAAAAAGCTGTCAGCGCGGTTTATCGGGTTCAGGCGGGGGGCCAGGACATAGACATACAGGAGCACGATGCCTAACAGTACGACCAGAATTATGAGGGAAGGTACCAGCATGTCTTCTCCCTGTGTTACGGCGCCGGAGCCGCCGGGCCCCGGTCCCTATACCCTTAAAAATCGGACGATGGATGGCCATCCGTTAATGATAAACGAGGTATCCTCCTCGCGTTTGATGATAAAATCATCTTCCTGCTTGATTTTTGTCTTGTAGGGCAGGTTTATCATGATATCAGGCGGCACGAACTTCGGGAGCTTTTCGAAATGGAGCTGTATCTCGTTGACGGTCGACGACATGCGCAGGCTGATGAGCCCGAACCGGGACGGTACGTCCTCGATCCTGATCTCGTTGCCCGGGGCGAACCAGCTTTCCCGCGGCAGCGGGAAGAGGTCAAGCCGCTCCGGGTGGTCCACGAAGAGAAGGTTGCGGATGGTCGCGAAGACCATGGCGCCGGCCGCCATCGATGAGCCGTCCCCCCAGTTGGCCCTGCCGGTCGAGGGGTTGACATATTCCGGGAGGGTGAATGTTCTGCTTCTCATTTTCAGGAGGCCCTCGACCGCGTCATAGCCGGCGGGGTCCTTTAACATGATCATGGTATTCGCCGCGGCGAGCGTGGAGAGCATGTCACAGCCGATCGATTTCACGAAGAGCGGCATGTCGACGAACCGCGCCCGCACGCGGCCCATCAGCCCGCCGAGCATCTCCGCGGAATACGATTCGTGCCTGAAGGGGAACCCTGCCGACAGGCTGCCGACGATGGAGTCGTTTTCCGGACGCTCGTCGTCAATGTCGAACACCGCCCGGACCACGCCGGCTGCGACACGGTCCGACTCCTTCCTGAATTTCGACTCGTCGCCGAATATGCCAAGGCACCGGGCCAGGTAGGAATACTGGCCGAGCGCGTGCGCGACGAGCATCAGGTCGTACGGGTGCTCCTCGGCGATGTAATAGCCGGGCAGGGTGTTGCGGTCGAAGGCGCCCGGCTTTTTCAGCTTGCGCGAATAATCGTACAGGAGGCGCGCCCTGGTCCGTATGAAATCGAAGCGCCCCTGCAGAAAGGCGTTATCCCGGACATGGATGAAATAGTCGGCCGCCGACTCGATCACGTAGCAGATATTGATCGCGTCATTGAACCCGACATGCTTCTCGTTGCAGGTAAAATTCTTGATGAGATGGTCGATATAACTGAGCGACTCGGGGAAGTATCCCATGCGGTCGGCCCCGAGCACGATCTGCCATGCCGCGCGGAAATCGAGCGACCCGTCCTCGCGGCGGAGGCTCTTCAGAGAAAAGCTCAGGAGGGAGATTTTCGATCCGTAGAACCAACCCTGCATCAGCTTGTCGGGCAGGACGGCGTTGGCGCCGTTCCTGATCCTGATGCCTGAGAATGAGGTGTAGTCCTCGCGGACCGCGTTGTAATCGAACTTGCCCCCGGCCATCCCGCCGCGGGGATCCAGCGCGATCCGGAACCGTACCCTGTTCTCACCCTTCTTCAGCTGATAGCCGAGGCCGAGGGCGGCCATGCCATACTTCGAAACGCTCCTGAACTGCTTGCCGTCATCGCGCGGGTTTATATCGCGGCACCGGTCGCCACCGCCCGAGATCACGTAGTCGGGCCGCGCGCCCATGCAGATTGTTTTCCTGCCGTTTACGGTAAGGGCACGGGAGTCCGCATGGAACTCGACCGAATCGAGCCCCCCCAGCTGGGACTGGTCATAGGGCCGCACCGCCACCAGCAGGGATGAGTTTTTCCGCTCCTTGAGGAAACACTCGACCTCGACGACGGCCTCGTCCACCGCGCTCCGGGCGCCGTACACCGTCTGCTGGAGCTTGAACAGGGCGCCGTCCCACACCGTGGTGATGACTGAGTTCTTAACGTCCCGATCGTGCCTGACCCTGGCCCAGTCGTCCGCGGGGCGGTGCACCGTGTTCCCGGCAACGACCCAGACCTCGATCGACCAGTGCGCATACGACGGCGACAGCATGCCGGCAGGGTCGATAAAGAGGCCCTCATCAGAGAGCATGTTCGTGAAGTAGAGGGTGTCCCGCGCAACGGTATTGACAAGCATGAGGGGAACGAACGAAGCGGCGCCGCGCCGCGTGTCGGTTACAGTATTGATCCAGGCAGGCCACCTGAATCCGGAGAATTTCTGGAAGAGGGAATAATTGTTGATGCCGGCGCGGTACAGGTTTTCAGAAAAGCGGTACTTTTCCTTATCTATTGTTACTTTGCAGGCGCCGGCGAAATCAACAGAATTCTTTTCAGTTTTTTTTGTATTCCGAAATACGCTCAATGGCGACCACCGAATCACGCGATGATCACTTGAAAGATTTCAGCGCTTCATCCTCGGACTCGTATATATCGAACATATCCATCAGTTCAACGACTTCAAAGATCTTCTTGACGGCGTTGTTCATATTGCAGAGCTTCAGGAGCCTTTTTTGTTCTTTCAGGATCCTCATGGTGGAAACAAAAATCCTCAGCCCGGAGCTGCTCATGTATTCCACGTCATTCAGGTTCATGAGGAGATGCATGCTCGGCTCGTTCTGGATGATCTTGTTGATCTCTTTTTCTATCTCGGCGGAAAGGTGGACATCCAGCCGTCCGGAAAGGTAAACAACTACGACGTTATTGACCCTTTTAACATTCAGGTTCATAGGTTTCTCCAGTCACTCCGTTATCAATTGTATATCAGGATACTGCCATTGTTGAGCTTTTGCAACAACTGTACATATTCGTGAATTATTAATCAATTAAAAAATTAAATTAGGCCGCATTATTTATCGACACCGCTGCTTCGGGTTATTCCCTGCCTGCCCTGGCCTGGTCCCTCGTGATGATAAGGCCGGCCGCATTCAGCAGCGATATCACGAGAAAAATCGACGCAAGCACGATCATTACTGGATGTGAGTCAATTGCCGCGATGGCCTCCTTGCCGGTATCAGCAGCTATTCCGGTGTTTATCGATTTCTGGATCCGCATGAATATGAACATCGAAATCGAAAAAAAGAGGGGGAAAATGAGCCCGTTATAATACACGAGCCCCCGGTAGCGAAGCGGATCGAACAGCGGCATGATCATGGCCGCACCGCTCACGATAAGCAGGACCGCCAGAGCGCGAAACACATAGTAGAGCGGCGAGATGATGTCGTCGTTGATGATCTGCTTGAGCCAGTTTTCCTCGGTAAGCTCCTCGACTTCGTCGATGGCGCCGGATGCCATATCCCCCGTGCCCTGGACCACCGCCGCGCTCCGGGCCTCGGCGCCCGGTGAAATAAGTTTGAAAACGCGGAACGGCGAGAAATAGAAAAAAAGCCCCATGACGATAAAAAGCAGGCCGGTCATGAGCACCGCGCCCTGCAGCAGGTTCGTTTTTCTGGATCTCATTCGCTCAACCCCTTGTCCGTGAAGGTTCTTTCGGTGCCCGCCAGCCGTTCCCCGGCCGCGCGGCCGCGCGTGCGGCCCCGCCGACCGGTCTGGATACAAATTACCCATTCCGATAATTAATCAATAAGAATTTGGCAAAGGCGTTAAAAATATGGTTACCGGGAGAGTTTTTTTACGAGCCTGTCCGAGATTTCCCGCGAGTGGTCGATGATCCTTCCGGGCCGCACATCTTTTTCCGAGACTTCGAGTACGATTCTCTCGTCCGCCAGGTCGCTCGTCGCGCCTTCTGACGCCTGCTCCCCTACGAAATCGAGGTAGCGGGTGAAGAAGCTCATCAGCTTGCCGTCTCGGTAGGCCGGCTTCATGGCGTTCCGGACCGATACGCAAACCGTCTCGTCGACATCGATGCGGAACAGGTCCTCGGCGCGCACGCTGAAGCCGGGATAGCCCGCGTTATAGCGCCCATCCATGATCGGCACCTCCTCGAACACGGGATAGAGACAGAAGGCAGCGGCCACCATGTCGCGGAGATACCCGGTGCTGAAGAGACGGCGGCCGGACGTACCGCCCTGCCCCAGCATAGCCACCGGCAGGTCACGGAAGGTCTCGATCCGCGCGTTTCCGCACGTCTCGCCCGCCAGCTTCATCACGCTGTCGTTCTTGAACACGTGGTCTGTCGGGAACGTGATGTCCAGCAACTTGCTCATACGGTCCTCGGAGAAGAACTGGTCCATCCGTTTCCTGAACTCGGCGCCGCTGCCGCTCTGGAGGGAGAGAGCCGACACGATATAGGCGTACGATGAAGCGTACAGGAGATCGCAGGACACGCCGGCGCCCCGCATGGCGCCAAAGAAGCCGCCGTAAAACAGCGCGTTAAGCAGGCCCGTTTCAAGCACCAGCGCGCGGTTCTTCTTTGTCACGAGGGAAACGAGCGGCGCAAGCTCCTCGCTGCCGACAAGGCGCCGGAGACGCTCGTACTCGCCGGCTGACGGTGCGTCGAACTTCGGGAGCGTCAGGCCGCCGGGATAGTCCCTGACGTCGCCGGCATGGTATTCGTTCAGGACATAGTAGATACGCTGCCCTTCCCGCGCGGATGCGTCAAACACGTCATACAGGGAGCGGATGTCCTTCTTGTTCTTCACCATCGCGAAGACGCGGTCCGACAGGCCGATGACGCGGTCTCTGAGACCGGGGTCATCGTCGCCGCAGTCGATCACGATGTAGCGGTATTCTTTCGTGAGAACGAACAGGAGGGGCGACAGGATGTCGGGATTGACCTTCACCTTCGAGCCGAAGGCAACGTTGACCAGGTCAAGGCCGTCGTCCACGCGCTCAATCCTCCCGCGGATGATCTCCTCGAAGGCGGGGCCGTCTTCCGCGCGGTGCGACAGGGGGGCGGTGATTTTCTTCTCGAAAAAATTGAACACGCTGTTCCCCGCGTAGGACAGGTCAAGGATGACGGTTTTGCCCATCTCCTTCAGGGAGGCGCCGATCAGGGATGCAAGGAGCGATTTCCCCGCGCCCTGCTGGTTGCCGTACGCGGTTATGATCCTGGTCATGCCGCCGAAGTATTCCGTTCCCACGTCGGAAACAACAAAGCCCATCCTGCTTACGACCTTCAGGTAGCCCCGGAGGCAACGGTACGACATGAGTAAAAAACGGTACATGTCCTCCGCGGCAAACATCAGGAGGGACGAATCCACCAAGGCGCGGATCCTCCCCGCCTGGCGGTTCTCGGTAAAGGGTATCGTACCGAAGAACGAGCCCGGCGCAAGATACACGACATCCGTGTTGCCGGTCGACTCTATCTCGAAAATCCCGTTGACGACGACATTGAGGGAATTGACCTTCTTCAGGTCGAACTGGTGGCCCTTCTTTACATCGGCTATTGTACCGATAGTGCGAAGCCGGCGCAGTTCCTCTTCCAGGCAGTGCCTGAAGAGGGGGATGCGGGCGAGAATGGTGCCGGTAACGTCCATGGGCCTCGTCCGCTCAGAACTTTTTCAGCATGCCAACGAGCTCGTTCTTGCCGTAGAGCTCGATGGGCCGGGTGTTCGCAAAATCGATGGCAGACTGGGAGAAATCGCCCGTGCTGATGACAATGATCCGCGTCGCGTTTTTTGCCTTCATGTTCTCGTGGAGGCTCCGGAGCGTCTTCTCCTGTATGGTCTCGGTGTCGCGGTAGATGCGGATCAGCCGGTTCGTCTGGCGGGTGTTGCGCCACTTGCCCTCGCTCTCGGTCCCGATCATCTCGATCTCTGTGTCGTTGACGATATTGATGTCGGTTATGTTGAAGTTCATCGCCTCGACAATCTTGCGGCAGGTATGCTCGAACTGCGAGAGGCCGGATATCAGGAAGTCCTTCATCCGGTCGTCCTGCCTGAACTCGGCATAGTTCTTGAGCTTGGCCTGCACGTCGCGGAAATTGGGCTTCACCTCTATGATCTTCTCCCACTGGTGGATGGCCGAGTGGAGGTCCCTGGTCTTCTCGTAGCACTCGGCCAGGTAATAGCGGAGGCCGAGCTCGGTATCGCTCCCCTTGCGCGCGAACTTCAGGCCCCGCTCGAACTCCATCATCGCCTTGGGGAGCATCCCCTTCTGCATGTGGCACGACCCCTTGGCGAGGAAGCATTTCACCTTGAGATCCTCACTCTTCTGCGCGATGTCGAACTCCTTGATCGCCCACTCGTAGTCCTGCATCTGGCGGAGCACCAGTCCCAGGAAGTAGTGGGAGCGGTAATTGACCTGGTCGATTTTGATCGACTCGATGAAGCTCTGCTTCGCGTCGGGAAAGAGATTGGTCTGGTAGTATATCTGGCCGAGATAATAATGGGACTGCTCATGGCGCGGGTTCAGCGCGACGCTCTTCTTCAGAAACGTGAGCGCACGGTCCAGCGTGTTCGTCCTGAAATAAATGGAGCCCAGCTCGAAGAAGTTCTGGAAATTATCCGGTTCGAGCCTTGTCAGGATCAGGTACTCGTTCTTGGCGTCATCGAAGGAGCCCTGGCCCTGGTAGAGCTTTGCGAGGCGGGACCGGACATCCACCTCCGCGACCTTCTCGTTGTACTTGGCGTACTTGAGGACCTGCCGGTACTCTACGATGGCGAACTTGATGTTGTTATCCCGCACGTAGGCATCGGCAAGGAGAAAGTGGGCGTAGCTGTTCCGGTCGTCCTTTTCGAGTATGTCGGTCAGCTTCTTGATGGCCTGCTTGACCTGGCCCGCCTCGATCATCCGGGCTATCTCGTCTATTCGACGAGGAAGCACGAAGGTCTGGAGCGTATAGACAACGATCATCGCGAGCAGGATAACGAACAGGAAGACGATTATATAGGTGAATATCATCGAAGCATCATACCTTCAAGTGACGTTATGCTAATGATAGTACCGAACGCCATTTCTGTCAAGATTGTATTTTTTCCGGTCCCGGCCCGCCCGGGCCGGGACCGGGACGGAAAACCTCTTTATATTATCGGATTATCGGCGCGTAAAGTATACCCGCGGTTTGCCACCGGAGGGATATTTTCGCCCCCCACGGCACACCAGCAGACCAAACAAGATTATTTGCTACCCTGGAAAAATAATATTGACAAAAAACGACCCTTCAAATATTTGAAAGTTTCCGAACCGGGGGCGTAGCTCAGTTGGGAGAGCGCTTGAATGGCATTCAAGAGGTCGCGAGTTCGATTCTCGCCGTCTCCACAGGAAAGGTAAATTATTCACTTTTCATTATTAATTATTTTTTCGCCTCGAACGTATTCCCGTGTATCGTAACGATTTTCTCTATGTAATACCGCCTCTTGCCCGCAGGGATGACCGCCTCGACCGTTTCCCCCGCCTTTTTATTCTGAAGCGCATTCCCGATCGGTGATGAGAGGGATATCTTCCCTGCCGAGGGGTCAACTTCATTGGGCGAGACAAACACGAAATCGATCCGGTCGTCGGAATCCAGGTCTATGACAGTAACCGCCGCGCCGAAACCGATGCATTCATCGGCGATCTCCCCGATATTCAGGTTATTCAACTGGCCCAGCTGCCCGTTGAGCTGGGAGATGCGGGCCTGGACAAAGCCCTGCCGTTCGCGTGCGGCATGGTATTCCGCGTTTTCCTTCAGATCACCATATGTGCGCGCTTCCGCGATCCGCTTGGGGATCTCCACCCTGAATTCGTAATTCAGCCGCTCCAGCTCTTCCCTGATGGACTGGCGCTTCGCTTCAAAATCATTCGCCATAACAAGTCTCCTCTTCGGTCCACGCACCTCCGTCGGGCCTGGGAGCGCGTGCTACTACCTACTCGTTGTTGTTTAATTTAATCAGAATCTTGACGTTTCTTTTGTCGTCTTTCTTTACTTCGAAGCCGTTGTCTTTAAGGGTCTTTTCAATCCGGTAAGTCATTAAATCAATTACTTTTTTTGACATTTCGTTCTTCCTTGAACTATTTTTTATACTGGCAGCGGCCGGCATTATATCCCCGGGCCGCCCCGCCGCTCGCGGGGTTGAGGCCCATCCCGGGTATAATTCCGTTTCAGCCAGTATTCACGCGTGATCGACTCGCATGCCGCAGCAGAGCCTCCGGCGCCGCCGGCAGAGCACATGATTAATGTCGGTACATCCTCCCGCCGGATTAAATTAATTCGCTTCCGCGGCCCGCAACTTCCACGAGGCGCGGAGAAAATTCCTTCTTCATTTTAATCGCCCTCGATACGACATAAATGACTGGAAACGACATAATCAAACCGACGAGCCCTCCCATGATCGAAGGGATATCGCTGTCGAACCCCGGCCTGTCCCGGAGCGAGTCCCCGATAAGCACGCCGGCAACCAGCATGACAACGGGCAGCAGGTAAAAGAGCAGCGAGCCGGCGACAACGGATTTCCCCGAAATGACGAAGCCCACCAGGTCACCGACACGCGCGCCGAGCGTGTTCTCCATCCGAATCCGCCGTTTGGACGCATTACCCGCGAGGGCACAGGAGGACCCGGCAGCACACCCCTCGCACGAAGGGCAGGACTCCGTCTCGACCAGGATAGTGCCGTTTATTATATCAATAACCGTTCCGTGTTCCATGATGACTTCCGGTTAGCGCCCCGATGGAGGTATAACAAGATGCGCTTTTATATGCTTGAAAAAAACACTCCCCGGGCACCGGTTCCACTCCTCCCTGAGAAATTCCGCATACTGCCGGACCAGCCCCTCGACTCGCCCCGCGTGCGGCGTATCGCCCGGGCCGTTATCAAGGGGATCCAGGAATGCCAGCGTCATCTCTCTCCTGTGAACATCGATTCCCATGGATACGGGCAGCACGGGCGAACCGGTTTCAAGGGCCAGCTCGGCAAACCCGGTTTTAAAATTGCGCTTCCGGCCGTGAAAAATAATTGGTATGCCGCGGCTCAACCCCTCACGGGCATCCGGCAGGATAAAAACAATGCCACCGCCCGACAGGACGCGCTTACCGATCAGCAACTGGTCCAGGAAAATCGACAGCCTGAGGCGCTTGAGCTCCCGCGGAGGCAGCGCTTCCCCTCCCTGACCCAGGAATCCCGCAGCCATCTTTATGAAGTAATATCCGTTGGGCTTCAGACGCCCAAGCGCGAGCTCACGTACCAGAAGTGCGATCCCCGCATGCCTGCCTGCTATGATCACGCCCTTCCCCTGCCGGTACGCGCTCTCCAACCGGGCCATGTCCACCTTCAAAGACCAGCATGACCGTTTATTCAAAACGAGTTGATTCAATAACTGCTTCTGGATACCGCCGGGACTCATGATTATCAGCGCGCACCGGGCGGAATCCGATTCGCTCTGCACCGGGTTTTCAAGCAGAGCATAGAACCGGCGGTGCAACGAAGTATACCCGGGTTTGAACATTTGCCGTGCCCATCCATGTCCGTACAACCAGGTCAGGAAAGAGAGCCTGGACTTATAGACAAAGCCGGACCTCTTCATACCCGATAGGCTCGTTTCCCGTAATTCCTCGTTATAATCCGTCAATGACATCTCCGGTTTTCCGGCGGGACGCGATTGCATATCTTCAGCATTCCATGGGTCATCCGGCCCTGGCCCCTCAGACGCTTCCCCGTCCTGATCTCGGGACAGGATCTCCACCATGTGTCGGACCGTCGGTCTTTGAAAAAACTCCGCGGCCGGGATGTTCCGCCCGAACCGCTCCTCGATCTCGATGAACAGGCGGAGGGCGGACAATGAATCGCCGCCCAGCCTTATGAAGTCGTCATCCGGGCCGACCCCGCCGGCCCCGAGAACCATCTCGAACAGGCGGATCACTGTCCTGTGCAACCGGTCCGGGGCGAGGTCTTCAGGCGAAAACGTGAATTCCCGGGGCGAATGTCCATATCCTTCCTCGATATATTTCTTTCTGCTTGCGGCACGGGCCAGCTTCCCGCTTGTCGTCTTTACCAGCCAGCCCCGCGGAACCATGCGCACATCGGCAAGCGACAGGTCCAGCTCTTCCCCAACCTGCCGGCGCACCCGAAGTATTAATTCCCGCTCCTCCGCGTCGTCAGGCTGCCGGCGCCTCTCGATCACCAGGACCGGAAGCTCCGTGCCCAGGCCAGGGTCGCTCACCCCGAAGGCCGCACACCGCGCAGCGGATTCACAGAACACCCCGGCGGCGATACTCTCGATCGCATGGGGATGGACATTTTTCCCGCCCGATATGATCAGGTCCTTTTTGCGGTCGCATACATGCAGCTGGCCGCCGGCAACATAACCGATATCACCGGTGCGGAACCACCCATCATGAAAAGCGCCCTCCTCCGCTTCCGGTGCGCGGTAGTAACCCGCGAACAGGGTGTTGGAACGGATGGCGATCTCCCCAACCTCCCTCTCGGCCAGACGCTCGCCCCGGTCGTCCATGACCGCCAGGTCAATGCCGGAGTAAGGATACCCGCAGCTGACCACCGCCCGGGCCCCGGGCGAGCCCGGCTCAACCGGGACCGCCCGGCCCTGCGCGTGCAGTCCCTCCGCAGACACCCAGTCCACGCTCAGCGCCTGTCCCGGGGTCGTCATGGATATCCCGCACACGTTTTCGGCCATTCCGTATCCGATTGCAAAAACATTCTCCCGCAGGCCATACGCCTTGAACCTCTCGCTGAACCGCAGCATGCTTTCCGGCAGGACGGGCTCTGCGCCGTTGGTTATGACCCGCCAGCTGCCCAGATCGACCCCTGCCAGGTGCTCGTCGCGGATGCGCCGCGTGCAATAATCAAAGCTGAAGTTAGGCATGTTGGTCAGCGTACCTCTGTATTCGTGGACCGCCCGCAGAAGCATCTCCGGCCTGCGCAGCCAGTCCCGGGGCGACATGGACACCAGGAGCCCCCCATGGAGCAGCGAGCGGATATGACCGATCATCCCCATGTCGTGGTAAAAGGGGAGCCAGGAAACATAGACCCAGTCCCGCGTCATCCGGTAGGTGTCGGCGCTGGTCGCAATATGATCGAGGACTGCGCGGTGGGAAAACCGGATCGCCTTCGGCGTGCCGGTGGTTCCGCTGGTGAACTGCATAAGGGCGGTCTGCCCGGGCTCGATCCCGGGCAGGGACCCTGCCATGCCGGCGCGGTCCTCGTCCGGGTCCCGGGCCTCGATCACCATGCAGCCGGTCTTTTCCAGTGCGGCGGTGAAGACCGGGCAGAGCTCAGGCAGGGTGATCACCGCGCGCGCCTGCACCGCGACTGCCAGGCGCACGATTTTCCGCGCGTACGCATCAGGGTCGGAGCCGGCTCGCCAATAGGTCATGACTGACGGGACGGCGCCGCAGCAGACCGCGCCCCAGAAATTTCGTATCAGGCCATAGTCATGATCAAGGGCGAGAAGGACGGTCTCGCCCCCCCCGACCCCCTGCTCCATCAGCCCGAGGGCGCACTGCTTCATGTCGTCATGAAACCGGCTGTTGTCGACAGCACGGGCCGGGCCATCTTCCGACAGGAATACGCAGGCCAGGCCGTACGGATCGCGCTCTTTCCGGGAAGAGATCGCGTCAACAAGCGTGGGATAATTCGTTATTTCATTCATAGGAAAAATCCGGCATAACCCGATAGGACCGCAAACGTTTGCGGTCCTATCGGGGTTTTCCTCTTATGGTATTATTTCAACACCACGACCTCGCCCCGTTTCCTGAGCTCCGGCACGACCGATTCGTTACCCACGACGACGGTGACCAGCCCGGGGGCGAACAGGGCGCGGCTCTCGCGCATGATCTCCCCGGCGCCCACCGCGTTGATGCGGGCAAGGTACGACGTGTAATAATCGTCGGGCAGGCCGTTGTACGCGATCTCCATGTAGTTCGAGAGGATGTTCAGCGGCGTGTCGAACTGGAACACGAAGCTGTTGCTGATGGCCCTCTGCGCCCACCCGATCTCGGCCGCGGGGACGGCCTCGACGGACATCCGGTTTATGTTGCCGGTAAGGAGCGAGAGCACCTCGCCCGCGCTCTTATTCTCGGTCTGCGCGTACGCGAGGAACACGCCGGAGCGGCAGCGGAACCGCATGATCGACTGGACCGCGTACGCCAGCCCGCGCTTCACCCGTATCTCCTGCATCAGGCGCGAGCTGAACGAGCCGCCTCCCAGTATGTAGTTCATGACCTCGAGCGAATAGGCGCCGGCATACTGTATGTCCGGCGCGATTGTGCCCACGACCACGGTGGACTGCGGTAAGTCCTTGGGGTAAAAGAAAATTTTATTTCCGGATGCGGCCACCGCGTCAAGGGCCTTCTTCCGGTCGGCCGGATATGCCGCGGCAGCGCCCGCCGGCAGCGAGGTGAAGCGCTCGCGGCAGAGGCGCTCCGCCTCGGAGAACCCTGGCGGCGCGTACATTCCGATCATGAGGTTGCGGCCCGTGAAATGCTTCTTCCAGGTCTCCCGCACCCGGTCGGACGAATATGAGCGCACGCCCGCTTCGGTCGGGACCGCGCCGTATCCCTCTCCCCCGAAGATGATCGCCCGCGTCCGCTCAAAGGCGATCTCCGCCGGGTCATCGTATTTTCTCCGTATGGAGTCCGCTACCAGCGCCTTCGCGTTGTCCAGGTACTGTTCCTCGATGTTCGGGTTCGCCGCAAGGTCGGCAACGATATCGAGCGCCTCGTCCAGGAAGCGGTCCAGCACCTTGATGGAGATGAACGTGTGCTCCCAGGCCGCCTCGATGGAGAAGCGGCCGCCCATGGCGTCGATCTTCTCATGGAGAGCGGTACCGGGGTAACGCTTCGACCCGCCCAGGGACACGGTCCGTGCCATGAGCTCGGCCATGCCCGCGCTCTCCCTGTCCTCGTACATCTTCCCGTAACCGGCGGAGACGACGACAGACACCTGGGGAAGCTCGTCCTGGATATAAAATAGCCGTATCCCGTTGGTCAGCTCAACCGTCTTCACCGGAGGGAGCTTCAGGTCGGCGCCCGGGGACCCCTGCAGCGCAGATGCCGCGATAATGATACAAGCCAGCAGCGCGTATCGTTTCATTTCACGCCTCCCGCCGCGCGGCTGTCGCGTAAAATGCCCACGGTCCTGTTGCCCGGAACGAAATACCGCGCACCCGCCTTTTTGATGTCCATGACCGTTACCTTCCTGATCATCTCCGGGTACCCGGCCGCGAAGGTCCAATCACCGTACAGCGACTGGTAATAGGTCAGCGTGCGCGCCAACCCCTTGTTCGTCTCCAGGCCGAAGATCGTCTCCGACTCAATTGCATTGACCACCTTGACGAGCTCGGCCTCGCTCACGTCCGTGAACAGCCGGTCCATCTCTACGTATATGGCGCGCTCCAGTTCCTCCGGCGTGTGGGGCGGCCGGGGCGTCGCAAAGAGCGCGAAGATGTTGTCATAGCGCGACCCGGGCGCGCCGTTCCACGCGCTGATCGACGACGCGATTTTCTTCTCGACGACAAGAGCCCGTTTCAGCCGCGCGGACATGCCGCCGGTGAGCAGCTCGCTGATGACCTCGCACACGAGGTCGTCGCCGGACGGGAACGCCGGCTTGTGCCAGCCGATGACAAGGTACGGATTCGATTCGAAATCGAGGATGAACCGCCGCTCTCCCATCTGGGGCGGCTCCATGGCGGTGACGGGCGGCGGCTCCGGCCGCTGCCCTATCCTTCCGAAGTATTTCTCGACAAGCGCGAGCGTTTTCTCCGTGTCCTGCATACCGACAATGGTTATGGTCATCCTCGACGGGATGTAGCGCTCGCGGTAAAAGGCCTTAATGTCCTCGATGGAGAGGAACGGTATGGTGGACCGCCACCCGATGATGGGATGGCGGTAGGGATGGGCGACGAACGCCTCTGCCATGAAACGCTCGTAAATGAGCCCGGTGCCCAGCGAGTCATAGTGCATGAGCCGTTCTTGCAGCACGTTGTTCCGCTCCATGTAGTACTCGCGGAACACCACGTTCATCAGCCGCTCCGACTCCATCTTCGCCCAGGTCTCCATCTGCGAGGACGGCAGCTCGATGTAATAGCCTGTCTTGTCCTTTGAGGTCGAGGCGTTCAGCCCAACGCCTCCTATCTCGGAATAGATCCGGTCGTACGGCTCCGCGGCAAGGAACTTCGACTGTTCTTCCTGCAGGCGTGCGAGCTCCTTCTCGAGCTCTGGAATGCGGGTGTTTTTCGGTGATTCAAGCTTCAGCCGGTCGATCGTCTCGCCCACCGCCTCGATGCGGGACTGGATGATGCGCTCCTTCGCGAAATCGGTCGTGCCGATGGTGTCCGTCCCCTTGAAGAGCATGTGCTCCAGCAAATGGGCGGCGCCCGCGGTCCGGTAACTCTCGTCCACGGACCCGACGCGGAACGCTATCTCGAAAGCGCACACCGGCGCGTACCCGCGGTTCAATAAAAGCACGGTGATCCCGTTCTTCAGCTTCTTTGTCACGACATTTTTTTTCAGATATTCGCCGGCGTCGCGGATGGCCGCATGGCCGGGGCCGGTGAGAGAGATGCCAAGGAACAGAAACAGGGCTAGTACAAGGCTTTTTTTCATTATTACTCCTGGTTATGTTTCTATTGATGGTATTACTATTCAGCAGGACAAGGGGTAATTAGCAAGTATAATTTTTTACCTGCGTTCCCTTCCCGGTCTCCCTCCCCTCGCGAGGCGGAAGAAGACCGGGAAACCGGATTAATTAATATTTGACAGGACAGTTTATTTATAGCATCAGTTGTATACACTTCAAAAAAGGGGGAACGCGCGAATGAATAGATTTTTTCGACATCTAATGATACTTATTGTCGTCCTTGTCACCGCTGCAGGGTGCGAGCCGACAATTAAATACTGGGGCAACTGGTCCGTTGACGGCCTGGTGAGCAAGGTGGTTTTCAACGGCTCAACCATGTACGCCGCAGGTGAATTCTCCCACGTGTTCGCGGTAACCGGCCACGGCGCGGCATTGAACAACACCACCGGGCTCCTGGCAGGCTCGAAAAAAGTGCCCGTCATAAACGGCACGGTTTACGCTGCCGAGCCTGACGGCAAAGGCGGATGGTACATCGGCGGCGATTTCACCATGATAAACGACACGCCGCGGGACCGCATCGCCCGCATTAATAAAAACGGCACGCTCCACCCGTGGAACCCCGGCGCGGACGACACGGTGAGGACTATCGTGAAGTCGGGAGCCACGCTCTACGTGGGCGGCGAGTTCATGACCATCGATTCCGCCGCAAGGAACAACCTGGCCTCGTTTAACGCCGCTACCGGCGAGTTGAACGGCTGGTGGAACCCGTCCGTTGGCGACGCGGACGACACAGTCTACGTCGTCCGGGTGGCCAACGGCTTCGTGTTCGTTGGCGGCAGTTTCACGAGCGTGGGCACGGGGACGCCGGTCGCGCGGATCGGCATCTGTTCCTTCAACGCGTCGACCGGCGCCCTCACCCCCTGGGACCCGGGCCTGATTTCGGCCATATCGTCCATGGTGGTAAATGGAACTACCGTGTATGTGGGCGGCATCATCACCAGCATCGGCGGTCAGGTGCGGCAGAACATCGCGGCTCTTGACGCAGATCCCAATAGCGCCAACTACGGGGATGCAACTACCTGGTACCCGGCAGGCGGCGCGAATAATGCCGTGCTGGATCTGGTATACTCCGATACAAACCATGTCTTTGCCGCCGGCCTTTTCACGACGATAGGCGGACAGTCCAGGAACGGCCTGGTAAAATTGAGTAAATGGGATGGAACCGTCGACTTATCATGGGACCCCGCTCCGGACACTGCAGTCGTGACATCAATTGAAAGAAGCGCGATCGCTTCCGATTTTACTCTCTATGTCGCCGGCGGATTTACGAGTATATTCGGTGAGGACCGGAACTGCCTGGCTGCACTCGATATTACAGGCAGCGGTTCCGCCCGCGACTGGAACCCTTCGCCGGACAACGCAGCGCAGTGTTTAGCTGTCTCCGGCACCGAGGTATATGTGGGAGGCAACTTCGAGTACATGAACGTACGCGAACGTTCGCGGGTCGCCGCCTTTAACACGACCACGGGCCTTCTCACGGACTTCAGCTGCACCCCGGATAACCCCGTCCTGTCAATGGCCACGACCGGCGACACGCTATACATTGGGGGGAGTTTCACCAACGTGAACGGAACCTCACAGCCGCGCGTCGCAGCACTGGATGCCGATACCGGAGAAATACAGTTAGACTGGAACCCGGTTGTCAACGGCACGTATGTATCCAAGAACGCAATGACAATCAACAGGGGCGTGCTCTACATCGGCGGGGACTTCACCACCGTGGACGGACAGCCACAGAACTACATTGCGGCAATTGACACTGATACAGGTGACCTCGACACGGCGTGGTCTGACCCGGGCCTTAACGGCGGCGTCCAGGCCATAACAGTATCGGGCGGGATGCTCTACCTGGGCGGCTACTTCACCGGCCCAGGGTCTTGTGACCACATCGTCAAGTGCACCACCAAGGGAGCGGGAGAGGTCTGGCAAACAACAGCGGATAACGCCGTCTACAGTATCTTTGCGGACGGCAAGACCTTATACATGGGCGGCCTGTTCACCGGCCTTGGCCATTTCACGGACATAAAGGCCCGCTCCTTCATCGGCTCTACGTCCACCAGTCTGCAGGCGGCCACTTCATGGGACCCCGGCGCGGACAGCCGCGTCAACGACCTTGCTGTTGATAAGAATGCGGTTTATATCGGAGGAAACTTTACCCATGCGGGTGGAGGCGGCACGGGAGTCGCGGCCCGGAATTACCTGGCGAAAATCCTGAAGAGCGATGGCAGCGCCGACACCGTTTTCGATCCCTCGCCGGACGGTGAGATACTCGACCTTGTGTCGGCGGGCGATTACCTGGTAGTGGGCGGCGTAATCACCTCAATAGCCGGGTACGGCTTCGTCGGCCTGGCGGTAGTCGACAAGGACACGGGCCGCGCGATCAACGAATGATCGCGGCTTTGAGCTTGCATGCAAAAGGGCGGCACGTGCCGCCCTTTTTGTTTCATTACCCAATGACAGCGAGAGTATTGTTTAATTTTCACCCGCGGATTCATTATTGCGCAAAATCTCTTCCGCGATGATCTTCAGCTTCGGCGAGACCTTCAGCGGGGGCAGCTCGAACTTTTGTGTCGGCGCCGTCTCCTTGCCCAGGAGCTTGCCGAGAGCAAAGGCCATCCGCTCGAATATCTCCTGCACCTTGTCCTGCCTGTTCACCATGCGGTAATACTTCAGCGCGTACAGGGGCTGACGCTTGTCATAGAACAGGTGGTCAGCTATCCTGGTCAACCCGTCGCGGTACCCGGTTTTCACGAACAGGGCCGCGGCCTTGTTTATCTCCCCGTTGTTGAAGAGCTCGTTGCCGCGCCGTATAAGCTCAACCCGCTCCTTGCTGTCCATACGTCCCTCTGCACTCCCATGATAGTTTATACTACGATACTGAAAATATCGGCATACGGCAAATAAAAATAAGGCTATTTAACCACCCTGGCCCGGAAAGAGACGGGTGGCAGCCGCTCCCTATAATTATCTTGACAAATATCCCGGCCTTTCTGTTACATATTGTTGCAATTACGCACCAGAGGAGTCACCAGATGTATCCAATACTATTCAGCTATAAATTCATCAACATCGGCAGTTACGGCCTCATGCTCGGCCTTGCCTTTTACCTTGCCTTTCTCCTCACCGAGCGCGAGCTGACGTTACGCGGCAAGGACCCGGAGCTGGCGTACAAGCTCCTTCTCGTAATTATCCCGAGCGCCATCCTCGGCGCGAAGATATTCCACATACTGGAAAACATGGGAGAGTTCCTGAACGATCCGAAAGGGATGATCTTTTCGGGCGCGGGCCTGTCCGTGTTCGGCGGCTTCATCCTGGCCTTCATCCTGTCGATGATCCTGATACGGAAAAACAAGGAAAGCATTTTAGAGATATTCGATCTTACCGTCCCCGCCATGGCGCTCGCGTACGGCATCGGCAGGCTGGGCTGCCACGTATCGGGCGATGGCTGCTACGGCATCAACACCTCGTCGTTCCTGGGCACGGCGTACCCCAACGGGATCGTGCCGACATCGGCGGAGGTGCTTCCCACCTCCCTGTTCGAGTCATTTTTCGCGTTCCTGGTTTTTATATTCGCCATGAAAATGCGCAAGCGGGAGATGCCGGCGGGAAAAATATTCTTCATCTATCTCATTCTGAACGGCGCCGCCCGGATGCTGGTGGAGTTCATCAGGCTCAACCCGGTCATGCTTCTCGGAATGACACAGGCGCAGGTCGTTTCCATTTTTTACATTATCACCGGCGTGCTTGGATGGATACTGGTGGAAAACAGGGCGAGAAAAGCCGCGTAACCGCGGCCGGCGGCACGCCCGCCGGCACGCATATCCCGCTTACCGGGAGTACTTCTGGGCTTCGAGAAAATCGGCAAGCACCTTGGGCTTGAGATAGCCCATCTCAACGAGGATGATGCCCAGCAGGCCGCCCTTGGAGCTCTGTTCGCTCAGGGCCTCAGTAAGCTGGTTAGTAGTTATGATTCCATTCTCCATGAGGATTTCACCAAGTCGCTTAGAGGCCATCGTTCCTTCCTTAAAAGAGTAGTTGTAAACCGATACCGGTCATCGAACATCCGTGCGCCGTTTCATCCGGGTAGCACAGTCATGGCTCATACCTTCGTTTATACGGCCATGCAGTCTCCTTAGAAGGAGTATCGGCATGTTCTGTCCCGTTCAATCACTGTTTTATGGAAAAAAGACGCCCGGCCGCGGCGGGCAGCTTACACCCATAAACAAGTGAGGCCGGCCCGCAGGCCAGCCCCCCCCGATTGATGCATCATTATCGTCGGCACTACTTGATATTGTACTTTTTCTTGAATTTTTCCACACGACCGGCCGTATCAACGATATTCTGCTTCCCGGTATAAAAAGGATGGCAGTTGGAGCAAATCTCAACGCGAAGGTCTTTCGAGGTCGATTTCGTCTTTATCTCGTTGCCGCACGCACATTTTATTACCGTGTCTTTGTATTCGGGATGTATCTTCGGTTTCATCTGGAACTCCTCTCGCTTATGAATTCATGGCCTTGAAAAACGCCTTGTTATTCTTCGTCGCCTTCATCTTTTCAACGAGCAGCTCCATCGCCTCGGTGGCGCTCATTGATGAAAGTGCTTTCCTCAAGACCCATAGTTTATTCAGCTCTTCCGTGTCAAGCAATAATTCTTCCTTGCGGGTCCCGGAGCGGTTTATGTCTATGGCCGGGAAAATCCGACGGTCCACCAGCTTGCGGTCCAGGTGCAGCTCGCTGTTGCCGGTGCCCTTGAACTCCTCGAAAATGACCTCGTCCATCCGGCTTCCGGTATCGATCAGGGCGGTGGCCAGGATCGTCAGGCTGCCTCCCTCCTCTATGTTCCGGGCAGCGCCGAAAAAGCGTTTCGGCCGGTGCAGGGCATTCGAGTCCACGCCGCCGGACAGTATCTTGCCGCTGGTCGGGACCACCTGGTTGTAGGCCCGCGCCAGACGCGTGATCGAGTCAAGCAGGATGACCACGTCCATCTTGTGCTCTACCAGGCGCTTGGCCTTCTCGAGCACCATCTCCGTTACCTGCACGTGCCGGCTCGCCGGCTCGTCGAAGGTCGAGGAGATTACCTCGCCCTTGACCGTGCGCTGCATGTCGGTCACCTCTTCAGGACGCTCGTCGATGAGCAGGACGATCAGGTATATCTCGGGATGGTTAGTGGTTATGGAATTCGCGATTTTTTGCAAGAGTATGGTTTTACCGGTACGGGGCGGCGCGACGATCAGGGCGCGCTGTCCTTTGCCGATCGGGGTCATCAGGTTGACGATCCGCATGTCCACGTTCTCGCCCGTGGTCTCCAGGCTGATGCGTTCCTCTGGATACAGCGGAGTCAGGTTATCGAACAGGACCCTGTGCTGGAGCTGCTCCGGGTTCTCGAAATTGACGGCCTCGATGCGGAGGAGCGCGTAAAACCGCTCGTTATCCTTCGGGGGCCGTATCTGGCCGGCAATGGTGTCGCCGGTTTTGAGGCCGAAAAGCCGGATCTGTGACGGCGACACGTAGATGTCGTCCGGACCGGGCAGGTAGTTGTAGTTCGGCGAGCGGAGGAACCCGTACCCGTCAGCAAGAATCTCGAGAACACCGCTGGAGAAGATGAGGCCCTTTTGCTCGGTCTGCGACTTGAGGATCTCGAGGATCAGGTCCTGCTTCTTCAGGCCGTAGATCCGCTCGATCCCCATCTCCTTCGCAATATTGACGAGATCGGTGATCTTCTTGGTTTTCAACTCTCCCAGGTCAAGCCAGGCCCCGGTGTCCGTCTTCCCGTTTGACGTGGGCGCGGGCGTTTCCGCGGTCGCGGTTGCTTCCGCGGTGGCGGTTGCTTCCGCGGTGGCGGTTGCTTCTTCGGTGGCGGTTACTTCCTCGGAGGCGGTTGCTTCCTCGGAGGCGGTCCCGTTTACACCCTGGTTATCGGCCTTATTCGCGGCCTTTGCTGATTCCGTCGTTCGTGCCATGACATGTCCTTGTGATTGTTATGAGATTGATGCGTCGATTCGATTTTTCAGGTTCATTAAAAGATGTCAGAGATTTTGAAAATATTGTACTGTTATAGTATTATTATGCAGGGTTATATAATGAAAAACTCTCTAAACTACGTCCTTTAACAGATAATTTCGGGAAAAAACACCTGATGAAGAATCGGAGGCGCCACTTCTGTTCCAGATAGGGACAATGTATGGGCAAACCGCTTTTAGTCAACAAAAATATCATCAAATCCGTAATTGAATATAATAAAAATAGTCAGCCCTTTCAACATTTTTTTCATGGCGTAATTTTTTATTGTTCGATGAAGGATCAGCTCTTGACCTTGATGCCGTGCTTTTTCACCTTGTGCGTGAGTGACTTCTGACTGATTTTCAGCGATTTGGCTACCGCTGCCAGGTCCTTTTTGTTCTGTATGAGATCGACAAGCACAAGCCGCTCGACCGCACCGGTGATGTCATCAAGGGACTTCGACCGGATATCCACGCCCGGGATGAGCGATCCGCCTGTGTCGCCGTCGGCAAGGGAGCAGAAAAACAGGAAGCCCACCTTTTTCCTCTTGCTCATGAGCGGGATCTTCTCGTAATGGAGCTTCAGCTCGCTGTTGAAGAAGAGCAGGTCGTCGCTCTTCCTGCCCGAGAGAAGCTCATTCCTGTCCGCGTTCGCCAGAGTCCGCTCCACCAGCTCGACATCCACGTCCTTTTTGAACTGGCGGCGGTACAGGTCCTCGAAGTGGCTGTTGTAAAATATGGTCTTCCCGTTGATGTTGACCGCGAAGAGTGCGCGGGGTATGTGCTCCAGGATAAGGTAGATCATCCACTCGAGCACCTGATCCTCCTTCTGCCGTACCGACTCGGTCTCTACAACCGCGGCGGCCCGCTCCGGGACCTCCGACGCGGTAAAGAGCTGGAGCCGTGACCAGGTACCCTGCGGCTCCCCGAATATATTGATGACGATGAACTCCTTCATGGTGCCAAACGGCAGGAGCTCGTCCAGAGTCATTTTCTTCACCAGCCTGGTGATGCAATCGTCGATTTTCAGCTTCCGCGCGCGCTCGAGGTCCGAAAGCTCTGATACCACGTCCTCTTTTTTCAGCACGCCGAGCAGGATTCCCCGCTTGGATATGACGGGAATGATCGGCACGTTGTTGGTATAGAAAAGCCTGACGACGTCCTCGGGCCGCCGGTTCTCCGGGTTGTAGGGATTTTCCTCGAATTCGCGCCTGTCGTCAGCCGGTTGCTCTTTTTTGTCTGTCATTTGAACCCCAGCACATCGTACATAGAATATAGTCCGGCCGATTTACCGGCACAGAACTCCATCGCGGTAACCGCGCCCTTCGCTAATATATCCCTGCTGGTGGCGCGGTGCGTCAGCTCGATGCGCTCGCCCGCGGTCGCGAAATATACCGTATGCTCGCCCACGATATCGCCGCCCCGCATCGCATGGACGCCGATCTCGCTGTTCGTCCGCTCACCGGTCATTCCGCTTCTCCCGTCAACCTCTTTCGCGCCGGTGAGCCCCTTCATGGCGGACTTTATGATCTCGACCAGCCGTTTTGCCGTGCCCGAGGGGGCGTCCTTCTTGAACCGGTGGTGCGCCTCGAATATCTCTATGTCGTAATCCGGGCCCAGCACCCCGGCAGCGATCTCCGTCAGCCTGAACAATACGTTGACGCCCACAGACATGTTGGGCGAGAAGAGGACCGGTACAACGCCCGCCGCCTTCCTGATCCGGCCAGTCTCCACTTCGGATAAACCGGTGGTTCCGATAACCAGCGGCTTCTTCAGCGCCGCGGCCGCGTCGAGCAGCTGCATGGTGGCCGCGGGCGAGGAAAAATCGATGATGCCGTCGCAGCGCGCCAGGTCCTCCTCGTTGATAGAGGCGACCATGACACCCAGGTCCTTCATGTTGACAAGCGCGCCTGCATCGCGGCCAAACAGCGGCACCCCGCTATGATCAAAGGCCGCCGCGAGGGAGTGCCCCCGCTCCAGGGCCGTTTTCAGAATCGAGACGCCCATCCTGCCGCATATGCCGCATATGCCGATCCTCATTTCAGCGCCACCCCGTAATCGAGAAGGGCCTTCCGGAGTTTCGCGCGGTTCTCGTCCGCGATGGATACGAGCGGCAGGCGCAGGTCATCCGTGCAGTGGCCGGCCATCGCCATCGCGGCCTTGACCGGTATCGGGTTCGTTTCAAGGAACATGGCGCGGCATAGCGGCAGGAGGCGGTAGAAGCGCTCCCGCGCCTCGCCTGTCTTTCCCTGCATGTAGCAGGTCACCACGCTCTTCACGTCCTCGGGAAGAAGGTTCGAGATGACGCTGATGATGCCCTTCCCGCCGATCGCCAGGAACGGAAGCAGTATGTTGTCATCGCCGGAAAGCAGGGTCAGCCGTTCGCCGCAGAGCTCGTACAGCTCCATCATCTGCTGGATGTCGCCGGAGGCCTCCTTCATGGCCACGACATTGCCGGCGCGGTCCAGGAGCTCCTTCACGCTGACCGGAAGGAAATTCACGCCCGTTCTTCCCGGGATGTTATAAAGGACGACGGGCACCTTGATCGAATTCGCCACGCTTTCGAAATGCGCGATAAGGCCGCGTTGTGTCGGCTTGTTGTAGTACGGGTTGACCTGGAGCACGCCGTCGACACCGGCCTCTTCCGCCTCGCGGGAGAGCCAGATCGCCTCACTGGTCGAATTGGCCCCCGTGCCGGCGATGACCTTAACGCGCCCTTTCACCAGGCCGACCACGCGCCGGATGAACTCCTTGTGCTCTTCAAACGACACTGTCGGCGACTCGCCGGTAGTGCCCATCGGCACAATGCCGTCGACGCCGCCCTCGACCTGCATGGCAACCAGCTTTTCCAGCGCCCCGTAATCGATCGAGCCGTTCCTGAACGGCGTTATCAGCGCGGTGTAAACTCCCTCGAACATAATCGTATCCGGACCTTATTTCTTTTTGGTTGCCGGCGCGGCGCCCCTGTCAGCCACCAGGGCTGCGAGCCGCTCGTTAAAATAACCGGCATTGTATTTGTTTTTCTCGAACTCGTCATCAAACACGAAGAGGAGCAGGAGGTACTCGGCCTTCAGCTCGTCGGCCCGTGCCGGAAACGCGTGGACCTTGATCCAGTCGCTCCCCGTCGTTATCTTTATCCGGACGTCCTCGCCCTTCTTCAGCTTCTTCCCGTCTATCTCCAGGTCGTTCTTCATCACGTACAGCCTGTTTTCCCGCTCCCGGAGCGCGCTCATGTCATTGCCGGGTACGAACACGTCGCACGCCGGCACGATGAGCAGGGACGCCGCTATCGCCGCAATAATTCGTTTCAATGCTTTAATCTCCCCGTATGTAAGTCTATTACAGAAGTATACCACGGCCGGGAAGGCCGCTGTCAAGAATTTATTTCTTCGCGCCGGCCCTTTACTTGTGGTAGGCCGTTCCGGTGCCGGTTGCGATCAGTTTATCGCCGGTGCCCCGCACCTCGATGCTCCACACGCTGACCTTGCGCCCGATATTGACCGGGCGGCCCTCGGCAAATATCCTCTCGCCGTCAGCGGCGGACGAGAGGTAGTTGATCTGAAAATTAACCGCTATGGCCATCACCCCGGTGCTGTTGCAGGCCACCGCGAAGGCCTGGTCCGCCACGGCGTGGATAAACGCGCCGTGCGCCCTGTCGACCGCGTTAAAGAACTCCGGCTTCACCGTGGCGGCGACGCGGGAATATGCCTCGCGCACCTCTTCTACCACGATGCCGAGAAACGTGGCGAACGGGTCGCGGCCTACGACGTTCCGTGCGTATTCGATTGGATTTTCGACTGTGAACGGCGTGCCCATATTAAGTTCCTTCGTGCGATTTCGAATGCGGGGATGCTCACCCCCGCATTCAGAGCGTGTACAACTCCCTGATATCGTCCGTGCCCGCCTCCGGCTTGCCGCCGGCCCCCAGGATCTGGTTCCGATATTTTAATACCGAGATGACCTCCTGGGTCTCGATATGATGAATGGTCTTGAGCATCTTCATCTCGGAAAGGAGCAACCGGTAATCGGCATAATCGGACGCGATGACCTCGATGGTGAAGGAATTCTCGCCCTGCACGTGCAGTATGGAGTGCACAATGGGGCTCTTCGCCAGGAGCTTCAAGAGCGCATCGTCATGGTGCGGGTTGTCGATCTTGACGAAAAAGTGGTACGGCTCCTTCATGCTCAGGTAATCCGCCAGCTTGAAATCGTCCTTCTTTTTGTGCACGTCGATGATGCGCTGGGTCTGAATCGAGATGATGGCCGGTATGCCGGACTGGAGGTGCGTGGCCTTCATCTGCACGATCCACTCCGCGAGCTGCGCCTTGCCGTCAAAATTGGCGTCCATGAGATAGCTGTGACGGCCCATGATATGGAAAAGAGATATCACGTGCCTGTTGTGAGTGAGCATCTTGACGATTTCGCCGTCCGCCCCCCAGTTCTGCATGAGGACCAGCGCGTGTATTACGGTTTCGGCCATGAACTTCTCCCCTGTCGAATGTGTATTGGCGATGCGATCAAATTGACAGCCAGATCTTCTTTTCGTCAAGAAATATATGGGACGGCGCTGCGTACTTACCGGAGGGGCGGGTTGTAGTAGCCAAGGCGCACCGCGGGGTACTTCCCCCTGAGCAGGGCGAGCAGTCCCCTGATGCCCAGCGGCTCCGATTCCCGGAAGCCGATGCGCTCGAAATAGTAGTCCGGGTCGATGTTCATGTTGCGCGTCTGTATCATGTTGACCGGGAAGCGGCCGAGAAAGCCCTCCAGTGCCCCGACCTCGGTCTCCATGTCCGTGAACCCGGGCATGAAGAACAGGTTTATCGAGACGAAGACCCCGGCATCGATGGCGGCGCCGACCGATTGTAACACGTCGGAGAAGGAATACCCCGCAGGACGGTGGTAGCGGGTGTAATACTCCTCCGTGGGCGAGTTGAGGCTTATCCTGATCGAATCGATGCCGGCAGCCGCGAGCGCCTTCACCCCGTCGGGAAGGGAGCCGTTCGTGTTGATGTTGATCGTGCCGCGGTCGGTCTTCTCCCGCACCAGGCGCACGGCCGCGGCCAGGTCCG
>JBGTBN010000083.1:0-9710 GCA_041749375.1 Spirochaetota bacterium
ACCCAGAACGCGCGATCCGCCGCGGCGCAGAAATGGGGATGCAGGGTCGGCAGCGATCCGCAGGGAGCTCAGGTACACGGGAGGCAATGACGCCGCCGCCAGGCCCAGCAGGACGAGGCCGGCCGCGCCCGGGCCTCCGTCAAGGCAGAAGGATGTCGCGAGTGTGATCGCTGCCCCAACGGCAAGCGCGATAAAGAGCGAGGGAGGGAACATCCGTGACCCGGCAATTGTGTCGGCGAATGCCGCGAACAATCGGTTCGGCGATTTCAATGACTGCCTGCTGCTACCGGGCCGTGAAGGGCCATCGGTGGAGTAACGCGCGTTCTGTACGGAAAATGAGGGCATCGCGTGGAAGCATTCGCAGTTCCTATATGCGGCCGACTTTAAAGATCATACCGAAGCTTCCCCCGAAGGAGAGCTTCGTCGATTTCTCGCCCATGCCGTATGAACCGTACATGACGCTCCCCTCGACAAAGAGCTTCGAATCAGGCGTGGTATCGAAGAGAAAGCCGATAGGCGCCCTCAGGCCGGCGCCGCCGCGGTACTTACGGTTCGAGGGCGGCGTGTCGAAATAAAGACCGACCCCCGGCGCGAACGCACCGACATGCTTCATCCGGATCCCGATCCTGGCGGCCATGGTGAAGTACATGTGATGCAATTGCCGCTCGTTCTGGTTGTAGATATACTGGATGGAAAAATCCCCGATCAGCCATTGCGATATCACCCAGAGCGAAACCCCGCCGGTTACATGGTAGCCGGATATTTTCTTCGTGTCGGTGAACAGGCCGAACCAGTCCGTATAGCGTATATAGTTAGCGCCAACGCTCGCCACGGGCCCGAGGTAGGTATAGATCGGCTTCCGCTCCTGCGCCATGGTCCCGGCAGGGAGGCAGATGCATGCGGCTGCGATCAATAGTTTTACGGCGTTTGACATGTGTTACCGGATATTCAGTGGATTTTTCACTATCTGCACGCCCCTGGGCACTGTGAAATCGAACAGCGACATTTTCACATCCTGCGCGGTGCTGACGTCGGAGAGCGAGAAGCTCATGATCCTGCCGTCATCGCGCTTGAAGATGGCCCCCTTTAAAAGAAACGTGGCGTCCACGCTCAGGATGATCTCGGAATACTGCTTCTCGTCGCTTTTCAGCTTGATAACATAGCCGTAGTCGCCGCCCGAAGCTATCCCGTCATAGCCGACAACAAGCCCGGCTATGCCTCCCGAGGTCGTCCCCTTCTCGAGCTCCTGGATGCCGCACATCCTGCTTCCCGGGCTGTAGATCCAGAGCGTCTTGCCATTGGAAACGAGCACCTTTTCGGACGGGCTCGTGAACTTCACATATATTTTGTCTGGCGCCATGTACTTGAACCCCCCGGAATAGGTCTGGCCGTCAATCGCGGTCCAGGATATGACACCGGTCAGCTTTTTCAGCCTGAGCATCCTGCTCCTGAACTTCTCCACCGCCTCGTCCCCGGGAAGCGGGAAAATGGCCGTGGAAAACATGATGATTAGTCCGGCGCTGATAAACCGTAAGGCTTTCATATTCTTGTCCTCTTAACTGGTATAACGAATTGGCACGCTTGAAAAGAAATTTTTTTCTGATAACTAATGTAAAAATCCGGGTTGGCATCCCGGTCCCCGGTATCGCGCGCCGCTGGCTTAAAACCGTGCGTTTTGAGCTCCAGTGTCACGAAAATCGGCCGATTACCTGCCTGCCTGTCGATTATCCATAACTATTCGCGCGTTGCATATATTTCAACTAATAAATTTGAAAAATAAAGGCAGTTTCTACTTGAAATTATTCCGCCCGGAAGGCAACAATCGGAGAGGAGACAGACCATGCGCAGAAAACCGAAACCGATTTTACGATACTTCATGTTGATCTGTATCGCCGGTATAGCAATTACCGCATATTTCTACAATGCCGAGGGGTACTCGTTCTTCATGAGTACCTATTATGAAAAATTCCTGGGCCAGAGCGTTGAACAGCAGATAGAAGCCGGGGAAACGATGTACGAGAACCGCCAGTTCGCCGAGCTGAAAGAGTATCTCCATCCCCGCATTCTTGTCTATCCCGATATCATGGCATTCAAGAAGCTGGACGGGCTCGCGCGCATCAAGCTCGGCGAGCCGATCAAGGGAATTGACATGCTCCTTACTGCCGCGGGGACTGAGCGCATGCCCGGCAAGCTCCTCGGGGAGACCGTCGGCCATCTCTTTGAGATGCGGCGTTACAAGGACATCATCGAGATATTCAAATCGAACGATCCTGGCGGCAACCCGACCCTCCACTACCAGTACGGGGTCGCGCTCTTCGAGACGGGAAACATGGCCGGGTCCGTGCGCCAGCTGAAGCAGGCGATCGACGGGGGAAGGACCGATTACGAGGCCTATCACTATCTCGGCAGGGCCCATGCCGGAAGCGGGAATATGCGGATGGCGCTTCCTTATTTCGAGCGCGCGCACAATTTGAACGAGAATGATCCGGACGTGACCCGCTCGCTGGCCGACGCCTACCGCGCGCTCGGACGCTACGACGAAGCGGCCCGCCTGTTGAGGAGCATCAGGCGGTAACCAGCGCCGCTACATCGCCTTCACCGTCACGCTGAGCCCCATCATCCACGCGCCCCGCTCCAACCGCGTCGAGTTGTACAGCATCCGGTCGGTTATGTAGAAATAGTAGGCCGTGCCCGTGTCCACGACGATCGAGGATGACGCATTGATGCGCACGCCGGCGCCGATCCCGACCCTCTGGAGGTCCGGGTCCAGCGGATTCTGCGCTCGCGGATATTTTTCCTGGGACGAGTAAGAGAGCCCTGCGCTCGCGATGAAGCCCTTGACCGGTATCTCGATCCCCGCCCCGAAGCTGTGCCGGTCCCGGTGCTTGTAATTCTGCGCGTTGCCGCTCGCTATGAGGGGGAACGCAGACCATGCCGCCGCGCTCCGTGCGACCATCAGCCAGTCCAGGAACCCGAGCTCGTGGTCCCGGGTCAGGAGGTTCCTGGTCCCGTAATTTCTTTCGCCGCTGAAGTCGACCCGGTACGACAGCCGCACCGCGGATTTGTCCCCTGCCGGCCAGCTCAGGCCGATGAGGAGGTAGTCCGGAAGACGCGCCTCCATGGCGCGCGTGTAGTTGTACTTGACGTTTTTTTCGGTGCCCCGCGCGATCACCTGCGTGGAATAGAGCACGGCAAGCATGACGCGCTCCGGCTCACCCAGCATGATCCCGAAAAAGCCGGACCACCCGACTGCGGACTTCTCGATCTTGTCGATACTGCCCCAGTCCAGGATCCCGGAGGAGCGATTCCCCTCGAAATAACTGCATGACACGCCGCCCGTGACGGCGAACAGCTTGTGAAGCGAGAATGAGCCGCCCATCCTGCCCTGGAGCCAGTACCTGCTCGCCTTCACCCATGTAATCATTGGCAGCTCCATGGAGCCCAGGGGGAGCGTGAGACCGGCGCCCTCGAGCGCGGCCATCTGCACCGGATCAAGGTCCAGGGCGAAGTACGACACGAGCGGCATGCCGCCCTTCGGCTTGTTGTAATGCGCACGCTCGACCCCCTCGGGCATGGATAGCGACAGGAAGGCGGCGCCGCTCCCCTTCTTGTACGCGGCTGCGAACTGCGGGATGAACCAGGAGGGCTCCGTGTCCTCGCCGCTCATGCGTGCCATTTCGTGCCTGACGGTCTTCGCCATGATCTGGTAGCCAAGGTCGAGGTACAGGCCGTTATCCAGGCCCGCGAGTCCGGCCGGGTTGTAGTAGGCAGCGTCGATGCTCTTCGGGGTGATGGCCATGCTCTGCATCCGGAGGAAGGAAGCGGAGGGGCTGAGCTCTCCCGCGGCCAGCGGGCCCGCAGTGATAAGATGAAAAAAGCAAGCGGCGCTGACGATAACGGTCCTGGTATTCATTGACGGTCTCCATGTCACAGATAGGGCACGGCATATGAGGAAACTCAGCCGGCAGGTAAACCCTTACATCACATGGCAGTAATTCCGCAAGCGTAAAATTTTTCCCGCACTTTCCACAACAGCATCCGGACAATAAAAAAGGGGCCGTCCTTGCGGAACAGCCCCTTATCAATTACTACATGGATCGGAAGATTATTAGATAATCTTGCCTGTCAGGCCTATGCCGAAGCTCCATACTTCCTTGTTCATCTTGATCAGACCGAACATCATCTTTTCAGTGAAATAGAAGTAACGGGCAGCGCCGAGCTGTATCGACAACCTGTCGGTCGCGATGATCTTCATCCCGAGGCCGAGGCCGATATTTGCTAGACCCGGATCAAACGGGACCTGTGCACGGGGGTGCGTGTCCTGTGTTTCGAAGGAAGCGCCGCAGCTCAGGACCACCATTTTATGCGCCTGAAATTCGCCGCCGAGGGCGATCTTGTGCGCCATCTTCATTTTGTAATCCTGGATGTTGCCGCCCGCTGAACCAACCATAGTGGAATACGCGAATTCATGAAGGAGAGTACCGGCAACAGCATCAAACGCATACGAGCTTCCGAAGTTTTTCTGCTGGGAGAAGGTGAGCTGGTATGACGCCTGAATTGAAAGCGTCTCAACCGGCTTCACGTTGATGCCGATCAGCAGGTAGTCCGGCAGACGGGCTTCGTCTATGTAGCTGTAATGGGTCTTCATGTCCCTGGTAATACCGCGCGCGATTATCTGGGTCGAGTACAAGGCGGTAAACGCGATCTCTTTAACCGGAGTGAGCAAAATCCCGCCCTGGCCGCCGAAGCCGCCCGCAGAGGTCTTGGTCTTGGAGATGTTGCCGAGTCCGATGTAGCCGATGGCTATCTCGTAAGAATACTTGGCATACTTGACAGAACCGGTAATAGCAAGCCAGTCGGTGAAAGCGAACGAGCCGCCAACCGATCCCTGGATCCAGAAGCTCGTGCCTTTCAGCTTGTTAGGCATAATGGGGAGTCCCAGTCCCCCGACTTCCGTCAACAGGGTCCAGATGCCGGTAGATTTTTTGTAGTTGAGCGTGCCGCCGCCCGCCGGGATGTGCATTTCAGCGAAGATTGCACCCTTGTCCTTTTTCCAGACCAGGGCCAGGTTCGGCATGATAAAGGACGGTGTCGCGTCATGATAATTTGCGAACAGCATCCTGTGCGAATACCGCTTGAGTCCCATCTGGTTTCCCAGGTCGAGATACATGCCGTCAACCATCTTGACGATACCGACCGCGTTGTAATAAACCGCATCCGGCGCGTCAAGGGTCGCTGCACGAGCCTGCATCCGCGTGAAGCTGGGGTCGTATTGATAGTTATAGGCAAAGAGATCGCCTACCATTAATGTAGAAGCAAAAAGTATCGCTCCTACCAATAGCATGAGTTTCTTCATAAAATCCTCCTTAAAATATTTACGAAAATATTTACGAATGTAAATCATAAATCCGCTTAGCCATACCTCTGAGAGCCTGACTCTAATTAATTTTTTTTATACAAACAACCCAATTAAAACCAGGAAGTCTCAAATGATATAACTTTATAGATTTAATCTGAATCTGAAATAAATGTCAATAGATTTTTGAATGATCACACAATAAAACGTGCTTTTATGATAACAACACCGGTCCAATTTGTTTACGACCGGAAAAAAATTTCCTCGTTTTTTGCAAATGACAGAGTGCCAATTATTTAATTGTTCACACGGAAACCGATCCTCCTGCCCGGGTTGTGGACCGACGGGACAGTCCGCACCAAACACGCGCAAATATTACTTAATTCGGCAGTTTCCATATCAGAAAAATTGAAAACCGATGTTCGCGTGTTAAATGATGGTATTTTTTTAAGACCGCCCGCGGCCTGGACCATGCAGTGGCCTGTTTACTAATGCTGCATAATGACCGACCCGGGCCGTAAAAAATGTGCTTGCATTTTATTAAAAGAATATATAAAAAAAGACTCATTAAAAAATGAACATGTTATTGTCGCGCGGAATACCGCAGCGACAGCCTGACAGGATATTGGTATCGTATGTTTAAAAAAAAGCAGGAAACCACCGACCTGGCCGTAATCGAGCGCCAGATTTACAACCTGACAAAGCTCGTCAACATAAACAGCATGATTAACTCCACTCTTGATATGGGGCGCCTTCTCACCGTTATCATGGAAACCATCAAGGATATAATGGAGACCGAGGCAAGCACCCTCCTGCTGTACGAGGAGCGTTCCAATGACCTCGTGTTCAAGGTGGCACTGGGCGAGGCCGGCAAGGAACTTACCGAAAGATACCGGATGAAACTGGGCCAGGGTATTGCCGGTTGGGTCGCCGAAACCAGGAAGCCGCTTATCATCAATGATGCCTATACCGACAACCGCTTTGATCCCAATTTCGATAAAAAGACCGGATTCGTTACCCGGTCGATCATCTGCACCCCTCTTCTTTTCAAGGGCAAACTGCTCGGCGTTATCGAGGCCATCAACCCGCTTAACCGCCCGGAGTTTACCACTGATGACCAGGACCTGTTCGGGGTTTTCGCCGACCAGGCCGCACTGGCGGTACAGAACGCGATCTACTTCCGGAACGCTCTTGAAGAAGAGCGCATCAACGGCGAGCTGGCCTCCGCGCAGGCAATACAGGAGGAGCTCTTCCCGGCCATCGACATGAAGGTCGGGTCGATCGCAATCACGGCGCGGTCCATGACCGCCCGGGAAATCGGCGGCGAGTTTCACAGCCTGTTCCGGCTCGATGAACGGCGCTTCGGCATTGCGCTGGGCGATCTGCACGAGAAAGGGATCCCGGGCGGGATGCACGCCTCCATTGTCAGCGGCGCGCTCCGCGCCCTGGCGAAACTAAAGGGCCATAACCCCGTGGAGCTGGTGCGCATGCTCCACCTGATAATGGAGCACGACGACCGCCCCATCCGGAACGCGTCGCTCCTCTACGGTGTCCTCTCCGCGACCGACCGCACGCTCCGCTTCCTAAATGCCGGTGTCGCCTACCCGGTCCTGGTCCGCGACGGTGTGTCCCGCTACCTGCGTTTCGGCAAGAGGAGCCTGAGCCAGAACATCGACGAGGCGAAAAGCGTCTCGGTATCGCTCAGGTCCGGCGACCTCTTCGTGATTTTCTCTGACGGGATACTAAGAGTACGGAACAGGACAGGGAAACAGCTGGGCCTGAAGAAATTGATGGTATTTCTCGAGCAATCCTTTTCACCGGCGACGGACATCATCGGGTCCCTCCTCAAGTTTGCCGGGGACTTTACCGATGGCATCGGGATACGCGAGGACATCTCGATCATAATACTGCGAGTCGACTGAGGACAGGATGAAAACTACTTGCAAAATAATAATTATTGTTGCAGGATTCGAAATTACACGAGGGAAGCCATGAACAACTTCGTATCAGTCATATTCTGCAGAAACTGCAGCTCCCGATTCGTGGAGATTGCCGAGTGGACCGCGGACGGCAAGGCCGTAGTACGGTGCAGGTCCTGCAACAACACCGAGATCCTGTCGAATTTCACACTCGGCCGGGGCAAGATCAGCAATGTCGAACTCCAGACGGCCAGGGACACCATGGCCAAACGCGGTAAGTACGAAAAGTAGTACTACTTTTTCGAGAACAGCCTCTTGGCGACCACCGAGATAAAAAACAGAATGACTCGCAGGAATCTGCCGATGCGCCACGGTTTGGTGATTATCCGGTAAAACCAGTCAAGTCCCCGCTCCATGAAAAACGCGGGCGCCTTTTTCACCTCACCCGAGATGATGTCGATGGACCCGCCGATGCTGATGAACACTGCGTTGCGGAATTCATTCTTGATCCTGTGGATCCACTTGTCCTCCCGGGGAAAACCCAGCCCAACGAACACTATATTGGCCTCGGATTTTCGCATCGCCTCGATGACCGACTTTTCCCGGTCCTCGCTGAAAAAGCCGCCGTGCCGCCCCACGATGCGGATCTTGGGAAATGATTTCCTGATGTTAAAGAAGGCCCGCTCGGTGATCTCCGGCTTGCCGCCCACCATGAAGATGGAGAACTCCTTTATCTCGGCGATCCGCACGATGTCCATGATGAGACTCAGCGTGTCTATGCGCTCCCGTACGGGCGTCTTCAGCATCCTGGCGGCCCATTGTATCCCCGCACCCGCGGGAAGCTTCATGTCGGCCGCACCGGCGATAAGGCGAAGGTCGGCGTTCGATTTGAAGCGGATGATCTTGTACGGGTTGAGCGGAATGACATGGTACACGCCGCCGGCTTTTATCATTTCCATGATCCTGACGACCGCCTGCTGGCGGGTCAGGTTGTCGACGCCGATGCCCATGATGTTGGTGATCCTCACATCGGTCAGGTCGACCTGGTTATATTCGAGGACCAGGTCCCGCTCCTCTTTATATGAATCATAGTAGACGCTGTCGTCCTTCATCCGGTCCTCCTCGAATTCCGCCCGTCGGGGCACACGGCCGTCACCAGAAGCATGCGCCATCATGCCGGCAAAGCCGGGCCCGCCGTTTCACATTGATGCGAATAGTCGCCCCGCTGCATCAGTCTGTCAATAATAATTCTGATTATGTCTTATGGATTTACAGGATTCAGTGCGCGCCCCTTCCAAATTGTCCGGTCAATTATTGGCCTTGGCGGTAAAAAAGTGTTGCATTTAAAGATTTAAACGGCAATAACCCCTCCATGAGAGGTGCCACGAATGGGAAGGCTGCAGGAAATCATCGGATTTATCGAGTATGACCACGAGCGAGGTGTCGTGATTGAGCCGGAAAAGCGGCTGGAGAAGCTTCGAGACAGTATACTTGACGTGATAAAGACGTACAATCCCGGCGTGATTGTCAAGGCCGGCCTGGGAAGCGGCCGCCTCCTCCACGAAATAACACTGAGCACCAGCGCCTATATCACCGTGGTCGAGCCGTCGATGGCCGTGATCCGGGCGTTCGTCGAAAGCCATCGCGAGGACGAGGCCGCATCGAGGATCCATTTCATTAACGGAGAATTCAACGCTTTCCCCATTGACTACTACGCTGCCGACCTCCTCATCTGCGCGGACTATATGGATTTTCTCGAATCCGGGACCGTGGTCGACGAATTCAGGAGGGCAACGCAGTTCGAAGGTGTGCTCTTCCTGTCAGGACCGGTGCTGAACGATGAGGACCTCGATGGGATCTACGACGATTTCATGAAAGAGGCCTTCCCCCTCCACAATGATTATTATCTCAGGGACGATTTGAAGACATTCATGGACCTGAACGAATTCACCTTTATCAAGGGGCACATGGAGCATTTTCCCGCTGACCTGGCCCTGATTGCAGCCCACCTGGCCCCCTTTCGTGCATCGGAGAGCGCGGATCCCATGCGTATCGTCGAAGAGCGCCGCGAGCAATTTACGGGCCTGTACGCGCTGAATGGCACGGTGATTTCCGAGCCCTATTACATAGGCGTGTACAAAAGAAGAAAGCCCCCCCTGCAACCGGGCATGTAGGAGCGACAGCATGAAGTATATCGTACGCCCTTCAGGCCTGGGCGGTACCGTGAACATGCCCGGGTCGAAGTCTCATACCATCAGGGCGCTGGTCTTCGGCCTGCTCGGCAGCGGCACGTCCGTGATCGAGCGCCCGCTGGTCTCGTCCGACACCCGCTCCTGCCTCGATATGGTGCGCGCCTTCGGCGCCCGCGTCGAAGAGGCGGACGGCGCATGGCGGGTCACCGGCACCGCCGGGAAACCTGCGGTGCCGGACAACGT
>JBGTBN010000084.1:0-3372 GCA_041749375.1 Spirochaetota bacterium
AAGGCCTCGTTGACTTCGAAAAGGTCGATGTCCTTCATCGAGAGCCCGGCCTTCGCCAGCACTTTCGGCGTGACGGTCATGGGGCCGGTGAGCATGAGCTTCGGGTCCGAGCCCACGACGGCGCTGGCAACCACGCGCGCCATCGGCGTGAGCCCCAGTTTTTTTACCATGTCGCCGCTCATGAGCACGACGGCCGACGCGCCGTCGGTGACGGTGCTGCTGATGCCTGCGGTTATCCATTCCGTGCCGGGGATGACCTTCAGCGCTTCAAGCCCCTCGCGCGTGACGCCGGCCCTGATCGGCTCGTCAGTGTCGCAGACAAACGACTTTCCTTCCTTGTCGAGGCCCTCCATCGGGAGGATCTCCTTTTTGAAGTAGCCTTCCCTGGTCGCTTTGAGCGCCTTCTCGTGGCTCGCTATCGCGAAGTCCTGGCACTCTTCCTTGGTGACCTTCCACTGGTTCGCAATGGCCTGGGCCGCGTTCATCTGGCTCGGTATGCCGTACTTTTCCATGTATGACTTGGATATGGGATGGCCGGCGTTTTGGCCGTTGGACATGGTGCAGTTGAGGTCCGACGCGAGGCCGTATTTCGACATCAGTTCGCACCCGCTCGCTATGACCGTTTCCATCATGCCGGACGCGATCATGCCCGCGCCGATCTGGATGGCGGAGAGACTGCTCCCGCACTGGCGGTTCACGCTGATGCCGCTGATAGTTGACGGGAGGCTGGACTCGAGCACTGCCATGCGGGCGAGGTTGAAGCCCTGCTCGCCGATCTGGTATACGCAGCCGGTGACCACGTCGTCGACCAGCGAGACGTCAAGCTTGATGCGGGAAACCGCTTCATCGATCACCTGGGCAAGAAGCACCGGCGCGGTATATTCGCGCAGGTATCCTCTCTGCTTGCCGATCGGCGTTCTGACCGTGCTGACCACGAATACGTCTCTCATGCAGTACCTCCTTGGCGGGACCGGGAAGCCGGATCGCCTCCTCGTGAATTGAATGGAATATGTAATCCACTGATTATGACTTATTGTATTACAATAAGTCAATAAAAAAATTAGAGCTGACTGAATATTTGCAGGCCCCGGAGTACCAGCACAGGGTGAAGGGCTAAAGGTCCGGACCACCAATACTATGTCTCATTTTTACTTGACTTTTTATAAATGCCTGTTATAATCCGCCGCATTATTTGACTTTTCTTTTATTTGATGTATTTTGATGTATATTGAACGAGATATTTTATTTACCCCGTCGGGTTGTGCGGGGATAACTCCGGGGGGAGTTTTTTATGGGCAGCTCAGAGCCTGACGAATATGACCAACGTTGCCACAGTGTCGTACCGATCAATCACCGGCCGGGCCTCTGCGCCATGCGCCGTAAAGCAATTTCCCTGAACATTTCAAGCGGGGTCCGCGGGGTTGTCGTTCCGCCCGGCGCTCAACGCACATAGGTAACGGAGGAACCATGCCATCGTATTGTCTCGAGTGTTCGAAAAGCGGTTTGGATTGTTGCAGGGAAGCGCACTCGAAGTTCCTGACGCTGAAGGACGCACGGCGAATCGCCGAGTACCTGGGCGAAGAGATCAGCACCTTTGCCCGGTATACACCGCTGAAAGACAAGGATCGGGAGGAGTACATCTATATCCATAAACACCGGAGCTATTACTACGATGTTACCCGAAAGGACGACCGGCTTCTCCAGCTCAAGGACAAGAGCGATGGCTCCTGCATGTATCAGGAGGCGGACGGCCGCTGTACAATCTACGACGCCCGGCCCATGATATGCCGCACCTATCCCTTCTGGCTTTCGGAGAATGACGATGTCATATTCGACTGGTGCAGCTCCGACTGCCCGATTGTCTGCGATGTTACAGGGAACGGCGAGCCGGAGAACATGGAAAAGCTGGATGACCCGACCGGTGCGTGCCAGAAGAAGGCGCTCGAGCACATAGGCCATACCGTGCAGTCGATACGTCCGCTGCTAGACCAGATGATGATCGAGATCGAGGACTACAAGGCAAATATTGAAGACTTCGTCGAGAAAAACCACGTCACTCGTGTAAATGAGCGAGTGCACGCGGTCCGCTGACGACTTCCCGGAGCTTCGCGAATCCGGCAGGACCCGCATGGTCCGTTACGATCGGTCCGGCCCTCCGCTGTTGCATCATTGTCCAGTTTTTTGATGAACAGTCCAGTTCGGCGTGGTTATATTAATCCCGGCGACCCGCGACACCACGGTCTCGCAGGCGTACAAACCCCGTTTTATAGATTGATACCCGTAAAATATACTTGACCCTTAATGGGGCGCCGGACATTTTCAATCGTACACGGATGGCCGCATCATGCCCGCCGGGTCTCAAGATCAGATACAGGATGACGGGAGGCTTCATGAAATCGTTCGATAATAAGATTATACTACTCACCGGCGCTGCTACCGGCATTGGGCGCCTGATGGCCCTTATGATGTCGGAGGAGAGGCCGATCCTCGCCCTTGCCGATATCAATAAAAAAATGCTAGACGACACTTCGGCCGCCTGTGCCGCAAAAGGCGCGACGGTCAGAACATATCCCTGCGATATATCGAAGAAAAAAGATATTGAGGCCCTCGCGAAAAAGGTCATAAAGGACTTCGGCCGGGTCGACATACTCATCAATAACGCCGGCATCGTTAAGGGTAAGTTCGTTCATGAGTACGAGTTCGAAGACATCATGAAGACGATGGAGGTGAACTTTATCGGCAGCGCCTACCTGACCCGGCTCCTCCTTCCCGATATGATGAAGCGGAACGAGGGCCATATCGTCAATGTGGCATCCGCCATGGGCCTTACCGGCGTTCCCCGCATGGGCGAGTACGTGGCGTCCAAGCACGCGATCGTGGGGTTCACGGACACGCTCCGCATGGAGCTGAAAAAATACGGATACCGGGGTGTCAGGACGCTCTGCGTGTGCCCGTCAGGAATCGATACCGGCATGTTCCCCGGGTACAAGGCACCGCTCATGTCGCCACTTCTCAAACCTGAAGACGTGGCGCGCAGGACACTGAAGTCAATCAAAAAGGGGAGCACCTATCTGAAGCTGCCCTTTATCGTGAAATTGATTCCGACCATGAAGCTTTTCCCGGCCCCGGTGCAGGACGTCATGGCCCGGATGACCGGCCTTCTGGGAAGCATGGACCATTTCCAGGGGAAGAAAAAATAGCCCGCCTCAGGTGCGCCTGACGCTCTTTTTGCCTGACAGGACAAGGAGAAGCACCAGCCCTGCCGCGATAAAGAGGGCGGCCCCGGCAAACAGGCCCCGCGGCCCGAATGCCTCGATGGCTGCGCCGCCCGCGGCCGGCCCGAAGAGGAGCGCGCCGTTCTGGCAGGCCATG
>JBGTBN010000085.1:0-26158 GCA_041749375.1 Spirochaetota bacterium
GGCATCGCGGACCTCGCCGGCCTGCGCGGCAGTTATCTCCTTTTCTATCTCATCGCGCGCTTCCGGGTCCGCTATACCCCACCGGGCGGCCATCGGTATGAGATCGCGCAGGGTCTGCGGCACGCAGGACGCTTTGAGAGCGGGCCGGGAGGCGCCGCCGGCGTCGCGGAAGGATCGGGTTCCATGACGCTGGGTTTCACAACAGAGAAACATGGCGCAGAGCAGGCAGAGTGGTATATAGACGGAATGTTTCATTCTATGGACTCTCTAATAATCATCGATCCCTGTAATTATAAAGATTAAGCATTAATCAGGTTTTCCTGCATTCAATAATATAATCATTTAATGTCAAAAACCATGCGGAGATGAATTACGGGATTGCTTTACTAATCTCAAAATATCGAGACAGCCAGCCGGAGTGCGAAACAAGCCACGAATTTGCGCGGATCATCCAGGATTGTTGATATTTTTGTTACGAATTGGTGAGTGAGAGGAAAAAAACAGTAAAAAATCCGCGTCATAACACCGGATTATTCTCGGTCCCTCAATTTTATCATTAATTTCTTGACAATTAATCCCTCCCCGGCCATTTAACCATACGGTTAAACTTTTCAAGCGGGCAATCGATGGCAAAGAAAGAAAAAGGGATAGAGCCGAGAGAGCGTATAATGCGCGCGGCGAAGAAAGAATTCTCCGAGCGTGGATACAGCGGCGCTCGCATGTCCGGGATAGCGAAAGGCGCGGGAGTAAACAAGGCGCTGATCCATTACTATTTCAAGGACAAGGAAACGCTCTACGTGGAGGTTCTGAGGAGGGTGTTCCGCGGGTCCGAGTCCGAGGCGCAGCTCCCTATGTTCCTGGGTAAATGGAACCTTTCACCCTCGCAGAAGCTATACGTGATCGTGTATATAATGACTAACATCTTCCTGAGGGCGACCGACCCGGACGTCATGCGGATCATATTCTGGGAGCTGGCCGAGGGCACCCGGCACCTTGATTCCATGGTGTCCGAGTATGCCCTGCCACGGCAGAAGATCGTGGCCGATGTCGTCATGGAAGGAATCCGGACCGGCGAGTTCGAGACCGATTACCCTCTTCTGGCCTCGATGAATATCGGCACCTTTATTTCATTCTACACGATACACAGGGAGCTGTACAAGGGCAAGCCGCTGTTTCAGGCCCAGTACGGCGACGTGACCGACCAGAACGTATTCCAGTTCGTCCTGGAGACGGTATTCAAGTCCCTGAGGCCGAAGAATAAAAAGCTCGAGATACCGAAATTGCCCGCTGAATTGAAAAAGACGATAGACGACATTGTCGCCATGCTCATCGAAAAAAAGGACGAGAGCATGACCGAGGAAGTTATCCGGCAGGTCGAAACGATACTTAATGACTAGAACACAGTGGCCGGACCGGGGAGAGCCTTCCGGCCGGCGGGACACATACAGAGAGAGGAGATTAAGATGAGAAGAAAGCTGGGGACATTGGTACTGGTAAGCGTCATGGCTGCGGCCGTTAGCGCCGCGTCCGCCCAGGTAACGGAACAGAAGACCGGGCCGGTAAGCGCCGAGAAAAAGATCCGGATCGAGCTTGCCGAGGAGCCGGCGCTGGTGCTCGGGTCCATGAGGATCACGCTTGGCCAGGCCATGGAGTGGGCGGTAAAGCAGAATTTTGACATGATGTCCGTGAGCTATGACGTGGCCATGGTGGACACCCAGTACAGCCAGTTTCTGAAGAAATTCGCTCCTGTGCTTTCCGTGGAAGGCGGCGGATCGTTCATCTCGTTCACGCCGGGCCAGAGAAGCTTTACCGGCGAGAACCAGCTCGGCGCTACTGCCGGCGCATCAATCTACAAGAATTTTTCCTCCGGCACAACGCTCATCGCGGGCCTGAAGCATGACTACGTGGACACACAGAAAGAGCAGAGCCTGTTCTCCGGCATGTCCGGGCCGGCGAACGCGCACAAGCCCATGGTGTTCGTGTCGGTGCACCAGGAGCTCCTCAAGAACGCGTTCGGATATTCGGACCGCAAGCTCGAAGAGATTCTGAAAAACGCCTCGAATATGAAAAAAGAGGCGATCATATTCCAGCTCTCCCTGGTTATCGTGCAGGTCGTCGGCGAATACTGGAACACGGTCATCTCCAAGGTGTCCCTGGAGAACGCCGAGATGCAGGTAAAGGAGACGAAAAAAGTCCGGGACATCACGGCCCGGAACGTGGCCTACGGCCTCGCGGATGACTACACGCTCCGGATGTACAACTCGATGCTGGCCGGCGCCGAGGCGAAAGTGGTCATGGCCCGCCAGAAATACCGCGAGGCGGTCAGGAGCTTCCTTAGCACGATCAACGTGGACGAGAACATGGAGGTGACCGGCACCGCGGTGTTCTCGAACAGGTACCAGGCCATCAACGTGGAGGAGGCGCTGAAGACGGCGTACGAGAAGCGCGCCGATTACCAGATCGCGGTCATGAGCCTTGACACGGCGAAGCTGGGGCTCCAGGTCGCGAAGAACGGCTCACTCCCCTCCCTGAAGGCCGAGGTGAACGCGGGGCTCAACTCCGAGCACGAACGGTTCGACGGCGCGTACGGCCAGATCGGCTCGTTTAAATTTCCCGCCATCGAGGGAAAGCTCAAGCTCCAGTACCCCATCGGCGACCAGGACGTGTACACGCAGGAGCGGAACGCGCGCTTTAAAGTGAAGCAGGCGGAGATCCAGCTCCAGAAGTACAGGCGCAAGGTCAAGGACGATATCATGAACTCGACCGACTTTATCGAGGCGAGCTACCGTCTCTACCAGAAGGGGATGGAGGCGCGGAAGCAGTCCGAGCTTTTCTACCAGGGCATGATGCGCGACCTTGGGATGGGGCGGCTGAGCTCCGCGGTGGTTAAGAACGCGCTGGACGCCATGGTCCAGAGCCGGGAGATGGAGCTCCAGGCGCTGGTGGGATACAACATTTCCCTGCTCCAGTATGATGTCGCGCGCAACGTTCTGTTTGAAAAATACGGGATCGACGTTGACAAGTATATTCCCAAAGATACGGGCAAATGACGGGTCCGCAAACGTTTGCTTCGACAGGCCTGTCCTGAGCAACGTCGAAGGGCTCAGCACAAGTGCGGACCTGTCGAGCGCACGCGGTCAATAGACCGTGTGTGCAAGTACCCGCTTTTTCCTATGAAAAGGGACTTTCCAATGATTTATTCTTCGATATTTACTGGGATATTAATCCCAATTAATCCCTTCCCGTGCCCGTTATTTATTTGACGATTTACCCGGATGGTGATATGCTGATGGCACCGTTCACGAGGGCGAGCCCGGGCTTCCAGTCTGAATGACGGTATCCTGTCGCATGATTCACCGTGGCGTCGCGGAACCGGAACGGAGGAACGAGATGAAACAAATAGTGATAACGCTCATCCTGGTGGCGGCTGCTCTTTCGACCTCCTGCACGAAAGACCCGGAGCCGATTACGGGCGCAATGGATGGGGAATCGGAGAACAGCATCGCGTACGGCGACAGGCAGGATGCGGGCTCGAAAACCGCTACACCCGATGTGGGCGGTCTGTCATCATCGTCAAAGAAATCAGCAGAAGCAACCGCGTCAATGCAGAAATCCGCGGATTCAAGCACTGCGAGGCAGAAATCCGCTGATTCATCCGCTGCCAGGCTGGATGAAAGCAGGACCGCGGTCGCTGAAAAGACAGCGGTTAAAAAGAAAGATGCGGGCCAGACAGCGGCTTCGAAAAAAACCGCATCACAGAAATCAGCCGATACAACCGCGTCATCGCAGAAATCCGCGGAATCAAGCACTGCGAGGCAGAAATCCGCTGATTCATCCGCTGCCGGGCTGGATGAAAGCAGGACCACGGTCGCTGAAAAGACAGCGGTTAAAAAGAAAGATGCGGACCAGTCAGCGACTTCGAAAAAAACCGCAACAGAAGAAACGGGCGGCACGGCCACTGCAACGACCGGCCGAACCGTGAAGCCTGGCGGATTGCTTGAGAAGCCGCGGGTGAACCTCCCCGAGCTGTAAGGGATATTCCCTATCAGGGTCTTTGCTGCAGCCGGCGTAAAAATTAATTGACATTTCATGTGCCATTATACCACGATAAAGCATGGGGGCGGCGTTTCCGTGCATGTAAAAAAGGGAGAGCCGCATGACAGACATTTTGTAATCATACTGCATCCACTTAACACATTCCTATAATTATGGTTTTCGTGTGTTCGGGCCGCGCGCAATTTATTGTTCGCGGAATTTTGCATGTTCATTATTTTTGTTAAGCAAGAGGTATCATTCCCCATGAAATTTTTCACCGGCAAGCACCTGACGTATTCCACTCCGTGCCCTCTTGTCCTGGCGATATTGCTCCTGTTCTTCGCTTCCTGTACCAGGGATACCAGCGGGACCGACCTGGTGACCATCACCGGTGTTAACGCCTTCATTACCAACGAGGATATTGCCGGGGGCAAGAAAAAAACCCTGGAAACCACCATGCGGGTGAAGATGCGCCACCAGAACCATGAAGATGCCGGCATATCATGCACGGCCTGCCACCACAAGAAGTGGAATGATGAAAGGATAAAAAAATGCTCCTTCTGCCACAAGGGCATGGAGGGGGCTGAAATGTTCCATGCGTTCTGCATCAAGTGCCATACCGGTATGAACGACGGGCCGGTGAAATGCAACGAGTGCCATATCGAGAAAGAAGAGACTGTGTACAGGGATATTGAGAAGCTCTATGCAGGCACCTTTGCCTTTGACAAGAAGAAGCATGCGATCCATTCGGATGCTGCCGTGGAATGCAACGTCTGCCACCATGATGCGGGCAAGGAGAAGAACAAGAAAAAATGCACGGTATGCCACGTCGGCAAATCGAAAATGGTCATTCTTCACTACTTCTGCAAGGACTGCCACAAGAAGCAGGGAGGCCCGGTTCAATGCCAGGAGTGTCATGCCGGTGCCCATGCGGAGTACCAGAAGGTGAAGGATGTTATTCCGCTTGAGAAAACCGGTCACCGCCTGCCGCAGATCCGGTTTAACCACAAGGGGCACGTCGAGGAATACGACACGGAATGCATCGACTGCCATCACATGGGGTCCATGAAAAAGTGCTCCGCATGTCACACGAATAAAGACGCCGGCGCGGTCATCAACCTGAAGGCAGCCTTTCACCAGCAGTGCCATGAGTGCCACCGCAGGAAATCGGGACCGCAGGGCTGCAACCGGTGTCACCGTGAGCAGCGATAGGAAGCCCTGGCGCGCAACATTACACGGGGAGATGAGATATGGTGTTTATCAACAGGCTCATTAACTGGATCAGGAACATGAGCATTCGCAACAAGGTGAGAAATATCCTCCTGGTGATCTGTATTGTTATTTCCATCATTTTCCTGGGTGTCAGCTATTTTATCACCGGCGGCTGGATCAAGGACCTTGTCGTGCAGAACTATTCCGAGATCGCGACGAAACAATTTGAGTTCGTTGAATACTGGATGGAGCGAAGGGCGGAGCACATTGAAAAACTCTCGGAGTCCCCGATCATCGTCGCCGCATCGAACCAGTTCAGCCGGGGAGGGATTGATCCGGGTACCCGCGCCGAGCTCTCAAAGTATATCGATGAAATCATATACGAGCAGGGCGTGTACACGAACATCGTTCTCATCGATACAAAAGGAAGGATCTGCGTTTCGGCGGATAAAAAGGATGGAGCAGTACCGGCCTTCCTCTATGCAGACATACGGAATAGCAACGATATCCGCATGTGCCGGTCTTTTGTCGATTCCGGCAGGGGTAAACAACGAATGGTCAAACCGGTCAGCTTCCCTGTGTTTGCAGGCGGGCGCGCTAACCGGGCGATTACGGGGTACCTGATCTGCTACATCAACATGGGCATCATGGCAGATTCCCTGGGCATCATTAACCTGGGTAAACAGGGCAACGCCTTTATCGTGGACTCGACTGGCAGGGTCGTATGCTCATCGAAAAAATACGAATTTTCAAACAATTTCGCCCTATTTAACGATTACTATATCAACAACCGGGACGATGCCGACACCGGCGGCTATCGATTGATCAACCAGGAAACACGACAGCTGGTCAAAAGCGTGTCGACCTGTCTCGCCACAACCCACGCAGGACATGCCGAATATATCAACCACGAGAAAAACCGGGTAATCGGCGTGTGGAAATGGCTCAGCTATTTCCAGTGGATGGTGCTTGTCGAGGTCGGGAGGAGCGAGGCCTTTGCCGCTATTACGAAAACAATCATCATCTACGTGATCGTTGCCGGTATCTTCATCGCCCTGTCGATCGCAGTAGCACTGCTCCTCTCCCGCAGCATCAGGACCTCGATGGCAAATTTCATGGAATCTTTCGGCAAGGGCGCGCTGGGCGACCTGTCGGTCCGTTATCCCGTGTCGGACAAATCGTCCCGTGCCATATACCGGAAACAGGGGGACGGCTATAGCGAGTATGACCGGTCACACGGATTCTGTTTTTTTACGATCGGGAGTATCGCCGGTCGGCTGGGGCACCAGGTCGCCTGCCGGAACATCGTGGAAGAAACATACAAGTCATGCAGGCAGTGCGACGTCTACAGGGCCAACATGAAAAACGAGATGCACGAAATGGGGATCTGGTTCAACCTCTTCATGGTCAAGATAGCCGAGGTGGTCGGGAAAACGGCGAACCTCTCCCGCGAGCTGTTCACCTCGTCTGACGAGCTTTCCAGGACCATCGGCGATTTCTCGGAAAACGCGAACACCCAGGCCTCGTCCGCGGAGGAGATCATGGCCACGGTCGAGGCGCTTGTTGCCGGATTCGACCTGATATCCGAGCGGGTCACGGACCACAATATCAGCCTCAAGACCATGGTGCACCGGATCCATGAGCTGACGTCGATCATTGACAACATGGGGGAAAAGGTCAGCAAGACCCAGATCAACACCGACGATTTCACTGACAAGGCGAAGCACGGCGAGATAATGCTCAAGGACATGAACCAGTCGATGATCAAGATCAGCGCCAGCTCCACAGAGATGATGGAGATCATCGGTATCATCGACGACATATCGGAGCAGATCAACCTTCTCGCCCTGAACGCATCGATCGAAGCGGCGCGGGCGGGAGATGCCGGCCGGGGCTTTGCGGTCGTTGCGGACGAGGTGTCGAAGCTGGCGGACCAGACGGCCAAGAGCCTCAAGAGGATCGACTCCCTCGTGAAGGTGAACAACAGCGAGATCAAGAAGGGCCTGTCAAACGTTACGGAAACCGTGGGCACCATTGCAGTGATCATCGAGGGGTTCAACCTGATCAGCACCATGATGAAAAATGTCTCCGACATAATGAAGGTCGAGATCGAAACGAAACACATGGTCGTGGACGAGATGACCAGCGTGGAGAAGCGCTCCGCCGCCATCCAGGAGGTGACCGACGAGCAGAAAATCGCGTCGGACGATATCGTCACGTCCGTCACCATGATAAACAAGACGACGCAGGAGATTGCTGCGCGGGCGGAGGAGCTCGCTGCAAATTCCGAGAATATGCGCAACGAGGCCGAGGCGCTCAACGAGAGCATCGTGTTCTTCAGGCAGGCGGAGGAGCATTCGTAGGGAATGTGGCCGGGGCTCAAATAACACAGTGCAGCATCTAACGGCGCGGGAATACCGCGCCGTTTTTTTTAAAGCTTATCCCGTGCTGAATATTACGGCGTTAAAATTAAATTGATGTTGACAGGCATAACATTCGTTGTTGTAACGTACATGATCTGAAAGGAAATTTTCTTTTTCATAAAGTAAAACGTATCACCGGGTATGGAGGAATACATGAAAAAGCTTCTTGCTTTCGCCTTTACAGCTGTCATTTGTATGATTGCGTGTTTTATTCTTAAAACTGACTCAAGTGCCGCTCCATGCAGTAATTCTATCGAGATAACGCCAGCTTTATACAATTTCGGGCCACAGCCGATGTTGTCGTCCTCTGCTCCGCAGCCGTTCGTGATCACGAATACAAGCAGCTGCCCGGGTGATCTGACGGGTTTATTCGTGGGAAAAACCGGCTCTCATTCAAAACACTTTAAAATTGTGTCGAATGATTGCGGAACGACTCTTGCGCCGGGAGCAACCTGCACTGTGGCGGTCGCCTTTTCTCCCAAAGCTATCGGTGTTTTTTCCGATGCTGGTCTCTGGGTAGCAGCGGCCACTCCTGCAATCGACGACACAGCCGAGCTGTCAGGCGAAGGGACAGAGGCAGAGCCCGGCACGGTTCTCATGCTTACCCAGCTCGGCAGTAAGGGCGACTCCGACGGCTGCAACGCAAGCGCGTCGACGGGCGTCGCGGGCAGGACGTCTTCCGGACCTGCTGCCCTGGGCCTCATCGCGCTGATGGGCCTGGTCCTTGGAGCGGTGACCATTCGCCGGCGCATGAGAAAGCGCTCATAGTTTTTTTATCTTCGATGAAACCGGAAACCGGCGCGGGAATACCGCGCCGGTTTTTTGTGCGAATCATTCTGTATGTGTATTTGTTACACGCATGTTAAAATTGCGCTGCCCCGCCTGATTTTACTTGTCCATATAAGAAAGAACTGTTTTATTGATTGCGGGGAGGGAAGAGATCCATTACGGGATGGTGCAACCGGTAGCACACCGGGCTTTGGACTCGGCAATGGTGGTTCGAACCCATCTCCCGTAGCATCCGGCGCTGCGGTCATGCCGGGAGCGCGAACGCCCTTTCCGCCTCCCGTACTTCGGTCTGCTTTCTCTCTCCGGTCCAGCCCCGCGCCTTTTCCGCGATATCAGCGACCTTTTGTACAACGGCATCGCCCGGATGGCCCAGGGTGCCGATACCGGTTCGCCGGAACAGGATGTCTTTCAGGGTGAGGGCCATCTCCCGCTCGAACCCGTAAAGGACCTGGGCGAGGATCTCTCCGTCGTCGTTCACTGTTTCCGCGAGCGCGGCATCACGGCGCGCCATCTCGAGCACATGAGTGTAATCTGTTCCGTAATGCCGGCCCAGGTATTCGACCGTGGCAGGGCTGAAGTCCCTGTTTTCATTCTGTATCCGGTCGATAAACCCTTCCATGTCGTCGATGTCGCAGCCGACGAGCCGCCGCCGGTCCGTTACGCACGTACCGATTTTTCTTCCCAACACGGGCACCGCTGCGCTCAAGACGTTCTGTGCCAGGTTGCGGCTTGTCGTGTACTTTCCGCCCTCCGCGGTTATCAGGCCGGGAAGGCCCTCGCCCGCATGGTCGTGGATCTCATATTTCCGGGTTGTGGTGTGGATGTCCTCGCCCTTCGCGCCAAGGAGCGGGCGCAGGCCGCCGTAAGCGAACAGCACATCTTCGTAGCGGATCGGGTCGCTGTTCCCGAAATCTGCGTTCACGGTGTCGAGGAGCTCTTCGATGCTCTTCCGTGTCACCCGGTACCCGTCCGGTTCACCGTGGTATTCCTTGTCCGTGGTCCCGATGAGGGAATGGTTGCGCCAGGGGATGAGGAAGAAATGGGTGGACCCGGTCATGGTGCCGACCGCGTGCGTGCGGGTGCGCTTTTTCACGATCAGGTGTATTCCCTCGGAGCGGCGAATCGTAAAACCGGCTCCCCCCTTCTTCGCGAGCCCGAGTACCTCGTCCGCCCAGGGCCCGGAGCAGTTCACGACGCACGCTCCACGTATGGTGCTTGCGGCGCCGCTCGCGAGGTCCCGCACGATCACACCGGAGACCCTGCCGCCTTCGATGATGAAGTCTTCCGCCTTCGTGTAGTTTGAGACATCCGCCCCGTAGTGGACCGCCGAGTTGACAAACGCAAGGGTGAGCCGCTCCGGGCATATGTTGATGCAGTCGTAGTATATCCCGGCGCCGCGGAGTCCTTCGCGCTTCGCGTTCGGCTCCCCGGCGATGACCTTCTCCCGGGAGATGGAGCGATGGTTGGGGATTTTTTTCCGCCGGTCCCAGGTGAACCCCTTGTCAAAGGCAAGCACGTCGTACAGGAAGAGCCCGATCTTCATTACGGTCGAGGGATTGGTGAACATGATGGGCACAGGGTATACGAAGTTGGGCGCGATGTTTTCCATGATCCGGCGTTCCCTGAGTGACTCGCGCACGAGCCCGAATTCGAAGGTCTTCAGGTAGCGCAGGCCGCCGTGGATGAACTTCGAGGTCGCAGCAGACGTCGCGCCGCCGAAATCGCTCTTTTCGACGAGCGCGACCGTGAGCCCCCTGGTCGCGGCGTCATAGGCGACCGCGGCGCCGGTTATGCCGCCGCCGATCACGATCATGTCGTACTGCCTGTCACGGTATCCCTCGATGAAGCGCTTCATGGCCGGTTGTCCTTTAGCGGTTGATTTTGTTGAATTCTTTCCTGTTGTTCTTGTAGAGCGACTGGAAGAGCCCGTAGAGCCTGTCGTACACCTCGCGGGTGCCGGGCTCGGGGAGAACCCGCTCGCCCTGTTCCAGCATCCGGTCGACCTCGCTGAAATCGCGGAATATCCCGAGGGCGACCATCGCGATCGCGGCGGTCCCGAGCGCGCACGCCATCTGCGGATTCTTCATCCGCACCACCGGCCTCTGCAGCACGTCGGCGAATACCCGGCACCAGATGTCGCTCTTCGAAGCGCCACCGATCAGCCGCACCTCGTCCGTGGTGGGCCTCGTCTTTTTCGCGGACAGGCGCGCCACGTGCTCCATGCCCCAGCGGATGTTGTAGGCGACGCCTTCCATGGCGGCGCGGCAGAGGTCGGCCCTGGTCGTGTCGAGACCGATGTTGAAGACCTGGCCGCGCAGGTACGGATTGTTGATGGGCGACCGCTCGCCGAAGAGCCAGGGCGTTATAACGACGTTGTTGGAGCCGGGCGGCGCGGTCGCGGCTGCGGCGTCCAGGTCTGCATATATCTCCGCGGATGATTTCCCATGCGTGAGCTCGCCGGGATAGAGGATTCCCTTGAGCCAGTCCAGCGCCGCGCCCAGCGTCTCCTGCTTGCTGATCAGCAACAGGACGTTTGGAATGCCCGAGGCGATCGTGCCGAGGTAGTGGGCGGTGTCAACCGCAATCGAAGGGTGGTGGGTGGCGACCCATCCGGCAGTGCCGATATTGACGTGGAGCCGCCCCATCTCGATGGCGCCGGACCCGATGGCGGACGTGAGGAGGTCGCCGGAGCCGTTAACCACGGGGAGCCCCGCGGGCACGCCCGTTTGTGCCGAGAATTCCGGCGTCACCCCGCCCGCGATGGCCGTCGAGGCCCTGAGCTCCGGCATCTTGCCCGGGTCGAGCCCGAACATGCCGTGGATGGTCTGCGACCAGTTCCACTTTCCCTGGTCCTTGTTCCTGGTGTCCATGAGCCAGGTGATCCAGGCCATGTCGTAGGAGGTCACGTAATTGCCCGTGGCGAGAAAAACGGCGTAGTCCTTGACGTCCAGAAACTTGTGCGTCGCTTCGTATATCCCGGGCCGGTTTTGTTTCAACCAGGCGAGCTTGCACACGACATCCTTGCCGTTCTTTCCGGGCATGCCGCCGGTTATTCTAAGGAACTTCAGAAGTTTTGTTACGGGGTAGCCCTCGATCTTGACCAGTCCGCGGAACATCTCCTCCTGCGTGAACCGGGCCGCGCGCTCGTCCATCCAGGAGAGCATGTTCATGAGCGGCGTGCCGTCCCTGCCGACCGGTATGGTGTTCGTCATCTGGCTCGTGAACACGAGCCCGGCGAGCCTACCGGCCAGTCCCGGGTGGTCCGCGAGCACTCGCCTGCTCGTGTCGTAGATCGCGTTCGCGATCTCTTCGGGCGATTGCTCGACGCACGCTTTATCCGGGTAGGACAGGTGGCACGAGGCCTGGTTGGAACCGATTAATCCATCAGGGCTGACGAGCACCGCCTTTGTCTCGGTGGTCCCGATATCGACCGCGAGGATCAGGTTCTTTTCTTCCATGAGGGCCTCCATGTGCGCGGATTTGTTAAGAGGGAATGATCACGCTTCGCAAACGAAAAGGCGACATTGAAGAATGCCGCCTTTTCACTTGCGGTCCGGGCTGTTACTTTCCGAGCTCCAGGAGCCGCTTCGCGCAGTTTTTCTCGCCCAGCTCCGAGCCCGCCTTTATGTAGAGCGCCTGCGCCGCCACGTACTTTTCCCGGGCGGCTGCGCGCGCCTTCGTATACAGGGAAACGTCGCCCAGGCTGTACACGCAGTTCGCCTCTCCCAGGACCGACCCGGCTTCCCGGTACAGCGGCAGGGCCTTCTCATACAGTGCCGCGGCCCCGGCGTAGTCCGGCTTGCGGATCTGTATCTCTCCCTGCATGTGGATGCAGTTCGCCTGTCCCAGGACTGATTTCCCCCTGATATACAGCTCGAGCGCCTTGCTGAAATTGATGCCGGCCGCGGCCAGGTTCTTCCCGTAGAATTGTATCTCGCCGATCCGGTAGAGGCAGTTCGCCTCGCCGACCGGGGACCCGGCCTGCCGGTACCTGAGCGCAGCCTCGCGGTACAGCTTCTCGGCCCTGTCATAGTTTTTATTCTCGTAGGCGACGCCGGCTATACCGTACAGTGAATCGGCGGTATCTTTCCCCGTCTCGCCTTCTCCGAGGGTCTTGATCGCCTTGTCGGTAAGGCGCCCGGCTTCCGTGCTGTCGTTTCTCAAATAGGCGCACTCTGCGAGGCGTCGCAGGCACTCGGTCTTCTCTGCGTACGTGCCGCCGCGCTCGTACAGGGAATGCGCCTGGCGGTAGAGCTTCTCGGCGCCCCTGATGTCGCCCCGGGCCCGCGCCAGGTCTCCCAGGCGCATCAGGCAGTAAGCCTCGCCCTGGAGCGATTTGACGTCACGGTAGAGGGCAAGAGCGGCGCGGAACTGTTTTTCCGCTCCGGCAAAGTCTTTCTCCCTGAAGGCGATCTCGCCCAGCATCTTCAGGCAGTTGGCCTCGCCCAGGCGCGATTTCGCCTGCGTATAGAGCGCGAGTGCCTGTTCGTACCGCTCGCGGGCGGGTGCGCTCACCCCGGTATTGAACGAGATGTCGCCGAGCCGCTTGAGGCAGTTTGCCTCGCCCAGCGGTGAGCCGAGTTTGCGGAAGAGGGGAAGGGCCTGCTTGTAGAGCGACTCCGCTTTCGGGTAGTCCCCGACATGGAGGGAAAGGTCGCCGAAGCGCTTGGTGCAGTTCGCCTCGCCGAAGGTCGAACCCGCTTTACGGAAGAGGGGGAGCGCATCCCGGAACCGCTCATCCGCGGTCCGGTAATCGGAGGTGCGGAACGCGATGTCGCCCAGGCGGCTGATGCAGCGGGCCTGCCAGAGCAGGCTGCCGGTACGGCGGAAGATCTCCAGCGCTTCGGTGTATGATTTTCCCGCTTCCGCGTAGCCGTACCGGAAATCGAGCAGGATGCCGCCGCGCTCGTAGAGCGCGATCGCCTCACTTCTCGCCAGGCCCTTCGCCCGCGCGATATCGCGGGCGACCGCCGTGATACGGAGGCCCCTGTCGCTGGTATAATTGCTCTCCAGGCGGTATGCGCGAAACGCGGCCTCGTAAAGCCACCACTCCGTGAAGATCGCCTCGTGTTCCCGGATGAGCCCGCTCAGCTCTTCGCCGCCGCTCGCGCCGGCAAGCTTCTCAATGAGACTATCATCAACCGGGCTCCAGTCCCGGTCCGCTACCGCGTACCCCTGCATCCAGAGTGCGCACAGGATGGTAATAACTACGGGCAACAAGCGGCCCGGGAAGGATCGTGTTGATGTTCCGTGGCGGCGGGTGATCAATCGCATGGTCAGGCTCCTGACGGGAAATACCGGGTCATTGTTTGCCGGTGATGTTGTATAGCCGGTATTTTGTCGTTTGTCCATACTTTTTTTGAGCCGCCAGCCGGGGGCATGGATGGCCCTGGATTCATTTTACCTGACGCTCAATGGTTTTTTCTGAAAAAAATGTTGAAAATAATCCAAAAAAGTATTAGGTTATTATATTATGTCTCATTAATCGTATAACGGGAAACCATGGGATACGATACCGGAGGTTTCAGATGAAAATGGAAGATTGTAGAAAATGCAGGTTTCATTATAATAACCAGCTCGATGGCATCCTGTGCGAGTTCAGCGGCGGTTTTGATTATCGGGTCATGACCCAGGATAAAAAAGGTAATTTAATCGTGGTCATGTGCCCGCTTGATATGCCCCTGTCGAAAAAAGAAAGTATGGCGCTCGGAAATTACAGGGCGATGGCCGACATTTCCTGATATCTCCTTCCATCTCCAGGGGCGCCTGCCACCGGCCTCTTTTTTTCCTTGCTTTAATTTGCGGTTATAATACAACTAGTGTTTCATGAGCCATTGTGATGCTGCATGGGGACCGTGGGTCCCGACGGTGCGCCGGGTGTCCCGGCACAGCGGTATAACGGGCTCCGGCGCGGGAATGGTGCGCACGACAAGAAAGCTGAAGGCGGATAGATGAACAGATTCGTATTGTTATTTTTGACCGTACTGCTTATCCTGCCCGGGTGCGGAAGATTGGTGAAGGTACCGGACCAGGAGCGTATGATCAGGCAGGTTTATTCGATCGGGCTGACCAGGGCCGAGATATATGACCGGGCGCTTGAATGGTGCGCGAAAAAACTGGCCAGCGTAAACGACGATATCATTGTTAAAGACAGGGAGAAGGGCAGAATTATCGCCAGGGGGACGGGTAAGTATTCTGAATATTTCGATTTCCTCGTCGACCGTGAATTCAGCTATACCATAACCATTGAGGCCAAAGACGGCAGATACCGGGTCACGTATGATAATTTCATCGTGTACTATGACGAGCGCCAGCTCAAGTCAAGCAAAGCCGAGTTTAAGTTCGAGATAAACAAGATCAGGAAGCAGATCGACAAGCTCATGGAGGATCTCCGCGATTACGTGTCCAGCGGAGCGTCCGAAAAGGATATTAAAAAAGAAGAAGAAGCATGGTGATCCGGCGCGGGCCGGGCTTTCACAGGGACAGGATCTCTCCTGAATACGTCTCCATGAATTTCTGATCTTCCATGCCGGTGAGATCGCGGTGTTTCTCGGATCCGAGTTGTATGAGAGCGGCGCCGCACTGGCATTTCAACCCGCGACTGCTGGCGTGCTCATGGCAGTAATATTTCTTCTCGCTGTTGGGATTGTTGAAGAACCTGTCAAGTGCTCCGCCCAGCAGGTCATTTTTTCTCGCTTCGATGATGTCTTTTGTCAGTATAACGGACTCCATGTTCCCTTTCTTGCAGGTTATGAGGCGCGAATACTCGCTTTTACTGAGGGATGCCAGCATGTCCTGTATGTTTTTTTCGCACAGTTTATCGGTGCATTCCTGCTTTGTGTAATACTTCGAGAATTTTATGGCGCCGTATTTTCCCCCGAGGTACTTCCCGTACACGAAAATTTTCTGTTTTATCGACTCAAAGCATATGTATAATGAGTCATCAGGGTTTTCGGAAACAAGCGAAGTAAGATAATCGAGCTCCCTGCCGCACGAAGCGCAATTAATGGTTTCATGGCTTTCGACCGCCTCTTTTTCAAGTGCGCAAGGATCAAGTTTGTTCATAATGTGCTCCGAGGATATGATTTTCCGGAAATGACAACCGCATCAGGAAATATACCGTCTGTCCGGTTTGTGTCAACAATAATTCAGTATTTGCCTTCCCTTCATCGGAGAGCCCGGGATCGGGATCGGTATTGGCGTCACCGGAAAGAGCTTTACCGTGCTGGACAAGATAGAGGGCCAAGATTTCCTCCCCGCAGCATGGGCGCTGAATATCGTGCGGCTACAGCGTCACTCTGACAACGTGCTTTGATGCGTCTGAATTGACATGGAGATCAATGTTTGTAACGAAGGCCTGCTCGAGTTCGTATTCGAAGGAGGATATCCATTTCTGTAGATCGCGTCCCTGCAGGTAGGCGGCGGGGAAGGCCAGCTCTAATGAAAAATCGGCTATCGACAGCTGGAATTTTTTTTCGGGCATTGACGGACCGCCCATTGTAACTTCAAGTCTGTTCGAGGTCGAGTCCTGGAACTTCATGTCAACGGTTTCCATTTTGAGAGTTCGCCCCAGCACGCCGACCACTTTCATGTAATCAATCTTCGCCATTAATGGGCTCCCGGGTTAACGGCGCCGGTGGGGCACCGCGTTAATACTGTCCATCCCTATCCCGTATTCGTTTTTTTATCAACACAAATTATATGCCCGTTTCAGCGAGGCGGTCCGTGCCGGCAGGGTCATTTCCAGCCTCCGCGCGCTTTCCCGAGGGGAAATTCCGCGTGATCGTACATGCCGGGGGATTTCCTGATCTTCCTGTCAAAGAAAAGGTACCGGGGGTTGATATAGAGCGGCTTGAATTCATCAGCATTGCGCATCACCTCTCGCAAAAGCAGGCCGGGGCTTGTGGTCTCGGGATCGAGAAAGGAGGTGGTCCGGTAGTTGCCGAATTGTAAAAAGCGGACAATGGATTCGGAGCAGGTGAGCTTCCAGGGGCTTCGGTTGATGTTAAGGGTAAAGCGGTTTTTGTACCATGACGAGAGGAGGCTTTTAATCCCGATGAATATTGCGCTCCGGTAATTGAATTTGGTCCCCAGCCGCTCCGCCAGCATGGCGAGCGCCCCGTCCAGGGGCCCGGAAACGGGAGTGAATTCCGCGACCAGTATGTTCTCCCTGAGCCACCGGTTCCATGGCCGCAGCTCGAACCCCCATGACTGGGCCTGCATCACCATTCGTTGGCGGAGTATGCTGTCATCGAATGCAATAAATGCATGGCTGCATGACGAGGCGGTGATCCAGCGGATGAACCGGGAGGACGCCTGTCGCGTGGTTGAAAAACCGATGGAAATAGTATAATGTTGTTTTTCGCTTTTCATGCGTAATCGCGAGAACGTTTCTGTTACAGAAAAAAGTCAGGTCGATGCCAGTATAGGACCCCGTGCCCTATTTGCAAGAAAATAATAACGGAATGCAGTGTAACTTTTATCGCCGCATGATCACATTTAAATATTAATCCGGTGTTTTTACGGGACAACAAAACCGGGAGTCAGGTTAAACGGAAATCGTGTCCCGGACCAGGCGGTTTGATTCGTGCCGGCTTGCCGGCGTATTATATACATTTGAGTTGTTGCAAAACTTCCGGGATGGAGTTTCGCAACAAGTCCATTGAACCAGAATCCACGTGGAGGCTTATCATGAAAAAATCGCATAGTGTCGCTATTGCCGTCATTCCCCTGCTGGCCGTCTCTGTGCTGGTCTCGCTGTTCCAGCAGTCCTCGTGTACGGGCGGGTCGGGGCGCCTGCTCGGGGCATCCGGCGAATCGCCTCTGAAAGGCGCGGAACAGGTGGGCGATGCGGTCAAGGTGCAGGATGCATTCCGGAAGGTGTTCGAGATAAACAACCACCGGGTCGTTTACATCAGTACTGAGCAGACCGTGAAAATGCAGAGGAACCCGTTCATGGATGACCCGTTTTTCAGGGAGTTTTTCGGCGCTCCCGGGCAGAACCGGCCGCAGACCCGGAAACGGACCGGCCTCGGGACCGGGTTCATACTTTCAGAGGACGGGTACATCTGCACCAATCATCACGTGGTCGCGGGAATGGACAAGGTCAAGGTTAGCATTGATTCTATCGTCTATGATGCGAGCGTGATCGGCTCGGACGAGCGGACGGATATTGCGCTCCTGAAGATCAATCCGAAAGTAAAGCTCGAACCGGTTTTCCTGGGAGATTCGACCACGGTAAAGGTGGGTGACTGGGCCATCGCGATAGGCAATCCTTTCGGGCTGGACCGCACCTTCACGGTCGGCGTGGTGAGCGCCGTGGGGCGGCGTGACCTGGACCTCATGGGAGACAGCCAGGCGCATATCCAGACTGATGCGTCGATCAACCCGGGTAACAGCGGCGGGCCGCTCATGAACATCTACGGAGAAGTGATCGGCATTAACCGGATGATCTATTCGCAGACCGGGGGCAATATCGGTATCGGGTTCGCCATTCCCATCAATACCGCGAAAAAAATACTGGAAGAGCTCAAGGTCAACAAGAAGATCAAGCGCGGTTACATCGGGGTACAGATTGTTCCCCTCACCGAGGAATATGCAAAAGAACTCGGCCTCAAGGATAACCAGGGTGCCCTTGTCGGCCAGGTGGTTGAGGGCGGGCCGGGCGTTACGGGCGGTATCCTGGTCGGGGACGTAATTATTGCGGCAGGTGGAAAGCAGGTTAAGGACTATGGCGACCTCGTGGATGCTGTAGAAAAGACACCTATCGGAAAATCCCTCAAAATCGAGGTATGGAGAAACAAGGCGAGGATGACTCTATTCATCACGGTAGGGGAACGGCCATAGCCGGGTAAGAATAAAATAGTACTATTATGGCCCCCTCCGCTATCTTGAGGGGGGTTTTTTGGCTGTTTCCGGGCTAACAGGGTGTCAGAGTAAACGGACAGATACTTGCCTGGCTGAGAGCAAGATACCGATAGTTATCGCTCAGATTTGCTTTCCAGTCCCATTTTTACGACTGTTTATATCGATTTATGCCTGAAATCAGTGAAGAATCTGCACAAAATGCTCCTCCTCGAGAATAATCAATTTTTTCCTCCTGGCACTTGACGATTCTCAATCTCCTGTGTATATTATTAACAGATATTGTTAGCACTCACTATAATTGAGTGCTAACAATAAATAAAGGAGGTCCACTATGAAATGGGGATTAGCAAAAACAAACGGGACAGATTATTCTTTAACAAATCTGTTCGACGATTTTTTCAGAGTTCCGGTTGAGTTCCTGGGTGATGACCTGAACCCGAGGGTGGATGTCCATGAGGACGAAAAGGCTGTTTATGTGAAAGCCGAGATTCCGGGTCTTGATGAGAAGGACCTGGACATTACGCTCCACAATAGCATGCTTACAATCTCGGGAGAAAAAAAGGCGGAGAAAAAGGAAGAGGACACAAACAGGAACTATTACTACTGCGAGCGGTCATTCGGGTCTTTCAGCCGTACGATCGAGCTTCCCGATGGTATCAAGTCCGACGGGGTTAAGGCCCATTACAAGAATGGCGTCCTTGAGATTGAGCTCGCGAAAGACGAGAAAGCTCAGCCGAGAAAAATCAACATTGAAGTGAATTAAAACAGTAAGGAGATAAACAACAGGTATGGGCCCGGCCGTGTATCCGAGGATAGAGGCCGGGCCTTATTGTAAAAAGGAGGAATCAAATGAGTAAAATTATCGGCATAGATTTAGGGACAACCAACTCCTGCGTGGCGATCATGTCTGGGGGAGACCCGACGGTCATTCAGAACGCCGAGGGCCAGCGTACGACCCCGTCAATTGTGGCCTTCAACGAGAAGGGAGAGCGGCTTGTCGGGCAGGTGGCTAAGAACCAGATCATCACCAACCCGAAGAACACCATCCGCTCGATCAAGCGGTTCATGGGAAGACGCTTTCAGGAAGTGAAGGAAGAGATCAGGATCGTACCATACCAGGTCGTTGATGATGCCAGCGGGGTCAGGGTAAAAACGGCTGCCGGTGATTTCACGCCGCAGGAGATATCCGCGCGCATCTTGCAGAAGATGAAGCAGACTGCGGAGGACTACCTGGGCGAGAAAGTGACCAGGGCGGTCATCACGGTACCGGCATATTTTAACGACGCACAGCGCCAGGCCACCAAGGACGCAGGCAGGATCGCAGGCCTGGAGGTCGAGCGGATCATCAACGAGCCCACGGCCGCGGCGCTTGCCTACGGCCTGGACAAGAAGGGGAAAAAGAACGAGAAGGTAGTAGTGTATGACCTGGGCGGCGGTACGTTCGACATATCGATCCTCGAGCTGGGCGACGGCGTATTCGAGGTGAAGTCCACCAACGGCAACACGCACCTCGGCGGCGACGACTTCGACCAGCGCATCATCGAGTGGCTGATAAAGGAATTCAAGAAGCAGACGGGCATCGACGTGTCCGGCGACACGATGGCCCTCCAGCGCCTCAAGGAGGCGGCAGAGAAGGCCAAGATCGAGCTCTCCGGCAAGTCTCAGACCGAGATCAACATCCCGTTCCTCACTGCGGACCAGAGCGGCCCGCGGCACATGCTTGTCACACTGACGCGTGCGGCGATGGAACAGCTCGTCGCCGACCTGATCGAGTCGACGAAGGGTCCCTGCGTGAAGGCGATCGAGGACGCCGGGCTTACCGCCGGCGACATCGACGAGGTCATCCTGGTGGGCGGTTCCACCCGGATCCCGGCGGTTCAGGACCTGGTGAAGAAGATCTTCGGCCGCGAACCTAACCGGAGCGTGAACCCGGACGAGGTGGTGGCGGTCGGAGCCGCCATACAGGGCGGCGTGCTTTCCGGTGATGTCAAGGACGTCCTGCTTCTGGACGTGACCCCGCTCTCGCTCGGCATCGAGACCCTGGGCGGCGTAATGACACGCCTGATCGAGCGGAACACCACGATCCCGACCAGGAAGAGCCAGGTGTTCTCCACGGCCGAGGACAACCAGCCGGCGGTATCGGTCCACGTGCTGCAGGGCGAGCGCGAGCTTGCCGGGCACAACCGGACCCTGGGCAGGTTCGAGCTCACGGGCATAGCGCCCGCGCCGCGCGGCCTGCCGCAGATCGAGGTCAGCTTTGATATCGATGCGAACGGCATCGTGCACGTGGCCGCTAAAGACATGGGGACCGGGCGCGAGCAGAAAATACGCATCGAATCCTCAAGCGGACTGAAAGAGGACGAGATAAAGCGCATGGTGAGCGATGCGGAGGCCCACTCCGAGGAGGACCGGAAGGCGCGGGAGCTCATCGACGCGCGGAACAACGCGGACTCCGCGGTCTACGCGATCGAAAAGCTGCTTAAAGAGAGCGGCGACAAGGTGCAGCCGGACGAGCGGAGCAGGATCGAGTCCGCGATCGCCGCGGTGAAAAGCGCCATGGAAGGAAGCGACGCGGCTGCCATCAGGTCGGCGGTGGAGCGCCTCCAGGGTGCGGCGAGCGAGTTCGGCTCACGCCTCTACCAGGGTGCCCAGGCAGCGCCGGATGGCGGCCCTGCGGCGGGACATGACCCGGGACCGGGGCAGCCTGAAGAGCCGCACGGGCAGGGCGCGGAGCATAAAAACGGCGGACGGGTCTACGACGCAGAGTACGAGGTCGTGGATGATGAGCGGAAAGCCGGATAACATATAGCACCTGTTTAAGTAAAAAGCCCGCGGTGATGACCGCGGGCTTTTTTTTGTGAATCTCTTCCAAGCCCCCCTCCCGGCGATTATTTTTGAGTTGAAATTCTCACATCATTCTCCAGATTTGTTCAGGACATGCCCATTCAGTCTCATGGGCCTGTCCTGAATACAGTGCAATATCTCAGATGTTACTGCTCATTGCATCTGCCTCAAGGAGTAGATACGTGATGAATACAGCCGCTGACGGAAAACGCAGTTCCGGCAGGAAATTAGCATTCCTTTTGCTCTTTCTTCTATTTACCTCGACCTTCCCGGCAGTTTCACGTGCGGCCTCCATCAGCTTCGGGCCCTACTTCTACTACGCCGCCTGGGAGCCCTTTTATAAAGACAATCTGTTGAGCAAAAACAACAGCCAGTCCTATACCTGGAATCACAAGTTCGCCATGAACCCTGCGCCCCTCTACGGCTGGGCCCTGGGATTCAGCTTCGCCGACCGGTGGAACCTCTCCGCAGTCTTCGTCATGGGCAGGTACGTATCGAAATTTTCTTATCTGGCGTCATCCTACCTGGCCCCGATATTCGTGACGGTATTGAATGGCGATGGAACACTCACCCCGACGAAAATTTCCTCTCGGCAGAGCTCGAACAAGTACGATCTTGACACGACCCTGAGTTACGTCCTGACCAGGTTCATGAAGGTGTTTGTCGGTATAAAGTACCAGCGCTACACCATCGCGGAGGGCCCCTATAATGTTCCCATGAGGCTTTACAATTCCATCACCCCGGGAAATTACTGGATTTACAACGACACGCGCATCACCTATAACGGTTACTCCGGGGGACTCGGGGTGAGCTTCAATGCCCATGTGGTGGAGAACCTGTTCTTCTTTTTTAACGTATCAGGCCTTTACCAGTATCCCCAGATGACAGCCAATAGCAAGTTTTTTGTCATGTTTAACCAGGATGGAGGAGGAGGGTTTATTCTCCCACTCAATTTCAAGGATGCCCTTCATAATCAGAGCAGGAACAAGCTGGTTTACAACGCCGTGGGCGGGAATGCCGCGGCCAACTTCGCTTATCAAATACCAGCGGCGCACCTCACCCTCTCCCTGGGGGCCCGGTACCAGTATCTTTATTTCATGGGGTCGGATTCCAGCGGTTTCACGTTCAAGGGGAAATCGGACCATTACTACGGCGGGACCTTCTCGGCCATATTCACCTTTGAGCTCAAAAAGAAAACACCGCCGTCAGACAGCGCTGAATCGTAATGTTATACTATCATCTGGAAGGAAACAGTTTCGGAGGGTATATCATAAAGAAATTCTATTATATGTATTCTCATCATTTTCCATTGGACAATTTATAACATAAACACCTTTTTTTTCTGAATTATCTGTCACTCTCTGTTCCTGAACTGTATGATAGTTGCACATCAAATAGCCGTTTTCATATAAAACATGGTTTGTACAGGATTTGCATTCAGTTAATTTCATCATGAGATTCTCCTTGATTATATAGTATGATGAAACACCGGTGCATGATGTGCCGTCCCCTTGCATCTTGAGGACAGCACAGAACGGAGCCGCGTGACAATGCCCCACTCCATGCACCGATCCCTGACAGTTACCTTCCCACCCGGATATTGGATATCGAACCGATAACTCCAAAAATACTCAGGAGCCACACGACAACGACAATGATTACAACGACATTCAAGATTGTTTTGATGCTGCTCGCCATCGGGATGAATCGGTTGATGAGCCAGAGAATAACACCGACCGCGATCAGAACAATTATTACATAAATTAATGACATAAATAACGCCTCCCTTGGTAAATTCTACATATTTCGAATTATAATATAAACACAATGCGGCATTGTGGCAATAATCTGATTCATGGTATTTTTGACTCACTGAAATTGATTATATCTCTATACTGTTATAAATTTGAGTTGTTGCAAAACAACTCAAGAGCCTGCAAGGATGCAGGCACTTTCGCGGAGCGAATGTGAGAAATCGCGGGTTTCCCGCGATTTCGACCCGTTGAGAAACTCCAGTGATGGAGTTTCTCAACGGGTCTATCGAAAACAAAGTATAGATATTACTATCCGGGTTGTTATGTCTGCTCATAAGATCCAGCCACAGGACACGATTTAATGTCCCATGCCGGTTCGCATGCTTCGACAAGCTCAGCACAAGTGCCTCGGCAGCGGAATGTGTTTCTTTTTATTAACTTAAAAATGTCTTGCGGAATTACTAACTATTGTTTTATTATTCAGCGTTAAAAGTTATCCGGAGAGGGACAATGTCCTATATTAATTACGACCGGAGTACACATGCAATGAAGAATCTTAAGAACAAGGTCGCGGCGGTAACAGGCGCTGCCTCGGGCATAGGCCGGATGCTGGCGCTGAACCTGGCGAAGCAGGGGTGCCATCTCGCCCTCGCTGACATGAACGAGCCGGGGCTTCGCGAGACCGCTGCCATGATACAGGAAGGGGTGCGGGTGACCCTGCACCGGGTGGACGTTGCCGACCGCGCGCAAATGTACAAATTTGCGGATGACACGGTGAAGCAGCATGGCGGCGTTGATATCATCATAAACAACGCCGGGGTTGCCGTGTGCGATACGCTCGAGGACATATCCTACGAAGACTTCGAATGGCTCTTCAACATCAATTTCTGGGGCGTGGTCTATGGCACCAGGGCGTTTCTCCCCCATATCAGGAAACGGCCGGAGGGGCATATCGTCAACATCTCGAGCATCAATGCCATGGTTCCCTTTTCGAACAACGGTCCCTACAACGCGGCCAAATCAGCGGTTATGGGCTTCACCGAGACCCTGGTCCAGGAGCTGGACGGCTCGACCGTGCGGGTCTCCTGCGTCCATCCCGGCGGGATAAAAACCAATATCGCCCGTAACGCGCGCTTCTGCAAGCACGTGAACCCGGACAAGCCGCACGAGGAGGTGGCCAGGACCTTCGAACGGATCGCCAGGACCACGGCGGACCGGGCCGCGCAGGTGATCATTTCCGGGATGCGACGCAACAAGCGCAGGATCATGGTCGGTCTTGACGCGCATATCATGGATATCCATAAGCGGCTTACACCGGTGCTGGCCAATATCATGACCGGCAGGATCATGCGCGGGATGAAGTAGAAAAGGATAGGAGGCGACAGCATGAGAATAATAATTGCGGCGGCAGTGTTGCCTGCCCTGTTAATGATCATTTCCTGCGTACCGCGGGGCTCCCGCGGCACGCAGGAGATGATCACGGTTCGCCTTGAGCATCAGGGCAGGACGCGCGAAGGTCTTGTCCATGTTCCGTCCGGTGCACCTTCCGGCCTTCGCCCGCTCCTTGTCATACTCCACGGCGGCGGCGGGACCGCCAGGGGCATGATCGGGCTTACCGGCAACAGGTTCAACGAGCTTGCAAATTCAGCGGGTTTTTATGCCGTCTATCCCTCCGGGCTCGGGAAAAGCTGGAACGACCTGCGGGATGACGCCTCCGGGTACGCGCACCGGGAGGGCATTGACGATACCGGTTTCATCGCTGCATTGATCGACCGCCTTGCAGGGGACTATCCAGTCGACGTGAAGCGCGTATTCGTGACCGGGATCTCCAACGGCGGGTTCATGTGTTACCGGCTTGCGTGCGAGCTCTCCGGAAAGGTCCGGGCGGTCGCCGCCGTTACGGCAACCAACCCGGTTGGAACGAAGGGGCGATGCCGGCCGCAGCAAAGCGTGAGCGTGATGATTATCAATGGAACGGATGATCCGATTGTTCCGTACAATGGCGGCGAGGTGACCCTTCTCGGCTCATCGCGGGGGAGGGTCGAATCGACCGACGATACGGTGTCCGACTGGGTCGGGATTGACGCATGCCCGGGAGTGCGGGAGACGCGGGACCTGCCGGACCGCGATCCCGGGGACCGGACGCGTGTCAGTGTTGACGCCTACGGCCCCTGCGCCGCAGGAGCGCGGGTAGTCCTGTACCGGGTCGAGGGCGGCGGGCACACCTGGCCCGGAGGCCGCCAGTACCTCCCCGCGAGGATCATCGGCCGGACCTCGCGTGACATCAACGCCAGCGACGAGATATGGAATTTCTTCAACGGATTGCGCTGATGGAATACAGGCCGTCCTGTTCCCCTATTCTTACGGACGGCAGTCCGTAAGAATAGGGGAGATTCAGGAGAAAGAACCGATTAACGTTAGCGGCGGCCGCCTGAAAAAAATATTGATTGTTACGGGCGGATGCATCACAATCGTCCCATGAGTTCCGATGAAACCTATGACGACATCTCCATTGTCAGCGACTTCCGCGGGAGCTACCTGGCCGGGAGCCGCGGGGCCGTTCCCGTCCCGGACGCGGCCGCGATCAGGAGGTTCCGGGCGATCATAAACGGCTATTACCGGAAGCACCGCCGCGACTTTCCCTGGCGGCACACGGATGACCCCTACCATATTCTTGTGTCCGAGATCATGCTGCAGCAGACGCAGGTAAGCCGCGCTGCCGATAAGTTCATTGAGTTTATTGATGCATTCCCTGCTATCGGGGACCTTGCACGCGCCCGGATGAAGAAGGTGCTGGCCGTGTGGCAGGGCATGGGTTACAACCGCCGGGCCCGCTACCTCCACGAGCTGGCTAAGCGCGTGGTGGCGGAGCATGGCGGCTCTGTCCCGGACGATCCCGAAGCGCTGGAGAGGCTCCCCGGCATAGGTAAGGCGACGGCCGCCTCGATCTGTGCGTTCGCCTTCAACCGGCCGACACTGTTCATTGAAACGAACATACGCGCCGTGTTCATACATTTTTACTTTCATGACGCAACGAATGTGCCGGACCGGGACATCCTTCCCCTGGCCGAAGCGGCGCTTGACCGGAAACGGCCCCGTGACTGGTACTCGGCCCTCATGGATTACGGCTCCATGCTCAAGAAGCGGCACCCGAACCCGTCGCGGAAAAGTGCCCACCACCAGAGCCAGGCGCCCTTCGAGGGGTCGCGCCGCCAGGTCCGGGGCCGCGTGCTC
>JBGTBN010000086.1:0-20827 GCA_041749375.1 Spirochaetota bacterium
GCCGGCCTTTGCCGGGGGCATCGGCGGCGGGTATCTCCGGCTCGTGTCCGGATCAAAGCCGGTGCGGGCCATGCACATGGTGCCCTTCTACGGCCTGCTCCGGTACCGGTTCCGGCTCCGGGGGCCGGCTTCCCTGTCGCCGGAGATTGCAGCCGGCGCGAGCCTGGTCGAGATTACCGCTACCAGCGGCGCCTACTCGACCCTGCCGGGCCAGATGCCGCGGGGCAAATCGATAGAGCCCTATGCGCACGCCGGCGCGGTCCTCTCCTTTCAGGTGAGAGACTGGCTCTTCATCAATCTCAATGCGGGTTATTCGTTCCTGGTCGAGGGGCGGCGGGTCGTGGACTTTATCTCTTGCGGCGCGGGGGCGGTGGTAAGGTTCTGAGCTTTCCCGGCCGCATGGAGGGAGGCGGTTTTCATCTTCATGCCGCGCTTAACGTTATTTCCACAACCCCAGCCCGTTCTCCCGCGCGTATCTATAAGACTTGAGAAACCTGTCCCGGTACCTGACATTCGGCGCAATGGTGAGGGGACTCGCGTACCCGTTCCGGATGACAAGGTCATTCAGCATCCGCCCGTCGGAGAGGTACACGTAGCCCAGCAGCCTGCCGTAGCGGTCCCTCTTCTCGATATCGAGCTCTATGGCGACCTCGTCTCCCTTCGTCACCAGGCCCCTGACGTAGTCACGCGCCCTTCTTCCCTGCGCCAGGATGGCGACGATGTCCCTGCTGCTCCGCGCCGAGTCCCGGAGCGCCTTGCCGTTCTTTCTCGACTCCGGCGCGTCTATACCGATCAGCCGCACGGACTGCTTCCTTCCCCCGTACATGACCTTGATCGTATCGCCGTCTAGGACCGACACCACCTCCGCCTTTTTCCCGATCGCGAGGAGCGCGAGAGGCGAGCAGACCGCAACCGCCAGCGCAACAATCATATAACGTTTCATGGTGCAGCCTTTCCTGTTCCGGTTTCCATCATTCAATCATATGCCGCGTAATAATTCAACCAGAATCCTGGCCGCATCATCGATACTACGCCGGCTCACTGTTTATTCGTACTCGCTGATCTGCCCGTTTTCGCACAGGAAATCGAAAATCTCGTTCAGGAGCATGTTAAGCATATCCCAATCGAGAAGGCCGGGGTGCCTGTCCAGGACCCAATCCGCCGCCTCTGCCGTGCTTATCTCATCGTGAGATTCATAATAATCCAGCACCGCATCGACCAGGGAATCAACGGCACCCTCCGGGCCGCGGGCCCTGGCAACATACGGCCAGATCAGCCGCGCGATGTCCGCCCGCCAGACGTCAGTCCCCCTTTTACTGTACCCGTGACCTTCCGCGAGGAAGCGCATAGCCGCATCCAGGAAGGAGAAGAGCCGCTCGTTAAAAGGATGGATTACCATGATCTTAATCTCCCGAAGGGAGCGGATGATCCAGTCAGTCATGGCGTCTAAGTCGATCTCCGGCTCATGCTCCTCTATTGCCTCATACAGCACCCGGAACGCCATTTCCACGACCCGGGCGCTCAGGCCGGCGGTCTCTTCCGGCATGGCCTGCCTGAATTCCATCAGCTCCAGTGCGCAGAGGTCCGGTGATAACTCCTCCGGCTGCGCCAGAGGCAATTCAAGGGTAAGGCTTCGTCCGGATGGGGCCTGGTTCATGGGTTACCTCCCATACTCGCAATATGTATCGGCGCAGGGCATTCCCTGGCCCGGTTCGCCTGCGTCTCATGTGTTAAATATAATGTGGGGGGTGTGACAGGTAGTGTCATATACGGATCCATGGTTAAAAAAATGCAATAATTCCGCTCCAGGACCATACTGAAGCAGGATTTCTCTGAAGCACCATATACGATTAATCGTCCTGCCAGCCAAATATTTATTTACGGCTGTGCCGATCAATGATACTCTTGCCCCGGATACATTTAAGCCGGGGCCGCTCGCAACCGCCCCGGAATGAACTTGACAGCGGAGAGGCCACATTACCATGAAAATACTGAAAATCGCGAAATGGCTCGGCATTACAATCGCGGGCGCTCTGGTCGCCCTGTCCGTCCTGATTTACTCCACCTCGTTCCATCCGGCGGAAACGCAGGACGAGTCGTTCGTGTCCCCGGTGTCTGCGCCGGTGCTGAAACCCGGCAGCAAGATCAAGGTCCTCTCCTGGAACATCCAGTACATGGCGGGAAAGAATTATGTTTTCTTCTATGACCTGCTCGCTGGCGACGGCCCGGACGAGAGGCCGACGGCGAAGGACATAGTCATGACCCGGGGCGAGATCGTGCGCATTATCAAGAACGAGAACCCGGACATCATTCTCATACAGGAGATTGACGAGGGTTCGAAAAGGACCGATTACGAGAACCAGCTCGGGAAGCTGCTCGCCGAATTGCCGAAATCATACTCCTCGTACACATCGACCTTTTATCACAAGGGCGCGTACGTGCCGCACCCGCGCATAAAGGGGAGCGTGGGACTCAAGCTCGCGACGATCTCGAAATACCGGATCGCGAAAGCGATTCGCCACCAGCTGCCCGTCATCCCGGACAACATACTGGTGAAGCAGTTCAACTTCAAGCGCTGCATCCTCGAGGCGCGGATGCCGGTCGACGGGGGAAAGGACCTGTCCGTGTTCAACACGCACTTCGACGCGTTCGCGCAGGGCTCGGACACGATGAAGAAGCAGGCCGCGTACGCGATGGCGCTGTTCGAGAAAACCACGCCCGGGGTTTCCGGCTGGCTGATCGGCGGTGACTTCAACCTCCTTCCCCCGGGACAATCGTACGGCCGCCTGCCCGCCCCCCAGCGCGCCTATTTCAACGAGAAGACGGAGCTCGCTCCCCTGTTCGAGAAATACCGCTCCGTACCCTCGCTCGCGGAGATCAACGGCCCGGGCTACCTGAGATGGCTAAGCCACTTCCCGAACGATCCGGCGGTGAAAGCGCCGGACCGGACGATCGACTTCATGTTCCTGTCCGACAGCGTTACACTCCTGGAGCATTATATTCGACAGGGAGAAACATGGATGATCTCCGACCACCTGCCGCTCGTGGCGGAAATCATCGTGCCCTTGAAGAAGCAGGGCAGATCCCGCCCATGTGCATCTCATTGATGCGCGTGCTGACGGCCGAGCCCCGGCTGAAATATTCCAACGGGAAGTGATCATGTGAACCTTGTTTCCACCCTGTTACTTGTGTCTTTCCTGGTATACCTGTACCTGGGCATAACTACGTACCGGTTGAATAAAGAATCACGCATCAACCGCCTGATGCTGATTATCTGCATGAATTTCGCGTTATGGTCCTTCGCCTACACCTTCATGCACATGAGCGAAGACCTGGAAACCGCATTTCTCTGGTACAGGCTGTCCACCATCGGCTGGTTGTACTTCATCCCTTTAATTGTGCACCTGCTGGTGCTGCTGTCTGGAAACGAACGCTTCATCAACAGGGTATTCCTGTCCGTGATCTACGGGACGCCTTCAGCGGCGCTTGTCTGGGTCAACATCTTTATCATCGACCCTTCCCTCATGCATCGTGTCGCAGGCGGCTGGACCACGGTTTACGATATCGGCATTGTCTGGACAACCCTCTACCTTGCCGCATATTATATAATACTGGGTATCAGCTGGTACGCATTGTACCGATGGGGGGCAAAGAGTCCCTACAAACGCGAGAAGAAGCAGGTAAGGATATTCCTTGTCACTTCGATCATATCAATGACACTTGCCTCGGTCTTCGACAACATTCTCCCCTTCGCAGGAGTGGTACGCTTTCCCCTTGTTGCTCCTGTTATAACCCTGGTATGGATGTTCGGACTGTGGTACGCTATTCATAATTATGGCATGATGAAGATCGACACGTCCTTCGCTGCCAGCGAGATCATCAACAACATGAATGACCTGCTGTTCCTGACGGACCGTGAAGGCATCATCAGGCAGACAAACCTGCACTCATGCAGGATACTGGGAATGGATACCGCTGATATCACGGGTAAGACTATCAATGCATTCATGCGTCACCGGGAACCTGTCGAGGATGCCATGCGCCTTTTCAAGGAATCGCCTATCGGGCACACAAGCATTGAAGTGGATTTCGTGCCGCGCAACGGGAAAAATATCCCGGTGCGGTTTTCAATATCGGTCCTTCGTGACAGGGAAGGCGATATACTCGGCATCGTATTCGTGGGATATGACCTCCGTGAAACCCGGAAACTCGAACTTATGCAGAGCATGACGCAGAACGAAATGGAGATGGCCGCCCAGGTACAGACCCGGCTGTTCCATAACACGATGCCGACGGATGCGGCGTGGGACATCGATATTGTCTTTAAGCCCCTGTTTCCGGTCTCGGGCGACTTCTACGATTTTTACGAGTCCGGCGGAAAACTGCAGGGCGTGTCACTTTTCGATGTCTCGGGCCACGGAGTGTCAGCAGGCCTCATCACGATGATCGCGCGGTCTATCGTCTTCAAGAGCTTCACGTCCATGAAGGACCGGCCGCTGGACAAGGTGATGTCCGCCATCAACGACGAGCTTGTTAAGGAGATCGGCCAGCTGGACGACTTTATCACCGGCATACTCCTCCGATTCAGGGAGAACATGATGGAATATGTCAACGCGGCACATCCGCATCTCCTCCTGCGTCACGCCAATGGACGAGTCGAGGTGATCACAAATTTTCACCATGACAACCGGGGGACGTTCCTGGGCAAGCATGCCGGCATTCAGAACTATACGGTCATGAATTTCGAAGTCAATCCGGGAGACCTGTTGCTGGCTTACACGGACGCGCTCATTGAATGCCATGGCGACACCAGGCGTCATTACGGCCTGGATCGCCTGGTCGCTTCCTTTAAGAACGCACCGGACGGGAGTGCGCATGAAATAATGGCCCATATCATTGCCGACATGGAACGCTTCATGGGTGATCACGCTCTGAGGGACGACCTTACCGCGATCCTGCTTCGGCGCCGGTAATCATAAATCACAGGGTCCCTACCTGTCGGAAGGAGGCCGCAGCGGCTTCAGCAGGTATTCGAGCCCGTTAAGCCTGATCTCATACAGCGTGGCGAGGAGCATGCCCAGTTTCCCCGGCGGGAATCCTTTCTGATGAAACCAGGTCAGGTAATAATCCGGCAATTCGCACAGCATGCGGTCCTTGTATTTGCCGAACGGCATCCGCACGGTCTTCAGCTCAATCAGGATCCCGGGATCGGGAACCATTTGCTCCAGGTCGCTCATGGCCGCTCCTTATGGTAATTCGCATCCCGGTTATCGCGAGGCATGTAACCGGCCTGCATCATTCCATGACCTTCCATAACCTCACGGGCCGGCGGGCCGGGGATTTGTGGCACCACAATACAATACCGGCAGTATAAAATCAATAGTAAATCATCGCCCCAACGGTTTCCGGCACATGGTGACGGATACGAGACGAGCTCTGGCACCAGGGAATACTTCCGGCCGGCAGGCCTGAACCCTGCCGCACATTCCTGCTTGACAGGACGCCGAATCCGGGATATCAATCAGGCATCCATATTGTGGAGGTCTCGCCATGAAACAGATCAAAATACGCCGCTGGCACATCCTGACGGCAATCGTTATCGCAGTCATAGTTCTTATCGCGGTCATCAGGCCCTCCGACCATGGCGCGCCCTACTCGCCCTATTTTGCCGCTCTCAATGAATCCTTAAAAGAGAGCGGTCCCGGCAGGCCGGTGATCCTCGTGGACATGGACCGCCTGGACAGGAACCTCGCGCTCCTGTCATCCCTCATTAAACCACCGCTCTCCTTCCGCATCGTGGTGAAGTCGCTCCCCTCGGTCCGCCTGGTTCGCTACATCATGGAGAAGACCGGCACGAAAAAATTCATGGTCTTCCACCAGCCGGACGTGAGCCTGCTCGCAGCGGAGTTCGGCGGCGATATCGACATTCTGCTCGGCAAGCCGATCCCGGTAAGCGCGGTGCGGGAATTCTACCGGGGATTTACCGGGAGGAGCGGGTTCAACCCCGCTGCGCAGGTGCAGTGGCTCGCGGACACCCCGGCCCGGGTGAAGCAGTACCGCGCGCTCGCCGTGGAGAAGAAGATATCGATGAAGATCAGCATCGAGATCGACGTGGGCCTGCACCGGGGCGGGATCGCGACAATGGCGGACCTGGACGAGGCCCTTGACGCGATCGCTGCAAGCGGCGGGTCCCTCGTGTTCAGCGGATTCATGGGCTACGACGTGCACGCCGGGTCCGCGCCCGCGATTTTTTCGGGCAAGGAGAAGGCGATCCGCTCGGCCTTCGACGAAACCATGGAGCGGTACCGTGCCTTTTACGATCATGCAAAGAAGAGATACCCGGCGCTCTTTACAGGCGCGCTCACCATAAACAGCGGCGGGAGCCACACCTACCGCCTTTTCGACGGCACGGGGCCGGTGAACGACGTGTCCGTCGGCTCGGGCCTGGTCAAACCGTCCGACTTCGACACCATACTGCTTCAAGACCACGAGGAGGCGCTTTACGTGGCGACTCCCGTGCTGAAGAAGCTCAATGGCACGTCCATACCCTTCCTGGAAAAGCTTTCATGGCTCTGGAGCGCGTGGGACCCGAACAAGCAGAAGACCTATTTCATCTACGGCGGCGAATGGCGGGCAGCGTACTGCTCCCCTGTCGGGCTGCAGAGGAATTCCCTGTACGGCAAGAGCACGAACCAGTCCATCGTGAACGGATCGGCCCGGACGGGCATCGGCGTGGATGATTACATATTCTTACGACCGGCGCAGAGCGAGGGGATCATGCGCGAGTTCGGGGATATCCTGCTGGTCCGGGGCGGAAAGGTCGCGGACCGGTGGCCGGTTTTTCCGCAATAACGTGCGATACATGGATGTATCGCCGTTTTTCGAGGCATAAGCCGAGAAAAACGTGAGGTTTTACGAATTCACTTCGTAAAACCGACTTGTGCTGGACAGGATGTCCGAATGCCGACGCAGCGCAGGATGCGCTAAAATGCGTCGGCACAAACTCCACGGATGGAGTTTTTCAGGAAACTGTTAGAATAAACGAAGCATGCCGTCGTGCGCCCGTTTGGCCTCCTCGCGCACCTTCTTGACCCGGTCGTTCAGCGCCGGCCCGATCGCCTCGCGCGCCCTGTCGTCGTCGTACATTCCGAGCAGCCGCACCGCTTCCAGCCGCACGTCAAAATATCTGTCTTTCATAAGGTGCGCCGCCTCCCCGATCGACACCGGGTCCCGGAATACCGTCATGGCCCGCAGTGCTTCGATGCGGACGCCCTTGTACCTGTCCCCGCATGCCCGCAGGAGCAGGGCCAGGCCTTCCCTGATTTTCTCCGCGCCGATCCTCCGGGCGGTCTCCCTCCGGACCGGCTCCGTGCCGTTCATCCCCCGAATCAACTCGATGAACCTCGTGTCATGAAGCGCCTTCCGGACCATGTCGCTGTCCAAGGTCTCCAGCAGGGCCCGCGCCTCATCGCGGACCTTCTGCTCCGTGTCCGCCAGGAGGCCGATCAGGTAATCCGCACTTCCGCTCCCGCCGATTTCGAAAAGCGCCCCGGCCGCCTGGATGCGCAGGTCGCGGAACTTCTCGTGCAGCAGGTCGCCGACGTAGGGCATGAGGCGCTTGTGGCGGGTCGCCGCTGCGGCGGTAATCGCATAGCTCTTCACCAGCGCCCTCCTGTCCGCCAGCCCGTCCATGATGACCTGTACGATCGTAGCGTCGTCGGTCGCACCTCGCTGGGCGACCACCCTGAGCAGGCAGATCCGGGCGTTGCGCGAGCCCTCGCGCATTATCCCTTTCATGCTTTCCGCTATGGACGGGTCTTCCCGCTCGACGAACTTCAGCACCGCGAGGGTCTTCACCCACGGGTCCGGGTCATCCACCATCTTCCTGAGCCTGGCGGCCGCCTCGCCGGAAAGGCTCCTCGCGGAAAGGGCGGCAAACGCGCGGTACCGTACCCAGGCCCACCGGTGGTCAAGGCCCTTCAGCAGTCCCGGTATATCATTCTTTGCTTCGAGCTTTTTTATGTTAGGCGGGAAGAGTCCCATGCGCGGTGCCCCTTTTGAGGATTCGGGATCCGGTTATCGTGAAGCATCCCGCCGGCCCGTGTCAGCCCGTGACATGTTGCAATCCTTTTCTGCAGGAGTGTCGTGGACTTGTACTATTAATATAGCATAACAGTAGCATAAAATCAATACATAAACATCGGCCTGCCGGCTTGGATCCTCCGTACAGGCTATGAAAAAGCATTAATAATACGCCCCCTTTTTCGGACGCTTATTACACGGTTCCGTGCGGGTTCCTGTCAATTCATGACAGCAATACCAGCACAATTGCCACAGCGCCTGGAAGTGCCTGGAAGAACAGTATCTTGCGGCTTGCGGTGATAGCTCCGAACACACCGGCAACAATCACGCAGCCGAGAAAGAACAGCTTGACCTGGAACCCCCCGGCCCCGAGGAGCAGCCCCCAGACGAGACCAGCGGCAAGAAACCCGTTATACAGGCCCTGGTTGGCCGCAAGGGCCTTGGTGGCCCTGGCGAAGTCCGGCTTCAAACCGAAGGCCCGCATACCCATGGGCTTGTCCCATAAAAACATCTCCATGATCATGAAGTAGAGATGGAGCAGGGCCACCAGGCCGACAGCAATAGAAGCGATAATTTCCATAATTCCTCCCATTACTGTAATATATACCAACGGGTTAATAATGGCAAAAAAAATCATCATACCAGGTCGTTGTTCTATACTGTTCTTTCCAGGGGCATTCCGCTTAAATCTAAAATATTCCCACATTCCTGCATTTCCCTCATAAATCAACAATCCTATTTTACCTTGACGTAACCATTAAACAAATACTACATGTACTCCGTTTACGGCTGAAGGCGTTTATATGGAAGAAACAAAACCAGATAAAAACAAAATCCAGGGAATGTTCGAGGGGCCCATACTGCCCCTGGCATTGAAGCTTTCGATCCCCTTCTTCATCAGCAACGTTATCGGTCTCCTCTACCTCGTGATCGACACCTACTTTATCACGCTCATCGACCGCAGCTCCACGGCACTCATCAGCGGGACCGGACTGGTCTTCCCTGTTTACTTTCTCTTCCTCGCGCTGGGCATGGGAATCAACATCGGCGTGAGCAGCCTTGTCGCCCGCGCCATAGGGGAAAAGAACCAGCCGGCGCTGGAGCGGGCCGCCGATTCGGGCCTTCTCATCGCGACCGTCATCGCGGTCGTGGCCCTCGCCCTGGGGTACGCCCTTGGAAGCGATATCCTTCACTTCCTGGCCGGCTCCGAGCTTTCGGAAGAGGCTGTCGGGCACGGCCTGCGCTTCTTCTATTTCATTCTGCCGGCCCTGGGGCTGCTGCTGCTGGGACACGTGCTTCTGGGGGTTCTGCAGGGCGAAGGCCTTACCAGGTACATCGCAACCGCGTCGGTCCTCTCGGCCGTGGTGAACATCGCCCTGGACCCGCTGCTGATATTCTATTTCGACATGGGGGTTGCGGGGGCGGGACTCGCCACAACGCTGGGGATCGCGGTTGCCGCAGTGTACGTTATCGGCATTTTCGTGAGGGAAAAATCCTCGATCCCGATACACTGGAACCTGACGAAGGCCAGGGCCAAACTGATAATTGAAATCCTGCGTGTCGGCTCGGTCCAGTCCCTCCAGATGGCCGCCATGTCGGTGACCTTCATGTTCCTCAACAATATCGTTTCTTCCATCGGGCAGGACGCCATGAATTCCTGGGCGCTCTGCGGCAGGACCGACCAGATACTATTCATACCCGCCTTCGCCATATCCGGCGCCACCATAAGCATGGTGGGGCAGAACTACGGTCGCGGCAACCTGGCGCGCGTGCGGCGCATATACACGAGGAACATCCTCCTCGGCCTGGTCATGGTGCTCGCCCTGGCGGTCGTGTACAACATCACGGCCGAATGGATCTTCTCCGGCTTCTCCAGCGTCGAAGGCGTCATAAACGGAAGCGTTTCCCAGGTGCGCGCCCTCTCCTTCACATTCATTGGCGTATCCACAGCCATGATATCCGCCTCCACCTTCCAGGCCACGGGAAAACCGCTGCCCGCGCTCCTAATCACGCTGATCAGGATGATCGTCCTGACCGTGCCGGCGGCATACCTGCTGGTCTATGTCTTCGGCATGAAGATGCCCGGGGTGTTCATCAGTCTCGGACTGGGAAATGCAATGGCGCTCCCCCTGTCGTGGTTCTGGACCAGGCTGCACCTGAAAAAGCTGAAGGTGCGGGTCATCGGCGGATAAAAAAAGTAAATCATGAAAATAGTAAACCTGTATGGAAGTGAAAGGACCGGGAGCAGCGCAGCGGTGGCCGACTATTTTCTTGCCGCGGCAAAGGAGCTAGGTGCACTGATTACCAGCCATACGCTTGAAGATCTGAAATTTGCGGGATGCATAAAGTGTATGGGCTGCAAAACAAAATCAGACCGGTGTGTCCTTGATGACGGCCTGTCGCACGTATTGGATGAAATAGCCCTGACTGATGTCCTTGTTTTATCGACCGGGGTCTATTATGGAGATACAACCGGAGACCTGTGCGCTTTTGAAAGCAGGACATTTTCCCTGCTGCAATCCGATTACGAAGATAACCCGGCTCGTTTCCGCATGCCATCCGGCAAGATATTGGTATTCATCATGGCCCAGGGAGCGCCCGCACCAGGTTATGTTGCTATTTATGAAAGATTTAAAAAGATATTTATTTCATATGGTTTTAGCGAATGCCATCTTATTAATGCCGATGCGATTCATTTTCCCGGTGATGTGCGCAATAGAAATGATATCATAGCGGCAACGAAAGAATTGGCCAAAAAAATATGCAGTATGCATACATCACAAGGCAAGGAATAAGCGGAAAACGAAGACGTAAATTTCTCCGGCCCCTGCCTTACCCGTTCTTCACCATCGCAAGCAAGTCTTCAACCTCAAGCACCGGCTTGTCGTATCCCCGGAGCGCGACATTGATCATGGCAGTGCCGACTTCTCCCAGGGTCGTGATATATTTCGGGAAGAGCGCCCTGAGCGGCCGGTATAGGAACCCAAGCGCGCGGTAATACGAGGGCGCGTTTTTCAGCCCCTGCGTTGGCTTCATGAAGCCCGGGCGGATGCCGTACGCCCTCTTGAAAGGAAGCTTCATTAAATCGTTCTCGACCTTCCCCTTGACCCGCGCCCATCGGACCCTGCCCTTCTCAGTGCTGTCAGTGCCGAGCCCGGACACGTAGCAGAACACCATGTCCGGGTTGTTCCGCGCGAGAACGCCGGCCACGTGAAGGGTGAGATCGTAAGTCACCCGGTAATAGTCCCCGGCGCCCATGCCCACGGAAGACCTTCCCAGGCAGAAAAAGCAGGCGTTGTAGCCCCGGAGCTCTTTCTCGATCGGCGTGATGTCGAGGAAATCCTTGTGTAGAATCTCCTTCAGCTTGGGATGCGAGACCCCGCACGGCCTCCTGCCGATCACGAGCACGGATTCCACGCCATCGTGCAGAAGGCACTCATGCAGCACCCCCTCGCCGACCATGCCGGTCGCGCCTGTTACTATTGCTTTCAGCTTCATTGCCGGTTCTCCCGAAATTATTAATTATTAATTTTTCATTTGCAACAAATCCCCATTAACTTCACCGGGGGGTGGGCTTTTGATACCTGCTGCGGACATAGCGCAGGCTGTAGCCCTCTTCGACTTTAAGGATATGAAGGGTTCCCAGGAGCTGGCGTGATGCTACTTCGATTATATATACGGGCTTAACCCAGCGCTCTATTGCGCACGAACCGCTGTCAAAAAGGTGTACCGAACTTTTTCCATGGCCGGCTGCGATGTCAGGTGCTGCCCTGTCGTCGCTGCCCGGGTTTATTTCTTCGGCTTTTACCTCATTGCCGTCAAGGAAGTCCAGTATATCCAAATGGGCAATCCTGAAGATTGATATGGCATTATCGCGGTCGATTATAATATCGTAGAAAGCAGGCGAATCGGTATGATGATGTATGGCAAAATGAGCGCTCATGGTCAGATTACTTCATGAATTCAGAACCCCTGTCCACTGTTTTTTATGTTAAAGATTGTCTTTTGATGTCCCAAAAAGAAATGATGATTAAAACATCACCGATTATTTTATACCAATACAAATCTATCATCAATAATTCCATCCGGATTTCTGGCAAAATAGCTTCTGTGTTGTTGCGTAATGCTCCCTCCCATTGCCCGCATATTTTGAGAACCGGTTCTTCCGTCCGCCTGTCAAAAAGAAAACAGCACAAGGAGACGCAATCATGAAACACACTGCAATCCCTATCATGGTATTGTTATTGACCGCACTGCCGGCGCTTGCCCGGACGGAAGTGATGCCGCAGAACGCGGTGGAGGTTCAGGTCATCTCCGACCAGGGCGCGGAATACCCCCGGTACCGGACCCATCCCGCGTGCGAGCGGCGCGCTGGCGAATATTTCTACATGGAGGCGGTCAGGGGCGAGAAGTATTCGATCCGGGTAACGAACAGGCTGGACCGGCGCGTCGGCGTGGTCATCGCCGTGGACGGGAGAAACGTCATCAGCGGGCAGAAGTCCTTCCTGAAAAACAGAGAGCGGATGTACATACTCGAGCCGTACGCGACCGGCGTTTTCGAGGGATGGCGCACGGGCATGGACCGGACCAACCGCTTCTACTTCACAGGCCAGTCAGATTCCTACGCAGAGAAGGTGTTTGCCGACGCGTCCGCCATGGGCACCATAGCCGTGGCCGCCTTCCAGGAGAAGGCGCGCAGGGTAACGCCGATAAACCCATCCCCTGACCGGAACTCATCCCGGTCAAAGGGCGCGGGCGGGAGGAGCTCGTCGGAACAATGCGCGAAGGACGATGAGGCCGGCACCGGGTTCGGGGAAACGACGTATTCCCCGGCCTATGAAGTGGCGTTCGAGCCCGCGAGGAGCGCCTCGGGCACCGTCGTTCTGAAATACGAGTGGCGGGCCGAGCTCTGCCGCAAGGGGATCCTCGAGTGCGACCGGCCGAACAGGCTCTGGCCGGTTACCGGCGGGTTCGCGCCGGTGCCGGACGGCTTCAGGGAGTGAGGCCGCGCGAAACGGGTCGCGCCGCGCTCATGAGTTGAGGCGGCGCGGCTTTCCGCTCCCCGGCAGCCGGCGCATGTACTTGTCCATCATCCAGTCCATGCCGTGTTTATGTATCTCGATGCTCATCCTCGCGCCGTGGCCGAAGAAGCCGTTATCCTGCTTCATGATCCGCCGGAGCGCCCGTTCGCACCGCCCCTGATCGAGATTGTACACGTAATCCACGGCGTGGATTGCCAGCAGGTAGTCGTCCCCCTCCACGAGCGCGAATAGCCGCGCCCCTCCCTCATCGCCGGCCGCCAGTATCCGCCGCGCGATCTCCGAAAGTTTCCCGAACCGGTTCATGCCCGGGCCCCACCGGTCCTCCGTCATGTGCTCGTGTGCCTTCCGGCACGTCGCGGTGAACCGCTCCATCAGTCTGTTAAGTTCTTTCATTGCAATACCTCTCCTTCGTATTTACAGGTAATACGAACGGGGAAGCAGAAACATAAAAAATTTTTTCTCTGGAACCGGTGAATTAATTACCGGCTCGACGCTACCGGTGGCAGAAGCCGCAGGCGCCCTTCTCACGCGTCCCTGCGAATGCGTCCTCGTGGCAGGGCCTGCAAAGCCCGTGCAAGGCGTCGCGATAACCACGGACCGCAGTATAATCATCGACCCTGCCGTTGTACGCAACGTGGCATGCAGAGCACGATACCAGGTTTTTTCGCGAAGAATCGCCGCGGTGGCACCCGGTGCAGGAAGCGCGATACTTTTCGCGGGCAATATGTGCGTCATGATTGAACATCGATACCGGCGTGGACATGTCCCTGTGACAGCTCGCGCATGAAGACTCGTCTGCGCCCGGCATGGCAAGGTGATGGCAGGAGCGGCATTCTCCGGCATAACTGCCGGAATGCTTCGCGTGGCTGAATACGACACTGTCGCCGTTACGGTTCCCATCGATCGTCATCATCTCCCACCCCTGCGGACCGTTTACCGTGTCACACGGAAACGACGGCATGTTTCCGGCCAGGTACGCAACAGACAGCGATACCGCCAGCACGGCAGCCATAGAAACCGCCGACAGGACCTTCCGTGCCGTGCCGGCAGGACCCGTGGTTTGCCCGGACCGTTCCGTCATGACGCGCCTCCTTCCCCGCGGCCGGCAGCACCGCGGCCTGCCGTGCCGTTTGCGGGCCTCACGTGCCAGCCGGCGGCGGTGACGATCCTCGCAAGCGGGAAGAGGACCGCGTGCGAGAGCCTGGTGAAGGGAAGCATTATCATGGTGAGGTTCCCGCAAACCAGGTGGACAATCATGACCTCCGAGCGCGGGAACGGATTAAACGATCGGCCGGCAAGCCAGCCGCTTGCGAAAATAATAATGATGAGCGCCGTAAACAGGTAGCCGGAGGCACCACTCACGACCCGGAGCGAGGCCCAGAACAGCCTCCGGAACAGGAGAAAGACGCCGGATGCTGCGGTGCAGAGTGTCAGTGCATCCGCCGCGGCAGCCGGGAGCGTCATCCATGAAAGACCGGTCCCCTGCTCCCAGAGCAGGACATGCTCCGACAGAAAAAGCGGCACGACCATGATCCCGGCATGAAACAGCAGCGAGACGACGCTGAACAGGGGACTGGCCCGCAGCAGTTCACGCACCGGCACAAGCCACGCCAGCGTCAACGTGGCGGCCGCCCCGCAGCCGATCCGACTGTCGCCGGCATGCCGGGCGGCCGATCGGATGTCGGCGAGGGTCAGGATAATGAGCCTCAGAATGCCGAGCGCCATCAGCATGATGCTGAACCTGAACACCGGCCCCCCGAGATAATGAAGTATGCTATCCATGTTACTCGCTCCGTTTCATTCGCAGCGCCTGGAACACAAGATCGTGGAGGCCCGACACGGTCACGGGAAGTTTATAATGGCCGGCAAGCTCCCTGAGCTGTTTCTTGCAGTTCGCGCAGGGGGCCACGACGATCTCAGCGCCCGTTTCCCGGATCTGTTCCACTTTCTTTTTCCCCGCCACATCCATTCGATACTTCTTCATCTCGCCCATCGTGACGGTGCCGCCCCCTCCGCCGCAGCAATAGTTGTCGCTGCCTGCCGGTGTCATCCCGGTGAAATCCCGCACGAACGAGCGGAGAATGCCGCGCGGCTGGTCCACGATCCATCCCTGCCGCGCGATGTTGCACGGGTCGTGGTAGGTGACCTTTTGCGTGACCGCCCCGGGGTCGAGATCGATACGTCCCTCGGCGAGGAGCTGCGCTGTCAGTTCAACGACGTGCACGACCGGGATATCGACTCCCCCGTTGAACGCTGCCATGAAGCTCCGCGCGGCACGGTACGCGTGCCCGCATTCGCCGATCAGTATCTTTTTGCCCTTCAGCCTCCTGACCTCCCGCGTCATCATTTCCATGACAGTGCCGAGAACAGCGTCGCTGTAGAAAAGGCCGTAATTGATGGCATCGTAATACCCGGAAGCGATCGTCCAGCTAACGCCTGCCTCGTGCAATACGACGGCGATGCCCATGAGGGTTTCCGCTTCCATGATGTAGTCGCTGACCGGGGCAAAGAACACGTATTCCGCTCCCTCGACGTCCAGGGGAAAGCGGACCGGGACGCCCTTGATCTCCATGATCTCTTCCTCGAGAAACTGGAGGTTGTCTTTCAAAACCTTCAGCGGCAGGCCGGATGTGTTACCCGTGGGGCCGTGGAGCTGTTCCGCAACAGGAACGCTCAGGCTTTTCGGCACGATCCCGATTTCGGATAGTATGTACCTGCCCAGCCGGACCACGAGTCCGGTATCGATACCGAACGGGCAATAGCGGGTGCACCGGCCGCAGGCAGTGCAGTGGTAGTTGGATTCGATCAACTCCTCTATATCGCGCCCGGTCCGTGCGAGGCCGCCGGTAAGCTTCGCCCAGAGCCGCCCCCGCGCGGTGAAATGGCGACGGTAAATGCGGAGCAGGATCGAGCTCCGGTAGCAGGGGCTGTCATGGGGATCGTGCGATGCGTCGTAGAGCATGCATTCGCCGGCGCACCGGGCGCAGTTCATTGACACGCGCGAATAGATCTCGATCACCGGACGATAGTTGGATGAATCGAGTATCGAGGAAAAGGCCGTCAGAAATGCGGCCGTACGGTCGCCAGTCGGAGGGTTCTCGACGCTAAACGGATATGGTTTTTTTATTTCGGTTGTGGCGGCCTGTCCGTTCATCAAGCCTCCTCCCGCACCGACACGATGATTTTAAAAAGGGCCGACAGCACCAGGAGCCCCGCTGCCCAGATCCCGGCCGTGATCGCAAGCTCCGTGAGCGTGGGGGCGTATTCCGCCAGAGCGCCCGTGGGAGCCGGATTGAAGCCGGCCGGCACGAACCCGACCCCCTTCTCGAGCATGATGGACGCGAACACCAGGACAGCTGCGGCCATCATGGCCCTGTCATTTTTCCGGAGTGCAGGCACCAGGAGAACAATGAGCGCAACCGCGGCACAGAGCAGTGACGCCGCCATGACCGGCATGAAGCCCGCGCCGTCCCCGGCGCCGAAGAACAGGTACCCGAGCGAGTGGCGGTACGCCGGAATGCCGCTGTAGTACGCGGTGAAGAACTCAAGTATAAGGAAAAAGAGATGCGCGGTAAACGCGTAGGCGATGATGAGCGAGAGCGCGGCGCGCGGCTCCCTGCCCGGCCTGAACGAGGTGAAGCGCTCGACTGCGACGCAGAGGAGCAGGAGCAGGGCCGGCCCGGAGGCAAAGGCGGACGCAAGAAAACGGACCGCCGTGATCGCGGAGAGCCAGAGATGGCGGTCCGGCAGGCCCGCGTATATGAAGGCGGTCACGGTATGGATGCTGATCGCCCAGGGGATCGAGATGTATATCAGGGGCTTCACCCAGCGCGGAGGCGGCACGCGCTTCCGCTCCGCTCCCAGCGCGGCCCAGCCGATGGCCAGGTTGAGTGCGAGGTAGCCGGAGAGCACGACCGTGTCCCAGAACATCGGCGAGGCCGGGGACGGGTGCAGGAACACGTTGAGAATCCTGAAGGGCTGCCCCATGTCCGCGAAGATGAAGGCAAGGCACATGACCACGGACGAGATTGCCAGGAACTCGCCCAGGATGGTGATCGGCCCGAACACGCGGTGGTCATGTAAATAGTAGGGAAGCACCACGGTCACGGCCGAGGCGGCCACTCCCACGAAAAAGGTGAACTGCCCTATGTAAAGCCCCCAGGACACGTCCCTGCCCATGCCCGTGACCACGAGCCCGTCCCTGAGCTGGAGCAGGTAGGAGGCGAACCCCCCGGCAGCAACGAGGGCCAATGCGGCCATCCAGAACCAGTAGAGCCGGCCTCCCGATAGCGCTTTTTCTAACATGATGACCTCATACCAGGTAATATACGTTCGGGCCGGTCCCGAGCGACGGCTTCCGCCGAATCGCGTAGCGGCCCGCAAGGGCCTTTCTCACGACCGAGCCGGCGTCGTTCAGGTCGCCGAAAACAAGCGCCCCGGCTTTGCACGCACCCACGCAGAGCGGTAATTTCCCGGTGTCGACCAGCTCATCGCAGAAGGAGCATTTTTCCACCACGCCCTTTGTCCGGCGCGGATATTCGGGATTCGCCGCCTTTACCGGAAGGACCCGCGCCGGGTCGGACCAGTTAAAGCTCCGGGAGCCGTAGGGGCAGGCAGCCATGCAGTAGCGGCACCCGATGCACCGGTGCATGTCCATCATCACGATGCCGTCTTCGCGCCGCCAGGTGGCCCCGGTGGGGCAGACCCTGACGCAGGGCGGGTTGTCGCAGTGGTTGCAGAGCGCCATGACCTCTTTCCCTTTCAGGTCCTGCCGCGTGTACTCGTGCGCCTCGCCCGGGAAGGCTTGATCGAAGGGCTCCTTCCATATCCATTTGATCTCGCGCTTTTTGTCCGGTATTGACGGCACGTTGTGGCCCTTGTGGCAGGCGGTGACGCAGTCGCTGCAGCTGACGGCCGCAAGGCAGAGGGGCAGATCCACGGCCATGGCGAAATGCCGGACCTGCGCGTTCCGTCCGTCATCTGCCAGCAGTTCGCCGCGCACCACTTCGAACGCGGCAGCGCCCCCGAACAGGGCCAGGCCTGTCCTGAACGCGCGTTTCAACAGGTCGCGCCTATTCAGCTCCATGCGCCACCTCCTCCGGAAAATAATGGCAGTCCCAGCAGGCCGGCGCTGCGCCAAGCGAGGCATGGCACCGGTCGCAGAACGCGGACTTCTTCGCGTGGCACTTCAGGCAGGTGCCGGACAGGCTCTTCGCGTAGGTTTTACCGCCGGCCATGACCGGCGTGCGGTCACCCGCGCGCACTACCGCATCCCGCCACTCCGAAAGAAGCGCCATGTGATTCTCCCGCATGTAGTCCGCCGGCATCACGCAGGCCTTCTCTCCCGCCGGAAGCACTATCCTGGGAGGAACTGATTTCTGTCCGGGCAGCAGCCCGTAGAGCACCGGGAGCCCGGCCGCGAGCAGCACCGCGAGCAGGAGCGGTATGATGATACGCAGGTCACGCATCCGCCGCCTCCCCGCCCGCCAGGGGCTCATTGCGAAGGTTGGCGGTCCTCTTCTTCTCGCCCTTCATCACGAGCGCGTTGCCAAGGAGCTCGTGCACGCCGCAGACGCCCACGCCCGGGACCCAGTAGTCCATGAGCGCGGGGAGCGTGGCCTTGTCGATGGCGCAGATGCAGGCCAGCATGTTCACGCCGCGCGTCTCCCGCACGTGCCGCACGGCATTCGCCCGGGGCAGGCCGCCCCGGAGACGCGTCTCGATGTTCTCGTCCGTGCCGATGCCGGACCCGCTGCCGCAGCAGAAGGTCCGCTCGCGGATCGTCTCCTCCGGCATCTCGAAAAAATTGTTGCACGCCGCCCTTATGACGGCGCGCGGCTCCTCGAGGAGGCCCATGGCGCGGGCCGGGTTGCACGAGTCGTGGTAGGTGACGCGGTACGCGTCGTTCCGCGACGGGTCGAGATTGAGCTTCCCGTTATGGACAAGGTCCGCGGTGAACTCGCAGATGTGTATGATCTTCGCCGAGCGCGCATTGTCGAAGCGCGTCCCCGTAACCGGCGAAACCGGCACCTCGAGAAAACCGGCCGGTCCGTTCATGGTGTTCATGTACTGGTGGATGACGCGCCACATGTGGCCGCACTCCCCGCCCATCATCCACTTCACGCGGAGCCGCTCCGCTTCCGCGTAGAGCTTCGCGTTCAGCCGCTTCATCAGCTCGTGCGAGTGGAACAGGCCGAAGTTGCCCCCCTCCGACGCGTACGCGCTGAAGGTGTAGTCCAGGCCGAGCTCGTGCAGCATCATCAGGTAACCGTAGAAGGTGAAAATGTGCGGCTCCGCGAATATGTCGGCGGAGGGAATGATGAAGAGCACCTCCGCGCCCTTCCGGTTGATCGAGGGCTCGATCGAGATGCCGGTCAGGTCCCTTATCTCGTCCGCGGCGAACTCGATGTTGTCCCGGAAGGTGTGGGGCTGTATGCCCAGGTGGTTCCCGGTGCGGAAGCAGTTGGACGCGGGCTCGATGATCCAGTTGATGTTAACACCGACCAGGTTCAGGAGCTCGCGGCCCATCATGGTGATCTCGGCAGTGTCGATGCCGTAGGGGCAGTAGATGGAGCAGCGGCGGCACTCCGTGCACTGGTAATAGTAGTAGAACCATTCCTTGAGTACGTCCTCTGTCAGGTCGCGCGCCCCCGCGAGCCTTCCGAAGATCCGGCCCGAGAGGGTGAAATAGCGCCGGTACACGGAGCGGAGCAGCTCGGCCCTGAGAACCGGCATGTTCTTCGGATCGCCCGAGCCCAGGTAGAAGTGGCACTTGTCCGCGCACGCCCCGCAGCGCACGCAGATGTCGAGGAAGAGCCGGAGGGAGCGGAAGCGGGCCAGCCGCTCGCGCATCCCGTCGAGGATGATCTTTTTCCAGTTCTCCGGCAGCTTCCAGTCCTGCTCGTACGGCTGCCACTCGCGCGGGTTCGGCTGGCCCAGGTACTCGACGTGCTTCTTCACGCCCGCGTGGCTGAAGGTGCCGGGCCTGAACGGGACGGGCTCATTCATCCATCCTTTCCGGGGCGGACGGTAATCGTATTTCACAAGCTCGCCCGGCTGTATCTTGATGGCCATCGCTATTTGTTCTCCATCTCGTATCCGGATGATTTAAGCTTCTCCGCGAACTCGCTCTCCCATTCCTCGTAGGTATGCGTCTTCACGGGATAGTCCCAGGGATTGACGTGCCGCGCGGTGCGCGACGTGTTGGCAAGGTTCCGCGCGGGCGAGAGGAACACTCCAGCGAAGTGCATGAGCTTGCCAAAGGGCAGGTACGCGACGAGCGCCGAGACCAGGAACAGGTGCAGGTAGAAGAGCACGCCCGCTCCTTTCGGCACCGCGGGCGCGAAGCTCGCGAGCCCGAGCGCGAACTCCTTGACCGCAGACAGGTCCTGCCGGAAAAAATGGCGCATCAGCACGCCGGTGACCGCGATCGCGATGATGAGCAGGAGCGGCAGGTAATCCGCGGCCAGCGACAGGTACCGGAGCGAGGGCACCGAGAGCCGCCGGACGAGCAGGTAGGCCAGTGCAGCGAGCAGCGCGATGTCGGTCAGGTAGACCGGCGGCATGGCCGTCTCGAACAGGCCGTCGGCGGCCTGGAGCCAGGCGACCGGCGCGGGCACCGGCTCCATGAAAAAGCGGAGGTGCCGGAGCGCGACGACGAGCATCGACCAGTGGAACGCGAGCGCGCCGAGCCAGAGCCACTT
>JBGTBN010000087.1:0-9027 GCA_041749375.1 Spirochaetota bacterium
CATGATCGAGGCGGTCGAGGCGGGCGCGCTCACCATCGAGAAGCTGGAGGCCATGACCTCGGTCTGCTCGGTCGGGCTCGACATGATCGCGGTGCCGGGCGACACGAGCGAGGAGACGATCGCCGCCATCATCGCGGACGAGGCGGCCATCGGTGTGGCGAACAACAAGACCACCGCGGTGCGCATCATCCCGGTAGCGGGCATGAAGGCGGGGGACTTCGTCGAGTTCGGCGGGCTGCTGGGACACGCCCCCGTGATGCCCGTGAACGGCTTCAGTCCCGGCGGCCTGATAAGGCGCGGGGGCAGGATCCCGGCGCCCCTGCAGAGCTACCGGAATTAGAACGAAAAGATGTTGACATAAATAATAACCTGTATATTTTTTTACGAATTGTAAAATTCGTCCCCGCAAATCTGAATGACAGTAATAATGCGGTTATGCAGAGCGATTCTGACTGATAATTATCCGGAAGCAGGACTTACACTCTAACAACATTTTCTATTATAAAACAGGACAAATTCCCTGATGAAAAAAGATGTTAATGGCCTTCCTGTGATCATCAAAGAGATATTCATCCTGACTCCGTTTCAGCATATACTGGGCACGCTCTTCCTGAATATTGTGAACAGGCTGAAGGTCGAAGGCGGGGAAATACTGAAAGCCCTTCCACAGAGCAACGTGTTATTCGTATCAAACCATCAGACATACTTCATGGAAGGAATCGCGCTGATGACCGAGTTTGATCATATACGGCGTCCGTTTCTTCACTGGTTCTGGAAGGCGAAGACGGGACACTGCTATTATATTGTAGCACTTGAAACAGCCCAGATGAAAGGGGCATTGCACAGGATCATCGAATGGGGAGGGGCCGTTACGGTCAACAGGACCTGGAAAAAAGGAGAGGATACCTTCGACAGTACCGACCTGCAGGTGGATCAGATCCTCCAGGACCAGAAAAAGGTGGCTGATGCGATACAAGACGGGTGGGTAATCACGTTCCCGCAGGGAACAACCACACCCTTCACTAAAGGGAGAAAGGGAACGGCCCGCATAATTAAAAACAGCAAGTGCATTGTCGTGCCGGTTGTCGTTGACGGGTTTTCAGAGGCATTCCATAAATCCAAACCATGCAAGCCGTTAAAACCGGGGACACGATTGAGCATCCGGATCAAGCCGCCTCTCACCATTAATTACGATGATTCCGAGGATGCGATTCTCGCACAGGTGATGGACGCGATCGAGCAGTCGGAAAGGTTCCGGACGCAGGATTCAGCGTGCGCTTCGGCATCGCGTCATTCATAAGTACGACGATTTAAGCATTAGTATAGACGCATTGTTTGAACATCGTAGAGACGAACGGCCGTGCGTCTCTACGATCCATCCCCCGCCGCCCGGTAATACAGCCTCCGGGGCACGATAGCCACGAGAGCGCGAAGGAGCCGGTTGACGAGACCGGGAATGCACACCACCCTTCCCCGCTCCAGACATTTCATTGAATAATCCACCACGTCCGCGGGCTTCATCCAGTAGAGCCGCCTTTTCTTCATCTCCTCCTGGACCCCCATCTGCCTGTGGAAATCGGTGGCGGTGAAACCCGGACAGAGGGCCTGCATCCTGATCCCGTAACGCCGCACGTCCATGTAAATGGACTCGGTGAGCACGTTGAGGAACGCCTTGGCGCCGCCATACACCCCGTTGATGGGCGCCGGCGCCCATGCTCCCAGCGAGGATACGTTGATTATCGCGCCGTCCCGCCTCCTGATCATGCCGGGCAGCGCTGCGTGGATGAAGCGCATCGGCGCTTCCGCGAGCACGCGCGCGAGCGCAAGGTGCTCTTCGATCTTGCGCTCGACGAAGAGTCCGTCGATCCCGTAGCCTGCGTTGTTCACCAGCGCCGCGAGGGTAGTGCATCCGGATATCTCTTTCAGGATCTTCCGCACGCCCGCGTCCTCCACAAGCTCCGCGATCACGACGCTGACGTTCACCCCATACCGCCCGGTTATCTCCAGGGCCGCGGCGTCGATTACGGCCTTCCTCCTACCCGTAATAATGAGGTCATATCCCATTGATGCAAAGCGTTCGGCGAAGGCCTTTCCTATGCCGGAGGTTGCGCCGGTGATAAGGGCGGTTTTTCGTGTTGTCATGCGCCGTGTCACTTATAATAACAAATATACGCCACATCCTTGTCAGCTTCAACCTCAAATGACGCTTTTGCCGGCACGATGAATTCTTTTCCCTGCCCGAACTCCGCCCAATCCCTGCCCGGAAGCTTCGCTTTCAGCGTGCCGGAAACGATCACCATCCGCTCCTCCGCGGACGTAGAGAAGGGGAACTTACCCGGGGTGATGACTCCCACGGTTGCTGCGCCGCTGGCGGTTTCCAATGCCAGGCTCTGCACTTTGCCGTCGAAATAACTGTTGTGTTTCATGGATTGCCTCCCTTGTTACCGGCAATAAAAATTAAAACAGGGAAAATAGCAAGAAGAAATACGCCCGCGAGGCGGAGGCACAGACTTCGAGGTACTCGTACTCTCAATTGCATCGCTTGTCTCGATACGATTTCGGCTACGCCGAAATCACTCGACAAGCGTAATGAGCATTTCGCCTGCCGAGCGCCGCACCGACCTCGCCCCCTTGCCTCTCTCCCATTTCAAATTGAAAAGCGGAAGGCGGATGAGCACTAACTGCTGGAAGCGCAACTCAAAAAAACCGCCGCGCACGGATGCGCGGCGTCGCGAGAGCATGCACGGAGGCATGCCTCGAGCGAAAGCGTACCGCACGTTAATACGAAATCTCTTGATAAGACAAATGCATTCCGAGAATTTGCATCAGGTGAACAAATTGCCATTAAAACGCCCCCGTGACGGCGGGGATGCGCATCCCCGCCTTCACGGGGGCAAACCTTGCCGCGCAGTGAGCCGGATTCGGCGAAGCCGATCCGGCGAATCTGCCGGGAAAGCCCCCCGCCGGCGATTGAGGCGGCAGGAGATGGGGGCTAAAGGGGGAAGAGGACAGCGTCCTCTTCCCCCTTATTTGTCCTGACCCGCTCCGGGTCACCTCCCTGCGCCGGGCAGCGCACTGACCCCACCGTGTGGACCAATGGATTCCCGCCTTCGCGGGAATGACATGGGCCGCGTGCCCCCTTGGGGGGACAGGGGGAGTCTTCACAAAAAACTTATTGACTCTCCTGCCCTCTTTCGTGAATCTATTGTATTGAATTCTCGAACCGGAATATACAGATGACCGAATCAAAATTAAACCATTCCCTGCCGGCGGTAGCAGCCCTGGCGCTGGCCGTCCTGGTCTCGGCAGTGACGCTGTCAGTGTTCACGGCCTGCGCCGCGCCGCAGGAGATGCCCATGCAGGAGGTCACCTTCGCGGTCATGGGCAATACGAGCCCCGCCTCGCCCTTCACCGGCCAGGCAGAAAAACTCGAATACGTGTTCAAAATGCTCAACAGGGATAACCCGATGCTGGTCATTCATACCGGGGACATCATCCAGGGCGGCAACGAGTCGATGGGCATAACCCTGAAAGACGTCGTGCGCCAGTACGAGAACTTCCAGACGCAGAAGAAGGTGCTCCGCCCCATTCTCCACATCCTTGCCGGCGAGAAGGACCTGTACAACGGGTCCCTCTCGCTGTTCACCCGGTACACCAGGGAGAAGCTCTATTACTCCTTCAATTACGGAAACGCCCATTTCATACTCCTGCACGTCATCAACAAGAACCACAGGCTGTCGCCCGAACAAAAAAGCTGGCTGAAGCGCGACCTCGAAATCAACCGCGAGCACGGGCCCATTTTCGTCCTGAGTCACTACCCGATCATGGCCCCTCCGCAGGCCGGGACCCGGTACGATGACGGGGAAGAGCTCCACGTCCTCTTCAAACAGTACCCGGTAAAAGCCGTGATAGCCGGCAATACCAGGGCGCTGTACGAGTTCGAGAAAGACGGCATCAGGTACGCCGCTGCCGGCTGTTTCGGGTACACGTACGAGGACTGGCACTGGAGCTACAACCAGTATTACCTGGTCGGCTATGACGGCGCGAAAGTCTCGATACGGGGCATGCGCGTGAACTTTCCCGCCAACTCCTATCGCCCGAAAATCATGAAGGACGAACCCGGAAAAAAATAAAAAAATTGACATGAGGGCGGCGCGGTGTAAAGAATATGGCGCGCGCCGCGCGTTACGAAACCCGCCAGGAGGACGACATGGCTGCCAGGCTGAGCCTTACAGAGATCCATGATACCATCAGGGAGCTGACGGAAATCGAGTCCGAGCTTGACCGCAGCATCAACACGACCATGTGGGTCAGCGATCCGCACGGGGCCGGCGAGCGGTTCACCACCATCCTCAAGGGGAGGTTCGGCCTCATCTGGCGGACGGCGCAGGAGGCGCTCTCCAAGCACTTTTCCGTGGAGAAGCTGGACTACCTGGACCACGCCGTCCAGGCCGAGCGCTACCTCCCGGACGAGCCGTTCACCATGGAGCGCCAGGACGTGATATGGGCCCTGGTGAAGATAATCCGCTACAAGGTAGAGGACATCGTCGACTTCGAGCAGGTACGGTCGAGCATCAACGAGGACCTCAAGGCGGTCATAGAAAACCTCATCCTGGGGTTCCACGTCCCCGATCTCATTTACGAAAACGAGATCATCGCGGACAAGGTCATCTCCGCCCTGGCGAAAATCGTGAAGCAGGTCATACTGGGCCAGCTCGTGGTGCTGGGCGACGTGTTCGACCGCGGAGACGAGCCTGACAGGATACTGCGCATCCTATCCAGCAGGGACATACGGCCCTACGTACGGTTCGTCTGGGGGAACCACGACATACTGTGGATGGGCGCGGCCGCGGGCAACAAGTCACTCATAGCCGAGGCCCTGCGGATAAGCGTCCGCTACGACAACCTGGCCTTTCTCGAGCGCCTGGGCATAAACCTGGACAAGCTGAAGGCCTTCGCCGAATCGCTCTACCCCGGGGGCGTGACCGGGCAATTCAAGGCGAAAATGGACATCTCCCGCAAGATGGAAAAGACCCTGGCCATGATCCAGTTCAAGCTGGAGGAGAAGAGCATCAGGCAGTTCCCCGAGCTCCAGATGGAGTCGCGCCTCAACCTGGAGAAGTTCGCCGCGATGCTCAAGGCCGGCGACACCGAGGGCCTCACCGACACCCACTTCCCCGCCTTCGACCTGGACAACCCTCTCGCCCTTACAAAGGAAGAGGAGGAGGTGATCGACGACCTCGCCCGCCAGTTCACCTCGAGCCAGAAAATCATGGACCTCATGAAGTACCTGTTCGAGGACGGGAAGCTCTACCACATCAACAACTACATCCTGAACATACACGCCCTGATCCCCAGCACCGAGGAGGGGAAGTTCGACAAGCTCTTCGGCAGGAAAGGGAAGGAGCTGATGGACCACCTGGAGGCCCTGGTGAAGAACGTTGGGAAACGCTACCTGGAGGGGAAGGAACAGGACCCGTTCGAGCTGGCGTCCATGTTCTACCTCTTGTGCGGGCCCAAGTCGCCCTTCTTCGGGAAGCATGCCATGAAGACCTTCGAGAGGTACTTCTTCAAGGACAAGGTCACGCACAAGGAAAAGACCCTTCACTGGGGCGAGAATTTAAAGAAGAAAGAGTTCATGGACCTTATAATGGAAGAGTTCGGCACGGAGCGGATCGTGTACGGCCACACCCCGGTGGATATCATGAAGGGCGAGAAGATCTCTTCGCCGGACGGGCGCGCCATCAACATCGACGGAGGGTTCTCCGAGGCATACCTGGGAAGGGGGCACTCACTGATCCATACGCCCTTCTCGCTCTACGCCATCATCCTGCCGTCCCTGGACGAGATCCGGGATTACAAGCACGCGAACCTCAAGTTCGACGAGATAGCCCGGTTTGACAAGCCCATCAAGATAAAGGACGTGTTCCGGGGCAAAGAGCTCCGCAAGAGGCGGGATGAGCTGCTGAAAAAACTCCGTGAATACGCCAAAAAGTCACGGTGACGTCCCGGGACGATACAATCCGCGCAGGAACCCGGATTTTATCGCTTTTTTAATCGGCGTCCGATATTTTTAGTTGAAATTAATTTTAACGCCTGTATCATCTGCCGCACAGGTTGGGTTCATGGTCAAAGAAATATCAGTCCGCATCAAATTCTTCTCGGGTATCGATAAAGAGCTCAAGCTGGTTTCATATAATCCTGCCGAAGGGATACTGATGAAGGTCCCATCGGGCAAACGCCTCAAGTGGGCCTTGAAAAATGCCGGCATGACAACCTTCTCGAGCTACGCTTTTTTCAGAAGCGGCGCGAGGATCACCACGTGGGCGAAGCTTAACGACGGCGACGAGGTGAGCTGCCTCAAGCCGTCCGGCGGCGGCTGAGAGGGGCGCTTCCGTCCCGCTGACCCGTCGTACCAGACAGAAAGATAGAAAGATCCGCATCCCGGCATGTGACGGGGTGATTCCTTACCAGTCGCATACATTACACCAGGAGAATCACAATGGGCGAAGTTATCGGCACAAATAACCGCATACTTGAAATCGACCTGTCCGCAAAAAAATTCAGCATCTCGGAAATAAGCAAGAAGGACCGGGACATGTATCTGGGGGGCAAGGGAATGGGCCTCAAGCTCCTCTATGACAGGATGGAGACGGGCATCGACCCGCTGGGCCCGGACAACATGATCGCATTCTGCATGGGCGTGCTCATGGGGACCGGGGCTCCCTGCTCGGGACGCTTTGAGGCGGTCACGAAATCGCCTCTCACCGGCATCATGGTCTCCGCGTCATGCGGCGGCCCGTTCGGGATGGCATTCAAGACCGCGGGCTGGGACGCGATGGTCATAAAGGGAAGGGCGAGCGCGCCCCTCTACCTGGTCATCGACTCGAAGGGCGTCCAGTTCAAACCGGCCAAGGGGATATGGGGCAAGGATACCGAGGCGGCCGAGAAGGCGATCCTCAAGGACGGCACCGGCGCGGTGGTCATCGGCACAGCGGGCGAGAATCTGGTCAGGTTCGCCAACATCCGCTCCGGCCACCGGTTCCTGGGACGGGGCGGCATGGGCGCGGTCCTGGGCTCCAAGAATTTAAAAGGCATTGTCGCGAAAGGCGGCGATTTCAAGATCATTCCGGCCAACAAGAAGAAGTTCCAGAAATCGAACAAGCGCTTCTTCAAGTACATAAACGCCAACGCCATCACGGCAGGCTCGTACCGGAACTTCGGCACCAACGCCAACGTGAACCTGTCCAATGCGGCCGGCATCCTGCCGGTGCACAACTTCTCAGGCGGGTCCCACGGCGAAGCGCACAAGATCTCCGGCGAGGCAATGGCCGACCGCTTCAACACCAAGTACGACACCTGCAAGCCGTGCGCCATCATGTGCGGCCACAAGGGGACGGTCAACGGCAAGGACCGCCACATCCCCGAATACGAGACCATCGGGCTCATGGGCTCGAACCTCGACATATTCGACCCGGTCGTCATCACCGAATGGAACGAGCTCTGCTCGGCGTACGGCATGGACACCATCTCCACCGGCGGTACGCTGGCCTGGGCGATGGAAGCCACGGAGAAAGGGCTCATCAAGACCGACCTGAAATTCGGGCAGGTCAAGGGCGTGGCCGAGATGCTCAGGGACATCGCCCACCGCAAGGGGATCGGCAACGACCTGGCGGACGGCTCGCGCATGGCGTCGAAGAAATTCGGCGGCGAGGATTTCGCCATCCATGTCAAGGGCATGGAGATGGCGGCCTACGACCCGCGCGGGTGCGTGGGCCACGGCCTCTCGTACGCCGTCGCCAACCGGGGCGCGTGCCACCTGTCCACGAGCCTCTTCACGCTCGAGTCGTACTTCGGCATGGCCAGCCCGTACGCGACCCGCGGGAAGCACACCATGGTCAAGTTCATGGAAAACACCTACGCGGCGATGAACTCGCTCCACATCTGCCACTTCACCGCCTTCGCCGTCTTCCTGGAGCCGCCGCTCATCAAGCTGTCGCCGACGCCCCTCCTCTGGTTCCTGACTCAGAACCTCACGCCGCTGGCGCTGAACCTGATGGACGTGAGCCTCTGGCCGGAGATGTGGCACTCGACCGTGGGCAAGCCCTACATCCCCTACATCAGCATGCTCAGGTTCCTGAAAACCGGCGAGCGCATCCACGTGCTGGAGCGCTGGATGAACACCCGCGAAGGCATCTCGAAAAAGGACGACACCCTGCCCCGCCGGCTCCTGACCGAGGGGCGGAAATGCGACCAGCAGGATCACGTCGTTCCGCTCGACAGGATGATCGGCAACTATTACAAGGCGCGGGGATATGATGAGAACGGGGTTCCGAAGAAGCGCACGCTGAAACGTCTCGGCATCGAGATTAAATGATACACCGTCCCCCGGACGCGGAACGGACCGCGCGGGGGAACAGAAACCATAAGCGAGGATCGATTATGCATATACCAGATTATTACGAATTTTTCAATCATCTCAAGATAATGTCCGGCAAGCGCGTCCTGGAGAGCATCCCTGCGGAGCTGGCAAGTTACGACGCTTACAAGCCGCTCGTGATCGCGGACCGGAGCATCACCGAGAGCGGCCTTGTGAAAAAATTCATCAAGGCCTTTGCCGAAAGCGGCATGACCCTCGGCGGGATTTACGACGAAGTGCGCGACTACGCCGCGGTGTCCCTGGCCCTGAACGCGGAGGTGATCTTCCGCGAGCGCGGGTGCGACTCCATCATCGCCCTGGGAAGCGGCCCGGTCGTCGACGTGGCCAAGGCGCTGAACGTGCTCGTTTCGGAAAAGAGCGGCACACTGCAGCCCTACCTGGACGGCGCCCCGATCAGGAAGCGCCTGAAGCCCCTGATCTACGCATACGCCTGCTGCTCAACGGGCCTGGAGGCGACCGGCTACCTGTCCATCGACAACCGCGTGATCAAGTCCGACCTCCTCTTCCCGGACGTCATCATGATCGACCCGCGCCTCGCGCCGGGCTGCTGCCCGCCCTGCGCGGCCGAGTCCGCGGTGATCGCGCTC
>JBGTBN010000088.1:0-14229 GCA_041749375.1 Spirochaetota bacterium
TGGGTGGACAGCCCGGACGCGCAGAAGATCTCCGGCGAAGCGTCGCCGCGCGCGGCGCAGGTATCGTTAATCTCGACCACGTAATCGCGGCCGGTCGCCGGATCGACGGCGACTGCCTCGTGGCCGATGACCTGGGGCAAAGAAAACGGCAGGTGTCGCCTGGCCAGGTCCGTGGAGCAGATGCCGCAGTACATGGTGCGCAGCAGCCGGTATCCCGGGCCCAGGGTCAGATGCTCCCTGCCGTTTCTCATGATGGTCCACCCGGTCGAGGTATCGCCGGTGAACCGGTATTCGGATTCTATGAAACTGTCTTCAGACGTGTACTCAAAGGCCTTGAAATTCGCCTCCACGCACGTTTATTCTCCCACGAAAGCGTTATTTTTCCAGGCGCCCTGCTGGGTCTTTCCGTCAACATAGTACATGACGCCCTGGCCGTCCCTCATGTCGTTTTTGAACTCGCCGACATACTTGTCGCCGGATTTCCAGTAGTAGGTGCCCTGGCCGTTCATCATGCCGTCTTTGAATTCTCCCTCGTACTTGTCGCCTGAAGGCCATGTATAGGAGCCTTTCCCGTCCTTGATGTTGGCCCTGTAGAAGCCCTTGTACACGTCGCCCTTTGACCAGTAGTAGGTTCCTTCGCCGTCCCTGAGGCCGGACTTGTAGGGGCCGACGTATTTGTCCCCGGATTTCCATGCATACTCGCCGCTGCCGTCACGGACGCCCTTGCTTGCTGCCCCGACGTATTTGTCGCCGGACGGGTAATCGATCGTGGATTTGCGGCCGGTCGCGATGAATGCCGCGGCAAGAACTATAATTGAAATTAATACCAATTTCGCTTTCATAAGTGCGCTCCTTTTGATGTTTTTTGCAGTTATACCACCTGCTTTATAGGATGTCAATAGGAATATGGCAGGTTCATTCATCAATATTTCTGCCGGTCAGGATCGCGATCTTTTTTAATATCGTTTCCCTGTCAAATGGTTTCTTGATGTACCCGCTTACATTGATTTTAATCAGCTCTTCGACCATGTCCCTTTCCGCGTGGGATGTCACCATTAGTATCATTGATTCCGGAAGGAACGGCCTGATCTGCTTGATCGTTTCAATGCCGTTCATCTGGGGCATTTCCATGTCTATGAAAATGAAGTCGGGCTTGCGGGTCAGTGATTTGAGCATAGTGACCGCTAATTCGCCGTTCGTTGCTTCACCGATTATTTTGCACTGTAATGACGAGAGGGTGCGTTTCAGTACTTCCCGGGCGGTTAATGAATCATCTATGATGAAGACCGTATAGGGCGTTCCCCCGGCTTTTAAGCCGATCGGCCGGGTGTTGTTATTTTTTTTCTTATCTAATGGTGTTGTCATGCGTAATTATCATGCCTTTAAAAATTGTACGGGCCATAAGTCCTCCTCACGATAATTCAATGGCGCAAGTAGAATATATGATAAACTGATGATCCCATCAATACAATTTTCAACTTAATTCTGAAAAGAGCAAATTTTTTTGATGCGGGATGGGAATCAAGTGCATCAATTGTTCATGACTGCACTTTTTTGTGCATGAAAGCCGCTTGCAGTGGATTTACCAGATAGGTGTCGGCAATCCAGTACGACCCCATAGGCCGGATCAGAGTTATTGTGCAGACCGGTTATTACAGGGCAATTATGTTTTCCGCATAACTGTTCCAACCGGTAGTCAATTTGTAGGTCTCCACGCTGGCGGCCGGCACCTTGATAGCTTGAAGTGCAGGGCAGTTAAAAAACACGCATATGCATAATTCAGGCGGTACAACGCTATTCAGAATTATTTCTGTTAAATTGATGCAGCTGTAAAACGCACGGTGAACGATGCTGGTTATACTTACGGGCAGCGTCGCTTGAGTCAGGCTGCTGCAAAAGGCGAAAGCAAATTCCCCGATTGTTGTGAGTCTGCCGTCAAGCGCGAATGTAAGATTTGCCAGGCCTGAGCAATAAGCAAAAGCACCCGGCCCGATTTCAGTTACACTGCCCGGGAAAGCCATGCCTGTCAGACCCGTGCATGAGTAGAATGCAGCCTGCCCGATGTAAGCGAGGTTGCCGGGCAGGGTCACGCCCGTCAGGCCACTGCAGCCATAGAACGCGTTCTCGCCGATAGAGGTGACATGGTCCGGGATTGTCACGACCATCATGGTGGTGCAGTGGCTGAATCCATAAGCGCCCACGGCAGTGACCTTTTTCCCTGACCGGTATCCCGGGATGACAACGGTTCCGGATGTATCGGCTGATCCTTTCTGTACGCTATATTCTTTGCCGCCGTTAATGAGCGTGAATTTCAGTCCCGGTGTTGACCATGCGGCATACACAGTAATATTTTCTTTAACACGCGTATTTTCTGTAAACTGTTCGCCGTTACCATCCGGTGCCGTGGTCCAGCCGGCAAAAATCACACCTGACTTCACAGGCTCGGTCGGCAATGCATCAACTGTCCGTGAAGGTTGTGCTACTGCAATTGTTTCAGGATATGCCTGTTCGTCCGCGTCCATACTGTTAAATGTCACAGAGGATTGAGTAGTGTTGAATGGCAATATCGGTAACGAATTTGATAAATCATTACTTTCATCGCAACCGCTTGTGATGGCAGCCAGTAACATCAAAACCGCACCAACTATCATCATGTTTATCTGTACTTGAAATTTCATGCTGTGCCCTCCCCATCTCATGTCATGGCATTTTCGCTTAAATGAAAATACCATTAAATTACCATTACGCTCTATCTCCTCACACAGGTTAATGTAGTACATTAACACCACTATGCATATAACCGGTTCAGGTTAATAATCAGGGGACGTCATCACCGGATCCGGTGACAGGGGGGGTGTATGGAATGCATTCGCAGATTCATCGGATTATGGTTGGGAAAAGTGTCTTTCACTTTTCCAGAATAAATAGGGGGCTGTCGTTGTAACGACAGCCCCCGGTACGTCAGCTTTGTATCTTGTTAAGGATTGACCACATATGTATCGACAATCCAATCCGATCCCACATCGCCAGCAAGAAACGTGTGCGTATATGTGTTGACCAGTTCATTGGCAATGTTGAAAGAACGAACAGTTACATTAAGGTCCTGGTCACCGCTATAATAATTCACAAAACAGGTCACTGTTGTCGGCGCATCCACGGTATAGACCCGAATGTTTTCAGGGCCGTATCCCGAAGTATTGTCAACATCCAGCTGAACATCATAGCCGTCCTGCGTATACCCCAGATCGCCATAATACACATGGAAGACAGGCGAATAAGACTGAAGATGAAAGTCCAGGTCGCCCGGACCGTCCCACCTGAGCTCAAGGCGCGACACCGATGCCGGTATGGAGCTGTCGATCGTAACGACCTGGCTTCTTCCATACACCGTGCCATTGGAATAGACCACGATGCATATCGCGTTCATCCCGTTGTTCAGAACGATGTCGCCCGAGAACTCGCCGCCCGTAGATACATTATCCGCCATCGGGCTTTCTATGCCGTTTACCGTGACGCTGACTGAAATGGTGCCCGGGATGCCCTCTGAAAGCAATCCGTTCGCCCTGACAATGCCGTCACTGCTGCTGCCCGACATGGTGGTCGGCGTTTCGGTAATAATGGTCTCGTAATCCTGGCTTCGAATGGTAAAGTTCTCAACGCCTCTCGCCAGGTAAATAGTAACAGTATACGGCTTCGTGCTGCTGTCGCCCGCATGGACCGTATAAATGACGGGGCTGGTGAAATCATGCGCTGTTACATCGCTTACCTGCAAAACGCCTCCGACCGTAACTGACGCGCCGGAAGTTGAGAATGTCGCCTTTAAAGACGAAACATCGGTTCCGAAGGGCAATGCCACCGATATATCCGAAGCGTCTATCGTGCCGGATACATCCGTTGAAATACCGGGATTGTTGACCGACAGGAATGAAAAGGCGGTTATATTTTTTGCCGTGTTCGATGCAATGGTAACCGTAACAGTGTAATCCTTCGTTGATCCATTTCCAGCATAAGCAGTGTAAACCAACGGGCTTGAAAAATTATTGGGCGTTCCCCCGCTTGTCTGGATGACAGAATTAACTTTCACTGATGCTCCGGTTGAAACAAATGTCGCCACGAGAGCTGTTACGCTGGTTCCGTAGGGAACAGTAACGGCTATGGTACCGTTCATCTCGGAAATGATTCCCGCGGCGCCGGCTGATGGAAAGCCAAATTCCGTCATGGATTTTTCCGAATTCGATGAGATGGTAACGGTTACGATATAGTCCCTATACGAGCTGTCGGCAGCGGTTACTCTATAGGTGACCGGCTCCGTGAAATCATTGGGCGTTCCCCCGCTCGTCTGAGTGGTTGAACCCACCATAACGAATGCTCCCGTCGTGCTGAAAGTCGCGACCAGGGCGTTTACGTCAGTTCCACCGGGGACCGTAACGCTGATGCTTGACCCGGAAATGTATCCGGTCGCGCCGGCCGATGGAATGCTGAATGCCGTGATTTCCATTGCCGGATTCAGGGCTACGGCAACTGTTACGATATAGTCCTGATGCGAGCTGTTCGCTGCGGTTACCCGATAGGTGACCGGCTCCGTAAAATCATTCGGCGTTCCCGCGCTTACCTGGGTGGTCTCGCCCACCTTTACCGACGCTCCGGTCGTGCTGAAGGTTGCGACAAGGGCGGTTACATTTGTTCCATAGGGTACCGTCATGCTGATGTTCAACCCGTCAATGACTCCGGTTGCCGGAGCTGACGGAATACTGAACGCCGTAATCTCCTTTGCCGGATTCAGAGCGATGGTAACGGTGACGACATAGTCCTGGTATGAGCTGTCCGCGGCTGTTACTCTATACGTAACAGGTTCAGTAAAATCATTCGGCGTCCCCTCGCTTATCTGGATGGTCTCGCCCACCTTTACCGACGCTCCGGTCGTGCTGAAGGTCGCGACAAGGTCGGTAACGTTTGTTCCATACGGGACCGTGACGCTGATGTTTAACCCGGATATTACTCCGGTTGCCGGGGCTGACGGAATACTGAACGCGGTAATGTTTTTTGCCGGGCTCAGGGCGATGGCAACTGTCACGGTGTAGTCCTGATGCGAGCTATTCGCTGCGGTTACCCGATAGGTGACAGGCTCCGTAAAATCATTCGGCGTTCCCGCGCTTACCTGGGTGGTCTCGCCAACTTTTACCGAGGCCCCGGTCGTGCTGAAGGTTGCGACAAGTGCGGTAACGTCGGTGCCATACGGGACCGTAACGCTGATGTTCAACCCGTCAATGATTCCGGTTGCGGGGGCTGAAGGAATACTGAACGCGGTAATATTTTTTGCCGTATTCAGCGCAATGGTAACCGTAACGGTATAGTCCTGGTATGAGCTGTCCGCTGCGGTCACGCGGTAGGTGACGGGATTTGTGAAATCGTTCGCCGTTTCTCCGCTTGTCTGGGCGGCCGGACCGACGGTAATGGATGCTCCGGTCGTGTTGAAGGTTGCGACAAGTGCGGTAACGTCGGTGTCATACGGGACCGTGACACTTATGTTCGTGCCGTCAATGATTCCGGTCGCGGATGCTGACGGGAAACCGAACGCGGTAATTTCCTTTGCCGTATCTGGCGCGACAATTACCGTTACAAGGTATTCGGCAGTTCCCCCTTTTGCGGCGGTTACCGTGTAAGTTACCGGGCCGGTATAATCGTTTTCGGTTTCACCGCTTATCTGCGGATCATCCAGTACGGTGATGGACTCCCCTGCGCTTATAAAAGTCGCAATAAGCGTGGAAATTTCCGTTCCGAACGGTACTGTCAGGGAAATGTTCGACCCGCTGATTATGCCGGTAACATCAGACGAAAGACCCGGATTGTCGGCAGATAAAAATGAGAATTCCGTTATTGTAACCGGGTCTGATAAAAATGCAAACCACCAGTTGGGCAGGCTTTTAGCTTGTGAGCAACCGGTCATGAAGGAAGCGATGAGGACAAGTGCGGCAGTGGTCCCCATCAATTTCTTTACAACATGATATTTCATCGTGACGCCTCCTGAAAATTATTTTTCTTTGATATGCTGTTTTCCGGTGACGTTAATAAGCCGCAGAGGAGCCTTCTCATGGAAACGATTGGCCTGACTAGTGAAGCTTATTATTTCTCAAAACATCGCAGAAGCATATCGATCTCATTCTTGTAGTGTAGTAAATTGTTGGAATAAAGTATATGGCCTGTTCCGGTTAGAAATTCACGGATATCATAACCGTTTCCGGTTATATAAGGATTTTAGGGGCTTTCTGTCATAACCGATTAAACGACAACTGCCCGGGGGCGTGTTGCCCTTTTGCTGAGCCAAAACGGGGCAGATGCTTTTTCGGTACCTCCCTGCGGAAAATCGGCCGGATATCCAATTAGGGATAATCCATGAACGCCGATTCTTATCGGGGATGAAGCCCCTAATAGCAGTACTAAATAATGCATGGATCAATGCCGTTTTTCTGCAATAACGAGGGTATTCTGTTCCCCTATCGGGGCCCGACTCCCATTGGTGCATAACAGGCCGTTATGCTCGGCCGGGCATTTTTGCAGCATTTTGCCTGTTAGTTTTTCTGGATTAATGGAATTTTTATATTAAATAATGGTTTGAGAGCTTATAAAGATGTATATTAGACGTGTTGCATAACTGTTTATGCTTATCGAATTTGAATCCTGTCATTCCCGCGGAAGCGGGAATCCAGGCGGGAAAAATGGATTCCGGCTCTTCGCTGCGCTTCGGCCGGAATGACAGTTGAGTTTTCAACATGTATATTGATAATACCGATCAACATGTTCCACCGGATTAATGCAGGCTTATTTTTATGATCGATTGATCAAAACGGTTTGCTGCATGAATAATAAACCGCAAATACTCATCGTAGAAGACGTGTTGTTAACTGCCGAGCAGATTAAAGTACAGCTCGAGGAGAGAGGGTACGCGGTCTGCGGCATCGCCGATACCGGTGAAAAAGCCATCGAGCTTGCGAGAACGTCTTGCCCAAACCTGATACTCATGGATATCAAGCTGAAGGGAGATTCCAGCGGGATATCCGCCGCCTACGAAATACATCGTTTTCTTGATGTGCCTGTCATATTTTTGACCGCGTATGTAGATCCCGCCACGTTCGCGCAGGCCCGGGAAACGGGCCCGTATGGTTTTATTACGAAACCCTATGAAGATAAGGATCTGTACCATTCCATTGAAATAGCGCTGTACAAGCATTCTATGGAACGAAATCTAAGGGACAGCGAGCTCCGTTACCGGAAACTCGTGGAGAATATACCGCACCTCATATGCCGGTTCGACCCGGACTTTAACCTGACGTTCGTCAATGACTCGTATTGCCGGTACTTTGGCCGGACCAGCGGGGAGCTGGTGGGCACCAGTTTTTTTCAACAAATTCCCGTACGGTTCCACGAAATTGTTCGCGGAAAGATCAGATCGCTCACGGTCGATAATCCCGTCATATCCTACGAGTACCATGTCATCATGCCGGATGACAGCGTCAGGTGGCAGCGGAGGACCGATAGCGCCATTTTCAATTCTAACGGCGTGCCGGGCGAATACCAGTCGATCGGCGAGGATATTACCGCTGTCCGGCTCCTCGAACAGGAAGTCATCAGGGTCACGGATGACGAGCGCAGGCGTATCAGCAGGGACCTGCATGACAACCTGGGACAGCGGCTTTCCTACCTGGGGTTTGTCGCGGAAATGCATAAAAAGGAGCTGGCCGGTAAAGGGTATGACAACTTTCAGCATGTCGATTCAATGATCGGACTGATTCGCGAATCGGTAGACCATACCCGCCTTATTGCCAAGGGACTTCAGCCGGTCGCGCTGGACCCCGGCGGTTTTGCGGAAGCGGTTCGTGAATATGTCGTAGAAATGAAACGTCTCCTTAATGTCAGGGTGAGGCTGGAAAAGAAGGGTGATATTGTCATTGAGGACCAATTTGCCGCCGAGCACCTTTTTTACATCGTGCGGGAGGCCATCAGCAATGCGGCGCGGCATGGAGCCAGCCGTGATGTCATCGATGTGGAGATGGGCTGTAACGACAGCGACCTTGTCATCACTGTTTCCAACAGGATAGGGCGGGAACATTCCGGTATCGGCGTAACGAACGGCATGGGACTGAACGTTATGCAGCACCGTGCGCACCTGATAGGGGCCATAATCCGTATAATTAACAATAAAATGATCTTTGGGCTCGAGATTTCTCTCAACACCGGCCGATTGCTATAACGCGGAATATCACCGGATCCGGTTATTGACTGATATATTGTTTCTATTACATTAATAATACCAATTATTACATCTTTGGCCTTGTAACCGGTTTCAGTTATGGGGCTGCGTATCGGTAAAAATGTGCAGGGTGTAAACTATGGCCTTTTGTGACTATTGCTGAATAAATGATTGATGATACAGTAAATGAAAAAATCGACTAAACACGATAACGGCACTGTCAGCGTTATAATTGTCGAAGACCATCCGCTAATGCGAAAGGGCATCCGTGAAATAATCGAAAGTGAGAAAGACATCACGGTGTGCGCAGAAGCTGATTCCGCCAACAGGGCGATCGCTTTGATGGTGAAAATGGAGCCCGACATTGCCATTGTTGACCTTTCACTCAATGGCCAGGCGGGTGGTATTGACCTGATCAAGGCAATGACCGACCGCGGTTTCCGGACAAAAGCAATCGTGCTTACCATGCACGGCGAGACCCTGTATGTCGAGCGGGCCATCCGCGCGGGCGCCCGCGGGTACATTGCCAAAAGCGAAGCGCCCCAGATTATCATAGGCGCAATCCGGGAGGTCATGAAAGGGGGGCTCTGCGTGAGCAACACCATATCCGGCAATATCATTGACCGCCTGCTGAACGAAAAAGAAGAGTCGCGTCAATCGATCGAGGGCCTGACCGGCCGCGAGCTTGAGATTTTCGAGCTCATCGGCAACGGATATAAATTCGTGGACATCGCGAAAAACCTGAAGTTGAGCATTAACACGGTGGAGACTCACCGGAAGAATATACGCGGGAAGCTCGGGCTGGCCAGCTCGGGCGATCTCATGCGGAATGCGATCGAGTGGGTGCATTCACATCACAAGTGAATACCCCTTATCCAGGGAGGAGCGGTTCGGAAATGAAGAGAATAGAAAGCAAATCACGATCACCCGGTATTAAAACCTATCGCCTGATATTTTTCGGCATCTGGACCTGCTGTATCGCTGCATCTTTCACATGGAACATCGTATATCAAAAAAAGGCCATTCTCTCTCTGGCGCGTGCACGAGCTGATCTCACCCTAAAAAAAGATATGATTTATCGGAAGTGGCTGTCATCGAAAGGAGGGGTCTACGTTCCCGTCTCAACCACCGCCCCTAATCCGTACCTCAAGGTACCCGACAGGGAGATTACCACTGTTAAAGGGCATTATCTCACCCTCATGAATCCCGCTTATATGACCCGGCAGGTGAACGAGATGGCGAAAGAAGCCGGATTTGTCCTGGGCCATATAACGAGCCTCAGGCCGATCCGTCCCGAAAATTTTCCGGACGAATGGGAGAAGAAAGCGCTGCATGCTTTCGAGAAAGGCACGCAGGAGGTATATGGAAAAGATTCCATATCAGGAGAGGAATATTTCCGCATGATGCGCCCGTTTATCGTGGATTCAAGCTGTCTGAAATGCCATGCCGCCCAGGGATACAGGGTGGGTGAGATTCGGGGCGGTATAAGCTCTTCAATATCCATGCAGCCCCTGCGTGCGGTTGAGAGGGAAATGCAGGTGCGGATCGCTCTTGCCCATGGCGTCATCTGGATACTGGGAATTTTCGGAATTGCGATCGGTTCAAATCGAGTTTCCACGCAGATTGAACGAACCAGATCATCGGAGAGAATTGCGAAGAAGGAGCGCGACAAAGCAGAAAGCTATCTCAACATCGCGGCTGAAATTATCATCGCACTGGATGCCGATGGAAAGATCACATTACTGAACGACAGCGGGCACCGTCTGCTGGGACATAAGAGCGGGACGCTTATCGGCAAAAACTGGTTCGACACCTGCCTGCCGGAAAAAGAGAAGGAAGACACCGTTGCGTATTTAGAGAAGCTAAAGCTTGGTGATACCGACGAAATGACTCGTGAGGGCCCTGCGATTACGAAAGATGGAACCGAGAGGCAGATCCTCTGGCGTAATACAGTGCTCAGGGACGATGCAGGCGGTTTTATCGGAACTTTGAGTTCTGGCCAAGACATCACCAACCGCAAGCGGGCGGAGGAAGCAGTTAGCGCGGTAATGAATCTGAACGAATTTGCCGCTGTACACTCCATAGATGAAATGCTGCAGAACACGCTGGACAGGGCGGAAGCACTCACCGGAAGCCAGATAGGCTTTCTGCACTTTTTAGAACCGGATCAGAAGACACTGCATCTGCAGATGTGGTCAACGAATACTCTTGCAAGCATGTGCACGGCTAAAGGTAAAGGAGCACATTACAATATAGATCAAGCCGGCGTCTGGGTGGATTGCGTGCATGAACGGCGGCCCGTCATCCATAACGACTACGCGAAACTTCCCCACCGGAAGGGACTCCCCCGTGGACATGCCCCGATTATCCGCGAACTCGTTGTGCCGGTAATGAGAAAAAATCAGATCATGGCCATTCTCGGGGTCGGGAATAAATCGGCCGATTACGATTTGAGCGATGTAGAGATACTATCTATGCTGGCAGACAAGGCATGGGATATCATCGTCCACAAGCAGGCTGAAGAGGCCTTGCGGGAAAGCGAGAAGCGGTATGCCATGATACTTGGTGCGGTCAACGACGGGTTCTGGGACTGGGCGATTCCGACCGGTGATGCCTTTTTCAGCCCGATCTATTATGCGATACTCGGTTATGACGACAGGGAATTTCCCGCCTCCTATGCGACATGGCGGCCGCTTGTCCATCCGGATGATATCGACAGGGTCGAGCGTGATTTGCTCCAGAGCATTGAAACCGGCAGCAGCTTTGCCATTGACTGCCGAATGAAAATGAAATCAGGCGTGTGGCGGTGGGTGTCCACGCGCGGCAGAACAGTCGAGTGGGACAATGAAAAAAGGGCGCGGCGAATGATCGGGACCCTGACCGATATCACCGGGCGCAAGCGTGCCGAGGAAGATATCCAGATGCTTCTTTCCGAAAAAGAGCTTCTCCTTAAAGAAGTGCATCACCGTATCAAGAACAATATGGCCATGATCGCGGGACTTCTTGCGCTCCAGGCTTCGCAACTTTCGGAGCCCGGCGGGGTCCAGGCCCTGAAAGAGTCCTCCAACCGCGTGAATAGCATGACCACGATGTATGACCTGCTGTATCAAACACGAGATTTCAGATACGTTAATGTCAGGGACTATATCGGCCAGATCATAAGCGGGATTACAAAATCGTTACCAGCCATCGCGGGCGTGACGGTGGAAAGGCAGGTCGAAGATTTTGTCATGGATTCCAGGATCCTGTTTCCGATCGGCATTATAATAAACGAGCTTGTTACCAACGCGTACAAGTATGCGTTCCCGGACGGCAGAACGGGAGCGATTACGATATCGATGTCGCAGCTTCCGGAACACCATGTTGAAATATCAGTTCGAGACAACGGCATCGGCATCCCGGAATCGTTAGACATTAATGGCCAATCGGGTTTCGGCATGAAGCTGGTTAATCTTCTGGTCAAACAGATTGATGGCACGCTGGAATGTGTCCGGGGCGCAGGCACTGAGTTCCGGGTGAATATTCACTATGGCGATTCGTCCCCCGGTTACCAGAAGGGGTAATGAGAATAGCCACAGAGACACGGAGGTACAGAGGTAAAAAAGAAAAGAGTTGCTCACGGATTTGCACGGGAAAACACGGATAATAAAGGGAGGTCTATGATAATGATATTAAAAAATATAAATAAAATCCGTGAACATCCGTGTGAATCCGTGAGCATAAATAACAGGAGTAAATCTCTGTGTCTCTGTGCCTTTGTGGCATATTTCAGGATTGCTGGTATTTGTAGAAAACGGTAAGAAAAGATGACCTGGCAACACATAACATACTTCATTTCCATCATCATAACAGCAGCCGTCATGGGGTTCATCGCTTGGTACGCCGGAAAGAATCGTAATGTCGTCGCGAGTAGTTGGGTGTTCATGTGGATATCCTTCCTCGTAAGCCTTCTTTCAATTTTTCAGGGGATATCCATGTTCAGTCCCTCGATGGAACAGGCCCTCTTCTGGTTCAACGTGAGGTTCGTCAGCCTGGCGGCCATACCGGTGCTCTGGCTGGTTTTCGTGCTCTATTATATCGAAAAACCTGGCCTGGTTTCCAAACCCCGCATCGCCCTCCTCTTTGTGATACCTGTCGTGACGCAGATAATGCTCTGGACTAACGATATGCACCACCTGTGGGTGGTCCACGACGTCGCCATCCGCCAGGCAGGTCCGTTTTTCATCCCCGTGACAGCAGCGCGGGTCCTCGGTCCCTGGATGATAGTGCATAATATATACGGCTATGGAATGCTGCTGGCAGGTGTTGTAATTTTGTTCGCGTCATCGGCACGCCTTTACCGCCGGTACCGGGGCCAGGCAGTCGCCCTCGGCGCCGGCTCGTTGATCATGATTATCGGCACGCTGTTCCCCACGTTTAATTTCATACCCGGAATGGTCCTCAATCCGTTGCCGCAGAGCTTCGCCCTGGGCTCCCTTGTCATAGCCTGGGGACTGTACCGCCACCGGTTCCTGGGCGAGAAGCCCCTGGTTGACCGGGAAAAAAAAATTCCTATGCCCTTGATCGCGCTTTTTACGGTGCTGACGGTCGGTATTATGACGGCGGGATTCGTTTATTACAGCCAGTTCCGGGAACACCAGCGGACCAGCGTCGAGGAAGATCTGTCCTCCATCGCGGGCCTCAAGGTGAACGAAATCGTCCAATGGCGCAAGGAGCGCCTGGCAGACGGTGACACGATGTATGGCAACGCCGTTTTTAACGGACTGGCGCTGAGGTTTTTGGCCGATCCCGCGGACGCAGGCGCACGGTGGGGTCTCGAATCCTGGCTGGGGAACATGCAAGCCTCTTACCGGTATCATCATGTCCAGCTGTTAGACGCGCGGGGTTCGCTTCGCCTGTCGGTCCCCCGCGAGACCGGGAAAAACAACGGATATATTTCACAACATATCGATGAAGTGCGTAAATCGGGAAAGGTCGAGATCATCGATTTTCACCGTGATGCGCCGGATGAGCCGATATATCTATCGGTAATCGTTCCGTTAACCGGCGGTGTGCAGGGCAGCGGCCCTGCCGGCTTTGTCGTTCTGTTTATCGATCCTGAAGAGTATCTCTACCCTTTGATAAAGCGGTGGCCGACGCCCAGCCGGTCCGCCGAGACCCTGCTCGTCCGCCGTGACGGGGACGATGCGCTGTTTTTAAACGAGCTCAGGTTCAGGAAAAACGCGGCCCTTAACCTGAAGATACCCCTGAAGGAAATGCAATTACCGGCTGTCAGGGTGGTACAGGGACAGGAAGGCTACATGGAAGGAATCGATTACCGGGGCGTGCCGGTGGTCGCCGTAACACGCTCCGTTCCCGGTTCCCCTTGGTTCATGGTGGCCCGCATGGACACGGACGAGGTGTACGCGCCGGTGCGCGAGCGCTTCTGGGTCATGGTCATCGTGGTCATGGTCCTCATCGCGGGCGCGGGCGCGGGCGTGGGGCTCCTCTGGAGGCGTCAGGGCGAGCGGTTGATCCGCGAGAGGCTTGATGCGGCGGAAGCGATCAGAGCCTCGGAAGTCCGGTATCGCCGGCTTTTTGAGGCAGCCAAGGACGGCATACTCATCCTCGATGCGGAAACGGGAATGATAGTGGACGTAAATCCTTTTCTGATCGAGATGCTCGGTTTTTCACATGAACAGTTTCTGGGAAAAACGATCTGGGATATCGGATTCTTTAAGGACATCATCCCCAACAAAGATAAATTCCTGGAATTACAGGAAAAAAAATATGTCCGCTATGAAGACCTGCCGCTGGAAACGGCCGACGGGCGAAGTATCGACGTGGAGTTTGTCAGCAATCTCTACGAGATCGGTCATGGGAAAGTCATCCAGTGCAACATCAGGGACATCACGGAGCGGTTGCTGATGCAGAAGAGCCTGGCGGAGATTTCCTCGCACCAGAAGTCCCTCCTGTCCGCCATTCCGGACATCGTCATGGAA
>JBGTBN010000089.1:0-8108 GCA_041749375.1 Spirochaetota bacterium
CAGCTCCGGGGCCTCAGGCGGACGCTCCCCGGCCCCAGCGGACCGACTACCGCGATCGTCCCCGTGGAGGACCAGGAGGCGGAAGACGCGGCTCGTTCTATGAATCCAAGGACCGCGGCGACAAGGAATCGGGCAGCGACCAGGGGCCGCGACTTCCCCGTTTCAAGAAAAAGGTATGCAGCTTCTGCCAGGACAAGAACCTGCCGATCGACTACAAGCGGCCGGATATCCTCGAGCGGTTCGTCACCGACCGCGGCAAGATACTTCCGCGGCGGGTTACGGGCACCTGCGCCCGGCACCAGCGGGTCATTGCCCGCGAGATCAAGCGGGCGCGCATAATCGCGCTGCTGCCTTTTGTAGAGCAATAATTTCCGTGTTTGCGTTCCTGGCGGCCGCTGCCGGCGGACTGATGCTGATGATGGGGAGCGCTTTCCTCTATTACCGGCTGGAATGGAAGGCCCTTGTCATCTGCGCTGCGCTTACTGTGGTAACGGTTGTTCTGACCGGGCAGGCTTACGGCATTCCGCTGCTGGCCGCGCCCGTGCTGATGGGCTGTATCGGGGGCTTCACCTTCAAGAAGGGGAAGAGCCTCGAGTTTTTTCTTATAACGGCTTCGGTTTCTCTCGCCCTGATATTCACGGGCGTGTTTTACTACCTGATGCTGTACGAGAACGTGGATTTTATCGGCATGCTGAGGGCCGAGATGGTGAAGATCCTGGGCGCGACAGGCGCACCGGAGGACATCAAGGCAGAGCTGCTTGCCGAGTTCGACGGGTCCCGGAATGACATGATCGCCCGCGTTCCCTTTTCCGCATTCGCCAATTCCCTGGCAATGGCCGGGATCGGCTACACGGTCATCAGGCGTTATTTCGGGCGCATGATGGGGATCGTTCCCGGTAACGGTCTCGAGATGTTCAGGCTTAATGATTATTTTATTTTTGTGATGATTGCCGGGCTGGCAGCACTGGTCGCTTCGCAATTACTGATTGACAAAAGCGGTTATACGGTGCTCTATAGTGCCGGCCTGAATATCGCCCTCTCGGCCGCGCTTCTCTATTTCATCCAGGCGCTGGGAGTAGTGAAGCATGTGATGATACGGCGGGGCGTCCCCGGATATGTTCTCCCGCTTGCCGTTGCGGGGATGCTGATCATGGGCATGTGGGTCGCGATGTTCATGCTGATAATGCTCGCCGGCGTGGGAGCGCTTGATGTGTGGGCGGACTTCAGGAAACTGACGCCTAAGCGCGGCCCTGAAAATTGAGAAACAACATCTTTCTACATACAAGGAGCTGGCAATGAAAGTAATATTGCAAAAAGATATCCCCAATCTCGGCGATGCCGGCGATATAAAGGAAGTATCCGACGGGTACGCGCGTAATTACCTGCTGCCGAGGAAGCTGGTCATCGTTTCGAGCGATTCCAGCAGGAAGGTGATCGATCACCAGAACAAGCTCATAAAGCTCAAAAAGGAAAAACGGAAGAAGCTGAGCGAAAAGACCGCGGCCGGGCTTGCCGGAATGGAGCTGCGGATCGCGGTGCAGGTCGGCGAGGAAGGAAAGCTCTTCGGATCCGTCACCTCCATGGACATCGCCAAAAAGCTGAAAGAGCAGGGAATCGAGATCGACAAGCGTAAAATCATCATTGAAACCCCGATCAAGCAGGAAGGGGAATACACCATCAAGATCAAGCTGGACGAAGGACAGACTCCCGAGATAAAAGTGATTGTCGCACAGGAGTGATGTATGCTGGCTGAAAAGCTCCCTCCCCAGGATGTCGAGACCGAAATGGCCTGTCTCGCGTCCGTACTCCTGAGCAGGGAAGCCCTTTACCGGGTAATCGAAATCCTCCAACCGGAGGATTTTTACCTTGATAAGCACCGCATCATTTACGGCGCCATACTCGAACTTCTTCAGAAAGATCTCCCCGTCGACCTCACCACCGTGAAGCAGCGCCTGGTCGACCATGAAAAATTCGAAAAAATAGGCGGCGATCCCGCCCTTGTCGAGCTTTACCAGGCCGTGTCCACGTCGGCGAACGCCGAATTCTACGCCCGGCGCATACAGGAGCTTTCGCTCCGCCGCCGGCTCATCGAAGTGGCGACCGAGTCGGTGGAGAAATCCTACGACATGTCCCTGGGCACGGACGAACTACTGGACGAGGTCGAGCGGCAGATCTTCGACGTGACCGAGCGGCGTATTTCCGCCGACTTCAAGTCGATCGAGTCCGTGCTGCACGAGACCATGGACAACATCGGCCACTGGTACGAGACCAAGCGCGTGGTCACCGGTGTCGGCTCGGGCTTCCGCAAGCTCGACGAGATGCTTACCGGCTTCCACGCGGCGGAGCTCATCATCATAGCGGCACGGCCCGGCATGGGCAAGACGGCGCTGGCGCTGAACATCGTCAACCATATCGCACTCAAGGAAAAGAAGCCCGTGCTCTTCTTTTCCCTCGAAATGCCGGCAACCCAGCTCGGCATGCGGATGCTCTGCATCGACTCCAAGATCGACTCCCAGCTCGTCAGGACGGGATACATCAAGACCGAGGAGATGCACAAGCTCATTGAAACATCAGGCAGGCTCTCCCGGTCCTCGGTATTCATAGACGACTCGCCCTCCTCGACCGTGTTGCAGATGAGGGCCAAGGCGCGGCGCCTGGCGCAGAAGAACAAGGACCTGGGCATCATTATTGTCGACTACCTCCAGCTCATCACCGGCACCAATCCGCGGGTGGACCGGCATCTCCAGATAGCGGAGATTTCCCGATTCCTGAAGCAGCTGGCGCGGGACCTTGAAGTACCGGTCATCGCGCTGTCGCAGCTCTCCCGTCAGGTTGAGCACCGGACGGACCAGCGGCCGACGCTTGCGGACCTCCGCGAGTCCGGCGCCATCGAGCAGGACGCGGACGTCGTCATGTTCATCTACCGCGAGGATAAGGTGAAGAAGGAGACGGAGCGGCGGGGCGTGGCGGATGTCATTATCGCCAAGCAGCGGAACGGCCCCGTCGGCGAGGTGCCTCTCAAGTTTTGGGAGAAATACACCCGGTTCGACGATCTCGAAGAGGTTCATGGCTACGAGGAGATGGGCCAGGACTATGAGAGGCAGTGAGGGCGGGGACTCGGCCCTCTCGGTGTTCGAGGGGATCGGCAGTTACGGACTGTATTTCAGGGACACCATCCGGTGGATGTTCCGGCCTCCCTTCGACGCGAAGAACATCATCATACAGATGCTCAAGATAGGGTACAAGTCGATCCCGGTGACGGCGGTGACGCTTTTTTTCACCGGCATGGTAATGGCCTTTCAGATCGGACGGGCAATGGACTCACTCATGTCCGGGTCGTCGATCTTCATCGGGAGCGCGGTGACCATCTCGATTTTTCGCGAGCTCTGCCCGGTCATCACCGGCCTGCTCCTGGCCGGCAGGGTCGGCTCTTCCATTGCGGAGGAGATCGGCACCATGAAAGTGACCGAGCAGATCGACGCGCTCAGGACGCTTGCGGCCGAGCCGGTGCAGTACCTGTCGGTGCCGCGCTTCATCGCCTGCTACCAGGGGTTTAAAACGAGCGGCGGCGCCGAGGGCGTGGGCAAGTCCACCATGCAGGCGGTGCTCAAATCGTCGATGGCGATACTCATATCGAACTATTTCCTGACCTACATGATCAGGTTCTTTGAATAGAGCGACCGGAAGAGGCGGATGAAAGAATCGAGCAAATACCTGAAACAGCTGAAAGACGCCGGCATCACCAAGGCGGTCCTCGACGCCGCAGCGGAGGTGGACCGGAAAAAGTTTATCGACCCGATATTCGCCGGCCGTGCCTACACCCTCGAGGCGCTGCCCATCGGCTGCGGGCAGAAGAGTGACGACCCGGTCATCATGGCGAAGATGATCGGGCAGCTGGGCCTCAAGAAGAAGAGCCGTGTCCTCGAGGTGGGGACCGGGTCGGGCTACTCGACGGCGATACTCACCCTGCTTTCGCACGAGGTGGTGACCGTCGAGTTTCACGAGGACCTGGCGCGCTCGGCAAAGGAGCGTGTTATCGGGCAGGGGTACGGCAACGCGCGCTTTTACGCGGGCGATGCGACCGATTTCGACGGGCCGCTGGGGCTGTATGACGCTGTCATCGTGTTCGCGGCCTGCTCCCGCACGCCTTATTTCCTCATCAACGCGGTGAAGCCGGGTGGCATCGCCGTCTTCCCTATGGGGCCCGCGCACCAGCAGCAGATCGCGCGGTTCGTTAACAATCCCGAGGCGCGACGGATGAGCGACAACTTCAGGTTCTCGGACCTGTGCACCTTCGATTCGATCAGGGGTGTGTACGGGTGGCTCGACGTTCCGGACATGGACGACCCGACGGAGCCCGCGCCGGATTCCACCGGGAGCGGCGAAGGCGGCCGCTGAGCACCGTTACCTGCTTGAGATCGCGCGATATCGGTCACTCTCTCCGCATAAACAGAACGCTTGTAAGGACTGCCGTCTGCGCCGATACCCGGCCATGCCGGTGCGGTGCCAGAGTAAAACCGTGGTGCCAGAGTAAAACCACGGTGCCAGAGTAAATGATTGTGAAAGTGAAGGGGCTGCGTTAACCCGTATGAAAGAAGAAAACCTCAGTATCGAAGTCACAATCAGGTGCACTAATAACTGCCGGCACTGTTTTGCCCGCGCGGGCAGAGATGATGCGCCGGAGTTGTCCCTGTCCGACGCACTATCAGCGGTTTACGAGGCGTACGAGCTCGGGTACCGGCGCCTCCATCTGACCGGCGGAGAGCCGTTTCTCTGGCGCCACCTGTACGAACTACTCGATTACGCCGCAGAGAAAGGGTATGAATCCTGCTTTATAAACACCAATGGGTCCCTTGTCACTGACGAGGCCGCGCGTCGCCTGAAGGGATATGGGATGGAGGTCTCTCTCTCCATTAGCGTTCATGGCCCGGAGGACCTGCATGACGACCTATGCGGGCCCGGCTCGTTCCGGGCGGGTACCAGAGGGATCCGGGCCGCCCTGAATGCCGGTGTCAGAGTAACGGTTTTTACCACTGCCCGGCGGGGCCTGCTGGAGCGTTTGCCTCGTTTTGCAGAGGATGTATTCACGGATTGGGCCGGTATCAGCGAGCTTGTCCTGATCCAGATAATCCGCGTTGCCGGCGATGCCCGCGACCTGGCTTCCGATCTGCTGCGACCGGAAGACTTTCTGCAGATGGTGCGGGTCGTAGCGATGTTGAACCTGTACGGCTACAGGATTTCCGTACTGGAAAATCCTCTCGCGACCGTGGCCGCCGGGCTTATGGGCATGCCGTGGCTTACCCTGGCACCACCGCTGTACCGGAGCGGCAAGATTGTTCTTATGGCTGATGCCTCCTTGACTCTGGCCCACTCTTCACGCGATTCGCTCGGTACCTACGGTCCCGGCATGCTGGGGGCTGTTACGGGGTCAGAGCACTACCAGAGGATGGTCGGGCCCGATACGGACATCTGCCCGGCATGCATGTTTCATGAAGCCTGCATCGAAAAAGGACTTGATCGGCCGTCTGAATGGTTCAGAGACCTGGACGATACCGTGCCTTATTGCCGGAGGGTTTTAAACTCGATCGAAAATAGTATTTAGATTATTTTTACTCTTTTTTTACTCTGACACCACGATTTTTTTTACTTCTCCCCATCCCCATTCGTATAAACCTGAAAGACCACCAATAAGAGAGATTGAGTATGTCAAGAGATGGACGTATACGATTGTCGGGGTTAACCTATCATGTAATGTCGCGGTGTATTGAGAAAAAACCGTTAATGAAGCATAAATATCTGAAGGACCTGATGCTAACCGTACTTAATCAAGCATTGGAAAAATACGTTTTTGAGCTTTCAGCATTTACAATCATGGACAATCATTTCCATTTTCTCATCAGGACTGTTGCTGGCGGGGAAGATATCTCCCGTATTATGCAATTTATTAAATCGCAATATGCAAGAAAGTACAATAAAATCATGAATAGAACCGGCCCGTTCTGGAACGAGCGGTTTTCTGATAGAATAATTGAATATGCTGAAGACCCAATGTTAGCATTTAATAATGTATTGCAGTACATGGCGGAAAATCCCGTTCTCAGCGGTTATGTAAAGGATCCCAGAGATTATAAATACAGCAGCTATCAATGTTATATTGATGAGAATTATAAATCACCGGTAAAAATAACATTGCATCCATACTTCATAAGCTTAGGGTCAAATTTTAAAGAGCGTGCGCAGGTGATTCATGACTTTGAGGAATTATATAGAAAAGGGAAATTACAAGAAGTTGTATAGGATATTACTAATGTAGTATTTAGTTTTGAAAATAATTGTCATTCAAGATTAATATCAGCATACCTCGAATATATACATAGAAAGTCAATTCTTCACTCAATTATTTACAGTAATCTTCAGTCTTTTCAATAAATATCACAACCAATTCTTTATTTATTAATCAGCGTTAAGTTGATTTAAGAATTTTTTTCTGGTTGCTCTCTGGTTGCTCTCTGGTTGCTCTGACACTACGGTGGAGATGGATTAGAATGGTGATGAATGAGTGAATCACCAGCCATGCGAGGGACTATTTTTACTCTGACACCTGATTAACCAATCCTGGCCATGATAATCGTAATATCGTCATCGATGCTTTTCCTGCTCTTGTCAAACTTCTTGAGCAGGTCGGTGCATGCGTATTTCAGGCTGCTTGAATGATCAAGTACGGGTATTATATCGGCCAGGAGATCGGATCCGTCAGGCATCAGCTTCTGGTTCGATGCTTTTTTATATGATTCGACCAGATTCAGGAGACCGTCAGAATACAGGAAGAAAATATCGCCAAGACGCATCTCGTATACATCCTGGGTATAGCCAAAATCCTTATACAGGCCTATAATCGGGCCCCGCTTGTTGATTACTCTGGCACCACCGTCGGGGCTGATGAGAAACTGGTCAGGGTGTCCGGCGCAGGAAACCGTGATCGAGCCCACCGTTGCATCGATGTCCGCGATGACACAGGTGAAAATGATCTGGTAGTCCTTGAAAAAGGCGGAAAACCGCTTGTTGAGGTGGGTCACTACATCCCCCGGCGAGTCGATGCTTTCCTTTATCGCAGAGTACTCCGAGAGGATTTTCACTGTGTTCAGCGAGGCGGCAATGCCGTGGCCCGTTGCGTCGGCGCAGAAGAGGCGAACCACACCGGGCCGGACCTGGAACAGGTCGTACACGTCGCCGCCGATGCGGAGAAGGGGCTCGTAGTGGATATAGGAGTCCACGCCGGAGCCGCTGGTTTCGTGAGTCATGAGCTTCATCTGGAAGGACTTGGCGATGTCCAGGTCTTCCCGAATGATTTTTTCCCATTCGATCATCTGGATGGTGGACTCTTTCAGGTCCATGCTCCTCTGGAACAGGCTCGTGATCGAGTCCTTCTCCCTGCGCAGGCCGGTTGCCACGCTTTTTTCCATTTCCACAAGCTGCCGGATGGCCAGCTGGTTCTCGATCCGCATCAGGACCTCGTCCCTGTTAAAGGGCTTGGTGATATAGTCGTTGGCGCCCCGGTCGAAGCCCCGGAGCAGGTCGGCGATGCTGTCCCGCGCAGTGATCATGATAACGGGCATCCAGTTCGCTTCGGTGTCAGAGCGGATACTGCTGCAGACCTCGTATCCGCTCATCCCCGGCAGCATTAGGTCCAGAAGTATGAGGTCGAATTCCCGCTCCGTAAGCAATTTGAGCGCTTCCGGGCCGTTAGAGGCCGTTGTCAGGCTGTAACCGACCGTCCGGCACAGGTTTTCCAGCACCTTCAGGTTGACCGGGTCGTCGTCGACCGCCAGGATCGAGGCGGTCGAGGATTTTACTCTGACACCGTGCTCGGGGCCGTGCTCGCCGGGCGTCTCTTCCGGGGCCGGGGACAGGGATCCGGGTACGGACTTAATCTCCACCTCCCGGTACTCTGACACCTCGGTCCTGAGGGAGCGGAACTTGGCTATTGCCGTGACATCAGGCTCCACCGGCAGGATGAAGGAGAACGTGCTCCCCTCCCCAGGTTTACTCTGTGCATCGATCGATCCGCCGTGCATCTCCACGATCTCCCGCGCTATTGCCAGGCCCAG
>JBGTBN010000090.1:0-44320 GCA_041749375.1 Spirochaetota bacterium
GCGGGTTGAGCGAGGCAGCGTCGCCGCTGAACCAGCCGAGGTAGCCGGTGAAGATGTTGCGCACGGACCAGCGGACCGTGCCGTAGAACTCGCGGAGATAGGGTTTCGCGGCCAGGTGCCGCGGCAGGCGCACCCGTTCCACGATCTCGTCCGGCGTGAGCCCCAGGTTTATGCACCGCACGGTCTGGTCGTGCACAAACTGGATCGCGTCGCGGTAATCCGCGAGCGTCTCGCTGATTACCGCGGCGCCGGCCACCGGCCGCGAGTGACATGGTACCATGAACTCCGCCCCGAGCTTCCGCAGCTTTTCGACGGAATGCGCCCACACCTGCACGTCGCGGTAGCGGGTGCCCCTGATGGTGTAGAGGTTCGGGAAGGACTTGTAGAAGTCGTCGGCTGCAATGAGCACCTTCTTCGCCGGGATCCACACCACGATCTGGTCGTCGGTCTCGCCCGGCGCGTGGATCAGCTCGAGGTCGAGCCCGGCGGCGCGCATATTCATCCGCTCGCCCGAGAACGTTTTATTCGCCCGCCGGTAGGACATGACGGTTTTGTCGTTGAACAGGAGCTCGGGTCCGATGCCGCAGTTGACGAATTCATTTTTCGGCACGAAGGTGCCGAACATCCGCATGGACCGCTTGTAGGTGACCTCCTGCGTCACGGTGGCGACGCGGTCCATCTCGGCCATTGTCGTATCGTGCGCGTAGATGTCGACGCGCCCTTTTTTAAGAAAAGCGTCGATCCCGGAGACGTGGTCGGTGTGGAAGTGGGTGTAGATGATCGCGCGGAGGGGCTTCGCGCTTATGGCGTCGAACGCTTTTTTGACCGGGACGCCGGCCTCGTTGCTTTCCATCACGTCGACGACGACCGTGCCTTCAGGTCCCACCAGGAGCACCGAGTTGGCCAGGCCGTAGCCGATGGCGACGTATACGCCGCCGGTCACCTTCACGATGCCCTTGTTGAATTCGGCGGTGTGCGCCGCAAGCTCCTTCGCCGCAGCGCCCCGGGCCGCGGCAGGCCTGTCGCCGGAGCAGGCGAGCGAAGCAAGCGCGCATGAGAGCATGACTGCAACGGCCGATGAAATGTATTTCAGCATGGTGCCCCCCTGAATGGTGTATTGTATGAGCGAGATTGATATTCACGAGCGGGCCGCTTCCCGGATCCCCCGGGGCGGCGTCCCCGCTACTTTTTCTTCGCGACCATCAGGTTCGACTGCCCCTGGCCCTGGAGTATGCCGTACCCGAAATTGAAGGGAAGGGGAAAGCTCTCTTTCATGTAGGCCTGCGCCAGGTCCTCCTGCCGGCGGATGGTGCAGCCGCCCAGGGACATGTATGGATTGTACTTCCCGTACAGTTTGACTTTCCACCTGCCGTCGAAGGCGCGAAATGCTATGCCGGAATCGTCCTGCACGATGAGGGAGCTCCGTTTCAGGATGAAGTCTTTCAGGGACGCGTATTTATCATCCTGTAAAATGTAGACCGCGGACTTGAGCATGGTCCTCGTGCGGCCCAGACGGTTGAAGAAGCGGCCCTCGGGCGTTGCCGTGTCCACGGATCCCGGCTCGAGACGCATGGAGAGGTATATCAGCTCGCGCGTTCCCGGCGCGCCGCTGCCGGTGAAGAATATCCGTATGCCGGCGACATGCCGTGCCGCAGCTTTCGCTGCGCCGGGCGCCGCGAAAGTCCCCGATGCGCCGATAGTGATGTTCTCTACCCCCGTGATGGTCAGGCCCATCCGCGCCATGAAGATGAGGAGTGCCGGCGCGGTTCCGGGAAGGAGCGTGTTGTTCATCTCCCGCATCATGATCTTCGACTGGAAGTAATTGTTAACCCCGTAGAGGTAGATGCCGCGCTGGATCGGCGCGAGGCCGTCGAGAAAGCGGTTTGAAACATGGTCGCGGAGCAGGGCCGCATCGCCCGGCTGCTCCAGGGCGATCATCAGGTACGTGCGCGCGTCCGGGTACAGGGTGTAAAGATTGATGAAGTCCGCGCCGCTCAGCGGATAGAAGGCCGTGCCGCCCCCGCCCGCATGCGGCATGGTGTCGTCGCGCCAGGGCCGGATCAGGTCGATCGTCTCTTTCCGTATCATGCCCCAGAGATTGTCCATGTACGCGATGTGCGCCCGGTACCGGGGATCGGCGGTTTTGGGCTTGAGCACGCTGGAGTCGCGAATCTCCAGCCCGGCTAAGTAGCGGGCCGCGTCATTCCAGTAGGGGTCCGCGGCCGAGGACCGCGGCTGCATCAGGCAGGTGACGTTGATTGCCGCGGCCAGTACCGGGAGCAGGAGTATGCACGTCAGGAGGATGTTTTTTACCGCCGTGGACGCGCTTCTCCTGATCAGGTTTTTGCCGTACAGCCGCCGGGTCGACCTGGCGGGATCCAGCGAAAATAATTTCTTGTCGGACTCTGTGTTCATGGTTGCCAATCATACATTGCAGCTGCCCTGTTTAAAGCATTTTTTAATAATTATGGCCAAAAATCAGGTTCCCGAATCGGATTGCGTTCCCGCGCCTTATAATGATTGCATTCAATTATCGGCCATGCTACGCTGGCGGAGCTGGACGCCATGAAAGACGGATATGTAAAGATCTATTCCACGCTCAATATCGCAGAGGCCCATATGATCGCGTTTCTGCTTGAGAATAATGGGATCGAGGCTATGATCGAGAACGAGGGCATGACGCCCCTGTTCGGCATGGTTTCCGCGAAGGATGCGGAGACGCGGATATGGGTCCCGGAGGACCGGTACGGGGACGCGACCAGGCTCCTGTCCTCATCGTCATCGCTGGACATTTCCGGGAAGAACATGGCCCGGTGCAAACGGTGCGGCGAGCTGGTGTGCGATATATTCGACTACTGCTGGAACTGCATGGCGGACATGGAGACCGGGGAAGAGTACCGGGGCGTACCGCCGGGCGCGATGGCAGATGAAGGCAGGCGGCCGTCATGGCCGGGAAAACTCTACATATTACTGGCACTGGGGCTGGTTGCAGCGATAGTGTTTTTTGTGTACCGATACATAAAGCAGTGAATAATGAACAGTGAATAATGAATAGTGAAGGTAAATTTTATCCGCTCCGGTGGAGCGGATAAAATTGTTCAGAATAATTAACCACGAATGAACACGAATATACACGAATTTCAGGTCAGCAGGTTTAAGCATGGTCATTCTTTGATAGTATGCGGTGCATGGTGTACGCCGCATACTATTTTGAAAAATGCCAAAAATGTATTGACAAAATGTATATACGTTAATATATTTTAATATGGAATTTGAATGGGATGCCGGAAAAAACAGGCGAAATTTTGAAAAACACGGGGTATTCTTTGAAGAGGCGTCCCTGATTTTCAAGGGCGTTGTGTTCTCGGTTGTTGACTGGCGAGAAGATTATGGTGAGGAAAGAAAACTAAGCATCGGGTCAATTCAAAACGTCATAATTATCGTTGTCGTGCATTCTGAACGTAATGGAAATATCCGGATAATCTCAGCACGACGGGCGAACAGGAGAGAAAGGAGCACGTACCATGAATTCTGCAAAAGTCTCAAAGAAAAGAACCAATGATCTGAAAAAACTGGCGGCTACGCCGGACAGCGCGATCGATTATTCCGATATTCCCGAACTGGACAGGGAATTCTGGAAAAATGCAGTTGTGGAATTTCCTAAAAAGAAAAAACAGGTCAGCATCCGTCTTGAACCTGAAATAATTGCATGGTATAAATCGCATTTCAGGGAATACCAGACCGCGATTAACGCTGTCTTGAAGTCATACATGAAAGCCAGGGGCAAGTAGTTCCAGGCCCCCTGTCCGGTGATTATTCTTTGAAAGATGCGGTGTTATCCCCCATGCTCGCCTTCTTCGAAGCGATTGTTGTTTTCGCGTACCGATATATAAAGCAGTGAATAATGAACAGTGAATAGTGAATAGTGAAGGTAAATTTTATCCGCTCCGGTGGAGCGGATAAAATTGTTCGAAAGAATTAACCACATATGAACAGGAATTAGTGTTCATTAGTGGTTTTACCCTCGCATGCTCATGCGTGCGGCAAGGTGAGATGAAAGAGATCTCATATCTCGTGCCCCCTCCGGGGGACAGGGGGGCGTAATTGAATGATTCGGAGGTTGCACCATGACCGAAAACCGCATGACACGCCGTGACTTCTTTAGAATGAGCGCGCTCACCGCTGCCTCTGTTGCGGGCGCCGGCCTTCTTGGGTGCGGCGCGCCGTCCGGTGGAGGCGGGCCTGCCGGTCGCGTGGCGCCGGAGAGCGTCATTAAAAAATTGCCCGGGTTCGAGGGCAGGCGGCCCAACATCGTCCTCATCCTGTGTGACGACATGGGCCAGGGAGACCCGGGCTGTTACGGCAATCGGACCATCCGCACACCGAACATCGATTCGATCGCCCGTGACGGCGTGCGCTTCACCGATGCGTACGCCTCGTCCTCGCTCTGCACGCCGTCCCGGATCGGTCTGCTTACCGGGCGGTACGCGATCAGGTCGGGGCTCACCTTTCCCCTGCAGTCCGGGAGCCAGCCCTTTGTGGCGAAGATGCTCCAGAAGGCGGGACGCGCGATCGGCAGGCTCGGGGCCATGGACCTCTCGTACCCGAGCTCGGTTGACGGCATCCCGGCGGCGGAGATCACCGTCGCCGACGCGCTGAAGCTCGCGGGCTACCGCACCGGCATGATCGGTAAATGGCACTTGGGCGACTTTAGTAAAAAGCCCGAGTACCACCCGATGCGCCACGGCTTCGACGAGTTTTTCGGCACGCCCATGACCAACGATGAGCTGCCGAACCCGCTCTACCGCAACGAAACGATGCTCGAAAAGGACATAGGCCTGAACCAGGCGCGGCTCTCCGGCCTCTCCGCGAAAGAGGCGATCGCCTTCATGGAGCGCAACAGGGCGCAGCAGCCCTTCTTCCTCTACATGGCATTTCACGCTCCGCACCTTCCGCTCTACGCATCGGAGCAGTTCAAGGGAAAATCCGCTGCCGGCATATACGGCGACGTTGTGGAAGAGATCGACTTCAACGTGGGGAAGATCCTCTCGTTCCTGAAAGAGAAGGGCCTGGCGGATAACACGCTGGTGGTATTTACCAGTGACAACGGCCCCTGGTACGAAGGCCGGCCCGGCCCGGAGTGCCGCGGCAGGAAGGGACAGAGCTACGAGGGGGGCTACCAGGTACCGCTCGCAGTCCGGTGGCCGGGAAGGATCCCGGCGGGTAGCCGCTGCGGCGCGGCAACCATGAACATCGATATGTTTCCCACGCTTCTCGACCTGGCGGGGCTTGAGTCTCCTTCCGACCGTATTATCGACGGAAAGAGTATCGCCGGTCTCCTTGCCGGCCGGGAGAGTGTGTCGCCCCATGAGGCGCTGTTCCTGTATCATCACGAACAACTCGAGGGCGTGCGTGCGGGCAAGTGGAAATATTTCAGGCACATCAACCACTACGCCTGGCCGCAGCCCATGGACAAGCCGACCACGCCGCTCGGATCGGTCTCGCGGGACCGGTTCCTCGGGCAGTGGCCGAACCTGTATAATCTTGAAACGGACCGGGGGGAGAACTACGACCTGGCTTCCACGTACCCGGACGTGTGTGCAGGCATGGAGAAGATGTTGACGAGTTGGGAGAAGAGGATCGAGAAGAACCCGGGAGGGTGGAAAAAACAATGAATAATGAACAGTGAACAATTAATAATGAATGCAAATGTTATCCGCTCCCAGCGGTGCGGATAACATTATCAAGATACAGCGTTTTTTGAGTTGAATGATGCAGTAGATTCTTCCATACTTGCTTCACATAGGGCCAATTCTGTCACTTATGCTCATGCTGAGTAGTGAGTAGTATCTTATTTATTCAAGCCCGTGAGGCAATCATAACAACCTATTTTGTGAGGGAAGTAGTGTATGAAAAGATTCTGTTGTACAATGGTGATAATTTTGAGTGTTTTTATGTCATATGATATCGCTTATGCGGCCGGTATCGGTTTATATGCTACCGGAGGGGGCTCCATGTCTAACTGGAAATATAAAGAATGGAATTATGGCAGCACAACAGACTATTTTTATGGCGGCGGTCTTGTAGTCGATACCGCAGTAGCGAAAAACACACTGTTCAACTATCGTATTTCCGCCGGATATGAACGTTATGGATCAGATAATACTTCCTTATATATAACAAAAACCAGCAAAAAAACCGCACATAAATTTGACATGTCTCAAACTCTTGGTTTTGGGATATACCGATCAAAAGTCATACGTCTCTGGGCCGGACCTGAACTCGGCTTGCACTGTATCTATTCGCTTGATTTTCAGCATATACAATATTCCATGGTAGCACCTTATCTAATAGGGGATACCGGGTGGGCGACTGGTTTCGGTGAAATTTTATATACATCTTCAACTAAAAAAATGCTGGCCATTGGCATTGATGCATTACTGGCCATTGGGATCAATGTTAACATAGGAGAATTTACCGCGATATTTGTTCATGCCGGTTTCGGGTATATGGGAACATATCAATTGAAGGGTGATAAGGAGACTGGTAATGGATGTGGCGCGAAAGTTAAAATTGGAATTATTTTTCGCGTCAATGATTCATATGATGTTTCACCGGTTGCTATGTAGTGGCGATACGTGTTTTTAAAACTCTAATTGTAAAGCTTGCCTTTCCAGGGAGGCTTATAGAATCATGCAATTGATGCAGAACTACTTTAGAATACTATCCAGCGTTTTTTGAGTTGAAATTACTCATTTCTTCTCCCACAATGGTTTACATGGAATGCATTCAGTCGCATGGGCCTGTACTGAATAGGCGGTCTTTCCCATTTATTAAATCTTATTAACATGGTTGATATGTATGCAGATTAGCTATCGCGACCTGAGAGAACATACAATTATAATGCTGGAAGGTGATCTGGATTATACCGGCATCAGGGAATTAAAAAGCGCCATACTCAAGGTGGCGCATGAAAAATCAAAAAATATCATTCTCGATTTCAGGTATGTATCTTTTATTGATTCATCGGGGATGGGGATGCTTGTCAGTGTTAATAAGGAACTGATCGGCATTACAGGGAAAATCGGCCTGATACATGTGTCTGACGACATATTAAATCTTTTGAAGATGGCGACGGTGGACAAAATAGTTAAACTATACAACGATGAGGACGATATAGATTAAATTTCAAGCCCTCTTTCCTGTATATTAATTAGTGTTCATTCATGTCCATTCGTGGCTCTTTCAACTCACGCCCCCTGCGGGGGACGGGGGGCAGTATGATTGAAACGGAGGTTGTATCATGAGCAGGAACCGTTTGACACGTCGTGACTTCTTCAAAATGAGCGCGGTAACAGCCGCCTCTGTTGCGGGCGCGGGCCTCCTGGCATGCGGCAGCAAGGTCGGGGACAGGCTGCATTCCGGCGGCTTCGACGCCGGGCTCTATGAAGGGGTAAAGCGGATCGCGCCGGAGAGCGTCATCCGGAAGCTGCCCGGTTCCGCGGGCAGGCGGCCCAATATCATCACCATCCTCTGCGACGACCTGGGGTGGGGCGACCTCGGCTGCTACGGCAACCGCGCGATCAGGACCCCGAACGTCGACGGACTCGCGCGCCAGGGCGTGCGCTTCACGAACTTTTACTCGTCCTGCTCGGTGTGCACGCCGTCGCGATATGGGCTCCTTTCGGGACGCTACCCGGTCCGCTCCGGCCTCATCTTCGTGATGCCGGCCTCGAACGAGTCCCTCATGCGCAAGACTATTCGGACGCTGGGACGCTGGCTCGGGGGCTTTGGCGCAACCGACGTGCAGGACGACTGCTGGACCGACGGCCTGCCGGACGACGAGATCACGCTTGCCGGCGCGTTGAAAGTGGCGGGCTACCGCACCGGCATGGTTGGCAAGTGGCACCTGGGCGATTTCAGCGCGAACCCGGCGTTCAACCCGCGCAGGCACGGCTTCGACAACTTCTTCGGCGTGCCCCACAGCAATGATATGTGGCCCTGCGCCCTGTACCGGGACGAGACAATGCTCGAGCCCGACATCAAGCTCAACCAGGCGCGTCTTACAGGCATGTACACGAAAGAGGCGATCGACTTCATCGAGAAATCGAAGCAGCAGCCTTTTTTTCTCTACCTGGCCCACACATTTCCGCACCAGCCACTGTATGCGTCCGAGAAGTTCAAGGACAAATCGAAGGTCGGTATATTTGGCGACGCGGTGGAGGAGATCGACTGGAGCGTGGGCCAAATCATGGAGTGCCTGCGGAGGAACGGGCTCGAGGACAACACCATCGTCCTGTTCACGAGCGACAACGGGCCCTGGTACAACGGGAGCCCGGGCGGCTTCCGCGGCAGGAAGGGTCAGAGCTACGAGGGCGGCTATCGTGTGCCCTTCATCGTGAAGTGGCCCGGCCTTACTAGCGCCGGAGCCGTGAGCACGGAGCCCGCAATGAATATCGACCTCTTCCCGACACTCACCGCGGCGGCCGGGCTTGCCCTCCCGTCGGACCGGGTCATTGACGGAAAGAATATCGGGGGGCTCATCTCCGGCAGGGAGGCGAAGTCGCCGCATGATGTCCTCTACTTCTACCACTACGAGGAGCTGGAAGGGATACGGCAGGGAGACTGGAAGTATTTCAGGAGCGTCAACCACTACATCTGGCCGCAGCCGGTGGACAAGAAGAGCACGTTCATGGGGAAGATCGCGAAGGGCAATTTCGCGGACTGGCCCAACCTCTATAACCTGGACGTGGACACGGCCGAGTGCTACAACCAGGCGGCAAAGTACCCGGACGTATGCAGGCGTATGGAGTCGGCCATGGTGAAGTGGGAAAAAGAGGTCACGGCCAACCCGCGCGGGTGGGTAAAAGGCAGTGTACAGTGAATAGACTTGTTGCATAACTGCCCATAATTACCGGCAGGCTTATTCGGCCTCCTCCCCCCTGTCCCCCGAAGGGGGCACGGAAGAATAAGCGGTAAGTGCAGCATTTCCCCCTGTCCCCCTTTGGGTGACAGGGGGTGTTAAGCTTAATGATGTGTCGGATTTTATTTAACAAGTGAAGACGTATCCCACGCGCCCCCTATGGGGGACGGGGGGCGTGGAAGACGACGGAAGAAATCGAGTTGATTATTGAGTTTTGCAACAAGTCTAATAATGAACAATAAAGATGAATACAACAATACAGATCGAATGACAGTAAGCCATGAACCCGGTCGTCACATCAATACTGGTCAAGCCTGCCGGACCCGATTGCAGCATGGCCTGCGGCTACTGCTTTTATTCCGGAAAATCCTCCCTCTATCCGGAACCAGGCGCACACCGGATGAGCGATGCGGTGCTGGAACAGGTGATGTGCGACTTCCTGTCACAGCCTGCCGGCGACCTCTCCATCGGCTGGCAGGGGGGAGAGCCGACCCTCATGGGTCTTCCCTTTTTCGAGAAGGCCGTAACGCTGGAGGAGAAGTACGGCGCCGGCAAGACGATCGGGAACGGGCTCCAGACCAACGGCCTCCTGCTCGACCGCGCGTGGGCGAAATTCTTCAGGGAGTACAATTTCCTGGTCGGGCTCTCGATCGACGGGCCGGAGCACGTGCATGACCGGTACCGCGTCATGCGTGGCGGCGGCGGGACCTGGGCTCGGGTCACGTCAGCGGCGCGGCTGCTCCTGGACGAGGGCGTGCCGGTCAACGCGCTCACGGTAGTGAACGACTATTCCGCGCGCTTCCCGGACGAGATTTACGACCACCACCGGGAGCTCGGCCTGGACTATATGCAATTCATCCCCTGCGTGGAGAGGGACCCGGCGGACCCGGGCCGCGCCGCGCCCTTCTCGGTTACTGCCGATGCATACGGCTCGTTCCTCTGCCGGGTGTTCGACCGGTGGCGCGCCGATTTCCATGAAGGCGTGCCGTCTACCTCGGTCCGATTTTTCGAATCGCTCCTCTTCAGCTACGCGGGCTTTACGCCGCCCGACTGCACCCTGCGCGAGACGTGCGGCGACTATCTGGTCGTGGAGCACAACGGCGACGTGTACGCGTGCGACTTCTTCGTGGAGCCGGACTGGAAGCTCGGCAACGTGATGGACGGGGGCCTGGTCCCGCTCTTCGGCCTGGAAAGGCAGGGGGAGTTCGGCGCGCGCAAGGCCGTGCTCCCCGCGCCGTGCGCCGAATGCGCCTGGCTCGCCCGGTGCCGGGGCGGGTGTCCCAAGGACCGAATCCGCGACCCGCGAGACAGAGGCGTGAGCCATTTCTGCGAAGCGTACAGGATCTTCTTCGAATACGCGGACTCGGAGTTTACAAAGCTGGCGGCCTCATGGCGGAAAAATGCAGAAGCGGAGCAGGAGCGGCGGGCAAAGGTCGCACTCGCCGGGCCCGCGGGCAGGAACGATCCATGCCCCTGCGGGAGCGGGCTCAAGTACAAGAAGTGCTGCGGCCGCTGATCCCTACCGCGGCCTGAGCATGTGACACGCTCTGCCCGGGTTCTTTCCGAAATAGTCCTGGTGGTACTCCTCGGCGTCGTAGAACTCGCCCGCCGGAACGATCTGAGTCACGGCTTTCTTCGGGAACACGCCTGACTTGTCGAACCTGTCCCGGGACGCCTGGGCCGCTTTCCGCTGTTCTTCCGAGTGATAGAAAATAGCGGAGCGGTACTGGGTCCCCGTGTCCGGTCCCTGCCGGTTGAGCTGGGTCGGGTCATGGAGCCGCCAGAAATAGCCGAGGAGATCCTCGTAGGAGATTATGTTCGGATCGAATTCAACCTGCACAGCCTCCGCGTGGCCGGTATCGCCGGAGGACACGTCCCGGTACCCGGGGTGCTCGGTCTTTCCGCCCGAGTATCCGACCCGCGTCTTCACCACGCCCTTTATTCCTTTGAGAATATGTTCCACACCCCAGAAGCATCCGGCCGCGAACGTGGCTTTCTCGGTCCCTTTTGATTGCGCCTCTTTTTTGAAGAGTTGCGCGTACTCCGCGTATCCCTCCTTTTCCAGGTTCTCGACCGGGATGAATCTGAGCGCAGCGGAGTTGATGCAGTAGCGCATCCCGGTGGGCTCGGGCCCGTCGTTGAACACGTGGCCCAGGTGCGAGTCGGCCGCGCCGCTGCGCACCTCGTTCCGCTCCATGAACAGGCTTGAGTCGACCTTGTATTTGACCGCGTCCTTCACCAGCGGTCGCGTGAAGCTCGGCCATCCCGTGCCCGAATCGAACTTGTCCAGCGAGCTGAAGAGCGGCTCGCCGCTTACAACGTCCACGTATATGCCGGGACGGTGGTTGTTCCAGAACTCATTGCGGAACGGCGGCTCGGTGCCGCATTCCTGTGTGACCCGGTACTGTTCAGGCGTCAGTTTCTTTGCCAGTGTCTGTTTTTTATTCTTATCCATTGCTGTGTATCCTTCTTTATTACAGGAGGCGCAGAACGGAGCTCCTGCGAGTATCAGTACTGCCATTGCGGCTGAAATATATCGACCCATCATCCCTCCAATATATTCTAAAATACTTAATCATAGAGGATGTGGGACCTTTTTTTTTTCCGGATACGAAAAAAATCCGGATTTCCAGGATAAGATTGATTTTTTCAGTGGAACATATTAATATCTAAGTACGGTTCATTAAGAGCTTTTTCTCATTCTTACACCAGGCTTGTAGTAAAACTCATCTGTCATTCCGGCCTAAGCGCAGCGAAGAGCAGGGATCCATTATTTCGCATGGATTCCCGCTGGAGTTTACCCTCGCGAAAGCGGGGGCGGGAATGACAGAGTTCGCATTCACTAATTATTACTAGTTATGCAACACGCCTGCTATAAAAACATTTAAACGGAGGTTTTTTCGTATGAAAAAAATCATTCTCATGTCCGGGGCGGTTGTAACAGCGCTCTGTCTTATCGTGGCAGTCGGCTTCACCCAGGAAGAGGTCAACCCGAAAGGCGCATGCAAAGCCGATGTCGAGAAGTTCTGCAAGGACATCAAGCCGGGCAAGGGCAGGATCGTGTCGTGCCTGAAGTCCCATGAAGCAGATCTGTCCCAGGCCTGCAAAGATCACATGGGCCAGGTGCGCGAGAACGCGAAAGAGTTCATGACCGCGTGCAAGCCCGACGTAAAAAAATTCTGCAAGAACATACCGCGCGGTAAGGGCAGGGTTCTTGCGTGCCTGAAGAGCCACAAGGACGAGCTTTCAGACAGCTGCAAGGCGTTTTTTACGAAGAACTGATTATCTTGTAAACTCTGGAAACAGTGCAGTCCGCCGGATGCGGGCTGTCTGCCCTTTTATAACAAATGCAATTATTCCCATCACTTCTTTTATTGCCCTGCAGCAATCCTGGAGGCATAACAAAGAGATAACGCTGATCTCATGAAACGAAGGGCGCCACCTGAAATTATACAAAAAAAATGGCGCGGCTTGTTAAAAATATTGTCATTGTATGTAAATGCAGTATATATTCAAATAATAATGGAGTCAAATTATGAAAACAATAAAAATATTTAAAAACAAGATCCCGATCATAATACTTGTCATTACTGCCGGATTTTTTATGTTCGGAATCACCACCGGCGCTGCCATGGCAGCGGAGAAAAAGGTGAAAGCCCAGACAATTTGCCCCGTCATGGGCGATCCCATAAACAAGAAGTTTTTCGTAGATTACAAGGGGTACCGGATATACTTCTGTTGCAAAGTGTGCCCTGAGGAATTTATAAAGGACCCGGAAAAGTATATGAAGAAGATACGCGAGAGCGGCGTAACACTCGAAAAATCGCCGCAGGCGAGCCATGGAGACATGAAGCACCATATGGATTAGTTTAAATAATTTATCTCAGTAAAGAAGATTTAATTTTAATCTTCTTTACTGAGGTTTTTTTATTTTAATAAACAACAAAGAGGTGATTGATATGAAAAGTGCAGTTCAGTTATTTGTATCAGTTCTCGTAGCATTATTATTAACCCAATGCGCTTCTTTTTACCATGCGAATATAATGAAAGGTAATATTTTGAAGCAAAAAGGGAATGAGTATTATTTGTGTATAGGAACGAAGGATGGTGCAAAAGAAGGCCAGGTTTTTAATGTTTTTACTTATAAAGAAAATCCGCAATTAGTAGATGCCGGTAATTACCTAGAAAGAGTTTATGTAGGTACAATAAAAATAACAAATATTGTACATGAACATTATGCAAAAGCAGTGTTGGTATCTGGAAAGGCAAGCAAGTATGACTTTGTTGAATTGAAATAGTATTTTCGCTGGATTTTGAAGACTACTTATGTCTTCAAAATCCAGGTTTGAAAATGATATTCTGTCTTTAAAGCCGAAATATTATAAAACTAATAATGCGGAGTTTTCTGGTCATTGTGAACACGCCAGTACGGGGGCTTGAATCTATGAGGATGGCATATCTCATATCGTTACTGCTGATCGGGGCCGCCGTATATGGTGACGGATCCGTCCTTGTCGATCTGCAACGGACCGCGCTTTCGACAAACCCGCGCATAAAGGCAATGGAGGCCGAGGCGCAGATGATGAAAAAGCGAATTCCCCGGAGCACGGCCCTCGAAGATCCGAAGCTCAAGCTCGGAATCAACAATCTATCGGTAACATCTCCCTCTTTTACAAAAGAAGACATGACCTCGAAGGAAATCGGCATTTCCCAGATGATCCCGCTGGGGAAGCTCCCGTATCAGGACAGAATCGCCCGGAACGACTATGATGTTGCCCTTGTAGCTCTTAAGGCCGAGAAGGTCGAAATACTTCATATGCTCCGCATGTATTACTACGAGCTGATGTACGCGGGGTCTTCGATCAGGATTCTCGAAAGCATAAAAAAACAGATACGGCTGGTTGTCGACAGCGAAGTCGCGGCGACCAAGTCGGGCATGGGGAGCATCGGAAATGTTATCAAGGCAAAAATCGAATATGACATGATTGACGAGGAGATTATCAATCTGAAGCAAAAACAGAAAGAGCTCGAACAGAACATTAATTATCTTATCGGGACCAGGGTCGATTGCGCACTGGCACCCCTGCCGACGCCGGATTTCAAGGATATTGCTGTTGAAGAAGTCCTGGGGGAAGTTGCGTCTTCCAATCCGCAATTAAAGCTCCTTTACATAAACATCGAAAAAAGCAGGAACGAGATCGCTCTCAAGAAATCGGAATACGCACCGGAACTGGAACTTGGACTGTCGTACATGCAGCGTCAGGACGGCATGAGGGAAAATTCTTTCGATACCATGTTCGGTATGGGCGGTGCAACGACCGTATTCAAATCAGAGAAGATGAAACGGGACGATATGATTTCGGCGATGGCGACGTTTTCCATCCCATTCTGGTTCTGGAAAAAGAACATTCCCATGGTCGAAGAGATGAAGAAGAAGCATGATGTCTCAAAAAATCTGTACCAGGACAAGCTGAACGAGATGAATGCGCGTGCCGAGACCCTCGTGGGGCAGCTCGCCCGATGGCGCGACCTGTATGTGCTCTATAATGGCAGGCTCATCCCCCAGACGGAGCTGGCGCTGGAGACGAACCTCGCTCGCTACCGGACAAGCTCGCTGGAAATCATGTCCGTGATCGACAACGTCAGGATGCTGCTGCGGTATAAGAAAGAGCTCCTGATGGCAATCAAGGAATATCACGTGGCATACTCCGAGCTGAATGCGATTATGGGCGTGGAGGTGCTGCAATGAAGCATAAATGGATCATCATACTGGCTGTTATCACGGTTGTAGCGACCGGGGGCTATTTCCTGGCGACGTACCTGCTCCATATCGGACACTCATCGCACCAGGCGGAACAGAAACAGCTCTACACCTGCCCGATGCACCCGCAGATCGTCCAGGATAAACCGGGGGATTGTCCTATCTGCGGGATGAAGCTGGTGCCTGTTAAAAAGGAAGATCAGCATAAAGAGAAAAAAATCATGTACCGGTCATCCATGAATCCCAATGAGGTGAGCGATAAGCCCGGCAAGGATTCAATGGGCATGGAAATGGTGCCTTTCGAGGTCGGCGCGGAGGAAGAAGAGATAGTAACGCCAGCAGGGCTCGCGCCGGTCTCCGTCAGCAAGGAAAAGCGCGCCATGATCGGCTTATCGCTTGAAGAGGTGAAAGTGAGAAACATCAGCAGGGAGATCCGGACGTCGGTGCTGATTGTGCCGGATGAAACGCGCCAGTTCAGGGTCATGACCAAGGTGAGCGGCTGGGTCGAGAAGCTTTTTGTGAACCAGACCGGGCAGTTCATAAGAAGAGGAGCCCCCCTTCTGTCCATCTACAGCCCGGAGCTCCTCTCCGCCCAGCAGGAATATCTTTCCACTCTTAAGGCCAGCCAGAGGATGGGCGGCGATAATGACATGTCCGGCACGATGAAAGAAATTGAAAAAGCAGCCCGGGAGCGCCTCAGGCTCCTGGATGTCTCGGGCGCGCAGATTGAAAAGATCAGGACTACGGGCGCGGTCGAGCGCGCAGCCATGCTGTATGCGCCTTCGTCGGGATATGTGACCGAGAAGATGGTGCTCCAGGGGCAGAAGATCATGATGAACGATGCCCTCATGGTGATCGTGGACCTTTCCCGTGTATGGGGCGAGATAGATCTGCATGAAACGGACCTTCCGCATGTCAGGATCGGAATGATGTCCGAGGTTACGTTTTCGTACTGGCCGGAAAAGAAGTTCCGGGGGCGGGTGACCTTCCTCAATCCCTTTCTTGACCCGGAGACCCGGGTCTTGAAGGCGCGGGTGGAGATACCGAACGGCGGTCTGATCCTCAAACCGAACATGTACGGCGACGCGAGGCTGTCGTATAATCTTGGAAAAAAGCTCGCTGTTTCCGAGGAGGCAGTCATGCGGACGGGCGTGCGGAATTACGTCTTCATCGCGGGGAAGGGGGACCTGATCGTGCCATATGAGGTAAAAATCGGGACACGTTCAGGCGACGGGTATTACGAGGTGATTGCCGGTTTGAAGGGAGGCGAAAAGGTCGTAACATCGGCAAATTTTCTTATCGATTCGGAATCGTCGTTGAAAGCCGCTTTTAAAGAAGCGGCCGGCGGGAAGAAGTAGACCCGGTCTCTCCCTGATAGCTCCGCAAGCGCTTGCGGACCTATCAGGGAGATTAATCAAGGTTGCGCATGATAAAAAAGATCATATCGTTTTCCGCTCATAACAAAATGCTGGTGATCCTCATCATGTCGGCGGTTATTGCGTATGCCGTGTACGCGATGTACCATATCCCGCTCGACGCCATCCCGGATCTTTCTGATACCCAGGTCATCGTGTACACTAAATGGGACCGCAGCCCCGACATCATTGAAGACCAGGTAACCTACCCGATAATATCTGCCCTGCTTGGTGCGCCGCGAATAAAGGCCATCCGCGGCTACAGCGATTTTGGTTTTTCTTACGTGTACGTCATTTTTGCCGACGGAACCGACATTTACTGGGCACGAAGCCGCGTTCTTGAGTACCTGTCGAAAATCCAGGGAAACCTTCCGGCAGGCGTGAAAACGGAGCTGGGTCCCGATGCCACCGGGGTAGGCTGGGTCTTCCAGTATGTCCTGGTGGATAAAACGGGTAAACACAATCTGGCCGATCTGCGCTCATTCCAGGACTGGAACCTGAAATATGAGCTCCAGAGCGTACCGGGCGTGTCCGAGGTTGCCGGCATAGGCGGGTTCGAAAAGCAGTACCAGGTGATCGTAAAGCCTGACCGGCTCCATGCCTACAAGCTGTCCCTCATGAACGTCATCGATGCGATCAAGCGAAACAACAACGAGGCGGGCGGACGCCTCATAGAATGGTCCGGAAAGGAATACATGGTGCGGGCCAAGGGATATGTCAGGGGCGAGGGCGACCTCAGGAACATCGTTATTAAAGCGAGCAACGGGACGCCGGTCATGATTGGTGATGTCGCGACCGTGACACTGGGCCCTCAGATTCGTCGCGGATTGGCTGAACTCAACGGCCAGGGAGATGTTGTGGGCGGCATAGTTGTCATGCGGCACGGCGAGAATGCGCTCAGTGTCATTGGTCGTGTCAAGGCAAAGATCGAGGATTTGAAACCGACCCTTCCTGAAGGCGTGGAGATAATGACGGTGTATGACCGTTCAGACCTGATCCAGCGATCTATTGATAATTTGAAAGAAGAGCTCATCATGGAAATGGTGATTGTCAGCCTCGTCATCCTGCTCTTTCTCTGGCACTTCCCTTCGGCCATGGTGCCGATCGTAACCATCCCCATATCTGTAGCGCTTGCGTTCATCCCGATGTATTTTTTCGGCATATCTTCCAACATCATGAGCCTTGCAGGCATCGCTATCTCCATCGGCGTGCTGGTGGATGGCGCCATCGTGGAGGTGGAAAACGCCTATAAAAAAATAGAATTGTGGATCGAGGGAGGCCGTATAGGAGACTTCCACGAAGTACGGCTGGAAGCCCTCATGGAGGTTGGTCCGTCCGTCTTCTTTTCGCTTCTCGTTATCGCCGTGGCCTTCCTTCCCGTATTTACGCTGGTTGACCAGGAGGGGAGGCTTTTCACACCACTGGCGTGGACAAAAACTCTAACCATCGGAATTGCCTCTTTCCTCGCGGTAACTCTCGACCCTGCTGTAAGGATGCTCTTTACCAGGCTGGAGCCGTTCCACCTGAAACCGAAATGGCTCGCCAGCATGGCGACATCCATGCTTGTCGGAACGTATTATCCCGAGGAGAAACACCCGGTGAGCAAGCTTCTGTTCAGGCTTTATGAAAGACCCTGCCGCTGGGTCCTTGAACACCCCAGGAGGGTCATCGCCGGCGCGGCCGCGGTGGTGCTGTTATCAATCCCTGTCTATTTTAAACTCGGTTCCGAGTTCATGCCTCCCCTCAACGAGGGCACGGTGCTTTATATGCCGACGACCCTACCCGGGATTTCGGTTACCGAGGCGCGCAATCTCCTCCTGATTCAGGATAAAATACTGATGTCCTTTCCCGAGGTTCACACCGTGTTCGGCAAAGCGGGAAGGGCTGACACGTCAACGGACCCTGCGCCCTTTTCAATGATGGAGACCACGATTCACCTGAAGCCGCAGAGCCAGTGGCGGGACAAAGACCGCTGGTACTCGGGGTGGGCGCCTGCCCCCCTCGCATGGCTCCTGCGCAATATCTGGCCCGATAAAATCAGTTATGATGAGCTTATTGGAATGATGGACGAGAAATTGCAGATTCCCGGGAACACCAACGCCTGGACCATGCCTATCAAGGGCCGCATCGACATGCTCACCACGGGGGTGCGAACGCCGGTCGGTATAAAAATATTCGGCTCTGACCTGAACGAAATACAGCGTATCGGCAGTGAAATCGAAACAGTGATAAAAAAGGTCAATGGCACCAGGAGCGTATTCGCCGAACGGGTAGGCGGCGGCTTTTATGTCGACCTCATACCCAAAAGGGATGCTCTGGCGCGATACGGACTCAACATAGATGATTTTCAGGAAGTGGTCATGAGCGCCATCGGGGGCGATACGGTATCAACAACCATCGAGGGGAGGGAGCGGTATTCGATCAACGTGCGGTATCCGCGCGGCATGAGGACCCAGGTAGACGATCTGGAGCGCGTGTATATCACGACCATGGACGGCGTGCAGGTTCCCATGAAGGAGGTCGCGGACATCAAGCTGACCTACGGCCCCTCGATGATACGCGACGAGAACGGCAGGCTGGCCGGTTACGTATATGTTGATATCGCCGACCGGGACATCGGATCGTACGTTGAAGAAGCAAAACTGATAGTCAAGAAACGCATCAAAATGCCCGCCGGTTATACTCTCACCTGGAGCGGACAATACGAGAACATGCAGCGTGTGACCGAGCGGCTTAAAATTGTTTTACCGATAACTATCCTGCTGATATTCGTGCTCCTGTACATGAACACGAAATCGGCTTTCAAGGCGACCGTGGTCATGCTCGCCGTGCCCTTCTCGGTGGTAGGAGCGGTGTGGCTCATGTTCCTCCTCGGCTACCATACATCCATTGCCGCCTGGGTCGGTATGATCGCGCTCATGGGCCTTGACGCGGAGACCGGCGTGTTCATGCTCCTGTTCCTGGACCTTTCCTACGACGAGGCGAAGAAGAAGGGAAGGCTCAAAAGTCTCGCAGAATTAAAGGAAGCGATTGTCCATGGCGCGGTGAAGCGGATACGGCCAAAAATCATGACAGTGATGGCAACCTCTATGGGCCTCCTGCCAATCATGTGGTCCATGGGGGCCGGCGCAGATGTCATGAAGCGAATTGCTGCTCCCATGGTGGGTGGCCTGTTTACGTCCTTTATCATGGAGCTGCTGGTGTATCCGGCAATCTATTTATTATGGAAAAAGCGGAAAATCAGCTGATCGAGCAGGGCCTCACCATCATCATGGTGACACACAACGCCGATCTGGCGGCACTGGCGGGAAGAACAGTGGAGATACGGGACGGCAGGATATGAGAGGTTTTCCCCGGCCAGCGGGGACCTCCCGGAACCCGTTTTGCGGGTGCGGGCAGGAATTGTCCATTCAGGAATATTGTTGACAGTCACGCCCATAACTGGTAAGTGGAGTAATCAAGCTCCGGAGAGGAAGCAGGGCGGAACGGGCAGCGGAAAATGCGAAGTTCCCCGGCATAATTATGAATAAACAAGAATACTTCAGCGAATTTATCAACGGTACGAGGGACCTTTTTTTCATCGTCACGAAAGAGTACACGACCGTGCTGAAAAAGCAAAACTTCTTTTTCTACATGAACAAGGACAACGGCCTGTCCGTGGTCGGCTTTGTTACCCGTGAAGACGCGGGGCAGTTCCTCCAGTCGGTCTTTCCCAATGACAGTAACTGGAAAATCATCACCCTGGATCGCCAGACTTTTGACGATTTTCTCGACACCCTCGAACCCGACTTCCGTGAAAAGCTCGTGTTCGAGCTGATCTGACGTCGTCCGTACCGTCCAGCGATAAAATCTGCTTGATTTTTTTCATTCGCCTGAAACCATAACGGCATTGGTGCTGTCTAATAGCCGTGCTTTCGGAAATACATACGTCAGCCTGTAATACGATAACACTGGAGTAACCCATGAAACGATATACTACCGCAATCGCCCTGTCCCTGTCCCTTTCGCTGCTCCCGGTTTTCCCGTCATACCCTGCCGAGGTAGCGGCGCCCGGCCTCGAGAAGATTGCAGAAGGCAACAACGAATTCGCGATCGAGATGTACCGGAAGCTCGCGGTGCCGGGGAAGAACCTCTTCATCTCCCCGCTGAGCATCGGCACGGCCTTCGCCATGACCGTCGCGGGCGCGCGCGGAGCGACGCGCGGGGAGATCGAAAGGGTCATGCACTTCAAGGCATCGGGCGACGAGCTGGCGCGCTCGTGGAGCGGCCTGCTCGCAGACCTTGATGAACGGGCCGAAGCGGGAAAATTCCAGTGGAACGCGGCCAACCGGATCTGGATAGAGAAGAAATTCTCCCTCGGGAAGGATTTCGTTAAAACAATGAAGAAAAGCTACGACGCTGCGATCAAGCAGGTCGATTTTTCCGGCGACCCCGAAGGGGCCCGCGGCGACATCAATGATTGGGTGGCGAAGCAGACGAAAAACAAGATCACCGGCCTGCTGCCCGGCGGCGCGGTAACAGGCGCGACAAGCCTGGTGCTCACCAATGCCGTGTATTTCATGGGCTCATGGGAGCATCCCTTTGACGAGAAGTCGACTGTTCAGGCGGAGTTTTTCGTTACCCCGGCCAGGAAGGCAACGGTGCCCTTGATGAAAAACATGGGCGTCTACCGGTTCGCCGAATATGACGACCTGTCCGCGATCGCTCTCCCGTATAGGAACGGGGCCGGAAGGAACGACTCGCTCTCGATGATCGTACTCCTTCCGAAGAAGACAACGGGCCTCGCGGAGATCGAGAAAAAAATGAGCGCCGACGCCCTGGTCCGCTGGATCGCCGGCATGGGCGCGCATGAGGTCACGGTCGAGCTGCCCCGTTTCGAGGTGACCTCGTTCGCGGGCCTTTCGGAGCAGCTGAAGTCGATGGGCATGAAGACCGCGTTTACGCCTGACGCGGATTTTTCCGGCATTGCGCCCGGGCTCTTCATCGGCGAGGCGTTCCACAAGGCCTATGTATCCGTGAACGAGAAGGGGACGGAGGCAGCCGCCGCGACCGCCATCCTGATGGTCAGGGCAAACGGGGGAAAGAAGTTCTCGTTCCGCGCCGACCACCCGTTCCTGTTCGCCATACGCGACGATAAAACGGGCGCCATCCTGTTCATCGGCCGCGTCGTCGATCCGCTTGCGAAATAACGGCCCGATGCGGGGCATCTCCATGAGAATCGATTCAATCGTGCAATCCCGGAGGGACTTAAATAACGGTCTCGAGAAACGCTGCCGAAGCAGGAGAAAAATCATGATTCGACGGATTATCACTGTAATGACGGCCGCTGTCATCCTGTGCTCTGCGGCAGCCGGGAAGGCGCACGCTGCCGGTTTTCAGCTGGGCGTCATATACTGGTACTCGTGGTGGGAGCCCATGTTCAAGGACTGGATGATGCAGGGGTATTACAGTGATGCTCACGTGCCGCGGTTGGTAAGGGACTACTCCTTCGTACCGACGGGTCTTGTAGGCCCGGTTTTCGGGATTGATTTCAACGATCGAGTCAATCTCACTGCGATATTCGTTACCGGGAAATATCGTTTTCGCTCATCAATGCTTGAGCTGCTTCCTGTTTCTGGCGGTGTTTCTATTCCATCGCACCAGGATGCCGGTATAGACAAGTACGATCTTGATACCGCTCTGAACATTACGTTGAATAAGTTCGTCAAAATTCTTATTGGCATCAAGTATCAGAATTATTCTTATATCAAAAAGAACATGTTCCAGTTGAATGTCGGCCCCAGTACCATATTCTCGTATTCGGAAGATGCGGTTTCTTTCAACGGGCTTTCGGCGGGTATTGGCGCCGGTTTCACCTTCAGGTTGTATAAGAACCTGTACACGATCTGGAGCCTGTCAGCCCGTTACCAGCGACCGTTTATAATAATCAGGCATAACGACCTTACGATACTTGATGGCATGCCGGTCCCCCAGCGGCAAAAATTCATACCCTCATACAACTCCGTAGGTGCGAACTCGGTACTATCACTTGCTTATCTGATGGAAGATCTTTCAACCACGTTATCGTTGGGATTCCGTTATCAGTATCTCTACAACTTTGGATCAGACACTCAATACATAGCGCTCGACCATAAATCGGACCATTTCTATGGTGTCACTGTCGCTTTGGTGTACGCCTACCAGGCGCCGGAAAAGGAGCCGGTACTGGAAGAGAAGACTAAATGAATAGCTTCGTCATGGCCGTCTCTCCCCTGTCCGCTGATCTTTACTTCCGCTTAGCGAGGAACCGCCCCACGAAATTATGATACGGCTTGTTCGAGATGAAGCCGGGGCGGTAGGGCCGTACCTCCTCGATCGTGATGAATGCGTTCGGCTCGAAGATATTCACTATCTCCAGAAAGCGCTCCAGCTTTTTCTTCGGGACCAGCGAGTAGAGTATGAAGACCGGGCCCTTGAGCCCTGCGCCCTCGCTGATGGTGACCCCGAACCCCTCGTCCCTGAGCATGAGGGGAAGGGCGGAGACCTCCTTGGTGGTGATGACCCGGAGCGACTTGTAGCCGAAGGGGAGCTTCGCCTCGAGGATCATGCCGACGTAGTTTCCCGCGGCGAACCCGGCCGCGTAGATGAGGTAGCTGTACACGCTCTCCAGGCTGTCCAGCGCCTTGCTGATGGCCGTGAGCCAGATGAGGACCTCCACGAAGCCTAGCAGGGGCGCCACGTACCGGTAACCGCGCGAGATCAGCACGATCCTCATGGTGCCGATGGAAACATCGAGGATCCGTGCGAAAAAGATGTAGACCATGGTTAACAATGCTGCCTGCGTCATGGCGCTTACCTGTTAGTTACAATTTAAGTACCGGCATAGATGAAAACGCGATTATGCACACATGCCCGCGCGTGTCAAAATAAATTTATCGCGGGGGGCTTTTTTCATTTGAAGTTTTGGCCCTTTTTCGGGAAACTGCGGCCATGCGCGCAATGAAATCATATAAAAACGGCTTTCCCTTCCCGGTCGGATCGCCCTCGTTCATACTTCCCGTGCGGGAGGACAATCTCCTGGAGAACGTGAGATTCCTGAAAGACCGGCTCGACCTGGTCCAGCTCCTCTATTTCGGCAGGGACCACCTGGACGAGGTGATGTCGCCGCGCATCATACGCGAACTTCGCACGATCCGGGAAGAGAGCGGGGTCGTCTATACCGTGCACCTGCCGGCCGACCTGGGCCTGCTCAACCCGACGGGGCCCCGGGAGGACGCGATCGACGTGATAGAGCGCGTCATGGATTCGACAGCTTCCCTGGCGGTGGAAGGATACGTGCTTCACCTGGACCTGTTTGACCCGTGCATGAAGACGCCTGCGCCGGGCGCGGAAGAGCGCGGCGTTTTCGAGGCCGCCCTTGCTGCGGTCTCGGCCCGCATGGGAGAGAGGGCCTCCGGCATACTTATCGAGAACATCGGCTACGACATGGCGCTGTTTGGCGAGCTGATACTGGGAAGCCCCTTCCCGGTATGCATGGACGCGGGACATCTTTTCTTCAACGGGCACGACGCGGACGCGTTCATGCGCCTGTTCGGGCCGCGCATCCGCCAGGTGCACCTTCACGGGCACGAGAAGGGGAGAGACCACCGGCCTGTCTCCGCGCTCGATCCTGCCGCGGTAAGGCGGGTCATGGATTTCGCCCGGGCCGGCAGCGTCCCGCTCATCGTCGAGGTCTACAGCGAGGATGACCTAAACTTGTCGCTCGGGTTCATGGAAGGGCTTCTCGCATAAAAAAACCGCCCGCGTTACCGCGGGCGGTCTGTTGATCAATCAAAATCGTTTTAACGTTTTACAGAGACCATCCCTCAACGATGCTGCTGAAGCTGCTGTACGGCGTTTCGTTCGAGTCATGGGACTGGTCGCCGTCCTGGTCGTTGATGACATACGTGTTGGTCGCCCGCACCTTGTAGAAATAGTGCGTTCCTGAAGGCGCAGTGCTGTCGTCGTACGTATACACCGTGCCGTCGGCCGCATAGGTGCTGCCTGCAACATTGCTTCCCACCTGCGCGTAGGTGCCGCCTGCTGACGTGGCCCGGAATACCTGGTAGTAGTTGGCGCCGTATACCGGCGACCAGCTTACGACCACCTTGCTCGGATCGCTCCCTTGTGTTGCCGATACGTTCGTCGGTGTCGACAGCTTGATGCCGGGGCCCCACTGGGTAGCGAAGGTTATGTTCTCTGTACCCCCGCCGTAGGTCACATCCGCGCTTCCACCGTTACGGACTTTGCCGGCAGTCGTGTAGTTTTCCACTATCGTGCCGATATAGTTGCCGGTAGTGTATACAGTGCCGGTGTGGGTACCGTCGCCGGATGCGTTGCAATCCGTGGTCTCCGTACCGCTGTTGATGACCATGCCGAAATCGTAGTAGCTGGACCATGTGAAGGTGGTCGTCGCGCGTATTGAGAAGCCAACGAACCTCGCGTATACGGAAACCGCCACGCTGCCGCTTGTATTCCCGTTTACCGAGTAGTTCGAGGTGCCCAGCGATGACGGTGGGAACGCCGTATCATTGATCAGCTTGGTCATCATGTATTCCCAATTGATATTGAACCGCGACAAGTATTCGGTGCAGGTTAAATCGCACCGTCCGCTGTCGACCGCGCTGAAGGCGCTCTCGCCCCTGACGTCGTCGAAGGCCTTGACCTTGTAGTAGTAGGCCAGGTCCTCGAAGGTGTCGGCGTCGCCGTAGGACGTGGCGGCTATGTCCCCGCCCACCTGCGCGTACGTTCCGTCGGTTTTCAGCGCCCGGTACACGCGATAGTAATCGGCGTCGGTCACCGCGTCCCAGGAAACGGTCACGGTCGTGGCGCTCGTCCTGTCACTCGCGGACACGTTCGCCGGAGCGTCAAGCGGAAGGATCTCCTCTTCGGACCAGCCTTCTGCTGACAAGCTGAAGCCGCTCCACCCGTCCGCATTGTGCGCCTTGACCTTGTAGTAGTAATGGGTGCCCAGTGCGCATGTTGTGTCGTCAACGGTCAGGTCGGTCAGGTCGCCGCCGATCTGAGTGTCATACGTGCCGCCCTCCGACGTTGCGCGGAACACGTTGTAGTAATCGGCCCCGGCCGAGGCGTCCCAGGTTATGGTAACCCTGTCATCGTACGTGCCCTGGGTCGCGGCCACGTTCGCTGGCGGGTTTGGCGTGACGAATGCGCCCATGCTGCCCGCGTCGTATGTGCTCAGCGGGCTCTCCACGGTCCCGTAGAAGGCTTTTACCTTGTAAAAGTAATCAGTGGATGCAACAAGCGAGCCGTCATCATCGTCATAGGATGTGCCGGTCTCATCGCCGCTGATAAGGTCGTACGTGCCGCCCGACGTGGTGCTGCGGTAGACCCGGTAATAGCCCGCTCCGGTTACGGCGGACCAGGTTACGGCAATGCGGTCCTTGTATGTGGCGTCCGAAGCCGTTACGTCCAGCGGCGCCGCGAGGCCGGCCATGCCCGTGGAGTATTCGCTAAACTCGCTCTCCTGGCTGTCGTTGAAGGCTTTGACCTTGTAATAGTAGTCCCGCGCAGGCGTCATGGTCGTGTCCTCGTATGACGCGAGAGTCTCGTCGCCGCTGATCAGCACATACGTGCCGTCAAAGGTCGTGCAGCGGTAGACCCGGTAGTATGTGGCATTGGTGACGGAGTCCCATGACACGCCGATCCTGTCGGTGTGGGTGCCGTCGGTGGCGGCCACATTCAGGGGCGCGTTGAGGGGCTCGAGCCCTATTTTTCCGGCATCGGAATCGCTGAGTTCGCTCTCGGTTTCCGCGTTTAAGGCCTTCACCTTGTAGAAATAGTCCACTTCCGGCAGCAATGTGATGTCGGTGTCGTCGTATGCGAGTTCTGTTTCATCGCCGCTGATCAGCTCGTAGATGCCTCCTACGGTATCGCACCGAAAGACCTGGTAATAGGTCGCCCCGGCAACCGCGTCCCATGTTACCGTCACCTTGTCCGTGAAGGATCCGTTAGAGGCCGTTACGCCGGTGGGTGCAGAAAGCGTCGCAGGATCGTCGCCGCCGCCGAGAAGGGCAAGGAGCCCGCTTGAGCCGCCGGATGATTTACCGCATCCGGTCATAATGAACATGGCGGCAATTAATAGCGTGAAGACACAAAAATAGCGCCGCAATAAGCATGAGTGCATGGCTTATCCTCCTGAGATAAGAAATGATGTTTAATACTGTAATTTTGTAATACTTCGTTCTACAAGCTGCTCATCCCGCGCCCGACTCTGTTTTTTTTGTCGGGCGTTTTTATGGGGAGGCCGGCCAGTCCTGACGGTAGCAGGGTGCGAACCGTCAATTTCCCCTAGACAATTTATCATCTGTTAAAATTGTCAACAAAAATTAGCTAATGTCTCTTTTATTTTCGCAAAACAACCATAAAGCACCGCGGGAAAAGTATTTGACAGATACTATTTCAGCAACCAAATAGTTATAATTTTCATCAAACGAAGATCACATGAAGAATATAGTGTTAAAAGCATGCAGCCTGGTCATAGCAGTTCTGCTGACCGTCATTTTATTATTTGCCGCTCCCGGCACCTATGAGCATCCCCTGGCGACCATTGTCAACAAGGTCAACCTGATAAGATCGACGTCCCCTCCCCGTATCATTTTCGTAGGGGGAAGCGAGGTCCTGGTAGGCATCAACAGCGAGATGATTCACCGCCGCTTCGGCCGCGCTGTCGTCAACATGGCGGTGTACGGCGGTTTCGGCATCAGCGACATGCTGCACCTGATCGAGCCCCATGTCGGGAAGGGCGACATCATCGTCATTATTCCAGAGTATGGAGTTCTTAAAGGGGACTTCGACTCCGATGACTTCAGCAATAAATGGATATTCCTGCAGTCGCCGAAATACGCGTTTGAAAAAATCTATTGCCTCAACGGGAAGCTGGAGTTCCTCGTCGGAGATATATCGGACCTGCTGCAGTGCAAGATCGAGGGCATGTGGGGGGAATTGTGGAAGGGTAAAAACCCTTTTATTGACGGGGCCGCAGCCTATGCGCGGCGCTCCAACCGCTTCGGCGACCTGATGAAGAACTGGGAGTTTGTTCCTGCCGAAAAGCTGGCCGGCCGCGGCCGCCTGCTCCGGCCCGATCCGATCAAGCCTGTCATTATCCGGACCCTGAACGATTTTTACTTCGCTGCCGCAAAACGGGACGCGGCAGTGTATCTTTCCTTCTCCGGTTTCCCGGTCGGTGAATACGAGCTGAACCGCGCCGTGATCGAGTCGATGGCGGATCAGCTGCGGAAGTCGCTCCGCTTCCCGGTGCTCGGGTCGCCGGCCGACACAATCTTCCCATACGAATATTTTTCCAATACCATATATCATCTACGCTTCGAGGGGCGGGACCGGCGGACCGCGATCCTTGCCGGCTCCATGGAAAAAGTGAAGATCCAGCCCTCGGGCGCGAACGGGAGGAGGTAGGATAGGGGCATGCTGTTCAATTCATGGAAATTCATGGTCTTCTTTCCCGCGGCAGCCGCCCTGTATTATATTGCGCCGGCGCGGTTCCGGTGGACGGCGCTGCTCGCGGCAAGCTTCTTTTTCTACATGGTCTTCAATCCGTACCAGATACTATTCATTCTCGCCATGGCCGCCGCGAATTACGGCGCCGGGATACTGATCGAAAACGCGGAGGGAAAAACGCGGCGGGCGTACCTCATTGCCGCCATCGTGCTAGACTGCGCCTTCCTCTTCGTGTTCAAGTATTATAATTTCTTCTTCGGGTCGGTATCCTCTGTCGCGTCGCTCTTCGATGTGGCGCTCTCCTTCGCGGCGCTGGCGATCATCGTTCCCGTTGGCATCTCCTACATAACCTTCCAGCTCCTGAGCTATAGTATCGAGGTCTACCGGGGAAACCAGAAGGCCGAGCGCCATCCGGGCATATTCGCGCTCTCGGTCCTCTTCTTCACGAAGGTCCTGTCCGGGCCCATCGAGAGGCCGGGCGACCTGCTTCCACAGCTGCATGCGGCGCCCCGGGCCGACAGCAGGGATATAGTCGAGGGCCTGAAGATCATGGCATGGGGCTTCTTCAAAAAGGTCGTGGTTGCCGACCGGCTCGCCATCGTGGTGAACCAGGTTTTCGGCGACGTCCGCGATTACAGCGGGTTTTCCCTCTTTATCGCGGTCATTTTTTTCTCCTTCCAGCTCTACTACGATTTTTCCGGGTACACCGATATTGCCGTCGGGTCCGCCCGCGTGCTGGGGTACCGGCTGACGCAGAATTTCGACCGGCCCTTTTTCGCCCATTCGCTTACGGATTTCTGGAGGCGCTGGCACGTCTCCCTCTCGACCTGGATCCGTGATTACCTGTACACGCCGATTGTCCTGAACCGCCGCTACTGGGGCAAGGCGGGGATCGTGTTCGCGCTGGTGGTCGCCTTTACCCTGTGCGGCCTGTGGCACGGCGCGAGCTGGAACTTCGTGCTCTTCGGCTTTTTCAACGGCGTGGGACTCTCCCTCGAAATGCTTGTGCAGAAGGCGCGGAACCGGCTGAATAAAAAAATGCCGGCGTTTCTCGAAAGCTTCCTCAATATCAGCATCACGTTTCTGTATTTCACCTTCACCCTGATATTTTTCCGTGCCGCAACTGCGGCCGATTCCTGGTACGTCATAACGCATCTATTCTCAAATTTCGGGCAATCGGTTGCCGCGTTCTTCCTGGACAAGAGTGTCGTCCTCAAGCTCGGCCTGAGCCAGTTTGAGTTCAAGCTTGTTCTGTTCCTTGTCGTGGTCGTGCAAATTCTGGAGTTTATGCAGCGCCGCGGCACGCTCTGGGAGATCATAGCGGCGAAGCCGCCATGGTTCCGCTGGGGGTCGTACTACCTGATGCTGCTCGGCCTCGCCCTGTTCGGCGTGTATTCGAGCAAGGCGCAGTTCATATATTTTCAGTTCTAGCGGCGCTGGCCGCGACGGAGGCGGGTCCCATGAAAAAAGGCGATACCTTCACCATCCCGTGCTTCGTTTCGGAGAAGATCTACCGGGGCTTCACGGACCTTTTCGAGGACCGGAACCCCCTCCATATCGACGATGCCTATGCCGCGGGCAAGGGCTTCAGGGAAAAAGTGATGTACGGGAACATCCTGAACGGCTTCATCTCGTATTTTATCGGCGAACGCCTGCCGGATAAAAATGTCGTTCTCATATCCCAGGACATCACGTACGTAAAGCCCGTGTATCTCAACGACAGGCTTGAGCTCAGGGCGGAGATCGAGGATGTGCACGACTCGGTCGGCATCGTCGAATTCAGGTACCAGTTTGTAAATGCTTCCGGCGTGAAGGTGGCGCGGGGAAAAATCCAGATAAGGATAATATAATGAACATACTCGTCACCGGCGGGGCCGAGGGCCTCGGCAAAGCCATTACCTTGCGGCTGCTGCGCGAGGCAGGCAGCCGCGTCTACATCACCTATCCCGCTTCACCCGACAGGGCGCGGGAGATCGAATCCGTGAACAGCGGCGTAACGTCGATCAAGTGCGATTACAGGAGCGCTGAAGACATCGAGGCCCTGGCGGCGGCCATGCCCGCGATGGACCTCGACGTGCTGATCAACAATGCCACGGTGGGGTATACCCAGGAGCATTTTCACAAGATGAAGCCGGACGTTTTCATGGACAGCTTCGCCCGCAACGTATACCCGGTCATGAGGATAACACAGCAGGCGGTTTCCCTTTTCCGGAAAAAGAAATTCGGCAAGGTCGTCAATATTCTCACCGCGTACCTGGTCAACCGCCCGCCGACGGGCCTGTCCGAGTACGTGGCCAACAAGGCCTATCTGGAATCGATGAGCAAATCGTGGGCCGCGGAAAACGCGCGGTTCAATATCACCTCGAACAGCATCTCGCCGTCATTCATGCGGACCGGGTTCACCAGCGCAGTGGACGAACGCATCGTGGAGGAGATGGAGGCGAACCATCCGCTGAAAAAGCTACTCACGCCGGAGGAGGTGGCGGACATCGTGCATTTCTTCACGATCGCGCCCCAGCATGTGAATGGCGTGAACATGCCGGTCAACTGCGCGTCCGATATCGTATAACCGCACGGCGGTTATTTGCCGGCATATTTGAGGATCCCCTCGCACATCTCCCCGACGTTTTTATAGCCCTGTATCTCCGAGGATTTGAAGCGGATCTTGAAGTGCTTTTCAATGGCCACGACGAGCTGGACGTGGGTGAGCGAGTCCCATTCCTCTATGTCCTTGGCCGTGGTTTCGTATTTGAGGACGATGGCGTCGGTATCGAGCACGTCGATGAATATGCCGTTTACTTCTTTAATGATGTCATCTACTGTCATGGGTGACCTCGTTCCTTTGATTTGTTTGTCAGCGTAATGTTGCAGGGAGCAGCCGCGTGGGTCCCGGCGGATACTCAACTGGCGGGCCCTTCCGGGCCGATAAAATTTTCCCTGTCAGCGTATGAATCGACATCCAGCAGCCAGAGGCCGCCGGTTACGGTGAACCCCAGGTCCGCGTAGTGGTTTTTTACCAGGCCGTTCTTCGGAGTGGGCAGGTACTCGCCGATGATTCTTTTAAAGCCGAGCCCGCGGGCTGTCCTGACGATCTCGTTGAGGGTGAAGATCTCCATGCCCCTCTTGAGGACACGGCAGCTCATGATCCAGGTGTCGATGAACAGCGCGTCCTCCCGCTTCTGCAGTATTATCACGCTGATCAAACCGTAGTCGCCGAACCTGTCTTTCAGGCTGAAGGCCATGTGCGCGTAATCGCCGGAGGAAGCGATCCTCGCGATATCGTCCTCGGTGTAGCGCACGGTCCGCAGGTTGAACTGGTTGGAGCGTTGCGTCAGCTGGGAAACGCGGGGCGTATTGAATCTATTGAAGGGCGACACCCCGGCCGTCATGTTCAGGTTCCTGAGAAAATCGTCCTCGTTGGTGAATACCTCCTGGGCGACTTTGCGCTTTGCCTCCTGCTGGTACTGCTCGGTCCGGGTCTCGTCCTCCTCGGAGTAAGACGCCGTCTCGAACAGGTTCAGGGAGCGAAGGAACCCCACGTACTCGGCCGGGTCTTCGGGAAGGTCCGGCACGGTCACGTCTTTCACATGAGTTCTCACCATCTCGCGCTCGACGGGATTGTCGTCAATGAACACCATCGAGTCGAACCCGATGTTGAGAACGGCCTGGATCCGGCGGATGTTGTCGGCCTTGTTGTCCCAGTTGGCGACGAAGATCGAGATGTCCTCCATGCGGAGCACCATGTCCGGGTGCTTCTCGAAGGGCTCGCGCGCGATCTCCTCCGTGTTCTTGCTGCACACGGCCAGGAGAATGCCGCGCTTTTTCAGCTCCTTGAGCCAGAGCTGGAACTCGGTGAAGGCCTTGCCGATGCCCAGGTCGCCGAGCTGGATGTTTTCCATGCCGTCGTCGCCGATGATGCCGCCCCAGAGCGTATTGTCAAGGTCCAGTATCGCGCATTTCTTGAGCTTCCCGGAAATAGCCAGGATGATGTCCGCGATGTTCTTCGCGACCGCGGGCATGAAGTCGAGGCTGAACACGATGTCGGTATTGACGTAAATGCTCATATCATTTACGGTATCGGTCCCGTAACGGCATGCCAGGCTCTCGATGTCGTTGATAAAGAGGTTCTTCAACCGCTGCGCCAGGTTCATGAGCTCGAAGTTTATCTTCCGGAGCTGGTAGGTAAAAGAGAAGCCGACCTTGTTGGCGAAGTTGCCGAAGACGGCGTCGTCGATCATGGCGAAGTTGAAGTATATGACGCGGCATTTGAGCTTCGATGCGATGGTGTCGTACATGCTCCTGACTTTATCAAGGTGCGCGTCCGCGAAACCTGCCCGCTCTGCGGCCGGGAGCTTGTAAAACGATTTCATGAGCTTCTGGGTGGACTGGAAGATGACGACATAGTCCGGTTTGAAGGAGTATACCTCGGAGGACGTGTCGAAGATCTGCATCTCGATCTGGTCGTAATCGGCCTCGAATATCTCGAAATCCATTTCGACTTCGTACCCGTATCCACGGATGGCCTGCACCAGCAGCTGCGTGGCGCTGTCTCCGAGTACAGCCAGCCGGGCTTTCTTGTGTCCTGAAAAATCCTTTTTAAGATTTTTTTTAAGGTGGTTAAAGTCAAACATTGTGGTAAATCTCCGCTGCCGTACAATTAACTCATATCGATAACCGATTTTTTCAGTCAAGCAATTTATCGCAAGAAAAATTTCATGGTATGTAACACGCGCCGTACTGTACAATAAAATATACTGGACATAATTGCAACATTAATTAAAATATAGCAAAATAGATGTTTTCAATTGCTTACGCGTTGAAACATTGTAAATGCCGTACTACCCTGCCGTTACAGGGTATCCACGTTGGTGGGCGACATGAAAAAAAGAGAATCTGCAATGGGGCGGTTTCCTGTATTTTCACTGTAAATGGCATCTATACGGCAGATCAATTGTAAGTATGGAGGTGTACATGAAAAAAACAACAATCATTGTTCTCGCGTTCCTTGTCGCGATCGGTATCATACTTAAGCCGGCGTCGTCAAGAGCCGCGGAAGTCAAGCTGGGCCTGACAATGATGGGCGACTGGTACAAACCGGGCTACATGGGCCTGGTGAATGACTCAGAGGGCAAGCTTTTCGGTTCAAACACGAAGCAGAACCTGGACGGTTCCTTCATGATGGGCCCCAATCTCTGGGCCGGGTTCGGGAACGGATGGAGCCTGAACTTTCAAATGCTCTTCGGCCTGAACAAGAACACGTTTGAGTATTCCACGTTTGCGGCCGACATTCTAATTCCCCAGCTGCCATTCTTTAGAACGTATTTAGACATCGGCGATGTTGAATTATGGAAAATGGATATGGACGTGGGAGTGGCCAAGGAGCTTCACAAGTACGTCAGTCTTCTCATCGGCGCCAGGTTCAGCTATGACGATGGTGAAGCTGATTCTTTCCGCCTGGGGCTGCCTGGATTTGACTTTAAGCAGGAGGAGTTCTCCAACTGGTCCCTCGGCCCCTCGCTCGGCGTCGGGCTCCATTTCGGGCTGTATAAAAACCTCGTCCTGGGCTTCGGTACATCGTTATTGGTTCAGTTCGGCACCTTCGAGACCGAGAAAAGGTTTCTGGATGCCTTCTGGTTCTTCATTCCGTATGATTACGAAGTGGGGCATTTTGACCTGGGCCTGGACAGCTACCTGAGGCTTTCTTACTACATCGAGGCGGCGCACCTGGAAGTGTTCGTTGGCGGCCGTTATATCTTCCTCGGGAAAATCGTGGCCGGCGATGACGGCTCGGTCCTCGACCTGACCTACCAGGAGGGATGGATAACCGGTAAGATGGACCATTTCGGCGGGATCATGTTCGGGGCAGCGTACAAGTTCTAATAGTTAAATAGTAAGATAAAAAAACCGCCGCAATCGCGGCGGTTTTTTTGTGCCCAATGTATTCAGAGCCCCTGGCGGGGGTCAGAGCCCCCGGTGATACTCCTGCAGCGATTTCACCTCGTTTTTGCCCAGGCTCTCGGCCAGTATGCCCTTCGCCGTGGCAATGGCTGCGGCCATCGTGGTGATGTAGGGGATCTTGTAATGCACCGCGGCCTTCCGGATATAGGAGTCGTCGTACTCACTTTGGCGGCCCGCCGGCGTATTTATTATCAGATTGATCTCGTTGTTTTTTATCCTGTCGATGATGTTTGGCCGTCCCTGGTATACCTTGAAGACCGTTTCCGCATTCAGCCCGTTTTCGGAGAAATAACGCCCGCATCCCTCTGTGGTGAGGACGCGGAAGCCGAGCTTCTGGAACTCGCGGGCCGCCTCGAGCGCCTGCGGCCGGTCGTTCTTGTTCACGGTGATGAGCACCGTCCCGGAGGCCGGGAGCTTCATGCCCGCGGCCTCTTCCGCCTTCGAGAACGCCAGGCCGAAGGAGTCCGCCATGCCCAGCACCTCGCCGGTTGAGCGCATCTCCGGACCGAGGATCGGGTCCACTTCCGGGAACATGTTGAAGGGGAAGACCGCCTCCTTCACGCCGAAGTGCTTCACCTTCTTCCGCTCGATCTTCAGGTCTTTCAGCTTCCTGCCCAGCATCACCTGCGTGGCAATGCGCGCCATGGAGACGTTGCAGACCTTCGACACCAGCGGCACCGTGCGGGACGCCCGCGGGTTGGCCTCCAGTATGTAGACGGTCCCGCCCGCTATGGCATACTGTATGTTCATGAGCCCGATGACCTTCAGCTCGAGCGCGATCCGCTTCGTGTACTCCTCGATGGTCCTGATGTGCTTCTCGGAGATGGTGACCGGAGGGATGACGCAGGCCGAGTCGCCCGAGTGGATGCCCGCCAGCTCGATGTGCTCCATGACCGACGGAACGACCACGTCCGTACCGTCGCTGATGGCGTCGGCCTCGCACTCGATCGCGTTTTCAAGGAACTTGTCGATGAGGATGGGCCGCTCCGGCGACACGTCCACCGCGGCCGCAAGGTACTGCCGCAGCATGTCCTCGTAATAGATGACCTGCATGGCGCGGCCGCCGAGCACGTAGCTGGGGCGCACCATGAGCGGGTAGCCGATCCGCCCGGCAATCGCCAGCGCCTCCTCTATGGTGCTGGCCATGCCCGATTCCGGCTGCGGTATGTCGAGTTTCTTCATCACCTGGCGGAACCGGTCGCGGTCTTCGGCCAGGTCGATCGACTCGGGCGACGTGCCGATGATCTTCACCCCTGCCTTCATGAGCTGGTTCGCAAGGTTGAGCGGCGTCTGGCCGCCGAACTGGACGATGACGCCGTCCGGCTTTTCCTTGTCGTATATGGAGAGAACGTCCTCCGCGGTGAGCGGCTCGAAGTAGAGCTTGTCCGAGGTGTCGTAGTCCGTGGACACCGTCTCCGGGTTGCAGTTTACCATGATCGACTCGAGGCCCTCGTCGCGTATCGCGAAGGCCGCGTGGACGCAGCAGTAATCGAACTCGATCCCCTGGCCGATCCGGTTGGGCCCGCCGCCCAGCACCATGATTTTTTTCCGGTTCGAGACCGGCACGGTGTCCTTCCCGTTGTAGGTCGAGTAGTAGTAGGCCCGGTCCTCGACGCCGCTGACCGGTACCGCGTCCCAGTGCTCGACAACGCCCAGGGCGATCCGCTGCTTCCTGATCGACTCTTCCGGCTGGTCGAGAATCTTCGCGAGGTATTTGTCCGAGAACCCGTCTTTCTTGGCCTGCGTGAGGAGATCGTCGGGGAGCTTTTTCCCTTTATGCGCGAGCATTGTTTCCTCGAGCTCCACCAGCTCCTTCATCTGCGAGATGAACCAGGGCTTGATGTGGGTCCGCTCGTACAGGAGGCCCGTGTCCGCGCCCTTGCGCAGGGCCTCGTACATGATGAACTGTCGCTCGCTCGTGGCGATGGAGAGCATGCGCATCAGCTCGTCCAGCGGGAGCGCGTTGAAATTCCGGGCGAACCCGAGGCCGTGGCGCCCGGTCTCCATGGAGCGGATCGCCTTCTGGAAGGCTTCCTTGTAGTTCTTGCCGATGCTCATGGCTTCGCCGACGGCCCGCATCTGCGTGCCCAGCGCGTCCTTTACGCCCTCGAACTTCTCGAAGCCCCAGCGCGCGAACTTGACGACCACGTAATCGCCGGAGGGCGTGTATTTCTCCAGGGTGCCGTCGCGCCAGTAGGGGATCTCGTCCAGGGTCAGGCCGCCCGCCAGCATAGACGAGACCATGGCGATGGGGAAGCCCGTCGCCTTGGACGCGAGGGCCGAGGAGCGCGAGGTGCGCGGGTTGATCTCGATGACCACCACGCGGCCCGTCTTCGGATCGTGGGCAAACTGTATATTGGTGCCGCCGATGACCTGGATGGCCTCGACGATATCGTACGAGTACTTCTGGAGCTTTTTCTGCAGCTCAGTGCTGATGGTCAGCATCGGCGCGGTGCAGTAGGAGTCGCCGGTGTGTATGCCCATGGCGTCCACGTTCTCGATGAAGCAGACGGTGATCATCTGGTTCTTCGCGTCGCGCACTACTTCCAGCTCGAGCTCTTCCCAGCCGAGCACGGATTCTTCGACCAGGATCTGGTGCACGATGCTTACCGAGAGCCCCCGCGCCGCGATCGTGCGGAGCTCCTCCACGTTGTAGACCATGCCGCCGCCGGTGCCGCCCATGGTGTAGGCAGGCCGTATGACGACCGGGTAGCCCAGCTCTTCAGCGATCTTCTCCGCTTCCTCGACCGTGAAGGCGGGGTTGCTCCGGGGCATCTCTATGCCCAGCTTGATCATGGTTTCCTTGAACGCGATCCGGTCCTCGCCCCGCTCGATCGCGTCCGCCGCGACGCCGATAATCTGCACGCCCAGGCGGTCAAGCACGCCGGTCTTGTGCAGTTCCGAGGAGAGGTTCAGGCCCGTCTGCCCGCCGAGATTCGGGAGGAGTGCGTCGGGCCGCTCTTTTTCTATGATCTTCGTAATGGTTTCCAGGTTCAGCGGCTCGATATAGGTGATGTCCGCCATGCCGGGGTCGGTCATGATGGTCGCGGGGTTCGAGTTCACCAGCACGACCTGATATCCCAGCTTGCGCAGGGCCTTGCAGGCCTGGGTGCCGGAGTAGTCGAATTCGCAGGCCTGACCGATGATGATGGGGCCGGATCCGATTATAAGGACTTTCTTGATGTCGTTTCGTCTGGGCATACGGGAACCTCACTTGCCCCATCGTTCGGGATGGGTGAGAGATGCTGCTCATTCAAATAAACTGAGTTACACTAAAAAAAGACCTGGATTATGTCAAGTATGGATTAATCCCCGGTGGAATTAATTTCCAAAAATATAGTATTACTGAAGAGCGTAAGAATTCCGGAGAAGAGGGTGCGCGTTGATATTAACAATCACCGGTTTTTGACCAAATAACTGAAGGCCCACAATTGCTTTCCCTGGCCCGGATCCGGGCCGGCCCACCCGATCAGGTAGTACTCGCCCGGCTCCCGGAATTCAGCCGAAATCTCGATGACCCCGCTTTTCCTGTCGATGATCGGCTTGAACAGCGATTTTCCCGCTTTATTCCTGATAACGGCAGTCAGGGTTGTTCCCGGAGGGGCGCTGAACCTGATTTTCATGCTGCCGCTGCAGTATAATATGCATGATGGGGCCGGGTCGATCTGCCTGAGCCCGTTCAAAAAGTATCCGGGCCGGTAAAAGGGGAGCTTCTCGAACTTCCTTTTCGAAATTTTTTCCTGGAGCAGCTGCCACCGGGGGACCTCGGGCAGGTATGAATAGATGAACTCGCCCGGCGGAGTGAGAAAATAATGCTCCTGGTACTGGCGGATGAAGGTTCCGCCGCTGACGATCCCGGCGCCGTACGTGAGGTCCATCAGGTACCAGAGTGAATCGATGCGCACGGCGTTCCACGCATGGTCGTTCCGTATGCGGCCTCCGGGCTTGAAACCGGAGCCCCTGCAGTAACCGGTTATTTCAACTGCAGTGATCCCGGCGATCCGCGCCAGGAGAACGAATAGCTCCGCATACCCCTGGCAGGTGCCCTTCCTGTCCCTGAAGGTCTCGGGTGCATAATAGTTCCGCTTTGCCACGTCGTAGTCGATATGCGAGGTGATCCATCGCCAGATTGCCCGTACTCTTTCGCTCTCGCCCCATTCCGGGCGGGCAAGGTACGCGGCCAGGCTTTCCATTGTTTTCGCCGCTGTTTCCGGTGTCCTGACAGCATAATCATCTATCGCGGTGAAAACGGCAGGGTCAAAGCGCCGGTTTCCGGCCTGTGCATCCAGGTTGCGGATAACCCGGTATTGTTGGCTCATGAGACAGGATGTCAGGAGCAGTGGCCCTATGATCACAAGCATGCATGTTACGTTTTTTTTCATGTCGCGATAACTGGCATTAAAAAATTGACTTGTTGCAAAACTCATTGATCAACGCTATTTTCTCCGTCGTCTTCAATACCTCCCCCCGTCCCCCAGAGGGGGCGAGTGGGAAGTTGATATAAGTAATTAAAAACAGGTTGTGAGAAAATGCAAGATTTTTAATATTATGGTGATAATACATAATCAGTAAAAATTAGTTATTGGCAATTTTCGTAAAGATAATTTATTAATATGATCTGTTATACTAGAAAAAGCTAAATGCCTCGTGCCCCCTCCGGGGGACAGGGGGAAGAAGGCTGAATGAATGTTGTCGTCAGTGTCGTATGATATCGCTTATATTTACCCCTTCCAGGCTCTGCGCCACCAGCTGCTCGATGTCGCCGGCTGTGGCGAACATGTCTTCCTCCGATGGGTGATGGTCGAAGATGAATACGATATGTGAGCGATAGCTCTGCGTGATCCTGAGGCCGAATTCGGCAAAGTATATGCCTGCCTGTTCATGGGAGGACTTACCGATGCATATCGTGTCCTCGCTTCGGTTGAAGTATTCAGGCTTTTCGCTGAAAAGGCGGCCTATCACGGTATCGTCAAAGAGGACATACTCAACACCGGCTTCATCCAGCATCGTCGTGAAGGGCTTCACGCCTATGAATTTATAGTCCGCGTAGGGTTTTTGTCGTGCCATGGCCTTGCCCCGCTTCGGATTGGTGCCGGTCATCCCGGCTTTCGGGTCAAGAATGGGACATGGTTTTTCCCTGACAATAAAAAAATGAACCGGGAATTTACCGGCTGGCGTCAGTTTCCTTTTTTTAATTGACATTCCTTTGGAACCGGCATAGTTTTTTGATGTTTCCTCCGGTATGAAAAACCTTGCTGTTTCACGGTGATCGTTTTTCATGGCGTCCCGGACACTATACATGCAAAGGGAGGTAGTATGAAAAAGCTTCTTTTCACGTCAATAACAGTCATGGCAGGTATGGCCCTGGCCTTTATGCTTTCGTTCCAGCCGGCGCAAAACGCATATGCCGGTGAAGGCTGCTATAACTGCAGCTCGAGCAGCAAGGCCAACCAGTGTAAATGGCACGGCAGCGACACCTTTGACCAGCGCAAGAAGTGCGAGGCCGCGGGCTGCGATATAACCGGGACATCAAGCTGTTCCACCGCCGCGAACGTAAAAGTGATCGATCCGAACTAGTATAATCGTGATTGTGTATTACGGGGGGAGTTGACCCAAAACGTCATTGCGAGGAGCGAAGCGACGAAGCAATCTTTATCATGATATTCCGGGCTCATTTATTCATGGATTTTTCCATCAATAATGAAGTTTATAGTATCAAACAGCAGATCGCTTCGCTCGCGATGACAAAATAATATCGCGCCCTCATGGACTGCTGCTATTTCCCGCCCTTCCTGGAAAGGCGTTCCCGGTCCTTGAGGAGGAGGTCCCTGTGGCCGAATTCCTGTTCCGCGATCACGTTGATCTCGTCCGAGATGGCCAGGTAGTATTCGGCCAGTTTTTTCAGGAGGCTGGCGAAGCTCTGATACAGCTTGCCCACGGATTCCTCCGATGCGGCGAGCTGCTCCAGCACATTCAGTATCTCCTTTTCCTCGCTTATCTCCCTGTAGACCTTGTTCAGCAAGTTGTTCTGGAAGTCCGCGATCATGCTCTCCCGGACCACCGGCTTCGTGAGGTTTTTGTCCATGTCCGAGATTATGGCCGCGTGCTCTAAGGAGTGCTGCTCCATGAATTCGAGAACCGCCTTGGCCCCTTCCAGGCGGGGGAGGTTTTTTATCTTCTGGTAATAGGTTGCCATGGTGTTTTCAAGAAACACGATGAAGTTCAGGTATTCATTGGTCATGTCCCGCTCCTTGCGAAGAGTTGTATCTGCGTCTATGCTTCTCTCGTCTTCGTACAGAGGTACGAGGCGAGGAAATAATCCCCGTAGTCGGCGCTTACTATGTCGAACCCGGCGCGATAGAGCATCTCCTCCATCACCCAGTCAAAGGTCGAGTATTCGTTTTTGATGTGGTTCGCGACCTTGTCCGCCATTCCGTCCCCGGCTGCCTCACGGTAGCGCTCGAGCATCCGGTCGATCGAGGAATCGTACTTCTCCAGCTTCATCGAGAAAACCAGGTCGCGCACGAAGAGTTTTCCGCCCGGCCTGAGCGCCCTGCGTATGTTCACCAGGGCGATCTGCTTCCAGAAATCGGGAAGGTGGTGCAGGGCGATCTGCGTGACCGCCGCGTCGGCAGGCTCTCCCTCGTGGCTGTAGCCCAGGAGCCCCGCCCGCATGAAGCGGATATTGGTGCGGCCGCGTTCTGCCGCCTTCTGCCGCGCGCGCTCCAGCATCGCGGTCGAGATGTCAACTGCGATGACCTCGCGGCAGCGCCCGGAAGCGGCCAGTGCCAGCTCGCCGGTACCGGTCCCGAACTCGACCAGGCTCTGGCCCGCTGACAGCCCGAGCGCGTCAAGGGCCTCCTCGATCTCAGCCGGGATATCGCGGACCCTGGACATGCGCCGGTCGTAATCGTCCACCTCGGCAGCGCTCTCATAGTCGGTGCCGACATGCTTCATTTCATCGTATGTCCACTGGTCGCGGTCTGCCATCTGTCGGTTGAATATGCTCCGGATATTGCGGCCCCGTGAAGGACCGGGGGCGTGGGGTTGTTGGCGAATCGAATTACTCTGTTGATTCTTCAGAGGTTGAGGCCGCTGCCGTGCCTTCTGTATCCTCCCCTTGCACTTCATACTGCAGCGAGAGTGTATTGGAACAGGAGGTGGAAGCTACTGTGCATGAATCAAGGGTGGCGTAGCCCTTGTCGTCGAATTCATTGTTGTTGTATATTACTATGGTCAGGGATGAGAGTTCATCGGTTCTAGTCACGCTCAGTGTTGTTTTTTTTATGTCGCCGGCTGGAATAATTAATGTACCAGCCCCATTTATGTTGCTGAGGGGCGCCTTGTTGTCCAGAATCAGATCAAAGGAAAAAGTGTTCGCACCAAGGCCGCTGCAAATGATCCATATATCTACATCTGCTGTCTCAGTCGTTTCAAGCTCGCAGGAGAACAACAGGGGGAGCATCGCAATTGCAAGTATGAGTGATATGTGGCGCAATCTTTTCATGATGTTACCCTTTGTTAATATTCGACCATGTAATCAACTATTCATAAAATACTAAATGGCCGGTTATTTTCAACTATTAATTAGGGAAATACCCGCTAATTATTGTTACACAACCGGCTTATTGCTCTTCACTGTGCTTCACAAAGAACAGGTCTATGATGAATACAACTGCAAGGATTGCAGATAAAACCCCGCAAATAATGATCCAGACGGACCGGGATACGCCAATATTATCATAGAGATGGTCTATCAGGATGCAGAAGGCCAGAAAATCTATCGTGAATACCAGCAACATTATCATTTTTACTTTTTCGAACATGAATGCACCTCGAACTTGAATTTATATTACTTTATAATATGCGCATTTTTTGTCAATACCATTGTGTCTTCACTGCTCTGCCCCGGCCTTAATACCGGTCGTCCTCGGAATGTTCAAGGTTTAAAATATGGCCGAACCGCTCTTTTTTCGTTTGCATATACCGGGTGTCGTGCTCCTGGGGAGGAAGCTCGTGGTGGACCCGCTCCAGGACCCGGATCCCGTACCGCTCAAGCTGCTCGACCTTGTCCGGGTTATTGGTCATCAGGCGCACGCTTTTAACCCCCGCTTTTTTCAGCATCTCCGCCGGGACCCGGTAGTCCCGCTCGTCGGGCATGAATCCCAGGATGGTGTTCGCGTCCACGGTGTCCAGGCCGTGGTCTTGCAGTGCGTATGCCCTGAGCTTGTTCACCAGGCCGATCCCGCGGCCCTCTTCCATGTGGTAGAGGACCATGCCTCTCCCCTCGCGCTCGATGAGCTTCAGTGACTCGTGGAGCTGGGGGCCGCAGTCGCACCGCCGGCTTCCCAGCGCGTCGCCCGTCAGGCACGATGAGTGGATGCGGGTGAGGATGTTCTCCCCGTCGCCGATGTCGCCCTTCAGCACGATGGTGTGGTCCTTGTCGTCCTTGTTGTTGACGAAGCCGATGATCCGGAAGGTACCGTAGTCCGATGGGAACTCCGCGACGGAGACCACCTTGACGCATGTCTCGTCCGGGCAGCCGTCGCAGTCAAGACGGTTAGGACATTTGCGCAGGGACTCGATGTCCTGCGCGATGATCTCTTCGAATTTCGGGCCTATCATGAGGTAATTCCTGGCGCATTAATGCTTGTATCAATGTGGGAAAATGGGGATTAATTGCAATAACATTTTACATATTGCCGATAGGTCCGCAAACGTTTGCGGACCTATCAAACATTTGCGGCCCTATCAAGCTCTTGCGGACTATAAGGGGAGGAAGGAGCGGGTCTACCGGCAGATCTGGCGTATCTGTCCTGCCCCCTTGCTCTTCATCTCGGTCATTTCCACGGAGCAGCCGATATCGGACCTGAGGCAGCGCTTGAATTCCGCCACCGCCATTTTTTCCCGGGTCGCAAGCGGGCTCGCCGTTGCCTCTCCCTCGAGCGCATTGCGGAACTTGAAGCAGCAGTTGTTCCTGATTTCAGTGGCGGTGCAGAGGGCGAAGGCCGGCGTTCCGGCATGGTACCCGGTCCTGTCCGTTGTTATCTGGATTGCTGCGATGAGCATCAGTGTCAGCATGGCGGCCGTTATGGTTTTTCTCATGATCTGGTTTCCCCCTGTGATTGATTAATCATATTTTCGACGTCCACGGTCAAAATAATTATTGAATTATTGCGCCCTGGCGAACGTCGCGGCGGCCGATAATTTCAATTGACAGATAGCCCTTCCGAATATATAGTCCTGCTTACGTGTCACGGGTTCGGGCGGCCCCGGCCGCCGTATCACCCGTCACGGAAGGGCGTATGAAACGGTTTGTCATCGGCGCGGACGAGGAAAAGAACATGGAGCGGCTCCGCCGGCTCACCCAGGACAAGCTGGACGGCGATTATATCGTGTACGGCAGCTTCTACACCATCGGCGGGCAGATCAACCCGGACGCAGGAACGTGGCGTAAAAATTCCGAAGACAGGATGAAAGGAGAGAAATGACATGGGAGAGCGGAGATCGATAAACTCGGGCGCGTCCGAGGACCGTCTTGAAAAGCTGATCAGGGAGCGGCTGCAGCCGGGAGCGGACAAGAACAAGATCGACGAGCGGATCTGGGACCTCTTCGGCGAGACCTGGTGCGTCATGTTCACCGACCTTTCGGGCTTCTCCCGCGGCGTCGCCAAGTTCGGCATCATCCATTTTCTCCAGACGATCCACGAATCGGAGCGGATCCTCATCCCGATCATCGAGGACAACGACGGCATCCTTTTAAAAGTCGAGGGCGACAGCTTCCTGGTCATTTTCCGCAACGTGCGCAAGGCGATCCAGTGCGCCATTACCATGCAGCGCACCCTCAAGACCTATAACGCGGACAAGGCGGACGAGGAGAAGGTACTCCTCTGCGTCGGGCTCGGGTTCGGGAAGATGCTCCGCATCGGGGATTCGGACGTGTTCGGGTCCGAGGTCAACGCTGCGAGCAAGCTCGGCGAGGACACGGCTGACGCGTGGGACATCCTCATCACCCATGCCGTGTACGAGCGCGCGAAGGAGAGCCGCGGCATAACCTTCGAGGAGATCCCCGACGCCCCGGCCGGGAGCGATAAGGCGTACAGGATTAACTATAAGTTGTAGAATCCCCACCCTATAGGTCCGCACTTGTACTGAGCCTGTCGAAGTAAGCGCTTGCGGACCTATCAGGGGTGTATGCAACAGGTGATGGAATGACAGAATCGCAGGATATTCTCGTACAAAAGAAGCTCAGGCTCCTGAAGACCGGACTCGCGGGGTTCATCGGGTGCCTGGTCCTCTCGTTCTTCTCTATCATGTTGCAGGTGGTCATCTCCCTGTGGCAGTTCATCCTGGGGGTCGAGAATACCGGCGCGTGGCTCTCTTCTCTCGGCCTTGCGTTCCTGCCGGTTTTTTTCGGCGGGGCGTTCGTGTTCTTTGGCCTCATCATTGCCGCGGCCGTGAAGGAGCCGCGGAATCTCGACATGGGCGGGCTGCTAAAGCCGTCCGCCGGCCGGATCGCCGCGTACTTCATCGTCGGCGTGCTGCTGAACGTACTGCCGCTCCTGGCCACGCTCGCCGCATTTTTCGGCCTCCTGTATTACCGGGGCGGGAGCGTGCTCTTCCTGGCCCTCTGCTATTTCGTCATAGCCGTCATCGTCTTTTTCGCGGCGGCGGGCTTCGCCCTCGTGAGGAGCGCCCACGCCACTGCCGGCACCGGACCGGAGGCCCCGGTGATGAAGGGGCTGCTCGGCGCGCTGCGGCCGGGGG
>JBGTBN010000091.1:0-5451 GCA_041749375.1 Spirochaetota bacterium
TTTGCCGTTTGGGAGGAGCGTTATGAAAAAATTAGCCCACATTCTTGTGGCGATAGTTATCGCAGCACAGGCATATGCAGCAGAAAAGAAGGAAATAACCTCGATTCGTGACTACTATATCTCGGTATTGAAAAAAATTAAGGAAGGCTCGCTGTATAAACGCGAGCTCTCCCTCTCCTATACGGTGATCCCCGGCATTGGAGAGCCATCCTCAAAAGTGCTGATTTACTACGACATGATCGATCGCGGTGAGGGCGATTATATTATTTCCATAGTGCGGATTGAAAACTACTACCAGCATGCCGGCAATGCCCTGTACGAAGAATTGCTCTATGATTCGGGCGGAGCGCTCGTGTTCTACTACGGACGTCGCGGGCAGGGGGACATCTCCCGTCCCGGAGATATTGCATGGAGCACGGACGAGCGCTTCTATTTTCATGCCGGGCGACTGGTGAGGGTCATGTACGGAGAGGAAACGCACGATAATCCGACAGCGGCAGACATGAAAAAAGGAGCGGCCCGTCTCCGGCACGCCCGGCAGATAAGAAGCGAAGACTGCTCGATACGCTTCCCCGCTCCGGTAATCTTCAGTGATGGAACTGATCACTGATCAATTCCCGGCATCAGCGTCTGACCGAACCGATGAACCGCATGCCATTATTTATATCTTGATTTTTATCATGCATTACTTTATTATAACCGTAATTTGGGGTCGGATATGAAATTAAGCCTGCGATTAAAACTATTCCTCGGTTTTATCACGCTGAACTTTGTCGTGTCGTCGCTCCTCGGCTTTTTCATGTACCGGAGCTCCAGCGAACGCTTTTTCGAGAACTTCCGGGAACACAAGCTGTCAATCGCGCGCTTCATATCCACCGCGATTGACGGTGACGTGCACGAGCGCCTGACCACGCCCGAATCTTCGAAGGACCCGCATTTCATGCAATACATCCGCATCATCAACAGGGTCTGGAAGAACGAGAAAGAGGTCCGGTACATCTACACCGTGAATTACGACTGGGCCAGGGACCATTTCTTTTACGGTCTTGACGGCAACATCCCCGACCATGACATCATGTGGTTTGAAACACCATCATTCGCATTCAGCTATTTTCTGGACAAAGCCGGCCGCCCCACCATCGATTACAACTATACGCTCTACACTGAAGATTTCGACATAGACTCGGATATCGGCACAATACGGGTTGCATTCCGCGAGGACGCGGGCGTGAAAAAGCTCATCGTTCAGGGGCAAACGGTTATGACCGTACTCACCGCCGACCCGCTCTCGGTCGAAACGCCGGTCGGAACCTCGACCAAGGCGGACCGGGTCAAGGCCGGGCCGATCACCTACAACGGCAAAACGCTGGAGACGACCATCACGTTCTCCGGCAGGGGGGAACCAAGCTCATACCCGGGAAATGAATTCGTCGAGACAGACGACATCAAGAAGCAGATGAAGGACATCATTACTTCCGGCCAGGACCGGGTTGACAAGGAAATCGTGCAGAACGCCTATGGCTCGTTTATAACCGCCTATTCCACGATCAAGAACAGCAAGGGCCGGGGCATCGGCCTCGTGGCTGTCGATATAAACTCCCATGAGATTGACATATTCAGGCGGAACATTCTCATTGTCGCATTAATGGTGTTCCTGGTCACGTTCGTCATTTCCACGGTTTTCACGGTATTCCTGTCGCGGCACTTTACCCAGCCCCTGGAAAAGCTCATGGACGGGGTCAACGCACTCTCTGCGGGCGACCTGACGACGCGGGTTGAGGTGCGGCCCGGCGATGAGTTCGGCAGGCTGGCGGACAGCTTCAACAGCATGGTCGAAAATCTCAGGAACGCGTCCGATGAGCAGAAACGGCTCATACAGGAGATATCGGAGCTGAACGAAGGCCTGGAGAAGCGGGTCGTGGAGCGGACCCTTACGATACAGGCCCAGTCCGAAGAGCTGAACTGGCAGATCATGATGGCGCGCAGGATCCAGATGTCTCTCCTTCCGGTACGCCTGCCCGATATCAGCACCATCACCCTGAGCTTCAAATACCAGCCGATGATGGCGGTTGGCGGGGACTTTATCGACTTCTACTATAACAAGCGGGAAATGATGCTGTTCATATGCGACGTGTCGGGCCACGGAGTGCCGGCGGCCTTCCTCTCCGCGATGGTCAAGATGTCGCTCCCCGCGTGCTACGGCGCCGGGCGCAACACCTCGCTCGCCATGGAGCGCCTGCACGACTCGCTGACCGGAAAGCTGGGCGGTCATTTCATATCCGCAATATTCTGCCACATTGACCTGGCGAGCGGCACGATGGTCTCCTCGAACGCGGGGCACCCGCCGATGATCATCGTCAGGAACAAGGGCGAGGTCGAGGCGGTGGGCGCGCAGGGCAGGATCATCAGCGACAAGTTCCCGCTTAACGCGGTCAACGTCACGACGTACCTGGACCGGGGCGACAAGGTCATCCTCTACACGGACGGCATTATCGAGGCCCGGAACAGCGATCTGCTGATGTTCGGAGAGGACAACATGATGCGCATCATCAGGGAGCATCGTCTCAGCCCGGCCACGGAGCTGTGCGAGGAGATCTACCGCTCGATCATCACCTACATCGGCTCCACGTCCCCCGAGTTCGAAGACGATATCACCCTGATGGTATCCGAGTATAACGGCTGACGCCTGTCAGATAGCGTACCCCATGCCTACCTGAGCGTAATACCGGTGAACCGGCCCGCCCTTGTACCACGACTTGGCCGGCACGATTACCCAGAAGAAGCCCGAGGTAAAGTACCAGCCGTCCTTCGTGACCGAGAGCGTCACGGACGGAACGACGTCGCTGATCCCCTTCTTGAGGGCCACGTGATTGCGCCACGGGATGTCATCGGTCAGGTCGCCGACCGTACCGTTCGGGTCAGCGAGATACCAGTTGTTGTACCCGAACGTGCGGCCATAATAGTACCCGGCCGTGACGGCAGGCGTTATGGTCACGACATCCGGTACGAGCACGAACTCGTGGCTGAATCCCAGCTGCACGTAGTAATCGCCGGACCTCTCGTACCCGTAATAATTATCATAGTACACCGCGATGGTAGGGTTGATCCAGGGTACGCAATCGAGGCCGATGTTCACATTGGCGCTGAAATAACTGGTGTCCCATTTCTTCTTCAGGTTGAGCGATTCCGCGACGGGCCAGGCCATCTCGTTCGCTTTTTCCGAGTTAAAGTACCAGTAGTGCCAGAAACCGGCCCCGATGGTTATGATGTCTTCTATGGTGTACGAGTAATCCAGGCCAACGTCGAGGCCGTGGTTCGCGTACGCGTAGTTGTTAATCTGCTTCTGCTTCTGGTAGAGTGTCGATAACGTCCAATCCTCAAAGTAATATTTTTTCGGCTTCGGCGCGAATCCGTTAAACACCCAGGCTGACGATATCTCGCCGGCGACCGTGAGCGTAAGCCCGCTCCCGAAAATCTCCCATGCTATCGCCGGGTAAAAGTAACCGTCCCCATCATAGAAGTCTATGCCCCGCCAGATATACTTGCTGTAATAATTGATGGAGAAGTCGAGCCCGATCGAGGAGTCCTCCCCGGTCGCTTCCGCTTTTCCTTTCGCCGCATCTTTTTCCTTAACCCCGGGGTTTTGAGCGAACAGGTACCCCGAAATCGCTGCAACGGCCACCAGCGACAACAATATTTTTTTCATAACACTCCATCCTCCTCTTGAATCACATCCGCTCGATCAGGCCGGCACAGGCCGGCATAACAGGGCGATGCGTCACTTCTACCATGGGCCAAGGGTTACAGTAAAAGCGGGCACCGTCAATTGTTTTTCGATAGCGAGAATATTTCCAGCCTGTTAATTTTCCGCTCTTTATGTCTCGGCAGGCGGCCGCTTAACTCTTGACATCCCACGTCTCACCGTGATGATGGGCACCATTGAGTTTAAGGAGGCGCCATCTGAACAGCACGGATCCAGGAATATATCTCGCCCCGTCTGCCGTCATCGACAGCGATCACACGGAGATAACGCGAGTTGCACACGGGCTGGCGTGCGGCGCAGGGCGCGAGGAAGAGACGGCCCGCCGCTGCTTCGAATTCGTGCGGGACCGCATATTCCACAGCTTAGACCACTGCATGGACCCGGTGACCCTGAAGGCATCGGACGTGCTGGCGCACCGCACCGGCTTCTGTTTCGCCAAGAGCCACCTCCTGGCCGCCCTTCTCCGGGCAAACGGCATCCCCGCCGGACTCTGCTACCAGCGCATCCTGCTTGCAGACGCCGGGGTCCACTGTATCCACGGGCTCAACGCAGTCTATCTGCCGGCGCACGGCTGGTACCGCATCGACGCGCGCGGGAACAAGGAGGGCGTTGACGCCCGGTTCACCCCGCCGGTCGAGCGGCTTGCCTGTTCTCTCGCCCACGATGGAGAAGCAGACCTGCCCGGGATCTTCGCCGATCCCTTACCGGAAGTGCTCGGAGTGCTCTCGCTGTATGACAATTATCTTGACGTAAGTAAAAACCTGCCGGATATTGATCCCGGTGCAGGGAGGACCTGCAAAGGGCGGACAACAACCATACGTTATTCCCGGACGACACGCGAACGATGATCGTGGCAGCGATAATCGTCGTCACACTCGGAGCCCTGGCTTTCTCGTTCTACAACTGGCGCTGCCCCTCGTGCGGTAAACATCTCGGCAGGGCCGTCGATCCGCTGACCTGCAGAAAATGCGGGTATAAATTCAGGTAGCTCCCCCTCAGCGCCCGGCCGGAGCGGGAATTACGATCACGCCTGTTTCATAGGCCAGCCTCTCCGGCTCCGCTCCACGCGGCAGCATGTACGCGAGCCTGCGTGTTATGGTTTCACCCGGCGCAAGCCTGGGCGCGGGACTGGCCCGAACCGTAATAAAACAACCTGCATCGATGATACAGGGCCTCTTCCGGGCCCCGCAGGCGTACAGGTATACCCTATCGAGCCGGATGACAAGGGGCGTTTTCAGCGAGTTGCCAAGCCGCACTGTGGCCCAGACATACCGCTTGCCCTGCCGTGGACGCAGGTACCCGCCCGCGGTCCAGTACTGGTCCGGACCGGCGGCGAGCTTAACCAGCGTCATCTCCCACCCTTCAGTTGATACTGCCAGCGGCGCCCTGACGATCGGGGCGGAGCAGCCGGCCGAAAGAAACAGGCACAGGGTAACCGCGGCCGCGAGGTTACGAACACGATACATGGATTCTTCCTCGTGAATAAAGTTTTTATCTTCGATTAGTTATATACGAACGGGGCGGAGGGAAATTAAAATAAAATAACCATTCAGCCTGATAAGTAGATTCGTTATTAATATGATTACAACCACGAATGAACACTAATAAACACGAATTGAAATGGTTATTAGTGTTCATTCGTGTCAATTCGTGGTTAGATTAGGATTTTTAATAATTTTACTTTTTAG
>JBGTBN010000092.1:0-6166 GCA_041749375.1 Spirochaetota bacterium
CGCCCGGGAGCTGGATGCGCCGCCAGGTGAACCCGGGAGCTGCCCCGGACGGCATGCCGGTCGGGGCGAGGAAGATATGGGGCGGGGGCACTCTCCCCTGCTTCTGGAAGCTGCGCGCGGCCTGGTACTCGGTCATGGCGGAATCGTTGCCCGCCGGCTGCTCGCCCCGTAACACCCTGAACACCTCGTCCGCCCACATGAAGGTGCCGCGGCCGTCCATGACCGCGTGGTGTGAGCGGAACGCGACGCGCAGGGGATTGCCGTGAATAAGCAGGACCTCGCAGGTGGGGCCGTCGGGAGGGAGCGGGTCGCAGAGAAAGGGAGCGCCTTCCGGGTCCATGCCTGACCAGCGGGAACCGTCTACCTCGCGCACCGGCGGCGTTTTACCTGAATCCATCCAGCGCGCGAAGGCCAGGGCGCCGCGCAGGACCAGGCGGCTGCCCGGGTTTGCCGCTGATGCGGCCTCAATAGCGCGCTTCCACTGCTCGAGGTCGAATGCTCCCATTCCCTCGAAGATGATCTGGTTGGCAAAGGGCGGGCTCAGCTCCGCGTTAACAAGGTACACCCGCTCGGTAGGCGTTAGCTGCCGGGAAAATCGTCGTGTCATCGAACTCTCTCCCCCTTTTTTTCATCGAGATAATCATATTAAAAAGAGGGAGTCAATATGTTTTCATTTTTTATAATATGGAGAAATGTGCCTTATTTTTGATAGGTCCGCAAGCGTGATAGCTCCGCAAACGTTTGCGGACCTATCAAAAGGTATTATTTTTACTTGACAAACATCATATATGGAAATGTATGTACCAGAGTTTCCCGGGAAACGGTATGACCTTCGAAAAAAGCAATATCGGGTACCTGCTCACCTTTATGCTGGTGGGCGCGATTTTGGGGTCAGCCCTGGGAGCGCTGGTGACGGGTTTTATTCCATCCCTCGGGGTCATTCAGAAAAGCCTGACCGGCCCCATAGGGTTCAACCTCGAGATCATCAGCATGCATATCAGGATAAACCTCTCGTCGATCATCGGCCTCGTTCTGGGCGTGCTGATCTTCAGGAAGGTTTAGGCCGCACCCGCGGCTACCAAACAGGGGTTGCCGCATAGGGACCCCGGTGAATAAATCGGCTGCAGCCGGTTGCCTCTTTCCTCGTGACAGGGCAATACCAGGACAGGTTGCACAGGTTACGCGCCGCGAAAGCGGCCGTTGCTTATATATTTTCCCGCAGGCGGGCGCGGTATCGCGCCGGCCGACCGGTGAAAGAAATCAATCCTCCACCGCCATGCGGGGAGTGAAACCATTTTAAGCACAAGAGGGGGTACTAGCATTGTCAGTAGTATCGATGAAAGCGTTGTTGGAATCCGGTGTCCATTTCGGTCACCAGACGAGGCGGTGGAACCCGAAGATGGCTCAGTTTATATTTACCGCCAGGAACGGGATCCACATTATTGATTTGCAGAAGACCATGCAGCGTATCAAGGTCGCCTATGCGGCGATGAAGGATATCGCGGAGAAGAACGGCAAGGTCCTCTTCGTGGGAACGAAGAAGCAGGCGCAGGCCGCGATCGTGGAATACGCCAAAAAATGCAACATGTTCTACGTGTCCGAGCGGTGGCTGGGCGGGCTCCTCACGAACTTCAAGACCGTGAGCAACTCGATCCGCCGGCTCAAGGACCTCGAATACATGCGGGACAACGACCACTGGGACGCCGAGACCAAGAAAGAGCGTCTCGACCTCCAGCGCGAGCTGGACAAGAAGGACAAGGTGCTCGCCGGCATCAAGGACATGTCGAAGATGCCCGATGCCCTGTTCATCATCGATCCCAAGAGGGAATCGATCGCGGTGCAGGAAGCCAGGAAGATGGGTATCCCCATATTCGCAGTGGTGGACACCAACTGCAATCCCGAGGAGATCGATTACCCGGTACCGGGAAACGACGACGCCATACGGGCGATCGCGCTTTTCCTGGACGTGATGGCGCGGGCGGTCATTGAAGGGCAGTCCGGCGGCCTGACCGAAGAGGTGCTCGCCGAGGAGGCGGCCGGGGAAGAGGCAGAGGGAGAAGCTCCCGCTGAAACGACCGAGGCAGCTCCGGCCGGCGCTGCGACCTACGAGTACGACGAAGACGGCGGGGTATACGAGCCGTAAAAGGCGCGTTGACGTGAGCGGGGCCCGGACACCCGGCCCCCGCGTGAAATGAAACGAAACTTGAGCGAAGGAGACTGAACGTGGCTGATATTACGAGCGAAATGATCAAAGAGCTAAGGGAAAAGACCCAGGCCGGGATGCTGGACTGCAAGAAAGCCCTGGTGGAAACCGGCGGCGACATGGACAAGGCGGTCGAGTTTCTCAGGAAGAAGGGACTCGCCTCCGCTGACAAGAAGATGGGCCGCGAGGTAACACAGGGCATCATCGCGACCTACATACACAGCAACAAGAAGATCGGCGTCCTGATGGAGCTGCTGACTGTAACCGACTTCGTGGCCCGGAACGAGGCCTTCGAGGAGCTTGGCAAGGAGCTCTGCATGCAGATCGCGGCCGCGAGCCCGTTGTATGTCAAGATAGAGGACGTGCCCGCCGATGTCGTCGAGAAAGAGCGCGAGATCTACCGGGAGCAGATGAAGGACTCCGGGAAACCGGCAAACGTCGTCGAGAAAATCATCGACGGGAAGCTCAACAAGTTCTACTCCGAAGTGTGCCTGCTCGAGCAGGAGTTCATCAAGGACTCGGCCGTGAAGATCAAGGATTTAATAAAGCAGAAGATCGCCACCTTCGGCGAGAACATAGAGGTGGGGAAGTTCGTGCGCTACCAGATAGGGACGTAGCATGGAACCCGCTGAACCGAAATCAGAGCCCCGGTACCGCCGCATACTGTTGAAGCTCTCCGGCGAGGCCCTTGCCGGAGAGGCGAAGAGCGGGATTGATCCCGGCATACTCTCCGGGATCGCCGGGGAGATACGGGACGTGCAGCGTCTCGGGGTCGAAGTGGCGGTCGTCATCGGCGCGGGGAACATTTTCCGCGGCAACCTGGCCGACAGCCTGGGGATCAAGCGCGTCACGGGCGACCACATGGGCATGCTCGCCACGGTGATGAACTCGCTCGCGCTGCAGAATGCCCTGGAGAACATCGGGGTCCAGGCGCGCGTGCTCTCAGCCTTCGAGATGAAGGAGATCGCAGAGCCGTACATCATCCGCAAGGCGCTTGACCATCTGGACCACGGCCGCGTCGTAATCGCGGCGGGCGGCACGGGCCACCCCTTCTTCACCACGGACACGGCCGCAAGCCTGCGCGCGGTGGAGCTGGAGGCGGACGTGCTGATGAAGGCCACCAGGGTTGACGGCGTGTACACCAGCGACCCGGAAAAGGACCCGGGGGCGAAAAAAATCGACGCGCTGCCCTTCATCGACGTGCTAACGGGGCAGCTCGCGATCATGGATTTTACCGCAATTACCCTCTGCATGGACAACAACCTGCCCATCGTCGTTTTTAACCTGCTCCAGCGGGGATCGCTGAAAAAAATAGTATCCGGCGGATCGGTCGGAACACTAATTTCCTGACAGGAGGCACGCATGCTAGAAGATATCATATCCGATCTGGAAGACCGCATGAAGAAAAGCGTCACGGCGCTGCAGAAGGATTTTGCCGCCATTCGGACCGGCCGGGCCAACCCCGCCATGTTCGATGGGATCAGGGTAAGTGTGTATGGCACGGAGATGCCCCTGAACCAGGTGGCGACCGTCTCATGCCCGGAGCCGCGCCTGGTCGTGATCCAGCCCTGGGACAGGGGCAACCTGAGCGAGGTGGAAAAAGCCATCCTCAAGTCCGACCTCTCGGTGAACCCCTCCAACGACGGGAACCTGATCCGCATCCAGATACCGGACCTCACGGAGGAGCGGCGCAAGGAGTACGTCAAGCACGCCCGGCAGAAAGCCGAGGAGTGCCGGGTCGCCATACGGAACATCCGCCGCGACGGGAACGACATGACCAAGGAGCTCGAGAAAGAGAAGGAAGTCTCCGAGGACGAGTCGAAAAACGCCCTGGCCAGGATCCAGAAGGTGACTGATAAATATATTGACGAAATTCAGAAGCTGACTGACAATAAGGAAAAAGAGATACTGAATATATAGGGGTGCGGAATGCTTGGCAGTATGGGGCTGTCAAGAAAGATATGTGTTATCTTTGTCATCGCGAGCGGAGCGAAGCGCCCTTCGACTTCGCTCAGGGACCAAACGGTTGCCGAGCGGAGTCGAGGCATGCTTCGTCGCCCTTTGATATGTCCGCAAACGTTGGCGGACATATCAGGGCTCCTCGCAATGACATAAAAGACAGCGCCCAACCAGGCTATGAAAGACTACAAACATCTCATCAATAAAAAGAAAGTCCCCGGCCATGTTGCCATCATCATGGACGGCAACGGGAGATGGGCGAAGAAAAAATCGCTCTCACGCGCAGAGGGGCACCGGCGCGGTGCCGAGGTCATCGAGCCGCTCATGGACGCCGCCATCGGCCTTGGGATAAAGGCCATTTCGCTCTACGCCTTCTCAACAGAGAACTGGAGAAGGCCGCGCATGGAGGTACTGGGCCTCTGGAAGCTGCTCGATTACTTTTTCACGAATAAAATTGACACCATCAAGTCCCGGGGTATCCGGGTCAGGCACTCCGGGCTCCGCGAGCGCCTCCCCGCGTCGACGCTGGAGACCATACGCCGGGCCGTCGATGACACGAAGCACAACCGCACGCTCGAGCTCAATTTCTGCGTGAATTACGGCGGCAGGCAGGAGATCATCAACGCGGTGAACCTGCGCCTGGGGAGCGCGAATTCCGGCGGGCCGATCACGGCCAGGGAGCTGGAACAGGGGCTCTTCACCGCCGGCATGCCGGACGTTGACCTGCTGATCCGCACCGGCGGCGAGTACCGGGTCAGTAATTTTCTCCTCTGGCAGATCGCGTACGCAGAGCTGATTTTCATGAACGTGCTATGGCCTGATTTCAAACCCCGCCACCTATACCGGGCGGTTTACGAATACCAGCAGAGAGAAAGGAGATACGGCGGCCTATGACGGAAATACAGAAAACTACAATCAAGCGGATCCTGAGCGCGCTGGTCGCGCTTCCCGTGTATGTCTTTACAATCGTGATCGACTGGCAATCGATCCCGATGCTGTTCTGCTCGCTCATCGTCACGATGGCGTGCCTGTACGAGTATTACTCGATTACCGACCGGGAAAAGGAGGGGCGTGCTTTTTTAAAAACCGGCATGGTCTTCGCCGTGGTCGTGAACGTCGTTATGTACCTGTTCGCGTTCGGGAAGCTGTACGGCTACAGCCGCTACATCCCCGCGTTCGACGCCCGGGTGGTGCTGGGCGTGATCTCGCTCTTCATGGTCATCATAATGGCGTTCCAGCTCTTCACCAGGCCGCTCAAAGGCGCCGCCTACTCGATGGGCGTTACGCTCTTCGGGGTGATGTACATCGTATTCTTTTTCTCGCACATTATTCTGATCAAGTCGCTTGCGGATGGCGTGTACTACATCATTTTGCTCAATATTGTGGTGATGCTGAACGACACGATGGCCTATTTCGGGGGCGTGCTCTTCGGCAGGCATAAGACCGGGTTCCCCGTGTCCCCCAACAAGTCGTGGGAGGGATATTTCTCCGGCCTCCTGTTCAGTGTTCTCGCCATGATCATCACCAACGAGGTATACGCGGCTTTTTTCGACAAGCGCCTCTTCGGCATGGTCGAGGCGGTGCTGCTTGGCGTCGCGCTGTCGGTGCTGGGCAACCTGGGCGACCTGATCGAGTCCGCGGTCAAGCGGGACGGCTCGATCAAGGACTCCGGCTCAATCATCCCGGGGCATGGCGGAATGTGGGACGTGTTCGACGCCCTGATTTTCTCGATGCCGCTCTTTTACTATTACCTGATGCTGAAAGGGGTTGCCTGATCCGATCAGGCGTATGAGCAGGACCATATCAATTCTCGGCTCCACGGGCTCCATCGGCGAAACGACGCTGCGGGTCCTCCGTTTCCTGAAAGACGAATACCGGGCATACGGCATCGCCTGCTGGGGCAACATCGGGCTCCTCGGCCGGCAGATTGCGGAATTCAGGCCCGCGGTCGTGGCCGTCGCGTCTTCCGGCGCAGCGGCCTCGGACGAGTACCTGGCGCTGAAG
>JBGTBN010000093.1:0-17781 GCA_041749375.1 Spirochaetota bacterium
TCGCGCGCCGCGCGGATGGGGCCGGCCGAGATGCCGAAGCGGCGGCCCATCCCCTCCGCGAACCCGTCGGTGAGCCCCTGGATGTAATCGACCTCCGGCAGCTCCGCGGCAAGCTCGCCCGGGTAGCGCTGCGACAGGCACCCGGCAACCGCCACTTTCCGGCCGAAGTCCCTCATCACGCTGGAGCCGCCGTCCAGGAAGGGCTTCGGGTTCGCGTCAGATCCCTGCTTCTGCTGGTCTACCGCGTCAAGGATGACCTCGATCGACTCCTCCTTGGCAGCGGTTATGAAGCCGCAGGTGTTTATGATGATGATATCGGTCCGCTCCGGGCCGTCGGCGCGCACATAGCCAGCGCCCGCAAGTGCGCCGTTAAGGCGCTCGGAATCGACCTGGTTCTTGGAGCAGCCGAGGGAGATAATGTAGTAGGATATGTCGTGGGAGGAGAACATGTACTATACCTCGAAGCACCCCCCTGTCCCCCGAAGGGGGCACGGTTCACTTGTTATCTGATAAACATGATGCCTGTACAATAAGTAAACTTCCAAGTCTATTGCAGAGACTCAGAGACGCGGAGAAAGATATTACAGGTAAATCGTAATTAACCACGAATACACACGAATTAGTGTTCATTCGTATCCATTCGTGGTTTAAAATTCCTTGGTTAATTCAGTTCACCCTCCCGAGAATGCCGAAGGAAAGATACCCCTCAACCGCATTTACCTTCCCGGAAGGAGGGTTCCCCTCAAGCGGTTTCAGTGACCTGGCAAGATAGCCCCTACATCCCGCTTCAACGGATAGCGTCACCCCGCCGGCCAGGTTTACGTTCGTCCCGAAGGCGATCCCACCGACGCCTCCAAACATCTGGTACTTCCGCTGGAACGAGATGGGAAGTGGAGAGGGTGATGGCCAAACAAAGATCATATCATGCGTTACGCGAGATTCTTTGCCCCACCAGTAATTGATCCCGAGTTGAGGGCCGAGCCATAGCTTTATCGTTTCATTCCTGAAAAGACGGAACCCGAACGTATTGATGAAATTCACCCTGTTTAAATCGATCCTGTTGGCCGCAAGGACATTCGCGCGGTCATACCCGATGTTCAGCCTGTAATTGAAGATGCCGTTGGAATCGGGATCGCTATCCACCATGAGCCCTGCACCGTAGGCAACCGATCCACTCGCTTTCATATACCTGTTTTTCAGGCCATGATAATCAGCCACAAGCAGCCTCCCGGATTGATGCCAGGCTTTTCCGCCCGAGCTGTTGATATATGCGCCCAGTCCCAGAGAATATGCGGGCCTCTGGAATGCCAGGCAGAGCAGTGCAAATGCAATGGCTATAAGTTTCCATGTTTTGTTCATGCGCGTTTCTCCGTACTATGAATACGCATATCATGCGTTCTTTAATGGGACGAAATGTGTAATAGCGAACCAGCATGGGGCATTGGAATAATTTTTTCAAGACAAAAAAGCGCCGATCAGGAGTTTGAAATTTTTTTTAAATTTAATTATTAGCCGCAAGTTTAGAACTTTCTTCTTATTCCAGACGGCTCCAGATATATCAGAGTCATTACTGACGAGTCTCATCCTGTCGCATGTTCCTTTACTGATTATGGCGCAATGTTTTCATGTATCGCCGGTCATTTTTTTTACATCCTTCTCGACCTGCCTTTAAAAAAAAGCGCTGGACATAGAGTCTGAAATGTATAAATCTAAGAAACTGCTCCCCCTGCAGAATAAGCCCATGCGATTTAATGGGCCCTATGCGGGCTACCATGGAACAGCTGGTCCATGGTATTAACATAAAAAGCGCTGGATTGGGGGATTGAAACTTTCATTGAACGGCTTTCCAACCATAACCGATGTGGAGCCATGAAAAAAATTTTACGATACATCGTGCTATTGCTGACATTGTGCCAGGCATTCCCCCTGTCAGCGGCCCTCATCAACCTTAACCGGGAAACGATGTATGTGAGGAAAGGCTTTGATGTGGCATGGATACGTGAGGTCCCTGCACCCATCGACAGGGCCTGGCTCGCCATACCGGGCGTTAAAACCGCAGAACGGCAGGTCGTACTTAAAGACCTTCCCCTGAAAGACATGCCCCGGCGTCCCGTGTTTTCCCTTAAGGAGTACGCGCCGCAAAACTTCACTTTCCTTACCGAGTTCAAATTCATAGAAGGGGACCCCGCCCTGGAGGGCCTCCTGGGCGTCTATTTCGCCAACATCGGCGAGAACTGGTCCGTGTATCTGAACGGCCGCCTGCTGAAGTCGGAGATACATGAGAACGGCAGGGGGATGATTCATGAGTACCGGCACCACCGGGAAGTTCTCATTCCCATTGATCCGCGTATCCTGAGAACGGGGAGCAACATACTGGCGGTCCGGATTTTCAGCGACCCGACCAACATTGATTCCGGTTTCCATCGCAGCACTCCGTTCGTTATAGACGCACTGCCGCGGCTCGAGGAGCTGCGATCCGAGCAGACCTCCATGATCCTTATATTTCTCTACCTGTTCTTCGGCGTATACCACCTGTTCATTTACATCAGGAGGCGTGATGAAAAATACAACCTCTACTATGCTCTTTTCTCGGTGTTCCTGTTCACATACTTCATGAGCCGGACCCATGGAATTTATGCCGTAATCCCGGATTCCACGATCCTGCACCGCATTGAATACTGCTCGCTCTATGCGCTGGTGCCGCTTTTCGGCATGTTCGTTGACCTCCTGCTCGCCGCTTCCATCTCCCGGCTAACGAAGATGTATGCCGGCCTGTATGCGCTTCTCATCCTTGTGACACTAACACCGGTCTCCAATCCTTTCGCTATCGACGTACTCCGGGTTTGGCAATTTTCAGTTATCATTCCCATCTTCTATTACCCCATTATCAGGATCGGGCGTCCGGTGCTCGGTTCGTTCAGAACAATGTATGCAATATTTAACAATAACCCGTTCCCCTACCGTACTGCCCGGGCGCTCGGCAACGTACTGACCTCTTCCACCGCGGGAAACCTCATGCTGGGGACGCTCATAGTGGTCGCATGCATGGTCTTCGATATTGCCGATTCGCTGTTCTGGTCCTACAACTATGTCGTCACGACCTACGGTTTTTTCGCATTCACCATGGGAATCGCACTCATACTCACGAACCGTTTCCTGGCTTCCCACAGGGAGCTGGAAAAGGACAACGAGATCGCCACCACCGAAATTGCCCTGGCCGCCCACGTGCAGAAAATGCTGCTCACACCTCCTCCGGTGGACATCGATCGGTGGGATATAGCGGTTACCTTCAGACCGAAGTACGGCGCAGCGGGCGATTCGTATGACTTTTATTACACTGACAACAACCTGGATGGCATCGCCCTGTTTGATGTATCAGGCCACGGGGTGTCATCCGCCCTTATAACCATGATGGTCAAGCCCGTAACCATGAGGGTATTCAAGTCCCTGTATGGGGAAAGGCTCGATACGATTATGAATAATGTAAACAGGCAGGTGACCAGGGACCTCGTCCAGCTCAACAACTATGTGACCTGCGTCCTTCTTCGCATCAGGGAGAACGTCGTGGAATACGTGAATGCCGGACATCCCGATATACTGCTCCGGGATGGCGGGACGAGGGAGGTGCGAATAGTTGACGGGGGCGGAATTGACTTCAGGGGCGAGCCGCTGGGGTTAGGCTTTAACAGGGTCAATCCGTCGATGATCCGCTTCACGATCGGGCAGAATGACGCATTGCTCCTGTTTACCGATTGTCTTGTTGAATCAAGGAACCGCAGGAAGGAGCGGTACGACATCAGGCGGATCATTGACTCGCTGAGTGCGGCTCCCGCAGGCCCGGCCCCGGCCATACTCGATTTCATCCTCGATCAATTTTATTCTTTTACCCCTGAAAGCGACCTGAAAGACGACCTCACCGTCATAGTAGCAAAAAAGAACGGCTGACCCTTAACGGGGCCGCTGCTCATCTGTCATTCCGGCCGAAGCGCAGCGAAGAGCCGGAATCCATTTATTTCGCATGGATTCCCGCTTTCGCGGGAATGACAGACTTCGAATTCACAAATAATGAATAGTTATGCACCAAGTCTATTAATTTCATCCACAGGCCCCCAAGGACCATACTGAGCACGCCGAAGTGGGACGGGGGATTAAAGCGGGGTGACGATGCATGAAGCGCGGCCTTGTGGCCGCGCTTTTTTTTACTACCAGTCCTTGACCACGATGTGGTAGAGGTTCGGATTCTGGACGTCCTTCTTCCAGGTGACGACCTTGTTCGCGACCTGTCCGGCCGCGCCGAAGGAGAAATCCTTGCCGTTGATCCGGGCCTTGATCCCGCCCGCGTTCCCGATCTTGATCTGGATGTACTCGGTGGCCTCCCAACGCTCGACCTGGCCCTGGGGTATGAAGCCGCGCACCTTGCGGACGCCGTCAAGGTAGAGCTCGATGAAGGATTTCTGCACGAACTCGGCCTCGAATACGATCTTCAGGCTCTGGCGGCTCTGCGCCTCGACGCTGGTGCTGTCGACCCGCGGCGACGCCTGCTCTTCTTTCGCAAGCTTTTCCTCCGGCACGTCCTTTTTCTCGCCCAGCAGCACCATGATCTTGGCGCGGTTCTCGGTAAGGCCCTTCAGCGTGATGGTCACATCGCGCGGGCAGCCCTCGATGGCCAGGGTCCGGGGCTCGTCCAGTTTGAATTTCTCGATCTTCTTACCCGGGAGAAGCTCCAGGGAAACGGTGTCACCGCTGATGCTCTTTAAAAGAAACACCACTTCCTTGTTATCGACGAGGAACTGGACCGCTTCGTTCTTGTAGACGAGGATAAAGCCCTTGTTATTGGCAAGCTGGAGGCTGCGGAGGTTGTCTATCTCGTGCTCCTTGTCCTTGACGTACTCTTCCTTGATTACGTCGGTCGAGTCATCGCCCGACACGTCGACATTCGAGGTGACCAGGCTCTTGATGCCCCAGATGACCACTATCAGGACCAGCGCCCCGCCGGCGATCATCAGCATGTTACGATACTTGTTCACGAAAGACGATACCGCGAGGTTGACGTTCGATTTCGTCGGCTTGGTAAGCTCTTCAAGGGGAGTGGCGCTCTCGCCGATCTTGTAGCCCTTGTACGCCTGCACGATGCCCTCAACATCGAGCTTCAGGAACTCGGCGTAAGACCGCAGGAAACCGATAAGATAGGTTTCACTCGGAAATTTGTCAAACTTCTCCTCCTCGAGCGCCTGGAGGTATAACGGGCTTATATTGGTCTCCTTGACCACTTCCTTTATGGTGATTTTCTTGGCTTCCCTGGCCTGCCGTAACTTTTCGCCGATGCTTTCCAAGGTCTACTCCTCTGATATCATTGGGTTTTTTATGACGCGCGCCCGCGCCGGGATGTCAAACTTGAATATGCCGTTGGGGATGGAAATATTTGTCTTCAGGTCGGAGAACCTGATGTCCACCTTCTTGCCGGTGGACGTTTCGCCCTGCGCCCTGATGATAAAATACCGCTCCGTGACCCAGAGCTTCATGGTCCGGAACCCGCTCCGGCTCTCTTTCTGCTTCAGGATGAGCGTATACCGCTTCGTGCCGTCTTCCTGCCGCTCCGGCTGCTCCTTGGAGGCAAACCGATAGTGGTACTTCGAGAAAAGCCAGGTCAGGCCGCTTTTCGTCCCGGAGGTGAATACACCGGCGTCGGAATTGAGGTCCTGCTCCGCCACCACGTTCATCGATGGTATGTATATCCACATCATCTTGCCGTTGGACACAATTTTCTGGCCATAGGGCTGGCTGAATTCTATGAAAAGCCTGTTATTGGCTTTATACTTGATTATACCGCTTTGCTGGGTGGTTTTTCCCATTTTCTCGGAAATGATGGTGAAACCGGCCTGGTAGGTCTCCATTTTCCCGAAGTTTGCCTTGATATTGTCCACGATGTCGCTGACTGTCGTGAAATCGAATTTAAATGCGTACACGCCCGTGGCAGCTGCCAAAATGACAGCGCTCATGAAACTGAAAACTACGGCTTTGCCGGTACATTTCATATTATATTAAACCTGGTGGTTACTGGACAGACTTTTTCTTACAATTTTGGGGTCAATTAATATAATCGCGCCTGTAAAAGTCAATCGTAAAAAATATTATTATATTTCAGGACGAAGCCGCTCCCGGGTATAGCACGAGAGCGGCGATGGCCTCGTCGCATCAGCCCCGGCACATACCTGCGTTTCGCGGAAAAGCGGTGTTGATTGCCGATCAGCAGTCTCCTTCCGCCTGTTCTGTCACGATCGCGCGGCATGCGGTGATGTGATGAAGTGCCGTAACGATCGTCAACCGTCCTGCCCGATCCCCTCGCACGAAAATTCGTGCAATTTCAACCCGGGGCTTTTGTGTGCATGACGAATTTCAATTAAATTGTGAAGCTGCACGACATAATTGATGCACAGACGCCGCTGTCCCGGTGCGTATGAACAACGCAAAAAATTTTTTTTGTCGAATTGAGACATTAACCGGGCATGATAGGACATAACAGATTTTTTTTCTAAAATATTTTTCCACAAAATTTTTTTTCGATTAAAAATGCTGGACAAAAAAATTAATGGTTGTAGAGTTGCAAAGGATCGAGTACACACCTATTCAAACACAACAGGACCGCACATGAAAGCCATATATATCGGGAACAAAAAGTTCAGGGAAATCGACCTTCTCGACCTGAAACGGGACGAGGACTACATTCGCCTGATAGACGAATACTCCCTGATGGAATCGCCCATAATCTACTTCTCAGCCGGCGACGCGAAAATAAAAGAGATACTGATCAAAAAAGATCCAAGTTTCTCCGCGTAACCGAGCATCATCATTGAAGACATGAACACAAGCGGCCCAGGGGCCGCTTTTTCAGTCTCCGAGGCTTTTCAACGAAGCGCGAATGGAAGCATCGACATAGATGAGCCCGTATTTCCCGTTTGTGGCAGGACCGGGATTGAACAGGACCGGCTTCGTCCCGCCGTGATACGCTGCATGCGTGTGGCCGAAGAGCACGATGTCCGCGTTCCGGCTCCTCCCCTCGCGCTCGATCGCCTCGTACCCGTAATTCACGTAAAACTGGTCCCCGTGCGCCGCCATCACGGTCACCGGGCCGACCGGCATGACGACGAGCCGCTCCGCGTCCAGGTTCCGCGCCATGTCCACGTTGCCGCACACACGCACGACCACCGTACCGGCAGGAACATCGACATGGATGAGGTCACCCGCCCCGTCGCCGCAATGAAAGAGGTAATCGAACGGGCTCTCCCGCCTAATGATGCGGCCGAGCTTTACCGTGTTCCCGTGGGAATCGGATATGACGATGATTTTCAGCATGGATCAGGCCAGGTCGACAAGCAGCATGGTGCAGTCGTCGCTTACCACGACGTCGCCTCCGGTGAGATACTTCTGGATCATCTTGAATTTTTCGGCGGAGGCCCTGCCGCGGGTATTCAGGACATCCTCGAGCATGGCCTGGCCGACGGGTTTATCGCTGCCGTCCACGATGTCGAGGATGCCGTCAGTGTATACGAGAATGCTCGCCTTTTCCTCCAGCGGGATGCGGTGCGTCTCGTACCGCGCGTCCGCTATGGGGCCGAGAAACGAGTCGTTGCCTTCCAGCTGCAAAAAGCCGCCGCTTTGAAGATAATAGGGCTTGGGATGGCCGGCATTCGAGTAGAGGAGCGCGGGCTCGTTCGGATCGAACAGGCCGCAGAAGGCCGTCACGAACGACTCTATGGGGATGTTCCCCGTGAGCTCCTGGTTCATGAAGGTCAGCAGCTCGCCGGGATCCGCGGTTTTCTGCAGCGCGTTGCGAAAGACCATCTTCACGATGGCCGTGTACAGGGCCGCGGAAATGCTGTGGCCGGAAACGTCTGCAACGAAGAACATGATCCGGTCGTCCCTGAACATGACGTAATCGTACAGGTCGCCGCCGATGTCCGAGAGCGGCATGGACCAGGTGTGGATATTCACGCGGTCGGTTTTCACGCTCGGCTCGGGGAACAGGTATTTCTGGAGCTTCCGGGCCATGAGCAGCTCGACGCGTATAAACTCGTTGAAATTGATCATTTCGCCTATTTTCAGGCCGTTTTCCACCCGCTTGAGCATGACTTCCGTCTGCTCGGGCTTCCGGATGAAATCATACACGCCCAGCTTGTAACTCTCGATAATGTTCTCGGGGTTGGCGTCTCCGGATATCATGAGGACCGGCACGTGCGTTATGTCGTTTTTCCGCACCGCGCGGAGAAAGCTGAGACCGTCCATTTCCGGCATGTTCCGGTCGAGCATGATGAGATCGACGGAAACGACGTCAAGCTTTGCGAGCGCCTCTTTTCCATTAGAGGCGGCGACGACGTCATACCCGGAACCGGTCAGGATCCGGAGGAGGAGCTTGCGTACCGGCTCCTCGTCATCGATGACAAGTATTTTTTTCTTCATTTTTTACTGCTGAATGAAGCACGCACCGTGAGAAGGTGCGCCCTTTGCTCCGTTAAGACGATTGCTTCGCGGCCGACATCCGCTCCTGGATGAACAGCCCCCAGAACAGAAGCGACAGTATCAGGAAAAAAACCATGGTGTTTCTGCCAAGGGCCGACCCCTTTTTTCTGCGGTCAAGGAGCAGGTCCAGGTATGCGACCCGGCTTTCATCGATCTCTTCTCCCGCGTAGATCCGCCTGTCGAAGAAGGCGAGCGAATTTTTAACGGAAATACCTTCAGCGTCGAAATTGCTGTACCCGCCGAAAAGCTGAGGCTCCCTCAGTATGATATAGGCCTGCTTGTAATTGGCGTCTACCGATTCCGTGGACCGGAGCAGCCGCTCCACCTTCGGCTCGACGAACAGGATGGAATAGAACGAGACAGCCCCGAACACCAGGCTGACAACCAGCGTTGTGACTGCGCCGGCCAGGTATAATTTGCTGTCATTGATTTTTTTCATTCAGGCGTTCCTTTAAAAGGTCAATGATATCTTTCTTCGTGTACCCGGTGATCTCGTAACCGATGCCGGTATCGTCCATGAACGTGCGCTCAAGGACCTTCTCGCTCTGGAGCCGTTCCCTGTCGGAGCCGAGCATCTTTACCAGCGGCATGATCTCGTTTTCCGAAAAGGTCTTCTCGATATCGATGAGCCCGATATCGAAGGGGAGAATAACCGGCACCTCGAACGGCAGGGTGAGCACCCGCACGGTCTTGCTGCCCGCGTCCCTGAAATAGACGCTGCCCTTCACATCGAGGAGCGCGGTGCTGTTGTTCTCGTTCTGCAGGCCGGTGTTCAGGGTGAGCCGGTACGCATCCTTGTTGTCTACTACCGCCGGCTCGATTTTCAGGGTCGGCGATACCAGCTTCTCGGGGATCTTCGCGCAGCCGGTCGCGGCCAGGCAAACGGCGAGAACGACAGCCGACGATTTTAGTGTTACAATCATACCATTCTTCATACGCTTTTAATATAAGATAAGCCAATTTAGTCAAGAAAAATATACAACCGCCTCCCAAAATCACCGGGAAGCGCGGTGAAGAGGCCCCTTTCCGGCGCGCAATAAATACTTGACATGCCGGCCTTTTCGCTTGCAGGGTAACAAGCGCCGGCCTTCAGCCGGCGTTATCATTCGCGAGGTGGCACCGATGAACATAACCGGAAAGAAAACTGTCGTATATTCCACGATCCTTATCCTGCTCGTCTCCTTTTCCTATTGCGGGCAGAAGGACGGGGGGATCGCGAAAGCCGGCGAGTCGCTGAAGATCAGCGAGACCGCCCTGCTGTTCGCCGGGAAAGAGCTCCCGAAAGAATCGGCGCTCTACCCGTTCACGCAGTCTGCATACTACAAAGCCTACGGCCGGCAGATGGCGTCGTCATGGGACATGATGCAGAAGCCGAACCAGAAGAAGATAACCGACTGGTGGAGCTCTCACCGGCCCTCGAAGTCCCACACCAACGTGCTCTATCCCTTCAGCGGGCCGGACATCATGAACGCCCTGACCTTCTTCCCCGACGCCGAATCGATCATCATGTTCGGCCTGGAGCCGCCGGGAGTCATTCCGGACCCGCATTCGATGGACGCCGCCCGGATCACGCAGGGGCTGAACGGCCTCCGCGGGTCCCTCAATGACATTCTGCACATGAACTTCTTCAAGACCGAAGGAATGGCGGCCGAGATGAGCAACAAGTCCTTCAACAGCATCGCCGGCATCATCATGTACTTCCTGGCCACCAACGGCTACACCGTAACAAACGCGCGGAAGATCACGATCGACGCCGAAAGCAGGGTGGTCCCGGGGACCCCGTCCGACGAGAAGATCAAGTGGGAAAACCCGCCGAAATCGCGGGTTCCGGGCGTCGAGATATCCTTCCGTAAGGACGGCGGCAAAACGCGCAGGGTGCGGTACTACATGCTGAACGTGATCGACGGCGCGCTCGCTACCTCGTCGCCCAATTTCGTCCCCTACCTCAAAAAAGAAGGGCCCTACGCTACGATCCTCAAATCCGCCTCATACCTGATGCACAACGACGAAGTCAAGTTCACCAGGATCCGCGCGGCCATCATGGATTCCACGAACTACATGGTCCAGGACGACTCGGGAGTGCCCCTACGCTATTTCAACCGGGAGAAATGGAAGCTCGCCTTTCACGGGTACTACGACGGACCGATAGGGCTGTTCGCGAACCGGATGCAGAAGGATTTAAAGAAGGCGGTGGACGAGAAGTCAACAGGCAAGCTGCCCTTCAGCTACGGGTACGATTACAAGCCGGGGCAGTCAAACCTGATGACAGCGGAGAAGACCAGGTAGAACCCGGTCGCTCACGCACTAAAAAAGCCTGCACGAATGTGCGGGCTTTTTTGTTTTGTGCGGCGCTCGGATACCGGGCTCCCGGTCCCCGAGTAGCAGCGCAGCTGCGTATCGAGGGGTGCGCCACCCGGCGTAGGGTTTATTTATCCATGTCATTCCCGCCCCCGGTCAATGTTATCCCCGCCCCTCGACAGGCTCGGGATAAACTCCAGCGGGGATCCACAGGTCATCAGGTCTGATTGTATGGGTGCAATCCTCTGGGTCAGTGCGCCGACCGGCGCCGGGTGGTGCCCCGGGGGGACAGTGGGCATGCCGGCGAGAGTGTTGGGGTCAGAGCCCAGGAACCTCCTCCCCGTGGATACTTTTTGTTTGAAACAAGCGTACATATAAAAATATTTGTAAGCCTTTAGCCTTAAAATAAATGGTTATAATCCTTATATAACCACGAATGTACACGAATGTACAAAAAAAATTCAATTCGTGTTTATTAGTGTTAATTCGTGGTTGTAATCATTTTAATAATGAAATTTACTAATCAGGCTAAATGGTTACAAATATTTTTACTTATCAGCCCCCCATTCGTATTCATCACAGGAAGTCGCATTGCATTATTTACCGATAGTCTGAATAAATCATTTGACACATAGTATCTTATAGGATACATTTATCATGGTAGAGATAAGACAGACGGAAACCTATCGTAAATGGTTTGATTCATTACGGGATAAAAAAGCCAGGGAAATTACCCGTGGCCTGGAGGCACAGAATGAAAAAAGTAAAAACCAGTAAATGGGATGCTGCCGGGCATCTTAAAAACGAAGAAAACATGGCTGCTTACCTGGAGGCAGCACTGGAAGAGAACGATCCATCTTTGATTGCGGCGGCACTCGGCGATATCGCGCGGGCCAAGGGCATGTCTCAGATCGCAAAAAAAACAGGGCTTGGACGTGAGAGCTTATACAAGGCATTATCGCCGGGCGGGAATCCCGAATTTTCAACGGTGCTGAAGGTAGTTGCCGCCCTGGGAATGAAACTGCATGCGATAAACCGAAAGAAAAATAAAGCGGGCCGGTAATTATTACGAGGGAGGGGGAGATTGATCAAATTTTCGAAGGAAATATGCCTTCCTATCGTGATATTCCAATTGACAAATAATTGCGTCACCATTTACCATGACCGGACTGGTTGAACATATTCAGTCCGACCAATCAGGACAAAGAAAAGAGGACAACTCCCGTGAAACGTACAATATGGCTCATCTCCATACCGTTTGTAATCTTCACATGGCTTTTCTTCGGCATCTCGCAAAAATCGTGTAATGATGTAATGCAAAAAGACGCCATGAAAGCGATCCCTTTTTCACATCAGACCCATATCGAGAAATACGACATCAAGGACTGCGAGACCTGCCACCAGTATGAAGCAAACGGAAGGTTCAAGGGAATTCCGACCGTGGGCGAATGCATAGCCTGCCACGACCGGAGCGGGTCCACATCCGAGGGCGACAATATGACTCCCAAAAGAAAACCGATGTTCGATGCTTACAAGGACACGGACAAGCCCTGGACTTCGTGGGCGAAGCAGCCGGACCTGGTGTATTTCAGCCACAAGGTCGTCATGACCGCGAAATTCGACGACGGGCGCATGAAGGCGCGTTGCGGATCCTGCCATGGCGACAAGGCCTCCTCCACCGGTACCGCCATGCTGAAAGGTAAAATGCTGATGGGGCAGTGCGAGGATTGCCATACCGCGCTCAAGATCAGCAATAAGTGCGCGGTCTGCCACGACTGAGAAATTGCATCCCACAGGATACCGGCACCGGGCCTGGCGCCGGTCGGAAACATAAAGACGACGTTCATCAACGTCGTCTTTTCATATGATCATCATCCTTTTAAGACAGAAGGCGTCGGAAGGACACCTATATCTAAAAGGCGCCATTCATGAATGTCGCCTTTTTTTCAGCAATTTACCGCACCAGCCCCAGGTGGGAAAAGCCCGATTTAGCGACAGCTTCCCTGTTCCAGTAGATCAGTACCGCCTTCCCCTCCACTTCGGCCTCGTCGACCAGGCCGAAGTGCCGGCTGTCCTTTGAATTTTGCCGGTTATCGCCCAGGACCGCTATCTTTCCTTTCGGGATGAGGCCCTCTATCGCCGCCCCGTTCGCGGCAGCGGGATACGTCTTCCCTTTTGCATAGGGCTCGCCAAGCGGTTTGTCGTTAAGTATCAGGGCTCCATTTCTAAAAGCGAGCCTGTCGCCGGCAACTGCAACGCAGCGCTTCAGGTAGTAGCTCCCATCGCCGGCCGGCTGCCTGAACACGATGACGTCGCCCCGCTCCACGGGCCTGTACATGACCTGCCGCACGACAATGTTGTCCCCGACCAGCATCGTGTCCCCCATTGCGTCGGACGGCACAAAGAAGGTCCTGAACATGATCATCACGACCGCCAGCGGGGCCACGAATGAAATGATGACCAGGCCGACGAACAGCAGCATCAGCTGGTTTCTTCTGCGCGCGACGGCGCCACTCATATTATTGATTCCCATTATTCCTCCATTGCTTTCTTTCTTATGAAAAATATCAGTGCGCCGACGGCCACCGCGCCGATTGCAAAGAGCGAGGGCACCGTCTTTTCAACGAGCGTTGTCACGATAATGCCGAGCGTCAGGATCATGTAGACGGCCGGTATGAGCGGGAATAACGGCAGGCGGAACGGCCGCGGCAGCTCCGGATGCCTGATCCGCATGTAGACCATGCCGGTCACGGTCAGGAGCGGGAACACGCTCAATGCGAAGCCCATGTAGATGAGCATCTTGAGTATCGCGTCAAACCCGATGAACACATAGAACACGGCGATCGCCATCTGTACCATGATCGCGAGGTCCGGGGTCTGGAATCGCGGGCTCACCCGCTCCAGTGAGCTGAATATGGTGCGGTCCTTCGCCATGGCGTAGGTGACGCGCGGCCCTATCATCATCTGGACAGAGACCGATGACAGGAGTATGACGACGATACAGGCGTCGAATACCGGACCTATTGACGGTCCGAACAGGCTGCCGGCCGCAAGGGCGCCGATCGTGTACTTACCCTCGGTCATGACCGCTTCGCCGGGCGAAGACACCAGGTAGAGAATATTCATGGCAAGGTAGATTAGCGTCACCAGGAGCGCACCCAGGAAGAGCGCCCGCGGCAAATTCTTCTCCGGGTCTTTTATCTCGCCGGCTATATAGGTGGTTCCGTTCCATCCGGAATAGGCGTACATGATGATCATGAGCGACGAGCCCCATTTCAGGATGGGCGAACCCGAGCCGGTCTCGTACACCGCGGTGAGCCGCCCGGCCTGTGACCAGTCGGCGAACCAGAAGCCGGCAGCGATAAAGAGGAAAACGACCAGGAGCTTGACCACGGTCAGGATGTTCTGCACGATGCCGCCCTTCTGCACGCCGACGATGTGGATCACGCTGAAAAGGACGATGATGCAGGCGGCAGCGATCTTCGGGGCCCAGTCACCGGTTAACAGGCCGCCGGGGAACAGCTTGTTCAGGTAGTTCACGGCCGTGATCGAGGACATCGACGCGGCAAGGGAAAATCCTATTATGAGGGATATCCACCCGGTCAGGAACGACGGAAGGGGCCCGAAGATTTTCCTTAAATAAATATACTCGCCGCCGTCTTCCGGCCACATGGCGGCCAGCTCAGCATAACAGAGAGACCCGGTCAGGGCGACGACCCCTCCCACGCCGAACAGAACAAGCACCGATGCGGCGCTGCCGGTCATTCCCAGCACTTCGCCGGTGGTCATGAAAATCCCCGTCCCGATGACGTCCGCGATGATTATCAGCACGGCGGTCACCAACCCGATATTTCTTTTTAACTCCACGATACACTCCTGCTTTAAAATTCCCGAAAATCACTATCGGATACAATTTGAACCGCGTCAAGTAGAATGCTACCCGTTCATAAAATCAATTTGACATTTATCCGTGCGGGTGCAGACTGCAGGGCATGGAAGCCCTCCCCGGAAAACTGTTTCTCGCCCCCATGGCGGAAATCTCGACCCCCGCCCTGCGGAGCGTTATCAAGGACCTCTGCCCCGGCACCGTGCTCTATTCCGAAATGCTCAGCGCGGGAGCCATTGCCGCGGGCGCGGACCACAACGAGCCGCTCGTGAAAAAGTACGATTTCGACGAGCCGCTCGTGTACCAGATCGTGGGGGCCAACCCGGACGTCATGGCCGACGCCTGCGCCCAGCTGTCGGAACTGGGCTGCCTCGCCGTGGACATCAACATGGGCTGCCCCATCCATGACATCGTGAAAAAGGGCCAGGGCGCCCGGCTCCTCGCAGACCTTCCGAAGGCGCGGGAGATAGTGCGCGCCTGCCGCAAAACGGCCCGGACCGGGCTCTCGGTCAAGATGCGCACCGGGTGGGAGGAGAACGACGAGGCCCGTTTCGTCAACTTCATTACAATGCTCGAGGGCGAGGGCGTCGACTTCATCGCCGTGCACCCGCGCTACGCGCGGCTCGGGTTCCGGCGGACGGCCGACTGGCGGCTCGTCGGCCTGGCAAAGCGGAGCGTCTCCATCCCGGTGATCGGCAACGGCGACATCGACACGCCGCAGGCCGCTGCGGACAGGATGCGCGAGCATGGGTGCGACGGGGTCATGATCGGCAGGGAGGCGGTCTCCTCCCCCTGGATCTTCAGGCTTGCGGACGACCTGATGAGGGGGGCCCCGGCGCCGCTTGAGATAAACGTACGGGACATCTTTCTAAAAGTGCTCGACAACATGGGAAGGTTTCTTCCCGAGCGGCTTCACAGGAGCCGGAGCCACCGCTTTTCCTTCTATTATTCGCGGAACGCGCGGTACGGGCACGAGCTCTTTACCAGGATTCGAAAGGAATCTTCGCTTGACCGGATTAAGGAACTGGTCGTGGAATATTACGGGAGAAATCCGGATGAAGCGGTTAAGCTGTTCGGGACAAACGGCGGCATTATCCGGGCAGACTGTCATTGCGAGGAGCCCTCAGGCATGGGGGCGACGAAGCATGCCTCGACTCCGCTCGGCAACCGCGTGGTCCCCGAGTAAGGCCGGAGGGCGCTTCGCTCGCGATGACAAATGGATTAACCCACTGAAAAGGAGGAACACATGGAATACTTACGCGTATGGACCGAGGTCGACCTGAAGGACATCGAGGACCACATCGTGATCGTCGATGACAAGTACGGGCACTGCCCCGCGTGCAAGAAGATCGGCATCGAGCTCGTGAACCTGAAAAAATGCCCGTCGTGCGGCAGGGAGTTCAAGTACGTCACCTCGAAAGAGGCGCAGGGCGGGAGGCACGACATCGTTCTCCGGACCAAAAAAAAGCTGCCCGGGCTGACATTCGTCGATTACAACGACTACGAGCACGAGCTCGGCAAAAAAAAAGCGGGAAGCCTTTTCAACGTGTAAGCGCGGTAAACCGCCGGGCCTGTTCTGCCGATAGGTATAGCAGCGAAGCAGAACCGACCCGGAGAACTATTGATGAACACCGAAGATATCATAGCCGGAATGTGCCTCTACGGCTTTATCATGAAGGAAAAACCGGCGGACCAGGCCCGCTGCATGAATGAGATCACGCGCCATTACGGGATATCCGTGGCGCGGATAGTCGAGGGTTTCATGGAAAAGCGATAGCGCGGGGCCCCGCGCTAGAACGTGATGTCTTCTTCCACCTTGTATTTCTCGTCAAGGTACCTGCCGTAATATATCTTTGAATCATAGTCCCGTTCAATTATCTCGTACACGACGCCGAGGTTGTACAGGGCCTCGATGTAGGTGTCGTCGTACGCATACGCGGACTTGAAGGAGAACGCCGCCTCCATGTATCTCCTGGCCATGAAGTAGGCCAGCCCGAGATAAAAGTGGCCTCTGACCAGTTTCCTGTCCAGGCTGACGGCAGTCTTGAGGCTCCGGATGGCCTCGTCGAGCATCCCGCCCCGGTACAGGCAGGCCTTGCCGAGCCCGTAGTATCCCATGCAGTAGTAGGGGCTGATCTCCACGACCCTCCGGAACACGGTGATTGCCTCGTCGAGCTTTCCTTCCATCGCCAGCCGCGCGCCCTCGCGGTACAGCTCCGTTGAATTTTCGCGGGCCGCCGCCGGCGCGGCAGCGAGAAGTGCGAGCAGCGCGAGCACTGCGCCGTATGTCCCGGTCCTACTTCGCACCGGGCACCATCTCTTTCATCTTGTTTATCATGAAGTCGTCTATTCCCCTGTTGAAAAAATCATAGACGATGAAGACGATCCAGATCACGAGGGTCAGCACGCAGAGAAAGCGGAGGAGCTTCTCCGCCCCGATCGCGTCGGCCTTGTAAAAGATTATAATGAGTGCAACGGGCCATATAAAGAAAAGGTTCACGAACACGAGCGAGATAAGCTCTTTAAGGAAATTGAGCGCGAAGTTGTACCATCCCGTTGAAAATGCGGCATACCCGGAGCTGATCTCGTCGAAGAAGAACCAGATATAAAACAGGAGTATGACCGTAGCGATGATCTTCCACACGAGCTCGATGCGGGGCCTGAACCAGAGCATGCCGACGCCGATGCCCCAGAAGATGATAAACAGAAACACGGATTTGATAAGCAGTCCATCGATCATAGCGCCCTCATCGTCAAACCGGATTTTTCCGCGCGCGCCGGGGACGGATGCGCGCCCTACACTACTCCTTTTCGGACAATTCACAGCAATTCATGACTTAAAATCGCCTGTCCCCGCCGGCGCCGCGGCCCCTCAATATGTTGTTTACATTTTTCCCGCCGTGGGCTATGGCTGTCCGGGGCGCGGCGCGCCCCCGGATATCAGGCGAGGTCCAGCCATGCGGCAGGCGGTCATCCTACTCCTTTTACTCTTTCCCGCGACGGACGCGGCCGCGGCCCGGGTGCTCGTCAGGGTCCCGGCGGGCATCAATCTCTCCGCGGACCACGTGCGCGAGCGCCTG
>JBGTBN010000094.1:0-33091 GCA_041749375.1 Spirochaetota bacterium
GTCCCCGTACACCCGCGCACCCGGAACCAGGCACACCGGCGCCGGCGGCGCACCGCCGATTGCATGCATTATATAAGGGGCGGAATAAAAGTGGATATGGACGGCAAGGCCTGCGCAGAGTGCGAAGGCCGCCAGGAGCATTACTGCAATTGTGACGAGGGCTCTTTTCAACATGGCTCTAAAATGCGATTTCACCCATACCTGCCATTCGTGAACATCCTGTCATTCCCGCGAAGGCGGGAATCCATTGGCCGGCACTTTCAGTCATAAAATTTTAAACGTTTAAATAATAGACTTGTTGCAAAACTCAATAATCAATACTATTTTCTCCGTCGTCTTCCACGCCCCCCCATCCCCCGGAGGGGGCGCGTGGGACATCTCTTCATGTAATGATACATGCTTAATGCTGTGTATTACTGGATTATAGTCCTGTATTTCCAGGCATTTCTCCACCAGGATTCACAATGCTTATACGTACCGCTCCTTCACTCGTGCCCCCTCCGGGGGACAGGGGGGAGAACGCAGAATGAGCCTGCCAGTAATTTTAGTCAGTTATGCAACAAGTCTATTTTATTTTCTGGATCCCCGCTTCCGCGGGGATGATATTTTCCACTCATGCCATCAAAGGCATTCATGAGGATCGTCGCTCTAACTTCACGTCAGTACGTGAATCCCAGTATTCCCAGCCCGATGATATTCATCACGATCGGCACGGTGTATATCGCCCCGATAACCATGAGCTTTCCCTTCACCGTTGTGCGGCTCAGCATGAAGATGACGGCCACGAAAAATTCGAAATAGCCGAATATGAATATGAGCCAGATGCCAGCGAAGGAGCGGTACCACCAGGGGTATTCCCACACGAGGTGGCCGCCGTAATTGAGCACTGCTTCAATGAACACGCAGATAGCAGCGAAGAGAATGGCGAAGAACCACCGATTCGGCATGCCGAGTATTTTTGCTTTTTTATCCGGCAGGAGCGAATGATAGTAGATAATGCCGAGAATGCTGAACATGAACATGATCTCGATGTTCCAGCCCACCGTTGTCCGGAGCGCCGTGTCCCCCGGCGTTGTCCAGAACGCGGAGTGCCCGGTCAGGTGGAACACCCACCCGTTCCATGTCTCGTTGAAAAAATCCATGCCAAACACGGTCAGGCCGGCAAAAATCGCGTCCCAAATACCGGATTCGCGCGCCTTCTTGATCTCAATTGTGTAAATGTACGCGACGATGGCCAGAAGCGGAATCACGTACCACTTGAGAGTCGCCAGGTCCCTGAGGCCCTGGAGAGCCTGTATCGATGCGTCAGTCATAGTCACCTCCCTGCTAGGCGTGATCGGCAAACAGCGCGTCCGGTTACGGAACGCGGCCCGCTTACCATGGCATGTATTATACCTGCCGGGCGGAAGAATGTCAACAAACTTAAAGCGCCATGCGCACCTTTTACTTCTCACCCTCATCCCGGACTAAAATGGTGTATTTTACCGGCTGGAAAAAGTAGTTGCGCCTCCCGGTATGCCCGGCTACCCTGAGACAGGGCATTCCGCCAGACACAGCAGAACCATCCCTCCGGCACGGGGCACCCGTGCCGGAGGGTAGAAAACGACATCGCCGCATACGCGGACGCATGATGGAGGGAAGCATGGATACCGCCTTCGACAGGAAAACCGCGCAATTCCTCAAATCTTTCTACCTGCGTTTCAACCTTTTCACCGAGGGTTTCAGCTTTTTCATCGTCGTGCCGATCGTACTGTTCTACGTATGGGCAAACATACAGTTGACGAACGACCAGCTGCTCCTGTTCTTTAAAATCGTGCCCCCGGCCTTTCTGTTCGGCATTGCATTCGTGCTGGTGAACAACCGGATCGCCGTTCTCCCGATCCTCCGGTATTTTAAAAAGCTGGCCCGCGGAGAAACGGTTCCCGACGAAGAATACGCCAGGGCGAAAAAACGGCTCCTCAATCTCCCGATCATTCACTCGATCGGCGCCTTTTTCCGCTGGCTGATCCTCCTTGCGAACGCAATTGTAACGTTCATGGTCCTTTCCGACGCGACGATGCCGCAGTTCGTGAACATGTGGATGGGCGCCGGACTCTGCGCCGGCCTGGGCACCGTGTCCTACTTCGCCATCACCGAGATCATGGTGCAGAACATCCTCAACAGGGGCGTGTTCCCCAGGAAGCTCGAGTTCGAGCGCCCGCCGCGGGTGTCGCTGCGAAGCCGTCTCACCGCGCTCTCGGTCTCATCGGTGTTACTCACCCTGGCGGTTATTGTCACCTTCTTTTACATAACCGTCGAGATGAACAACATAGCCACGCCGCTCATGTACCTGCGGATCGGGGTGATGGCCCTCATGGCGGTCATCGTCGGGATATTCAGCCCGCTGCTGGTCATCAAGACGCTCCGCGACAGGATCAACATCGTTGTCGAGTTCCTCAATAAAATCGGCAACGGCGACCTCAAGAGCGAAGCGCGCGAAATACCGGTGCGAGACGAGATCAGCGAGATCGTAAACGACGTGGACGAGATGAAGGACAGCCTCCGCACGGCGCAGGACCAGCTCATGGACATGAACCTGAATCTCGAAAAGAAAGTGGCCGAGCGGACGGAAGAGCTGGAGGCCGCCATGAACGAGCTGGAGGCGATGAACGAGAACCTGATGCGCGTCAACCGCGAGATGGAAGAGAACGAGATCATCCGGAAAAAAGACATGTCGCTGGCAGCGAGCCTCCAGACCGCGTTCATACAGCAGAACCAGCCGCAGTACGCGCGGTACGACATTGCCACGCTGTACCGGCCATGGTCGGAGGTCTCGGGCGATTTCTTCGATTTTTACGAGGACTGCGGCGAGCTCAAGGGCGTCGGTCTGTTTGACGTTTCGGGCCACGGCGTCTCATCCGGCCTCCTCACCCTGCTGGCCAAATCGATCATCACCAGGAACTTCAACCTCCACAGGAACGAAAAGCTCTCGGTCATAATGGAGCACGTCAACACCGAGCTGATCGCAGAGATAGGCCGCATCGATAATTACGTCACCGGCATCCTGCTCCGGTTCGCGGGAGACCACGTCGAATACGTCAACTGCGCCCACCCGGACATCGTGTTCAAGTCCGGTTCATCGGGCAGGGTCGGCAAGATCCTGGACAGGATGGGCGACAGCTTCCGGAGCCTGGTCCTCGGCGTGGAAGGCGTGAACCGGCCCTTCCCCTCGGTATCCCTCAAGCTGGGCCGGGGCGACTGCCTCTTCATGTTCACCGACTGCCTGATCGAGTCAAAGGACGATGAGGAGAACATGTACGATGATGCGCGCATCATGGAGTCTATGAAAAACGCGCCGGACGGATCGGCGCGCGAGGTCCTGGACCATTTAATGAATGACTTCTTTTCATTTCATGGAAAGACGCAGTTCAAGGACGACCTGACCGCGCTTTGCATCAGGGTGAAATAGGCGCCGGCCTATTTCAGGAGATCGGAAAACCTCTTTTCAGCGAGCGCTTCTTTAAAGCAATCGTCGCCGCGCGCCATTTCCTTATACTTCCCGTCCAGCCGTATCGCCTCGGTAAGGAGCGGAAAGGCCATGCCGTATTGTTTAAGAACGGCATACGAGCTGGAGAGGTCATAGGCGGAGCTTGCAATCCGGGCTCCCTGCCTGATTTTCCGGCCCAGGTCGAGGGACTCGGCAAGGGGCGCGATCGACTCCTTCACGCGGCCGGTCATCGCAAGGGAGATGCCCAGGCCGTGACGGCACGCCCAGAGGGACACCGGGTCGGGAAGCGGGTCCTTCCTCTCGTGCAGCCCGAGCGCCAGCCGGTAGTGCCGCTCGGCGCCGGCCCAGTCACGGGCCATGTAATAAAACCCGGCAAGGAAAAACTGTCCGAAGCTGCGGTCCCTGATCGTGCCATATTCCCTGTTAAGATATTTGATCCCCCTGTGCACGTCGCGCCTGTTAAAAAAACGCCCGGCCCTTCTCATTACCTTTCTGAACGGGTCATCGGCAGATTCCAGTGCGACCCCCTTCTTCACCGCAAGGAAGTCCTTTACCAGCCGCGACTCGTCGCTCCGGAACCCGAAGCAGAAAATAAAAATGACGTTTCTGGCAATATACAATTCCTCGGGATGCATGGCGGTCGGTCCGCCCGTGCCGGCCCAGAGATGCCCCGTGAGAAAACCCTCTACCCGCTCCGCGTCCCCGGCAGACCCGTACTGGAATATCATTAGGGTGCCGCGCGTGTCTCCGTTCAACCGGAGCTCCTGGAAAGCTTTCTTTGCCGGCTTCGGCAGCACGCCCTCCTGGTCCGGCATGTTGTAGAAGGTCACTGGCTGAATTGAAATCGCGCTGATCTCTTTCCCGAAATCGTATCCGGCCGGAAGATCGGCCGTCGCAAGCGCAAGGGTATCGATGGAATAGTCCCCGGCGTACGCTCCGCATGCGGCTGCCACAAGTACGCATAGCGAATAGAGGAAAAACCTTTTCATCCGGGCCACCTCATGCCTCATGATCATGTGAGGCTCCATACATGGGACGGTTCCCGTTTTTTCGCAACAACTTCTGCCACGGCGCCACAAAAAGATTACCGCTGGTAAGGGAAAAGATCAACCGCCCACGGACAGGACTTTGCGCAAAAACCCGGTCTCCCTCGCCGAAACCTTCTCAAAGAGCTCGCCCGTGTACGGTTCGAAGTGGCCGGCATGGAGCAGCATCTTCTCCGCGTTTTGTATCCTGTCCGCGGTTTTCACCACGTCCTTCCAGTCAACCAGGGTATCACCGTCTGCGATCACAAACAGCGCGGGACACTTCACCCTCCTCGCGTAGCCCATGGGCCGGTAATTTATAATCATCAGGCAGATCCGGGCCGGGCACTCGTTCTTCCATCTGCTCCCTTTCGGGATAAGGCTCGTGTACCCGTCCCAGGAATCGGGCGTGTTCATGAGCGCGAAAGTGTCCGGCTTGCCAACGATTGGAACAAGATGCGGCTTACGGAAGGTGAGGATACGCAGAAGGTCGCGGATGCCGTTAAGCGTTGCGCTCATTAAAAACGAAAAGCTGAACAGCCGGATGAGGGAGAGCCCGTTTACAAAGGGCACCTGCGAAACAATGCCCGAGATCCCCTTCGATTTCGCCGCAGCCGCAACCACGTGACCGCCGGAAAAGGAGGATCCCCACAACGCTACGCGCGATGTGTCGATCGCTTCCAGTGAGCGCACGTGTGCGATCGCTGCAAGCCAGTCGTTGATGTGCCGCCATGGATTGATCAGGTTCCGGGGCTCGCCGTCGCTGTCGCCGAAGCACCGGTAGTCGAACACGAACGCCGCGATCCCCTCTGACGCGAATTTTGCAGCAAAGGCGGGAAGGCGAAACGCCCGCTCCGCACCGAGGCCATGCGCCATGACCACCACTGGTGGACGCTCCGCCCCGTCCGGAAGATACAGCGTCCCGGCGCAGCGTACGCCCCCGCTCGTAAAGTCAGACACGATCGTTCTCATCGGTTGCCTCCTCAGGGTGCCGGCGGTCCGTGCTTCATACAATCGTAAAGCCGTCGAACAGCTTCAGTATGCCTTCCATTTTCTCCCGGTCAAGCCAGCCCCGCAGGGCCTCGGTATCGGTCCCCGCTTCGCGGCCGATCATGCGGCTCTTCTCGAGCCAGAGCGGGTTGTTGCTGAGCAGGCCGATGCGGGGCGCACCCTCCTCCCGGAGAAACGCCGCGATCGCAGTGAGGTTCTCCTCCGTGGCGGTGAGCCTGGGTATCAATGGAACGCGCGGCAGCACCTCGATGCCGCCCCCGCGGTAGAGCCGGTTCAGCTTCCTGTAATTTTCCAGTATCACGCCGTTGGGCATGCCGCAGAGAGAGCTGTGCCGGTCCGGGTCCATGATCTTGATGTCCATGTACACGCGGTCAAGGTGCGGGTAGAGGCGCTCGATGAACGCATCGTAATTGAAAAACCCGGATGTTTCGAGCAGGACGCGGATGCCGCGCTCCCGCAACGCGGCAGCGAGGCGCGCTGCAAATTCCATGAAAAGCGTGGGCTCACCGCCGGAGAGGGTGACGCCGCCTCCGGAATTGTTGAAGAACGGGACGTCTTTCTCCATGACGCGGACGATCTCCTCCACGGTCATCTCTTTGCCGACAAGGGACAGCGCACCGGAGGGACATTCTTCCACGCACTTCCCGCACAGGGTGCACCTGTCCCGATCGATGTAATACTCGTTCTTGCGGTCGAGCGCGGCCTCGGTGCAGGCCCTGAAGCACGCGTCACATGCCACGCATTTGCTCACGTCGAAAGAGATCTCCCGCTCCCGCCGCTTGCTTTCGGGATTGTGGCACCATGCGCAGGAGAGAGGGCATCCCTTGAAGAAGACAACGGTGCGGATACCCGGCCCGTCGTCGAGGGAGTTGCCTTTGATTTCGAAGATTAGTGGGTTACTGCGTAATTCGTTCATATTCAAAATACTCATCCTATCAAGCCCCCCTGTCCCCCGGAGGGGGCACGGTACATATAACTTCCTGTTTATACCCAGGCTGTCACGATCATAATACCAATAAATTCCCCGGGGGACATTCAGAACTCTGAAGTCGTAAATTTCATTGTGTCAGCTATTTATCTAAGCGGGTATAAACATCATTCTTCTTCGGATTACAGAATCCACGTTTATACCGGGAGCCGGCATCGATTACAGATACATCACTAATAACCTTGATTTCATCATCAGAGATGATCTGGATTTTTATTTCCGTATTTTTTACTACACCATGTTTAATGCTTTCCGGTGATTCAATGATATTTATTGTTATGATCTGGTTGTCGATTTTATAAACACCTTTTAACTCGAACTGTTCTTCACATGTATTAAAACCGATTTCAGAAGTCTTGTCAGAATTTAAAGCTATTCCCCCGGAATCGGGAATGGTGTAGACGACTTCTCCTTCACCCGGTTTATTTATTTTTTGTTTAACTTGCAAATTTGATATTTTATCATTTCCTTTCTCCAGATAACCGTTAAAGACCCAGCCGTAGGATCCATAATAATTTACTCTTACCCACTTTCCGTTAATTCCATCTATTTCTTCTTCCGGACCGTTTTCATTAATGATAATTACTTTTGCTTTTAAAGGAAGCAAGGTAATTACTTTTGAATTCCGTGTTGGTTCTTGTCTTAATGACAACCCTCTTTCAGCAGTGACATTAGCTTCATTTCCATGATTTTTCTTACACTGAACGGTACATAGAATCAGTGCAACTGATATAAACACAATTGTATATCTAAAAGTCATTGAAAAAACCTCATATAAATATGTATTTAAGGCCAATCAACAAGAAGAAAATGTCTTACGAATTCTTCTTCAAACTCCCTGCATCATGTATTTTTAATATGGAAATTGCCTCTCCTGCCACGTGCCCCCTCCGGGGGACAGGGGAAGGGAGGCCTCTTCACATATATACCCTGATGCATGAGGTCTCAGCACCTTCCTGCTCTCCCCCTGCCCCGCTTGCGGGGAAGGTTCCCAACAGGATGTTGCAACGCCGATCGCGGACAGGAGGTCCAATAGGCGATCGGCGCGGCCGGGGGGAAGGGGCGCGCACCGGAGTATCTTACACCCCATACTCCGCTCTCTCAATCAACTCGATCTGCATCTCCCTGTTCAGGGTCGTGAAATATGCGTTGTACCCGGAGATGCGCACGATCAGATTGCGGTAGTTTTCCGGGTGCGCCATGGCGTCGCGCAGCACGGCGGAGGAGACCACGTTCATCTGCATCTGCATGCCGCCCAGGTCGAAGTAGGTCTTTACGTACGAGTACATGTTGTTGACCATGGCCTCGTGGGTGTCGCTTGAAGCCGGGACCACCTTCACATTAAAGGCAATGTTGTTGTTCATGGTTTTGGGGTCGAGACGCGCCACGTCCCGTATGTTGTCGAGAAGGTTCTTCGACGCGTTCGCCTCCGGCGTGAGCCCGGGCGTGAAGGCTTTGCCCGCGAGCCTGCCCGAGGGGAGCGCCCCGGTCATGTTGCCGAAGATTACATGGTTCGACATGGACCAGAACCCGGCCGTGTACCGGCCGCCGCGGTAGTTCTCATGGGCATAGTACGCGTCGTGCGCGAATTTCGCCACGCGCTGCGCCATTTCGAGGGCCTCGTCACTGCCCGAGCCGAAGCGCGGGACACGGTTCATCACCATGGCGTGTATCTCCGGGTAGCCGCGGTAGTCAGCGTCGATGGCGCGCTTGAAGTCCGGGAGCGTGATCCGCTTCTCGTCGTACACGAGCCTCTTGACCGCCATGAGCGAATCGGTGATGTCCGCCAGACCGATGCAGGCCGCCCCGGAGCTGTTGTAGGTCGCCCCGCCCTTTGTTACGTCCAGCCCCTTCGCGATCGGTCCCTCGATGAGCGCGGACAGGAGCGGTGTGGGCCGGATGTAGCCGTGGGCCTTCCCCAGCATGTTGTTCAACTCGACCGAGTTGTCGATCAGGAACTGGAACTGCGCGGTGAAGGCGCGGTAAAAGCTCTCGAAGTCGGGGAAGGCGCCGGACCCGATCACGCCGGTGGCAGGCCCCACCTTCCAGTTCATGAGGGGGTGCTTCCCGTCGTTCAGGGCCATCTCGAGCGCCGCCACCATGTTCATCATCATGCAGTTGGTGTGACCGATGTGCTTGCCCGACAGCGTGGGCTCAACGCACCCGGTGGCCGACCAGTCGCGGAGATCGCGCTGGTCATAGTTGAATTCCTCGAGCGAGGCCATGACCGCGGTGTCGCTGTGCAGCGACGGCGTTGCCGTGGTAATCAGGTTCACCTCGCAGAGTCGCTTTAAATACGTCTCGCTGTTTATTCCTTTATGGTACCGCGCGTTTACGTTCGGGTCGCGGATGGAGAGCATCTCGGTCACTTTTAAAAAGATGTAGGTCATGTCGCAAACGGCGTCCTCTCCCTCCGGCGTGACGCCGCCCAGGGTGATGGCCTGGTCGGACGAGCTGCCGCCGAAGAGGTAGTTGCCTATGTCCGGGACCAGGGGGAGATGGTCGGTGCAGCGCATGTAGAAGCAGCCCACCAGCTCGATCGCGCGTTTGATGTACGCTCCGCGCTTCTCGTCCGTGTCGAGCTTCTCCATGTCCCTCTCGAAATAGGGCTGGAACCACTGGTCCATCCTTCCGAGCGAGAGGCCGGCGTTGGTGTTCTCCATGTGCAGTCCCACCCACCCGATCCACGACGCGTTCACCGCCTCGTCGAGCGTATCGCACGGATTCTCCGGGACCTTCGCGCAGATCGCAGCGAGGCGCCGGAGCTCTTCCCTGCGGACGGGATCGGCTTCCGCATCAGCCTCAGCAGCAGCCTGGCGCGAGAGATTCTTCGCATACGCCGCGACGCCCTCCATGCAGAGAACCATTCCCTCCAATAAATCGCGCTTGCCGCCGGAGGACCCGTTCGTCTTCGAAAGCTCGCCGCGTATTTCATCCATGTATCCCATTATCCCGATACGCAGCAGCTTGGGGAAGTCCGCGATGGTGTGCGAGAGGGCCACGCTTTTCCAGAGGAAGTAGACGGCAAAGCGCTCGTCGATGCGCTGGCAGAGCGGGTTGTCGTATTCGCGGCGCACCCACTCGCGGAAGTTGCGCTGCGTCCAGTAGGGGAACACATCGAAATGGAGTGCCCGCTTCGTCTCCTCGGATATGTCGTACGGATTGAGCTCGCGGTCCTGCACATTGTTCAGCTCGCTCCAGATCATTCCGCCGTGCGCCTCCGGATAGATGACCACGCCGATATCCTTCGTGGTCGTGGTGCCGGCGACCAGGTCGTTCGCGCGGATGACCGGCTTGCGGTTCTCCATCATGTACTTGTAGGCATGGGCCTGCCGGAGCTCGGGCACCCAGGCAGAGCCGTCCTTCCCGGTCTCGTAGCCGTTTTCCCTGAACCATCGGGTCATGAGAAGGGCGCGCTCGGAGCAAATCTCCGGCCTGATCGTGAAATGATCGTCGAGAAACCGCATGAGCCGGGGAAAGTCTGCAAGCGAGTACCCGGAAAGGAAAGGATCGGCCAGGTGTTTCACGCCCGGGTCGATTGACGGGGCGCGGAGCATTCCATCCCTGGCCTTCTTCTCCGCCGGTGCCGGCGCAGTGCCACCCGCGCGGGAATCCTCGAGCTTTATTTTCTCCCGCTCTTTCTTGATCTTCTCTCCCATCTTTTTATGCTTTTTATACAGGAGAATCGATACGTAGTAGTTAAAAAGATTCGCGTACACCATGCTCCCCTCAAGGCGCATCCTTCCCTTGATCAGGAACAGGATCAGCTCGTTGGGGGGCAGGTTGATCGCATCCATGACAGCCGCGCGGTCCTTGAATATAATGACGCTGTCCGCGCCCTCCGGGATCGAGCCGTGCACGGTGACTTTGCCATTGCGAAACGTCAGCGCGGCCGTGACGCTCCGGTCTTCGGTCCTGAAGCCGATGCTGAAATTGATCCAGCCGTCCGCGCCCTTCAGGTAGGCGCGCTTCGATTCCCTGCGGTTATAGACCGCTGCCATCAATTTCAGAAGAATGCGTATCAGAAGGTTGGTACTATTCATGGTGATACCCCGCGCCTCGGTTTATATGTTGATTCCGGCCGCCCGTTATAGCATCCGTCCAGGATATCACGGGATGTCACGATACAGGCGCTCGCCTCAACAGATTCAATCACATGTTGTCCGGTATTAATCGACCGTAATTATAAATCTATACCAAAAACAGGGCATGCCCCCTTCCGGCCTGCAGGAGGCCGTCCTATGCCTCGCCGTCCATTTCAACAATGTATGCATGGAGTATTTTAAGACAGGCTTCCACCGCTTCCGGATGCACATGGTCAACGGTATCATTAAGCGTATGGTACACTACCACGTCCCGTTCAATGCTCACAGGCATTGCGATAAGGGTGGTGGCTTCTACGCCGACTTTCGCCAGCTCTGCGGCGTCCGTTCCGCCGCCGCCGAAAGGCATGCCCATCAGTCTTGCCCCGTATCCCTCGCGTCCGGCAATTTCAACGCACCGTGCGGCCATTTTTTCTGAAAGCTTCACAATGCCATTGATATCCGACACGAGGAACTTGATTTTATCAACGTCATAAATGCTGTCCATGTTGAAATTATAGGCAGGTATCGCCTGCAACTCGGCTCGGTGTTTTTTCGCGTAAGCCCTGGCACCCCTCAGGCCGGACTCCTCCGCGTCAAAGCTGAGTATGACAAGGCGCGTATGCTTGAGCGCAGGCCGTCCTTTCTTTTCCTCCCTTTTAAAGAGCTCGGCGATTTTTAACGCAATGGCCGTGGCTATCATGTTATCGCCTGCGCCAGGGGTACCTTTTTTTCCGAGAAAGAAAACGAGCGGAACGACGAAAAATAGTGATGCAATCGTCCCGTACCGGAAGATGTCCGCAAACGCCGGTACCGCATCAAACGCGTATTTCATGATCACCCATATCCATACAAGGAAAAAGGATGCGTTTATGGGGATAAGGCCCAGAATGAGGCGTATCCTGTACAGTCTGGGATACTTCGCAAAGTAATTGAATACATAGGCACTATCGTGATGCCCGCTGACGATTATCTGCTGCCTGACTTCCTCTGCCGGCTCGATTATGCCGTACACGTTGTATCCCTTTTTCTTTTCATAGAAGCGGTCGAAAACCTGCAAGTAAAAAACGAACTGGCACACGCTGATGACAATGCCAAAGGTGTACCCTATCGCGGCAGGTATCAGGTATCCGAAAAAAAGCAATACGGATGAAATGATGAATGAAACGGCTGACGCACGTATGAACCCCAGCATGGCCCGGGGGTGGACGTCAAATTCCTCGATCCCGGTGCGGTCGCAATACCTGTCTATCTCTCTCTTGATTATATCGGCCGACCGCCTGCATGCTTCCGTGCCGGCCAGGCGCGGGCCGCATTCGTCAATTATTTTCCCGGTGAAATCGAGTGATTCCGCCGCATGTTTGCGGGTTATGTCTGATTTTTTCATGAAACATCCTGCTCCATCAAGTGTGGTAAAACCAGTCCCCTCCGGCAAGTGCCGCGCGGACAGGCCACATACTTATAGGAGCCGGAGCAGGATACGTCAAGAATTATATACACGGGAAATGTCGATGGAGGAGTCCCGTACAATTTACATTATCCAAAAAATAGCTTTCAATTTTCACCCTGCTGCTTTCATACTGTTCACGGACACGTTCCTGATACACGACGAGCAGGCAAACAATACATTGATTTTCAAACTGACTGTATACGCTGCCATTTTATCCTTCGCCATACTGGCCATACCCGCGGACCTTGCGGCCATGGATGCCGACCAGAACCCGTGGGGCATCACGTGGCGCGTAATCAAGACGCAGCATTTCAAGGTCATTTACCCGGCAGAGATCGAGAAGGACGCACAGCGGGTCGCCGCGACGCTGGAGCATGCCTACCCGCACGTGACAAAAAGCCTGAAGTTCATGCCGAAGCGTCGTCTCCCGGTGCTCCTGTATACCCGATCGGTCATTTCCAACGGCATGGCAGCGTACATGCCGAGGCGTACCCAGTGGTGGAACACTCCGCCCCAGGACTCGTTCGCCGGGTCAAACGACTGGTACACGGAGCTAGCGATCCACGAGTTCAGGCATATCGTTCAGATGGACGGCCTTAACCGCGGCTTTAACAGGGCCCTCTACGTGCTGTTCGGGGAGACGGGGGCCTTCGTCATGGGCGGCATCAGCGTGCCCTGGTGGTTCATCGAGGGCGACGCCGTGGGCACGGAAACGGCGCTGACCGCAAGCGGCCGCGGCCGGATCCCGGAATTCGACGCCGAGCTGCGCGCCCTCCTCCTTTCGGGAAAACGTTACAAGTACTACAAGGCGATGTTCGGCTCGCACAGGGACTGGGACCCGCTCTCCTCGCCGTATCTCATGGGCTATTACCTGACCACGCACGTTAAGCGGAACTATGGGCCCGACGTATGGGCGGACATGCTCTACCGGGCGACCTGGTGTCCGTTCGTGCCGCACTGGTTCACCATACAGCTTAAAAAAAAGACGGGCAGGGCAGCCCATATCCTCTACAACGAAACTATGGACGAGCTCGAGAAGCTCTGGCGCGAACAGCTCGCAGGCCTGGAGTACACTGACGCCCGCACCCTCCAGAAAATCGACAAAAAGAACTGGACCTACAACGACGCACCTCAGTACGCCCCGGACGGGAGCATCCTCGTCATGAGGCACGGCATGAAGGACATTTATTCCCTGGTCCGGATCGATCCCGCCACAGGCGCGGAGAAGCTGCTCTGCTACCCGGGCAAAATCAACTTCACCGGGATGTCGGCCGGCGGCGGCCGCGTGGTCTGGGCGGAGAGGGTGCCCGATCCCCGCTGGGGAGAGCGGAGCTGGTCCGTTATCGTTACCTACGACCTTGCCGCGAAAAAGAAACGCTTCCTCACGAAAAGGTCACGCCTGTTCGCGCCGGCCCTGTCTCCCGACGGCGCGCGGATCGCCGCGGTCGAGTTCTCGGCGAAGAACGAGTGTTCGCTCGTGGTGCTGGACGCAGCCACGGGCGCCGAGCTGAAGCGCTTCGCCAACACGGAAAACGAATTTATCCAGACACCGCACTGGTCCACTGACGGAGCCTCGGTGACCTACACGAAAACGCACCGTCTCCGCGGAAAGGCCGTCGCCGTCATGAACACGGAAAGCGGCGCGGAGGAGACCGTTGTCCCGTACGGGCCGCAAAACGTACATTACCCGGTCTCCGACGGAAAACGCGTCTTTTTCGTTTCACCATACTCGGGCATCGATAACATTTACGCCGTCGACATCTCGACCAAAAAAATATTCCAGGTGACGAGCCGCATGTTCGGAGCCTACTATCCGTCCCTTTCCCCGGACGGGAAAAAGCTCGCGTTCAACGACGTTACCCCTGACGGCTATGTCGCGGTGGAGATGCATCTCGACCCGGCAGCATGGAAGCCCATCGAGGAGGTCGAGAACCGCAGCCTCCGCTACTACGAGCCGCTGATCGGGCAGGAGGCGGGCGGCGACATCACGAAGGACATACCCGAAGGAAATTTCGAATCGAAAAAATTTAACCGTTTCACCCATCTGGCGAACATCCATTCCTGGCTTCCCCTGGTTGATCCTCTCTCGCACGAGCTTTCACTCTCGTTCACATCGCTTAATTTGCTGAATACGACGGAGCTTTCGGCCGGATATATATACAACTGGAACGAGCGCACGCATGCCGGCATGGTTGATATAAGCTACGCCGGATGGTACCCGGTAATCGATCTCGGCTGCTATTACGGCGGAAGGTCATCAACCTACGAAGTCGTGTACTATTACGGGCTCTACAAACAGAACCATACGTATACCTGGCGCGAGCTGAGCCCGTCCCTCGGCCTGCAGATCCCGCTCAACCTGACCCGCAGCCGGTTCAACACCCGCCTTACCATGGGCATGAGGGGGACCTACACCATGGTCGACGGCATGGACCTGGAAGAGCGCTACTTTACCGGCGGCAGGAACCACAACGGGCAGTTCATTCCGCTCTCCTACTTCGCGAGCCTCTATAACGGTTACCAGTGGTTCGCCGATATACACCCGGTATGGGCCCAGACAATTGATATCATCTACCGGCATACTCCATTTCCGGGACCGTACCATGGGGGCCTTTTCTCCATGAGTGGTGCCCTCTATTTTCCCGGCATCTTCATGCATCACAGCTTTTTCATCCAGGGAGGCTACGAAACCCAGAATCCTCATGATATACGCTTCGCCAGCCAGATGCTCTTTCCCAGAGGTTACGAGTATGAATTCTCAAGGACCCTGGTGAAAACTGGCGTCAACTACACCTTCCCGATCTACGATCCGGACTGGAACATTGTACACGTTCTACACCTGAAGAGGATCTATGCAAATCTTTTCGGAGACTTCGGTGCAGGTATAGATGGGAGAACAAAGCGTTACTATTGCTCCACCGGCATGGAGCTCTGTTTCGAAGTTCACCTGTTCACAATAGAAGTGCCCTTTATTCTGGGGGCACGGGGATACTACCGGTTTAATCAGCACGATCAATATATTCGGCCGTACGGCTTTGATTTCATATTCGGCATCGGGACTGACCTGCTCGGTCTGCTGACAAGGAAGAAATACGCGTTGTAAGAAACGATTCAATGCGGTGGCACTCTGACGTCAAGGATTATCACCGATAACTATCCAGCAGGAGCGCCAGAAGCTGAAATGATGTGACCGGAGTTGTTGGCCGGTAATTGAAAAAAATTGTATTAACGCGAAAGATATCATCTACCTGGTCAAATCGATCTGCAAGCAAGAAATGAATGTTCTTATGAAATACTCCTGCTCAAATTTACCGTAGAGCAGGAGATAGACTTTCAATATCTATATCAATACATTGCCAATTTCAACCCCTCCCGGCAATTTTTTACAAAAAATGGGCATTTTCAATATTTTGGCAATTTTTTTCCGAAAATCAATTGAAACTATTAAAAATTGGCTATTCCTGTTGATCTCTAAAATAAAAAAAAATTATACTATACAAGAAATTGGCTAAACATATGTATGCTTTTTCCGATACTATTTATGTCACCATGAATTAAGGAGGCTAACAACATGATAATCCATCGTACCGTAGAATTCGTTAATTACCGGGCACCCTCAAATCCGGGACAGGGCCGGACACCACTCTTTCTCCGGAATATTCCTGAATCGGATAAAGATCATGACCGCATTGAAATATCGGAAAATGCCCGCAAACGCTTTCTTGATAACAGCAGTTCGCACCTTGAAATAGTCATGCTCAGGGCACTGCCTGGTTTAGAGCGTTACAGAGAAGACCTGCGTAAAATCGAGATAATGTCTAATGAGCAGCGCAGCGAGCGTCTGGTTGATCTGAAATCAAAGATACGCACCGATAACTATCGGGTTGATGAGATACGGCTGAAGCAGACAGCAGAAAAAATGGTATTTCATCTGGCCGGGAAATGACTGGACAGGAGCCACTTGATCCTCCAGTGTCTATTACGGTTAGAAAATGAAATACGATTTTGACAGGGTGATAAAACGTACCGGCACCGGTTCGGTAAAATGGGACCTGGCTGACAGCATATTCGGCGGTTCCGGTCTTCTTCCGCTCTGGGTGGCGGATATGGACTTTGAATCTCCACCGGAAGTCACTGACGCACTTGTTGAGCGTGCCCGGCATGGTATTTTCGGATATACCGCGGCCTCACCGGTCTATTTCGAAGCATTCACAGCTTGGTTCAGAAAGCGGCACGGATGGGAAATCCATACCGACTGGATCCATTTTAGTCCCGGAGTCGTGCCTGCTTTGAACCTGCTCGTGCAAACATTCAGCGATCCAGGGGACAAGGTAATAATCCAACAGCCGGTTTATTATCCTTTCATGTCTGCTATTCGCAATAACGGCAGGGATATAGTGAACAACCCGCTGGTGCTCGATCATGGCAGTTACCATATGGACCTGGATGATCTCGAACGGAAAGTAAAAGATGCTCATGCCAGAATCTTGATATTATGCAGCCCGCATAATCCCGTAGGGAGGGTTTGGAGAAAAGACGAGCTAATGCTCCTTGGTGATATTTGCCATACCTATGATGTACTGGTTATCTCTGATGAGATCCACTGCGACCTTACATACCCTGGAATCAAGCATATCCCTTTTGCATCAATAACCGATAACTATCTGATGAGTTCAATCACATGCCTTTCTCCCAGCAAGACCTTTAACCTTGCCGGTTTACAAACCGCCGGCCTGATAATAGCAAATCCTGAACTGCAGAAAAAATATAAGCGGTCACTTGAATGCCTGGGGCTCCATTGGCCCAATCTGTTTGCATGCGAGGCCCTTACAGCCGCATATTCACATGGCGGCCCTTGGCTTGACGCGGTTATTGAATATATCAGTAATAATCTTTCATTTTTAAAAGGATTTATTGAGAATAATATTCCGGAAATAACAATGGTTGAGCCGGAAGGAACATATCTCGTATGGCTTGACTTCAGGAAGCTGGGACTGGACAGATCATCGTTGAAGCTTCTTCTTCGCGAAAAGTCAAAAGTGGCTCTTGACGATGGATACATTTTCGGTTCGCCTGAGGGTGACGGATTCGAAAGGATCAATATTGCATGCCCCCGAGCTCTTCTTGAAGATGCATTACGAAAAATTGAAGCAGCCATCCACCAGTATCATTCGAGCTGAGCATAAGCCTTGGGAGTGTAACCCCAGCAATATCTCCAGGTATGAATTCCTTCAATTATCTCATGTGAAATTGCATAGTTTTTATATAGATAGTTATCGGTCTTATCAGCATATTCTTTTGATGTAAACTTAGCGAGTAATATATCAAGAAACTTATTCACAGCATATGCAATAACATTCGACAAAGACATTCCATACACCCTGCGTAAATCCTGTGCATACTCATATTCATCCTGTCTTAGATTAAGGTGAAAAATAGTCCAATTTTCAGATAAATCCCTTTTTTGATATTTAATTCGCCCCCATGACCTGGTAAATCCTCTGTCATCCTCCAGTAATTTCCCCAATAGTAATCTGATCACATACATTTGTGATTTACTCAGTGTTCTTGATGCCTTTTCGATTTTTCTCAATATGTTTATATGCATATTGGCAGTTGTTTCAATTTTCATGATCAATTCCATTTGTCATATTATATTTTTTATATACTCATACAACGAATTGAAACCGTGAAAAACAAATTTTTTTGATAGTTATCGGTAAATTCTTACATTTATAATACCAGAGAATACAAGTTATGCAGGAGGAGCCACCATGAGACTGATAGCAATCACCGGATGCGACAGTGGCATAGGCGAATCTCTCTGCCGAATTTTTTACCAGGCAGGGCCATACTGTAATCATCTCATACCTTGAACACAATCCTTTTAAGAAAGACCCTTCGGTTATAGCCATACATCTCGACCTTCGAGACGAGCAACAAATCATGCAATTTTCCGAAACCATCAATCGGTATTGCGACCAAGGATACATACTTGTATGTTTCATTAACAACGCAGGTGTTGCCATGGACGATCCCTCTGAAAATATTCCTCTGGAAATGTTAAGGAACATTTTTGAGATCATTTTTTTTTGTCTTATCTCAATCACGTAGAAGATACTTCCGTCGCTTATTAACTCACGCGGCCGTCTGATAATCAATGGGTCAATGGCTGGACGCGTCGCACTTCCCTTCCTGTCTCCGTACGTTTCAAGTAAGTACGCCCTGGAAGGCTGGTGCAACTCGGTCCACCGCGAACTGATTCCATTCGGGATCCGGACCATTCTGCTTGAGCAGGGCGGGATCGCAACCCCGATATGGGACAAAGCTCTCGAGCAGGATTATTCTTCGCTGATAATAAATATGAAACAAGCATGCAGTTATTCAAAAAAACTATATCACAGGCGGCACGAAAGGGATGGATGTCGACACGGCAGCAAACCATATATTCAATTTCACCACCAGGAGCAGGCCCGGTGCGAGGTACATTGTGGCGCAAAACAGGCTCATGTCATATATCGAGACACTACTTCCTGATACCCTGCTAGATATGCTTGTATTCAGATTGTTCTCGATGTGATACAGGAAAGCCATTTGATCAGGTTCGATGATAACATAAAATAACGGGCGCCGGCCGCGCCCGTTATAACAGCATTATCATTAATTCATGATTCAATTCGCAATAATTGATATACCATTTTTCTTCCCTGCCTGCTTGACAAGTTTTCTGACGTCCATCGGCAGTCCCTTTTTGCTGTCGAGTGAGAATTCTTTTGCTTTAGCGGGACACTTGTCAACGCACACGCCGCAACCGTAACAGCGGTCCCAGTTTACAACCGCGCGCGTTTTTTTCCCGACAGTAACAAGCTCGATCGCATTAAAGGGGCATATTGAAACACAGGTACCGCAGCCCCTACACTTTTTCTCATCGGTCCGGGCCACGTAGCCCGATGACGTGAGCTGGCGTATACCGCGACGCATGGTCTCCATGCCGAGGCAGCAGCAGGTACAGCAGTTGCAAATTGCGTAAAACCGGTCCTTGAGACAGCTCTTGAACCAGGCATTATGTACGAGTCCCATATCATGAAACTCTTCAAGCTTCGCAAGCGCTTGTTCACGTGTGAGTTTCATGCTGACTTTCGGTTTGTGATCAACAAGAAAATCACATAATCCAGGGTCACCCACGAGCATACAGGTCTGGTACGGCTCCTGTGCAACCTTGCAGGGCTTACCCTGGTGGTCTTTTCTGTCCCTCTTGCACATGCAATCGGTCAGCGCATAACTGGTATTCTCGTTTAGTATTATCTCTCGGGCCCGTTTGTAGGGAATCACCTGGTCCCCAAGATCCTGAAGAGGCACTTCATGATCCAGCTTTATCACTGCCCTCGCAAGTTCATGCGGAAGAACTTTTCCGTGGTAACTGTATTCCATCCACGCCCTGCCGCGTCTGCCGAATACCTTTGCCAGCGTTCTCAGAGTCTTGATATACTGAGGCCCCCAGCGCCCGTAGAACATTCCGTGTGCGCCTCCGGTTATCGCCTGACGCAGGCCCAGCCACTTCAGGGCCCGCAGAGTAGAAAGCCTCATGATGTGCCAGGGCCATAATTCCATCCAGAGAAGAAACAGGATTACCACTCCCAGAATTGAACATAAAATAATTATTCCCATTGTCGACACGCTTACCCCCGCAACCTGTTGAAATCGTTTTCCATTTAAATCTGCCTGTCAAGATGCTTGGCCAGTCTCTTGCCAAGAGAAACCACCGTCCATACCACCGGTGCGCCAAGCGATGATGGAAGTACGCTCGCATCACAGCAGTAGAGTCCGTCAATCTGTGTCGCCAGGTTCTTATCCAGCACGTGACCGATCCGGCATGTTGCCGAGGGATGCGCGCCCGCCTGCTTCATCGGGTAGATACTGCTTTCCTTTGCCCCGGCCTTCTTGAAAATCTTGGTAATAACCTCAATGCCTTTGTCCAGTTTCTTGCGGTCTGAAGGCGTAACGGGTTTTGTAAATGCCCGACCTTTTCCGATTTCCCCGGATATGTCGTCGCGCACTTTCACCATGATACTGCTATAACGCCAGAATTTGGCGAATTTAAGAAGGTTTTGCGGACCCGAGAGAAACGCTATCCCAAGGAAGAGGGCCCAGTTGGGAGATACGGGCAGGAGCACGAAATCATCCGACTCATAATGCTCGATGGTTCCCACGCTCATGGGAGTCGCGCCCCGGGCGTTGGTGCCGGGTACAACTGCCTGAACAAAGGAAAGCCAGTCACAGCAAAGGCCTTTCCCCGCATCTTCGATACCGGCATCACGTAGCAGGTGCACATTACTAAGGCCCCCGGCCGAGAGAACCACCGTTTTGCCATAATACCGGTTCCCGTTTTTCAGCTCGACACCGGATGCCCTGCCGTTGTTCACCAGCACCCTCTTGACGCTCGCATGGAGCAACAGATCAGCGCCGCCGGCGACCGCCTCATCCCCGAAGACCCGTCCGGTCCACTTGGCGCCGGTCTTGCAGCCCAGCATGCAGTTTCCCGATCCCGTGCATTTGCTCGCATCAATAAACTTGTCCATCTTCTGCCAGTGGTAGCCCATGCTGTTTGCAGCTTCCATGAGCCGCAGGTTGTTTTCCCCTATAAGTTCATCCGGCAGCGGATTGATCCAGAGCTCTTTCCGGGCTTCTTCCGCTTCCCTGGAAAGATCTATACCGACCGGATCAAACACTTTTTTTGGTGGAGGAAGCGCAGAGCCGGCCGCGATGTTTGAAGCACCGCCATAATTATTAACAAAGATTACGATGTCCCGGGGATTTCTCAACAGAGTGGGAAGATCGATCATTGTAGCAACCGTCGCGGTATTTCCCAGCCACTCCATGCGCCCGCCCTTCTCGAGCATCAGGACTTTTTTGCCCCTCCTGGTCATTTCCCGAGCAACGGTACATCCGGCCGCTCCGGTCCCGACGACGATAACATCGTACTCTTTTTTCTGTTCTTTTTTCATTTAATAGCTCCAGCTGATCAGTTTTTTAAATTTGCATTATTTTTTTTAATCTCGTTTTTCACAAAATCCATATCAAGGGGCAGGATCGCAGCGTCTTTGTCGAGATGAAGTTTTATCGCACCATTCGGACAGTTTTCTACGCAGAGCTCACACCCCAGACAAATACTTGAATCATACCGGAGTATATTCTTTACCATTGTATTTGCACCGAAATGGCAGGCCGTAATGCATGTTCCGCATTTTTTACACTTCTTTTCATCCCGCACGAGGATGTATCCAGATTTCTCGGCCATATAGAGATTCTTATCGATTTTTCTGGTCAACGCGGAAGCTCTCAGGGCCACGCAAGTATCCGGATGGCAATTGCATATAACTCCCGTGCTCCCGCCGGTTGCCACTTTGAAGAATGCCTGATTGACATATCCCTTTTTACGAAATGATTTTATCAGATCGAGAGCATCCTTCTGTGTTATGCGGCGTGGATGATACTTCTTACATCGGTCAAGCCAGAACTTCCCTGTTCCGCTTCCGACAAATATACATGAATTTATATTCTCCGCTTTATCGCCAAGAGCCTTTTTGCAGGGACAGTCCATTACGACGATGAATTCCGGATCTGAAAAAAGTATTTTATATGCATATTTAAAAGGTACGATCTTCTTGTTCTCATCGGAAATCAGGCTGATATTCTCATGAAGATCGAATATCTTCCTGGTATCATCCGCAGATATGACTTTACAATGATAGCGATTGAACACAAAACTTCCCACATATTTGAGCGGCTTAATCCATGTCAGATATTTAAGCGGTTTCAATGCCAGGCTCACAACTTTTACATATGGATAATACCAGGCAAAATAAAGATAATTGTGGATTGCCCTATCCCAACGCTTGCCATGTTTTTTCATTAAAACTTTTGTGGATTCTCTCATTGCAAATCACCTCGTATCAGAGTTTTGATTGGATAATCAACCAATTATATTCCCATATATACACTACTGTTTGAATTGTTTGATGATTTATTGGCCGATATCATTTTTTAATTATCTTCATGCTTATTATAAACCTGACGCGTCCGGTTTATTTATTTCCATATTTAATCTCACGCGAACCTATGTCAAAAAAAATATTAAAACCAATCGTTTTTAATTATAAATTGTGTCTTTTATAAACTATGCATATATTTTGTTCAAAAACCGGACGCGTCAGGTCTATACTTATTGACAAATTACCTAATTTACATTTAAGTGTCAATTAAAAATACCGTCTATTCGGTTTTTTAACAAAAATTTAATGTTTTCCAATGGCTGAATAAAATGCAAAAAAGAATGAAGGGCGAATTACGCAAAAATCAGATCCTGGATTGCTCAAAAAAAATATTTTCCGAAAAAGGCTACTACGAGACCTATGTAGAAGAGGTGATAAAAGAAGCCAGGGTCGGTAAAGGTACATTTTATCGCTATTTTAAAAACAAGGAGGACCTGTTCATATCAGTCCTCATTAAATTCCTTAATGAATGGGAGGAATTCGCCTCCATCGATATAGTTGAATTCAAGCGCGATAACATCAATGACCTGTTCATGACACTTATCTCCAGAAGCTTCAAATTCTTCCAGGACAACGAAGAGCTCTGTAATATTTACCTGCGTGTAGGGCCCGGGCTGAACAATATATTCGAGCCGTACCTGGTGCGTTTCGAACAGCAAATGCTGAATTACATCATACTTTATTTACAAGAAGGTATTAAGCTTGGAATCATCAAGCAGGACCTCGATATCGAGCTTGCGGCCAACATGGTGGCCGGGGCCTTCCTCAGGGTTGACTACTATTATTTCATTCTAAAGAAGAACAGCGGAAGCGGACGGATGGATATTGATACAATGGCCAAATCCTTCTACGAAACCGTTATGCACGGGATAATGATCTGACAGGTTGCGGGACATCTTATTCGATGCCATGCGCACCGACTTTATTGTTGCCCGGCCGCCGGGCTCAATCGTCCACCAGCGCCACGGCCCTGATCCAGCCGGCGCTCGCGCCCTTGATCTTTACCGGAAAGCAGAAAAACGTGAACCCGGCAGGAGGAAGCAAATTCAGGTTAGTCAGCTTTTCAATATGGCAATAGCCCTTCTCGATCCCGGCGAAATGCCCCTCCCATATTATTGACGGGTCACGGTTCTCCCGAAACTCATTCGCGATGAGCGGTAACGGCCTGTCCCAGCTCCAGGCATCAGTCCCGACGACGCGCACGCCCCTTTCGCAAAGCCAGAGTGTCGCCTCCCGCCCCATACCGCATCCCCTTACCAGGTATTCCGGCTTACCCCAGTATGTGTCAGCTCCGGTGTTCACCAGGACGATCTCGCCGGCGGTGCACGTATGACCGATTTCTCCGAATGCCCGTTCCATGTCCTCACCGGTAACGAGATAGCCGTCCGGAAATTTTCTGAAATCGAGCTTCACGCCTCGGGCCATGCACCATTCAAGCGGCACCTCGTCGATGGTGAGGGCCCTTTTCCCGCCGTCCATGTCAGGATGGTAATGCCAGGGCGCATCCAGGTGCGTGCCGGAATGAGTACTCAGGGTGACGAACTCCACGGCCCAGCCCTTGCCGCCGGGCAGGTCATTCTTCGGATCGATATCGGGGAAAAAGAGCTTCATCTGTTCGGCGCCCGAGTCATGGTCAAGGTACTGGATCTTCGGCACCATCATCGGCGGATCCGATGGCAGATTATTTTCAATCGCGATACTGCAGTCAATAATCCTGGGCATTGATCACACCCCCCCCCCCGATAGCGCGCTGGACGCGCTTCATTTTTAAGAGAATTCCCGGTTATACGCATCGATATCTTCAGTCAGCTTGTCGATCTTTGACAGGAGGCTTTTCGAAGACTCGGACATGGTTACTATCCGCGAAGCGTTGTCCTGCGATATATGGTTTATAGAAGTAAGGGACTGAGATACGGCATCGAGGGCCGATTTCTGCTCGCTCATCGCGCTCATGATCTCGTGCGACCTGTTCTGCACAAGACCGACATAGTCCCGCACCTTCCTGTAGGAATCGAGCTGCTGCCCGGCGTTTCCGGACACCGCGTCCACGCTATTCGTTATCCGGTTGATGTCGCCGATAATGGTGCCGATCACGTCCACTGCCCGGGCCACGCCGGCCGACCCTTCCGCTATCTCCTTTTCGTTGGTGCCGATGAGACCGGTGATGTCCTTTATGCTCGTTGCTGTCTGGTCTGCAAGCTTCCCGATCTCGTCGGCCACAACGGCGAAGCCCCGGCCTGCGTCCCCCGCCCGCGCCGCTTCGATCGCCGCGTTGAGGGCGAGGAGGTTGATCCGGTCGGAGATATCGTTTATGATACTCACGATCTCGTTCATCTGCCGCGAGCTTTCATTCACTCGCTTCATGCTCTCGTTCATCGCGCCGAGGGATTCGCCCCCGGACCGTGCGCTGTTCGAGATACCGGCGGCAGCCGAGAGCGCGTTCTGGATGAGCGCCGAGGTGTCGCTGATGATGCGCTCGAGATCGTCCATGAGGCGGGCAAGCGTGCCCAGGTTCTCATCCTGCTCCGATGCGCCCCGCACCACACCGTCCGAGCCCGCCGAGATCTCCTCAACCGACGCGGTGACCTCCTCGACCGCCGCCGCCTGCTCGTCGGTGTTCACCTGGACGGAGGAAAGATCGTCATTAATACTCCTCATTGATACCGACACTGCGGACGACTCTTCGCGAATTACATTCCGGATGAAGTCAACCTGTGCCCGGTGCTGTTCCGCCTCCTTGCTCGCCTTCTCGCCCGCCCGCTCGACCTCACGTTCGCGGTTGATTAAGCGGCGGGCCATACTCGCCATGGAGATGACAACAAACAGGAACACGCCGATTGCGAAAAAGCGGCCGGTGTAGATGATCATGTTCTCGTAGAGAATATCGTTCACGGTAGCGAGGATCAGGGCGAGCCAGCCGCAGAGGAAGATGAGCGCGTTCTCCCTCCGCCGAATACCCGCAAGGATAAAGACAGCGGTCCCGTACGCGATGACGGCGAGAATACAGATCTGATAATACGGCATGAGGCGCGAGTAATGGACCGAGCCCGCCGCGAGCACGATCAGTATGAACAGGCCGCTGATCCCGGAATATCCGTACAGCACCCATCGAGAGAATTCTCCCGGGTACAACTCGCGGAGGAAGTAGCAGAACGCAACGGTTCCGAGTATTACCGAAATGTAATCTATCTTCGATACAAGCTCAAACGGCAGCCAGGGGTAGGCCATGACCAGCAGACGCTCGCCCACGACAAAGTTCCGGAAACCCATGAAAAGACAGAGTACACCGAAAAACAGGGGCGCCCGGTCACGGCGGTAAAGCAGGAACAGGATGACATAGTAAATGCCCATGATGATGAGAATGCCGGCGAGCAGCGCATCCGCCGCTCCGCTCCGGACATGGGCGGTGCGCACGTCCTTTTCGGCGCCGATCTCGATGGGATACCAGATGCCGCCGTCGCGGTGGTGGTAGTTCGAAACCTGCACGATGATCTCAACGGTGCCGCCGTCTGCGGGGAAGAGAGCCACTCCCGGCAGGAACTGCGGAAGCGATCTTTGCTCGCCTTCTCCGACGCTCCCGTTGGCGTATATCTCGCGGCCGTCGACGTATATGCGGAACGCGGTACCCATGTCAAACGTATGCAGGGCCATCATTCTCTCCGCGCCGCCCACCGCTATCTTCAGCCGGTAAGTCGCATATCCCCTGTTCCCGACTTCGGCTCCGCCTGCTTTGAACCCGTTCCATTTCCCCGGCACGGTTATGTACCCTGACATCGCTCCGGCCGCACCGGTCTCGAAATCAGAGGGAGGAACCAGCTTCCCCCAGTAGAACTCCCATTCTCCATTCAATGTGATGGGTCCGTTTTTATCAAAGTCCCATGACCACGCGTCAAGCTCTCCCTTGACTGCCGCAGGCCGGTTCGTTCGCGTATCATTATTACAGGAGGAAAAAACGACGGCAAGAATGATCACGGCTACTGCCGATGACATGAAACTACTCAAATGCCCGTTCCTACGTTTGTTCATCTCCCCCCCTCCTCCCCCGGTCCGGAGCGGCCATTCCCGGCGCCACCCGGCCTGTTACTGGCCTTTTATACCATGAATCGGGAACACATTATGTTTCAGATTGGCAACCATATCCCGGGCATATTCCAGGCACTGGTCCTTCAGGTTGCCCGAAACCACGTACGGATTGTCCCGGAGCGTGCCGGAATGCGCCTCGGGACCGTACATCATGCCGCCTATCAGCCCGGCATAGGCATCCAGCGGCTCAAGTCCGCAGAGCGCCGCCCATGCAATGGTCCAGAGCGCAGCCGTCTTGTAAACGTTGTAGCCCCCGCCGCCTGTGACCAGCAGCTTCGGCGATAATCTGTCGATTATTTGTATCGCCCGTTCATACCCCATGCTGGTGAGATTCAGGTGGCCCAGCAGGTCCTCGCGATGGGTGTCTGCACCGATGACCGCCACCACCATGTCGGGCCGGAACGTCTCGACAAGGGGCGGCACCACTGCATCAAAGGCATAGAGGAAAACCGCGTCGTCGCTTCCCTGCATGAGGGGGATATTAACAGTATAGCCCGCGCCCTGTCCTTCGCCGATGTCCTCTACAAATCCGGACCAGGGATAAATGGAAAGCCCGGACTCATGTATCGAGATGCACAGGACGTCGTCCCGGGCTGCGAATATGTCGCGGACCCCGTTTCCGAAATGCACGTCAATATCTATATAGGCGACCCTGTGTCCGCGTCGCGTCAACTCCTCTATCGCCACTGCCAGATCATTGATATAACAGAACCCCTCCGCATGGTCCGCACCGGCGTGATGAAAGCCGCCCAGCGGATTAAAAACCATCCGGACGCTGCTCTCATCGAGAAGACGGGCGCCGAGAACGGTCCCACCCGTTACCGCCGAGCAGAAATCGTAAATTCCCGGAATGGCGGGATTATCCTCGGTTCCGATCCCGGCTTCAAGCATCGCCATCGAGAAATCGGTGTTTTCATTCCCGATGCTTTTCAGAAGCTCTATGTAGTTCCGGTCATGCACCCGGTAGAGCGCATCCTCCGGAAGCGGCTCGGGCGCCAGCACTCTCTGGTCCGCCTCGTGTATGAGGGTATACCGGGAAAGAAGATCCAGCATCTGTTTGGCCCGGCCCGGCTTAAAGGGGTGCGTGGGACCGAAATCAAAACTGGCCAGGCTGTCTGAATATATCAGGACATTGCGCGGAGAGATGCCGTTGTGTGCAGTTTCATCCATAGTGCACCATAGCAAGGGACCGTGGCCCCTCATATGATCATCATTCGCAAACACTGCTTAAAAATCAATTACAATTTAACTGCCGCAGGAATGTGGAGAAAATGTCCTGTACGGCCGGTTCCACCATCGCGGCAGGGCATTCTTTCAAGGCCTGTTCTTCTCGCCGGTAATAAACACGATCGCGCCCCTGCTCACCAACTCCTCGAACCCGGGGTCCCTTGCTTTCAGGGCAGAGGCAGGAAGCGGCAGCCCGTCGCCAAGATCAAGGGAGAACAGGCGATCAAGATCGATGATGTAAGAAAGATGGACTCCCGCAAGCTTGTCCTCGATGAAAACGGACATCCTTTCCGTATCGATGGAATAGGTGGCAAAATAATGGCTCCAGGTGTCATTGAAAAGCACCGGGATACCTTTCTCATCCAGCACCGATAGCGTCTCTTCTATGTTCTCGGAATGGATATGAAAAAAACTGTCTGCGCCTTTTTTACCGGCGCCGACCAGGTGCAGGCACCGAAAGCCGTCATCCGGAATATGAAAATCATCTCGAAATGCCGTGAGTATATCATCTATCTGCCTTCGGGCGCTCTTTTTCGCTATGACCCCGGACTCCCGCTCTCGCGCAATCATGATATGATTGGCGGCAAGGATATACCGATCGCTACGGGCAACGAACACCGTAGAAATGCACGAGCCCATGACCAGGGACAGCGTCTGGCCGCTTGAAATGAACCGCACCTGGTCCGGTCCGGGTAATGTATATTTTTCCTGGGAAAGTTGGTACATAAATATCAGCTTAATTTAAATTCCGGTTACGTTAACAAACGGCAACTTTTTTTCCAGTATTATATTTTCATCCGATCTTTATCTATATGATTACGTACCCCCCCCTCGTGATGACCATGGCTCTTTACGCCACAAAATGCTTGAATTATTCACAAGGCCGCACTATAATCATTCATCAAGACTCCAGGTCCGGAGGAATGTCCCATGAATGACGATAAACCGGTATACGCATTGAATCTTTTCGACATAGTTGACATCGGAGAATACCTGGAATACTCGCGCGGTTCCGCCAGGGAAGTGGCGGTTCATGGCGGCAGGGTGCTTGCCCTTGGCAGGTTCAGGGAAGCTGTTACAGGCGATATCGGACCGCGATCAGTACTCATACTGGTTGAATGGGAATCGCGGGAAGCCTTCCAGGGCTATCTAGATGATCCTGCCCTGGCGGACCTTCACCCCCACCGCGAGCGGGGAGCATCGCGCTACATCTGGCACCTCTTCGACCGCCTTGACGATCTCAGGCCGCTTCTTAAAACCACAACCTGATTCGCATGAAACGGCTGCCGTGTCCGGGCTCGTACGCCACGCCCCTTGCAATACATAAAGCCGCCCGGGGGCGGCTTTATAACATTTCAAGTTGTTGCGATTCCCGGTGGTGCTTAATACCCTTTCGCTTTCAGATCAGCCACGATGTTCACGAAATGGCCGGGTGCGTCGAACCCCGGGGTGATGCCGAACAGCATGTCAACCGCTGCGAGGTGATTTACACCTGCACCAAGCCACGAAGCGCCTTCGGACACACCGCGGAAGTTGCCCCATTTGGCCGAGGAGACAGCCACCAGGCCGTCATTCTCGCCCTCGATGTTTTTCTGGATCGGCCACGTAAGAGCGAAGAGACCGGCGCCGAGGAAGCTTTTCACGCGATATGCGTAGCTCTGATAATAGACACCGGATTTATTCGGCGTTGCCGGGTTGAACACGTTGACCATGTAGTCCCGGGTGAGGTCCTTGAGGTTCTGTATCGTATTGGGGTTCTGATCGCCCATGATGAAGATAACAAGCGCATTCAGGATATTGTCGGCAATCGGAATTTTAAGGCAGATCTTGAGGACCAGCTCGGCAATACTGCTGCCGCGGTGGGGTCCGGCGATACTGGTATGACTCGCCACCACCGGAGACACGCCGAGGTTGCTGATCGCATAACGGGTGTAAATACTTCCATGGGAGTGGCCGATCAGGTTTATCTTGCCTGCCCCGGTCACCGCCAGTATTTCAAGCACCTGACGCTTCCATGCATTCGCCTTCGCAACAGTACCGTCGAGAGCGTTAACGCTTGTGATGTAGACTTCCGCTCCATGGTCCCTGAGCTCGCCGGGTATATTGTTCCAGTAATGGGTTATACCCCAGGCTATCTCGTACTGGGCGCCCATTCCGTGCGCGAGAACGACCGGATATCTGGTTTTACATTTATCTCCATCCGAATTCCCACCAGCGAAAGCCGATGTTACTGACAGGCAACAAATAATTGATAACGCAATAATAACCCTGATGATCATGAGGTTCCTCCCGCAACAATCTTATCGGTGTATACAATGTACTTTTATGTCTCTATTATGTCAATAATAAACCGTCCGGATGGATTATTTTTTAACTATTTTTTGGCCCCGTTTTTGTTAAATTTGCAGTTTAAATGTGCGGATTATGCATGAATGGCGATAACTATCAGTTTTTTTACTCTGACACCCTATTCAAGAGTAATATTGGCGTGATTTAAGCCCATTACCCCATAATTTTGCTTGATTATATTCATGTTTAAAGCATAACTGATGAATCCGGGTCTTACTCTGACACCTTATCAGGCGTATCAGGAAATAACTGATTCAGCAAACCAGAAGGATGAAGCTACTCTTATACCAGGAATTATACCATGAAAACACTTTCTCTCATCTGTTCACTTATCATTACATTACCAATGGCTATTTCCAAGGCAGATGCTGAAGTCACTCCAGATCTTTCCCCCGGGCAGGAACAGGCAGGTGACCTTGTTGCACAGTACATTCCCGACGAATCGGAAGCCGGGAAAAAACAAACGATCGGCGATTTAATGAAAAAAAAGGGCGCAACGGTCCGGCCGAAATTCATCCTGGGAATCAGCGGGGGCTTCGACGCACGGGAAGGGTTTGCCAGCATTGCCGCATCCGTGCCGATGGGCATGCAGTACGGCAAGTACGGCCTGAATTTTTTTCCCGCGTATACCTACATGAGCGGGAAATCGATCAAGACTAAAACCAGTCCGATAAACCGGATCCTGCGAACAAAGACCAGCGGCCAGGTCTACGAGTTCAACCTGCCGGCCATGTTTACTTATTCGATCCTCGACCTGCCGGCGCACCTCTATACCCCCTATGTCACGGGCGGCGTCGGATACAGTTACCGGAAATTCTCGCTCAGCGGATCATCCCTGCTCAGCATGACGAGCCGCGTATCATACCTTCATTCAATGACCCTGGACTACGGTTTCGGTTTCCTGGTGCGCACCTCGGAGGACACGCGATTTAACATCGGGCTGACCTGCCAGTCCTACTTCAACAAAAGGAACGGCCCGTTCGATTACGATACTACGGGAGCGGGCATCCAGTTCGGTTTTATGATTATCATCGACTGAAGGGTCAGAGATTAACGGCACGACTCGCTGATGGTGTTCACGTATTCGGGGGCGAGTCTCCCCGCGGTTTCCGATCCGGAGAAAAGCCCTGCCCGCGGGAACGCTGCACCGTTGTTCCGGAAGCTCTCGTTCCAGAGCCTGATAAAGGCACTCGCGAGCGGCCGGTACGACCAGTGCCACTTTTCCTCGTTGTATCCGCCCTTTCTGCCCGCGGTGTAGGGCTGGCAGAAGCCGTACCGCTCCGCGTTAAGGGTCAACCAGCGATACAGGACTCTTCCCTCGCCGCTCTCATAGTATTCATTGGTGAGAACATTCAGGTCAAAGTCCGTACCCCAGTGGTGCCTAGATGTGCCCGGCATCGAGGAATACCGGAGAATTGCCAGTGCTCTTTTCATCTGGTCCTTCTCACGGGCAAAGCGCTGCCCGTTCCACTTGCCGTCCCATATCGCCTTCTGGTCGTTGAAGCTTCGCGTGGAGCTCTGCACCCAGAAGGGCGCCTTCGGGTGCGCCTTCCTGAAATCCGCGTACATCTTCGCCAGGGCCGCGACCGCCTCCCTGCGGAGATAATGCCGCCACTCGTTGGCGGGTACGCCCGCGTCGTTCACACAGACGAAGAGCTCGTTCTTTGCCGGGTTGAACCTGCCGGTGAGATAGTCCTCAGGCTTCGTGCGCCCGAAAAGCTCCGCGTCATCGGCCGCATGGGAGCAGCAGAGCAGGAGGGGGATCGCAATCGCGGCCACGACCAGGGCCCATCGTGCTGTCACACCGTATCTCCGCGTCATTTGTCAGTACACAAACTTCCTGGCCCTGATGTTGAGCAGTATGCCAATGCTGATCATCGACATCAGCAGGTTGGAGCCGCCGTACGAAATGAACGTAAGCGGGAGACCGGTGACCGGCATGATCCCTACGACCATGCCGATGTTGATCAGGATGTGGAAGAAAAAGATCGTGGTGATCCCGCTGGCCAGCAGCGCGCCGAACTTGTCCTTCGCCTCGAAAGCGGTCTGGATTCCCCGCAGGACGATGAAGCCGAACAGGACCAGGAGGAGGACCGCCCCGACGAAGCCCCACTCTTCGGCGACAACGGAAAAAATGAAGTCGGATGTTTTTTCCGGGAGGAATCCGAGTTGTGACTGTGATCCCTTCAGGAATCCCTTCCCGAAAAACCCGCCGGACCCGATGGCGATCTTTGACTGTATGATGTTATAGCCCGATCCCTGCGGGTCAAGGTCCGGGTTGAGAAAGACCAGTATCCGCCTCTTCTGGTAGACCTTGAACAGGTTCTGGATCATGACGGACGCCATTAGTCCCATCGATATTATCGCGCCGGGAATGTATATCTTTCGTAAAAACTTCTTTACCGAGAAAAAATGGAGCACGAAGGCGATAACAGTAACGGTCAGCAATACGCCGGAGACGATCAGCAGGAGGCCGGTATCCTTGAAGAAATCAAGAAGAAAGTTGGAGCCCTCCGCGCCGACCCACTCGCGGTAGGTCAGAAGCATGGGAAGGACGATCGCGATGGCCGCGATGAGTACGATCGAGATCAGGTGCGACACATCTGCGCCGCCGACAAAGAGCATCGTGAGAAGGATGGGAAGGAAAATAACGGCCGTGCCGAAGTCCGGTTGTTTCAGGATTACCAGCATCGGGATAAAGGTCAGGAGCGCCGGGACGATCAACTCGCGGAGGTGGCTGATATCGCGCTCCCTGATCTCGAGATACTTGGCCAGGATTACGACCAGCCCGAGCTTCATGAATTCGGACGGCTGGATGGAAAAGACGCCGAAGTTCAGCCATGCCCGCGTGTTCCGCACCGGGGTCCCGAAGATAGTGGTAATGATGAGGATTATGATAAGGGTGATGTAAATCTGGATCGAGTAGTCCCCCAGCGCCTGGTAATTGATGATGGTCATGCCCACCATGAAGATGAAGCCGAAGATGAACCAGAGGATCTGCTTCCGGTACAGGCCGTTGTTTACCTTGTCTATGGGGTCAAACCCGGCGCTGTAGATCATGAGTATACCTATCATAACGGCGAGGATGACCGCTATGACAAGAGTATAATCGATCTTGCTCAGCCCGTCTTTACTGAATAACATTGGCATCCCTCGTATATATCCTCATCGCCGCTGCCGGAACTACCAGCGTATAATCAGCGGGCCCCGGCTGCTTTTTTCGGTTGCTGCGCCCCCGGCGTCATCAGCCCGCCGGCTGCCTGTCCTCCGGTCTGCTGCGCAGTCTGCCTGCCAGCAGGCTGCAACGCGGGTGTCAGCCCCGCCCGCGGTCCGACCG
>JBGTBN010000095.1:0-7939 GCA_041749375.1 Spirochaetota bacterium
ACCGCGCCGGCGAACTTGGAGAAGGTCCCGGCCACAACGTCGGCCGCGTCCGGCAGGCCGAAATGGTCCGGCAGGCCGTACCCGCGCTTCCCGAGCACGCCGAGGCTGTGGGCCTCGTCGATCAGGAGGAGCGCGTCATGCTCGTCCTTGAGCGCCTGCAGTTTCGCCAGGTCCGCGATGTCGCCGTCCATGCTGTAGACCGAGTCAACCAGTATAAGCATGCGGCTGTATTTCTTCTTGACCCGCTCGAGCAGCGAGCCCAGGTCCTCTGTATCGTTGTGGAGCCACATCCGCCGGTCTGCCCCGGAGAGCGTCACGCCGTCCACGATGCTCCGGTGCACCAGGCTGTCCATGACTGCGACGTCGCCCTTTCCGATGGTCGCCTGTATCCCCGCGATGAGGGCCTGGTAGCCGCTCGCGCAGATGACGCATGCTTCCTTCTCATACACGCGGGCAATCTTTTCCTGGAGCCGGTAATGGATCTCCGTCGTGCCGCAGGCCAGCGGCGAGCCGCCGATGCCGAGTCCGTATTTCTCGACCCCTGCGAGTACTGCTTCTTTCACCTTCGGGTGAGTGGAAAAGCCGAGATAGTTGTTTGAAATGAAATTTATCCGCTCCTTCCCCGCCACGACGATGCGGTTCCGGCAGGCGGAGGTGACCTCCAGGCTATAAGTGTAGATATTCGCCTTTCGCAGGGACCCCAGTAACACGGCCTGCTGTTTCATTGCGTCGCTGATTAATGCGCTCATTGATAATTCCCCGTTGGCATATAATGAAGGCCGCCTGCGGCCTACGAAAGCTTCTTTTCCAGGTAGCGTATGACCTCGGCCACCGTCTGCAGGTCCATAATGCGGCGGGGCTCACCGGCGTATTATGGAACACGCCGGATTTATTACAATATATTTGTCGTAAACCTCAATAATCTTTTCTGTCGCCTTCGAGGCCCCCCGTCCCTCGGAGGGCGCGCGTGAGACATATCTCCACTTACTGATACATTCTTAATTTTGTATAGTGCCGGATCAATGTCCTGTATATTCAAGCGTTTTTGCACCAAAACTCATAATTGTTATACGTTCCGCTCATTCTCTCGTGGCCCCTTCGGGGTGGGGTCAGGGGGGGAATGCTGAATGTCCGCCTACTGGTTGAACCGCCTTCTGAAAAGATGGAAATGGCTCATGAGGAAGGTCCGCGCCAGCACCATCATGTTCCTGCTCTTGTTCTCGAGAAAATTGTCCTCGAGGTATATCTTCTTGCAGAGAATGCGCTGGGTCTTGCCGCTCGTGGTCTTCGGGATCGTGCCCTTGGGCACCAGCATGATGTCGTCCGGCGCGATGCCGAGCCGCGCCAGCACCTCGGCATGGATCTCCTTCTTGATACGGTCCATCTCATCGCGGCTCTTCTCGGTGGTCTCGCATACGAGCACCAGGTCCTCCGTCCCCTGCGACTCGTTATGCACGTCAAAGGCCGCGCTGCAGCCGAGCCGCACGCCCTTCACGGTCGAGGCGATCCGCTCGACGTCGTACGGGTAGATGTTCTTCCCGCGCTTGATGATCATCTCCTTCTTGCGGCCCGAGATGAACAGCATGCCGTCCAGGATGAAGCCCATGTCTCCGGTATGGAGCCAGCCGCCCCGGATGGTCTCCTTTGTCGCCTTCGGGTTCCGGTAATACCCGGATGTCATGCTTGGGCTCTTCACCAGTATCTCGCCGACCTCGCGCTCGTGCAGCGTCGCGCCGCCCTCGTCCGCGATCCGGACCTCCTGGCCCACCAGCGGGTAGCCGACGGAAACAAGGTCGATATATTCCTTCGAGTTCTCGCTCGTCGAATCAACGGCGTGGAGCTTCTCCTCGAGCTTCGCCCGGGAAAAGCGGCGCACGACGGTAGTCTGCAGCAGCGAGGGGAAGGTGGCGGCAAGGCTGTTTTCCGCCATCCCGTACACCGGCAGGAAGATATCGTCCCTGAGGCCGGAGGGCTTGAACTTTTCGAGGAACTTGGTCAGGGTCGTACGGTCGATCGGCTCCGCTCCGTTGAGGGCGAGCCGCCACGAACTCAGGTCCAGCTTTACCGCGTCCGCATTCTCGATGCGGGTTACGCAGTAGTGGTAGCCGAAATTAGGCGCGACCCCCATGGTCACGCGGTAGCGCGAGATGTTCTCCAGCCACCAGAAGGGGCGGAATATGAAGGCCTCGGGCAGCATCAGCACCATGGTCAGGCCCCAGTAAAGGGTGCTCAGGAAACCGCCGATAAGCCCCATGTCGTGGTACATCGGGAGCCAGCTGATCCCAACGTCGTCGGGCCTCATCTCGCTGGCAATGCCTATGCCATGAATGTTATGCAGGAGGTTGCGGTGTGACAGCATGACGCCCTTCGGCTTTCCAGTCGTCCCCGACGTGTACTGGATGAGGGCCAGGTCGTCCGGGGTTACCTCCGGCAGCCGGCGGTACTGATCCGCGGGCACCGGGTTGGCGAGGATCTCGTCGTCGAAGATGAATCCCTTCACCAGGTTCGAGATGTTCATGAGACTGCCGGCGATGACCTTTATCTTCTCGTAGGTGATGAAGTATTTCGCCTCGCAGTCCTGGATTATATGCGTGAGGTTGTCAAGATACTTGGCAAGGTTGTTGGTCCCGGCGGGCTGGCTCACCGGTACCGGCACGCCGCCGGCGAACAGGATGCCGAAATAGACATATGCGAAATTAGGACCGGTCGGCAGCATGATCACGACCTTGTCGTTCTTTTCAAGCCCGCGGTCTGCCAGGTACTGCGCGACTGCAGTTGAGCCAGCGAGGACTTCGGGAGCCGACAGGGTGGTAGGCCTGTTCTTAAGGTCCATGAACGTCAGGAAATCCGGACGACCCGCCGCCCTTTTCTCGAGAGCCTCGTTCAGCGTATTCGCCTTCAGCTCGTACTGCTCGATATTTTTTTGATGCGCCGGTTTCTTTTTTGCTGCGACTGATTTCATTTTTTTTCCTTACCTGTTTTTTTGTAACGGTTATACTATTTCCTTCTTTAAATAAATTAAAGATTACGAACCCGCTTCATTATGCTCTTGATGTATGGTAACGTCAGAACAATGCTCGTCGTGTTACTAAGGAGAAATAGAGATAATCGTTCAGATCTGCAATTTTTTTATTCTACCAGACACTGAATGTAATATAAAGCAAGTTCCGTGCCAACTTAATTTTTTATATTATTGTAATCCCTGATAAATCGAGGTGTTACAGCTGGCTTATAGGGGTACAATTTGAAAAGGCCTTTTTGCCAGTAAAAATCATACTCTGTATCATATATACAACAGACGCAATCCCCTCTTTCATTCTAAACCGACCTCCCGGTTAAACGATTCTCATGAATTATCATTGACATTGCAATTAAGCCAACGCCAATTCTACTACTGCTTTCAGCTGCAGCGCAGCTGCATGGGTAAACGATATCGGGAGGAGGACATTGGGTATGCAGAAAGGACGTATGCCATTTACAGGAAAAACAGCCATTATATCAGGCGGTTCCAGGGGAATAGGAAAGGCAGCAGCACTGGAATTCGTAAAACACGGCGGCAGCGCCTGCGTCATCGCCCGTAACAAGAAGGATCTGGAGAAGACGACCGGCGTGCTTCGAAGCGCCATGGCCGTCGACGGCCAGACAGTAACCAGCATAGCGTGCGACGCAACGGATATAAAAAAACTGCGGCCACTGGTCGACGCATATATCAAAAAAAACGGCGTGCCGGATTACCTGATGAATTTCGTCGGGTACGCGCGTCCCGGCTACGTTCTCGACCTCTCGCTCGAAGACTTCAGGAACAACATGGACGCCAATTACTACGGCCAGCTCGTTCCCATCCTGACAGTCCTGCCCCATTTCATTAAGGAGCGGCGGGGACACATCGTGACCTGCTCGTCGGTCCTCGGTTTTCTCGGCATGTTCGGATACGCTGCCTACACACCGACCAAGTTCGCCATCTGCGGCCTCACCGAGTCTCTCCGCAGCGAGATGAAACCCTACAACATCAGGTTCTCGATCCTCTTCCCGCCCGATACCGACACGCCCGGATTCGCGAAGGAGAACGAGACCAAGCCCGACGCGGTCATTGTCCTCTCCGAGGGAGGAGGCCTCATGACGCCGGAGCAGGTAGCGAAAAAGCTCATGCGCGGGGTGCTCGGGAACAAGTTCTATATCCAGATCGGGCAGGGACGGCTCCTCTGGGCGATCGTCCGCCACTTCCCCAACCTCGCCCACCGGATCCTCGATGGTGAGACGGCAAAGGCAATCAAAAAAGCCGCGAAAAACCGGTGATTAATAAAATCCCCCGCATTCAGCGGGGGATTTTGTCTTGTCACTGTTATGATATCGCTTATTTGAAGTCGTTTATGCGTTCGGCCTTCTTCTCATCCTGTTCGACTATCTCCTGCATGTGCTTGTAGTGGGGGGATTCGACGCCGTATTTCAGCTCCACCGCCTGCAGCATGCTCCTGTTCTTCTTGCTCTTGAAATTGTTGATCTCGTCCTCGTTCGCGTGCCGGTACTTCGCCAGGACCTTCTCCATGTAGCCGTAGCAGCTCGCCATGTACTTGTACGCCCAGATGTCCTTCGCATTCTTGTCCGAGATCGCTATGTAGCGCTCGAGGATCGGGATGCAGGGCTTGAAGTTCTGCAGGTCATACTGCGTCGATACATAGACCTGGAAGAGGCGCGACTGGAAGTTCAGGAAACGGGGCTCCTGCCGTATCTCGACATGCTGGATCTGGTCCATGTAGTCAATTGACTTGGTCAGGTAGGTGACCGACTTCATCTTGGCCTCGTACTTCCTCGCTGCCACCTGGCGCTGCTCCTGGTTCTTGCGGTCGATCTCCTGCCAGTACCACCGCTCGTTCAGGTTCTTCTTCTCCTTGTTCGCGGCCTTGATTTTAATGACATCGTTTTCCATGTCCTCGAGGATGTCGATGGCGGTCGAGTACTCGTCAATGGCGAGCTTGAGTAGATTGTCTGAAAACTCCTTGTTCAGCTTTTCCAGCTCCTGGATGGCCTTGACGTAGGGCTTGAAGTCGCGGATCCGCCATCCGGTCACTTCAACATCGCTGAACTCGTCCTGAACGGACGCGTCTTTCTTCTCATCGGTCTTGGTCTCGCCGGCCTGCTGGGCGGATACCCGTGACTGGAATGCAACCCCGAGGAACGCGGCCATTACAAAGACGGCGACAAACGTGAAAATGTTTCTTGGTTTCATATTACAACCCCTCAAGCATTATAGATAACTCGTACCCAGGCCGCGTATCCGCGGCGGTTCAGTATAACAGTATCCCTATCGGTCTTTTACCCCTGAAAATTGATATATTTTTGCCAAATTTACCTTATTAATTATAATCCGGCACCTCAATTCCGGGCTCCAACTGCCTCTTACCGTCAAGATACGGTTTTTTTCGGGTAAATCCAACCATAAATTCTCTGTCACAATACCGATCTACCGCCATGATTTATCATTACTACGGCCCGGACGGCGTACCATGTCGTCATAAATTTTGTTGACATTATCCCGCACCTGATAAAATCTCAAACCGAATGAAAACACCTACACAAAAAGCGACAACAACCGGAAAAACATCCAGGTACTGCGACTACTGTGAAAATACCGGCATTATCCACAACCCGCACTTTTCAGAGCTGGGCGAGGACGCCATTGTCCCCTGCCCCAAGTGCGTCCTGACAAAATGCTCGTGCGGCGGGGAAGATCCCTATTATATTTTCAAGGAAGACAGGATAGCGGAATGCTTCTGCCGTGAAACCCGGATGAAAATATTGAAGATCAATATGAACTACAACCGTTCGGGCATATATAAGAAATTCCAGTGGAAACGCCTGAACAACTTCAAGTCCCTGAGCAAGCAGGCCGAAGACGCGAAAAACTTTGCCTACGAGCTGGTGCGGGGCTTCCCCAACGTGAACAAGGGGCTGTTCCTGTGGGGAAATCCCGGCACGGGAAAGACCCTCCTCGCATCCATAATACTCACCGAGCTCATAATCCGCCATGCGGTCGAGGGCAGGTTCATCAGCATCTCCCGCGACCTGTTCAAAAGCCTGCAGGAATCGTTCCACGAAGGATCGGACAGTTTCGGGGAATCCGGGAAGATCGAGAAAGAGCTGGCGGACGTGGACATCCTGGTCGTAGACGACTTCGGAATCCAGAAAGATACGGAATGGAAGCAGGAAACCCTCTATGACCTGGTCGACGCGCGGTACGAGGCGGAGAAGTTCACCATCTTCACTTCGAACAACAACCCTCACAAGGCCTTCAAGGACCTGTCGCAGGGCCGGATACTGTCGCGCATCAAAGAGATGTGCCGCATTCTTGAAATAAGCGGCGAGGACTACCGGGACAGGCTGTAAATGGCCATCGCATACATCGGACTCGGCTCCAACCTGGGCGACCGGGAAGCGAATCTGAGAAACGCCTCGAGGCGGATAGCGGCAATCCCCAGCGTGTCCGTGTTCCGGAAAAGCTCGATCATGGAAACAGAGCCGGTAGATTACCTGGAACAGCCCCGTTTTCTGAACCAGGTGATCATCATCGAGACAGCCCTGGCCCCGATCGACCTTCTCACGGCGCTCAAGCTCTGCGAAACCGAGCTCGGCAGGGAGAAGAGCTTCCCCAGGGGCCCCCGGAGCATAGACCTGGACATCCTCCTCTACGACGACCTGATACTGGACACGGAAGAGCTGGCCATCCCCCACCCTGAAATCAAGAACCGGCCGTTCATCGTGAACCACCTGGTCGAGCTGCACCCGGGACTGAGGGACCCGGTGACGAAGATCAGGTATCGGGAGATACTATGATTCTATTTTTAATAGCACTGCCAACTTTTTTGCTTGGTATGACTTCATATTATATTTATTATAACAGGAGAGAACTCGCCATATCCTGATGATAGGCGGCATCGGTTCATTATGACCACACCATATTATAAATCACCCCTCTTCATGATCATCGTTACACTGGCCCTGATAATATCCCTCGGGATCATCGATTATTTTACCGGGATCGAGTTTAACTTTTTCGTTTTTTATTATATCCCTGTATCTATTGCGGCATGGTATGTCGGGAAAAAGTGGGCTATTGCCAGTTCGCTCCTTTCCGCCCTCACCTGGACTGCAGTCGATATTTTATCAGAGCATGCATATCCTCACTGGTCATTTTATGCATGGAACGGCGGCATCCGCCTCACATCGTTTATCATCCTTGGCATCGCCCTTAATACGATACGAAAGCTGCTGGTTGTGGAAAAAGAGCTGAGTAACAATCTTCAAACCACACTGGATGAAGTAAAGTTGTTAAAAGGATTTCTTCCCATTTGCGCATCGTGCAAAAACATCAGGAATGACCAAGGTTACTGGGAGCAGATCGAACAATACGTTTCATCCCATTCTGAGGCGGAATTTACCCATACACTGTGCCCGGATTGCATCAAGAAGCTCTATCCCGATCTCGATAAAAACACCACCCGGTAACCCCTCTTTTCATCACGCCCGCGCCACCGGAATCTCGTCCCAGTGCGTGGTGAACCTCCCGGAGAGAAAGGCGCGCCGCATCTGCCAGGGCTTCATGATCCCTTCGGCTGCGAAGCGCAGGGTGTGGCGGCCCATGGCGCGATTGAGCCCGTCCACCGTCCGCATGAGCCGCCGGCCCCGGTCCGTGTCGTGGAAGCGGCTGAACAGGTCCAGCTGGGCATCGCCCTGCGGCATGATCTCGTAGAGCATCACCCCCGCCTTCTTGTAGCTGTATCCCTCCCGGTAGATCCGGCCCAGCAGATCGAGCGCCACCTGGATGAGGCGCGGCGTGTACGCAGACGGGACCGGCAGGCGGCAGGTAATGCCGTTGGAATACTGCGGGTCGGTCTCCCTGAACCGGTTGGTCGAGATGAACACGGTCATGGAGCCGGCCGCG
>JBGTBN010000096.1:0-5836 GCA_041749375.1 Spirochaetota bacterium
TGATTGGGTGGGGATTAATCCCCACCCTATCAGGGCCTTTTTTTATCCGTTAATTGTTCTATGGTTCTCTGTTGTGATGATCGAAATGAAATTCTCTGTCAGGGTGGGTTTAAACACCACCCTGATTTAATATTCTCTCAATTCAGCCTTCTTACCTCTTCAGGCTGAGGAGCTCCTGCAGCATCTGGTCCGAGGTCGTGATCGACCGGGAGTTGGCCTGGAAGCCGCGCTGGGTCACGATCATGTCCACGAACTGGTCGGAGAGATCGACGTTCGACATTTCGAGGGTCCCGGCCACGACTTTGCCGCGTCCGCCCTGGTTCGCCGCCCCGGTGTTCGCCATGCCGGAGTTGTTGGATACTTCGAAGAGGTTCTCGCCGGACGCGGTAAGGCCCTGCGGGTTGGTGAACACCGACATGGCAACCTGGCCGATGGTTTGCTTGGTGCCGTTGGAATACACGCCGGTTATAATGCCCGAGTTGTCGACGTTGAAGGACTCCATGTAGCCCATGTTATGCCCGTCCTGCTCAACAGCCTTGGTTGTGGCCGCGGACGCATACTGCGTGATCCCCTGGAGCAGCCCCGCTTCGCCCAGGTTCAGTTTTATCAAGCGAATATTCGGGTCGCCGGCAACGCGGTAGCTCGCGTTGACCGTCAGCTGTCCCTGGTTGAGCTCGTCCGGCGTTCCCGCATCGCCCAGTGACAGGAGCTTCCCGTCCGGGCTGAAGCGGAGGTTGATGCGCGACGTCGGGTTCTCGTTGTTCACCTGGCCAGCGCCCGTGGGAACGTCAAGGGTGAGGGGAACCGTGGAATCTGTGATTGCGGCCGAGGCCGTCCACTGGTTGGGGCCCGTCTTCCAGAAGTTCAGCGTGAGCCGGTGCGTGTTCCCCTGCGCGTCATACGCGTCAATGTTGGTGGTGACTCCTTTCTCCGCCCGCATCTGCCCGGTCGCTTCGGGAGGAAGGACCTCGTAGCGGGAGTCGAGGTTGCACTTGTACTTGATGTTCGCTGTCTCGCGCGCGTCGACCTTGCCGTAAATCGGGACGACGATGTCCTCGGTGGTGCCGCTGGGGTTCGCAGCCATCTCGCCGGCCTGGTTCCGGGTGGCCATCCATCCCTGTACCTTGAGTCCGTTGCCCGGGTTCACGAGCGTGCCGTCCTTGTCAAGGCCGAACGTGCCTGCCCGCGTGTAGAAATTGCGGTCGCCGTCCGACACGACGAAGAAGCCGTCGCCCGATATGGCCAGGTCGGTCTGGTTGCCCGTGGTCTGCAGGCTGCCCTGCGTGAAAATACGGTCGATCGAGGCGATGGTCATGCCCAGGCCGACCTGCTTGGGATTGACGCCCCCGCGGTCTTCCTCCGGCTTGGCTGCCCCTGAAAGCGTCTGGGATATCATGTCCTGGAATGCGACCCTGCTGGTCTTAAACCCGTAGGTGTTCACGTTGGAGATGTTATTGCCGATAACATCCATCCTGGTCTGGTGGTTCTTCAGGCCGGCAACACCGGAATAGAGTGCGCGCATCATAGTGGGTGATCTCCTGTATTACAAAAGTTATTTACTCAGGACAGAGTCCCTGGCTTGCGTCTGGCTTCCCGTCGCTTTATGGAACGCGTCGGTTATTACTTTGCTCGATAGCGTGTTCATGATCGCCTGCGCCGGCGCTGCGTCGGGGGATGCGGGTTCCGCGGCACGGACCGAGTGTACATCGCTCATCCTGACCCCCGCGTTCCCTACCATGAGCACCTGTTCGTCGCCGTCGTACTGTATTGACGTGACCGTGCCCGATACCCTCCGGTTGGTCGCCGGGTTCATCGAGTCGATCTGCTTGCCCAAAAATGAGAAGGCCTCGGCCGAGCGGGTGCTCTTCACCAGGCCGGCGAACTCCTTGTTCATGTTGGTCATCTGTTCAAGGGTCGAGAACTGCGCCATCTGGGCGATGAACTCGCGGTCCTCCATGGGCCGGGTGGGGTCCTGGTACTTGAGCTGGGTGATGAGGAGCTTCATGAACGCGTCCTTGCCCAGGTCGCCCTTGTTCCCTTCCTTGCCGTGGTTGACCTTCTTGTTGATCAGGTCGGCCTCAAGCTGCGCCGCCATCATGTCCTGGGGGCTCATTTTCGATACATTCATCGCTTCCTCCTATATCACCAGGTTGATATGCCCGTCATGATATGATTTCGAATTCAATTCAAATCCGGCTTCGATCTCCTCGCGCCGATCAACGGGCGCGAGGACAACGGCGCTCTCGCTGTCGCTGTCCCGGAGCATCCTGCCGCGGCGGTCGTCCACGTCCACGTGGAACTCTCCTACCGCTATGCCCGCATCTTGCAGGTCCTGCTTTATCTGTTCGAGACTGCCCATGAGCAGGTCTTTCGCTTCCCGGGACTCGACCAGGAATTTCCCGTGCACGATGCCGTTCTCGAGGCCAAGGCTCACGTTCATGCTTCCCAGCTCGCGCGGGTAGAGGCGGACGGAGAAGGAGCCATTACGGCTGTCCCTGACCACGACCTTCGCGTTGTCGATTATCTGACCGACCTGGTCCATGAAGGCAGTATGTTTACGAGGCCCGGAGGCGGTATCCGCCTTCCTCGCCTGGAGGTCGCTTTTCATGGTGTTGAGGCCAAACAGGTCGCCGCTTCCGCGCGAGTCGCCGCCCTGCCTGTTCTGCGTGCCCTCTCCCTTCGGCGCCTCGAGAAGGGACTCGACCCTCGCCAGCAGGTCCTTGACCGCGGTGATGTTCTGGTCCGTCGCGGACGGGGCGGTAGTCCCGCGTCCCCTGTCAAGGCCGTGCCTGGATTTTTGTAACAGGTCTTTCATTCCCGCTACCATGCGGGCTATTGTATCCGCCTGGTCGGCGGGGATCTTTCTGCCGTCAAGCCGTGCAACTGCGGCTGCGAGCCTGTCCGCCATCTGCTTCAGCGCCACCTGCCCGTTCCTGGAGCGGGCGCCGTTCATGAGGTCTTCCGCGTCCCGGTTACCGGAACGTACGGCCCTGAGATCGGACTGGTCTCTTCCTTTAATAACGTCCATCATACGGTGGAGGCCGTCGAACAGCTCGCGCGTGTTCGCGTCGTCCGCCTTTTTCGGTTTCAGCTTCTGCGCTGAGCGCGCAGCCGGGTCGCCGTTATCCACGGCTTTTTTCTGCTGAACGTCGTCGGCCGGCTTTTTCTCCGCCGCGGGTTTGGTGGCTTCGTTAGCTTTCGCTTCTTGATGATTATTCGTGCGCGCGGCATCCTTTTGCGACTGTTCCGCTTCCGCTGTCTCGGCGCGGGCGGTTTCTTCGCTCCTGCCCTTCGGCCGGGCAGCGTCGCGCGAGGCCTGTTCCTTCTCCACGGTCTCGGAGCGAGCGCTGTTCTGCAGCGTGTCGTTTTTCGGGGTGAGGCCGGTGGCAGTCTGCGCGGTTACGTCGAGCTGTCCCTTGAGGATGTTGAAAAAGCTCGCGGCAGAAGCATTGTCCCGGGAGTTGTTCGTAGCCTGCGGCTGGAGAAACGGCTCCGGACAATTCTTTTGAGCGATCTTGATATCAGTAATTTGCAGCATACACCTTTCACCCGTATCGTTGTCTGGCTGATTAATATATCGTAACGTACTATAATAAACTGAATGGAAATTTAGGCAGCTTGTGGCTATTAATGATATAAGCCCCGGGCTTTTTTTCTCGCGGAAGGAGGTCTGATGTGACATAAGAGAGCGTTTAACGCGCTGGTGCGCCGGACCCTCGACTTCGCTCGGTGACCACGACCCGGCGCAGGTCGGGCAATTCAATGCGAGGAGGAAGGCCTCCGCGGCCTCCCTCCTCGCGCTCCTCCCTCCCGGTCCCTCAGGCGCCGGGACGGGCTACGGGCATATTCGCTGGTTCGGCTTCGCCGAAACCTGCTCAATGCCCTTATAAGGTTTGTCCGCACTTCGTGCGGACGTTTCAATGGCCCTCTGTTTCCGGATATCATCTGCGTGAGGAATTTTTTACAAGCCGGGATTTGCTTAGTAACTTAGTAAGGGGTTTAATACCGGTGGGCTGCGGAAATCTTTACCAGATTTCCTTGCCTTGACTTTTCGGGCATTATTCCGGCCGGGCACTTCAATGGGGCGCGCATACGCGCGTGTCGGCTTGCAATGGGGAGATCCCTCTCTCTTCATTCGGTTATATCAATGCATCCTGCATTATGATTGATTTAATTTTTATTTCAAGTGTTCCCATTCGTTCTCCCTGCATGTACCTTCGAACATGCGACAACGCCCCGGCCTACCGCCCGGGCATGGACCGAAAATCCGCGTATAAGAGCGTATGGCAGAGATACTGGCGCGAATTTCGGGAGTTATACCCGGAACGATTTGCGGACCGGTATGGCAAGCTGACGCAGGAGAAAGAAGCGGAGGTATACAAGCTCCTCTCCTGCGGCGACTACAGGAACGGGTTCCGGAAGCACACCTGCCCGGAGTGCGGGACCGTGCTCATGGTGCCTTTCACCTGCAAATCGCGCCTTTGCCTGTCATGCTACCGGAAAAAACTCTTCGGCTGGTCCATGGGACTGTCCGAGTTCATGCACACGACCCTGTCGCATTTTCACGTCACCTTTACCCTGCCGGGCCCGGTGACCAGGGCGCTCTTCGAGAAGCGGTTCCCCTGCGAAGAGCTCATCACAGCCGCAGCAGGCGTGTACTGGAAGGAGCTCCTGAAAAGCGCGGGCAACCCGGGCGGGGAATGGCAGTGCGGGAGTATTGCCACTTTGCATAAATGCGGCAACGCCCTGAACTACAACCCGCACGTGCACCTGATCGGCACGAGAGAGCTGGTGAACACAAAAACCGGAGAGATTGAGCGCTCGCCCCTCCTTAATTACCGGAGGATCCGCTTTTCATGGATGAGAACGGCTCTTCGCCTATTCCGAAAACATGGGATATTAACCGAAGAAGATATTCACACAATTAAAGACAAATACAAGAACGGCTTTCATGTTCATCTACAGCCAATAACCGGGACTAATAACGAAGTTTTATTTCGCACCGCGGAATACCTTGCAGCTGGATACTTTCACAACAGCATGATAACGGGCGTAGACCATGCTAACAGGAAAATTACTTTCAAATATAAGAGCTGGGTCGACCGTAACACGAAGGAAAAGACCTATTCTGAAATGACCCTGGACATATTCGAATTCATGGCCCGGATGCTCTTCTATCTCCCTGATAAGCACCGTAAAGCGATACGATATTACGGTATATACGCGCACGGAATTAGCAAAAAGTTATACGACATTAAACGAAAGACATGGGCTAAAGCCATACAAAGCTCATTCGATAAAAATCCGGAAAAATGCCCCGACTGCGGCGCGGAAATGATCGAATCCTCTGTGTTTGCGTTTTTTGCGGACCGGGAGTGGCGAAAATTGTGGAAAACACACCTTCTGCACGGCGGTTACTTCAGAATGAAGAAAGGACCTTGAGGTTTACCTTTGGGCGGTCTACTAATGAAATTTACTGGTAATTACTCTAACCGCTGTTGTTCTATACGGCAGGCGTGGATTTTTTGCTCATTTCTCACGATAATTCACTTTTTTTCGGCGCGCGCGAAATTTTAAGCCATCTGTCCAGCGCTTTTTGTGTTGAAATTACTCGTTTCTTCTCCCACAATGGTTCACATAAAACTCATTCAGTCACATTGGCCTGTACTGAAGAGGTCGCACTTTACTAGATAATCAAGGATAAGGGTTGGTTCAGAAATGTCAGACCCGATGAGCTCCTGACGTATGTGTACGAGGGTATCTTCAGCAGGAACAAGAAGGTCAAACCCGAAGAAGTGGACGGGGTCCTGGTGGGATGCGCGAATATCTCCGGCAT
>JBGTBN010000097.1:0-14391 GCA_041749375.1 Spirochaetota bacterium
GCCGCGTCCTCACCCGCATGGAGCTGATCCTGGGAGGCGGCCTGGGCATCGCCATGTACCTGCTCTTCACCGCGGGCGACCTGTACGAAACCGCGCGGAGCGTGACCGGGCACGGATCGGACACGACCTGGCTCGACCTGCTGGCGTCGGCCGGCGCGGTCCTTGCGCTCTTTTCCCTTTTCATCTTCATATTCTCGACCCTGTTTATCATCAGGGCGGTGAAGACCGCGTTCGATATACAACCGGATACTGCCGCGTCCGCCGTCCCTCGCTGAAGGGGCCCGGGGTCGGCAGCGCCGTCAGCGAAAGGAGGATCGCGCCATGAAAAAGTACCTGTCCGCATTGTGTGCGGCGATAACTATCGCCTGCCTGCCGACCGTGATGTCGGCCGGTCCCGTGACGCCTGGGGAGGACCCCCCGCACATTGTCGAGATCCGCGCCCTGTACCAGGAGGTCGTCAGGAACCGGGACCGGGGCCTCATGGTCTGCGACCGGTACGAGCACAATGCGGGGAAGCTTGTCCTGCCCGGCAGCGGCGCGATGAGCTACCGCGTCAGCGTGTGGCGCTACGAAGAGCGCCTCTGGCGGAACATGGAGAAGGGCCCGGCGCCCAAAAGCTGGATTGCGCAGCTGTCCTTTTCGAGGGGCGAGGGGTCGGATGAAACCTACGAGCTCCTGTTTGACGAGGGTAACAGCGTCGTGTTCTTCTACCAGTCCGCCCCCAGGTCGGCAGAGCGGCGCTACTATTTCACCGGTGAAAAGCCGATACGGGTCATCGAAGGGAAAGAGACTACTGACCGTATCAGCGCCGAGCACAAGTATTACGCGGAGGCCGTCATCATGCGCGCCGCGTTCGAGATAAAGCGCGGCATCATGCCGGAAATTGACATGCGGTAGGTTTGCAGACATGCGCGGACCCGTCTTCGCCGGAAACACTATGCATAAAACCGGAGTTCTCATCGTTTCAGTCGTCATACTGTTCGCCGCGGCAGCGGGCGCACTCCCGCGCATGGACGGGGAAGTCCGCCGGCATCTCCCGCAGGGGAGGGAGCTTGTCCACGCGTCGCAGGGCCGGTTCGGACCAGTAGCGGACGGCGTTATCATGATTTACAGGGAAGAGGGATGCACCGATTGCGGGTACGAGGGCATGGCGCTGGTGCCGGGGAAGGGCGGCGCGTACCGGCCCGTGCCGTTCCCCGCGATCAGGCAGTTCGATAACCTTACCGTGCAGAACGAGGGGATCGGCCCCGTGCTGTACATGGACGCGGACTTCGACGGAAGCAACGAGGCGCTGATTGTCGTCAGGGGCATGAGGCGCGGGCCCGGCGGGCATCCCCTCGCGGGCATCGCGGTCATGGGCTGGGATCGCGGCTCCATCCGCGCCCTCACGGCATATGAAAGCTACTTTGGCGATTCCTGCGACAGCGCGGCAAAGGTCCGCGCCATGATCGGGTTCCTTGCAGGAGTGAGGGGCTCGTACACATCGGAAACGGCAGGCGTTTCCGCGGACATGAAGATCGTCCTGTCGGAAAACGGCGTAGTCACCTGCACCTGGAGCGCGGTCTACGGCGCCGCCCACATCTGCGATGCGCTCGTCTTTACCGTGCGCCAGTCGGGCGGCACGATCGAGCTCGTGCGGTGGAGCGATGGCGCGGGAGCGGACGTCGTCATAGGCACCATGCAGGTTTCGGGAAAGGGCGCAACGGTGCGCTTTATCCGGGACCTCGGAGAGTTCGACTGCGGCGCCGGGCACCCGGCTGTCGTGAAGATGGTGAGAAAATCCCGTTAGGTCCGTAGACGCTTGCGGCGACATCGCCCCCCCAACCCCCCGGAGGGGGGCCCGGCGCTTGTTTTGTTATTGGTATCACCGGTGGAAATGGATCGCATTAAAAAAAAGGTAAGCCTTCAGCCTTAAAATAAATGGTTAAAATCCTTATATAACCACGAATGTACACGAATGTACACAAATAAAAAAATAATTCAATTCGTGTTTATTGGTGTTAATTCGTGGTTGAAATCATTTTAATAATGAAATTTATTAATCAGGCTAAATGGTTACAAAAAAAGATTGAGCGCGAAAATGCTTATCCTGCCTTCCTTCCCGTAACAGATTCAATGGTTACTTTAATTATGCAGGTTTTCTCGAATGACGTTTCCCGGTACTCCCACGCGCCCGCATCGTCGTAATGCGCCATGATGATGTCCAGCGCTTCCTTCTTTCCGGCCGGGTTCTCGATGAGACGGGCCTTCCCGGTCCCGACAACGCTTCGGTACTTCATGCCCCAACCGCACGCCGTGTCCGAGCGGAGTACTGCCGCGTCGATCTCGACCTCGAAACAGACCATGCTGTTTTTTCTGAGGATATCGATCTTCCTGCCCGCGCGCCCGGTGTGGAAATAGAGGGCCCGTTCCCGGTACCCGAAGTTCATGGGCACGATGTACGGGGTGCCGCCGTCGGCCATGCCCAGGCGGCAGACCTCTGCCCGGTTAAGTATCTCCTCGATCTCGGAGAAGTCGGTGATCTCGAATTCCTTCTTGCGCATGCAAATACTCCAAAGCCTGCCCTGATTTTAGTCCCTCTGTCCGCACATCCCGCTGGTGGCGTGCCCTATCCCCCCGCCCCGCGCCGATCGCTTCTCGGACCTCCTGTCCGCGATCGGCACTACGACCTCCTGTCGGGAGCTTCCCTGTATTACGGGGAAGGGGGAGAAAGGAGAAGGTGCATTAACAACAGAATGTTTTGAAACGAGAAATATCAATCCATTTTTTTTGAAAGTCCTTGACAATGCAATAAACAATTAATTGTATGTTTCATTGCAGAAAAAACGTTACGGGTTGCTAGCTCAATTGGTAGAGCACCTGACTCTTAATCAGTAGGTTCCGAGTTCGATTCTCGGGCAACCCACAGAAAACCCCTGAGTGTATCAGGGGTTTTTTATTGATTAACATGGGGGAAAATCCCTTTCAGAGGCGCAGAGGCACAGAAGAGTAATTGCCGGGATTTTGCCGCACAGTGTAAAAAATTAACTGTTTGACAATTCTGAATATCAGATTTAATATATTGTCATGCTTACCAAGAATGAAATAAAAAAAAGAATCAGGAATAATTCGAGCCTGCTGCGCAGATATAACGTAAGCAAAATAGGTATATTCGGTTCTTATGCCAGGGATAAGCAGGATGAAGCAAGTGATGTCGATATTCTTGTTGATTTCTCGGGTTCGGTAACGCTGTTTCAGTATGTACATCTTGCTGATTCCATCTCGGATATGCTTGATAAAAAAATCGATCTTGTGACCGTTTCCGGAATAAAGCCCTTCGTAAAAGAAAAAATATTGAGCGAGGTTGAATGGATTGAGGGATTATAAACTGTATCTCTCGGATATACGGGAAGCCATTATTAAGATTCAGAAATATATAGAAGGTCATGGTCTTGAATCGCTGAAAGGTGATGAAAAAACGTATGATTCAATCTTGTTGAACTTCCTGATTATAGGAGAGGCTGCCGTTAAAATTCCTGATGATATCAAGAACAAGCACGCTGACATCGATTGGCGCGGAATGATTGGCATGAGGAATATAATAGCTCATGGGTATTTCAAGATCGATCCGGGGATAATTCTTGATTCAATAAGAAAAGACCTTCCAGCGCTGTTGAGTGCCATTAACAAATTAATCTGAAGCAATACGGGTGGTTGCGTATAATAATTGTATCCGGAACGCCAATCCGCGTGCGCAAGGTGTCGCGCCAGGAGGTCGACGGCGTGGAGCAGGAAGTGGAGGTGCTTAACCCGTCCATGTACTTCGCCGTGGAAAAGAAAGACGGAGGCTCCTGCGGCGTGAATAACATCTACCTTAACGGCGTCCGCGTGGCCGGCGTGCTCCCGGACGGTGAGGCGCGCTACTACCACACCGACCAGGTCGACTCGGTAAAAGCCGTAACAGACGACTCTGGCCTGGTGCAGAGCCGCATGGAATACATGCCCTTTGGCGAGACGTGGCCGCGCATTTGACATCCGTGTCATGCGCGGCATTTCCCACATCCTGTAAGTCAGTTCCAGGAGGACGCAACATCATTAACGGGCTTCAACCTGCCCAAGTACAACTCCCAGGAGTTGGACAAAGAGACCGGGTACTACTTCTACAACGCGCGGCATTATGACCCCGAGATCGGGAGGTTTGTGACGCCGGATACGATGGTGGATGGGGAGAATACGACGATCGGCTGGAACAGGTATGCGTATTGCGGGAATGATCCGATCAGGTATAAGGACCCGACGGGGCATTTGTTTAACAATACGTTGCAATTAAAACCGAACATTCAAGCACCACCAAGAAGTGGATATGGAATTTCTTCAAAAAATGCGTCGACATTAAAATCGTTCAGCCTTGATAAATATTGGCCAAAGAATCTAAATGTAGATCAAGCAAAAGCAAATTTTACATATGATAAAGTAAAAAATACTTCCACTACTAAGGTAAATGGAATAAAATTTAGATTCTTTAATAATGTATTTACAGAAATAGAGGTATCAAAAGATACATTGTGGTCTAATCTTTCTTATGCTGCCATTAGTAGCAATGTTTCAGAAATTGTATTTAATAGGCTTGCGGGAGATGGACCTCACTCACAAGGACGAGCAGCAGATATAAGAGAATTAGTTACTAAGAATAATGTCACAATACCTTATAAACGGTTTTCAAGAATAAACGATAAAAACGAATGGTCATGGTCTACTAAGACTATCCCTGATACAATTGAAAAATTTGAAAAAGGATTTATTAGCCGACCAGGAAGCGAAATTTTGTTGGGTCCGTGGGAAATGAGATATACTAAGAGTTATCATAATCTGATAGATACATATCCCGATGTAGCTTCTGTTGGAGATACTGCATATGAACGGACAGATGCATATAATACATATGTTGATAACAAACAGCTAAATGAGAGAATTGCAAAAGATTTGTGGATGAGTTACATGCATCAGCATCATGGCCATTGTCAAGTTAGAATGGATTGTGATTAGTAGGTTGAAAATGAAAAAGACACTTATTTTTATAGTATTTGTATCTTTATTTGCAATAGTTAATGCTAAAAAAGTAAACGATATGATACTAAGACCATCAAATGTTCCCCCCAATGCAATATGGGATAATAATAATAAAATATGGAGTATGGGAAGTTATGCTACTGGTGATAAAATAATATGGGATAAAAAAGGATTATTACGATTTAAATTAAAAACCATCCAGAAAGAAATAATCAGGATGAAAATATTTTACAATCCCAATGGTAAAATTGAGAGAATCGGATGTGTGAGGAATATTAAAGATAGATTTGATGATACTAATGGTGCTCCTGCTGGTTGGCAAGCATTTGGGAAATGGAAGGAGTATTATCAGAGTGGTGTTTTAAAACGTGAGTATTGTTATACACCGGTTTTTACAGTATTGAGATACTGGTCTCCCTTTTTATGCGGATCAGAAATTTTATATGATGAAACTGGCAAGGAAATAAAAAGAATTTCTCACAAGTATAAATGTGAGTACGGCTGTGATGAGATTGAAAATGCTCAATGAATCCTCATTCACGCATTATACAAATTAAACATACAAACTTGTATAACGTTCACCAAAAGTTCACCACATCGCAAGCAAACGTGAATCAACGGGTTGAAACGGGCGCCACTGTAATTGAATTTTGTAGCGAAAAACGTTGATTAACGTGGATGAATCTCCTTAAACCCATTCAAACGAAAACGAACGACAGACTTTCTCGACTCTTAATCAGTAGGTTCCGAGTTCGATTCTCGGGCAACCCACATTTAACTCATGACACCTCCGTGATCCCGGTGACGGTTGGATGAATCGGATACCGCCCTCCCTCTGATAGGCACGGGATTAATCCCGTGCCTATCAGAGGGGAAAACAACATTATCCTTCACATATGCAAAAAAATTTCCGTATTCACGCACACACACTAACCCTCGAATCAACATAACACCATTTGTTTTTACCCATACCATGTTTAATCCATTGGCGTTTGATATAATTGACATGATTGAAAAATCCACATCGTCGCGGATGATGCGATCGTGAAACGACGAACGCCATTCATACATTTGTTTCCACACTCAAACAGAAATTACATTCATTACCACTCGTGCCCGTGATTGAATTCATTGATTTGCTTAATGACGAAACTGCAGTCACCATGGTTGAAAAAATAAAAAAATTATCTGTTCAATAAAAAAAGTTGTGGACATTTTTATAATATTATGTCTCATAAGATAATTATATTAAAAATTTTGAAAGGGGGCCACAATGGCGACCAAGAAGAAAGCAGCAAAGAAAAAAGTCGTGAAGAAAGCAGCGAAGAAAGCGACAAAGAAAAAGAAATAACATTCTACGATTTATGCCCCGCTGTTAATATATCATACGTGGGGCATTTTTATCTGCAGCCCATAAAAATATTCCACCGTTCTTCCCGGCCCCTCATTATAACACCCCGTATTTGAAGTATGAATGGGAAAGGGTTGTCTCTGCGAGAGCCCCCGGTCACCCTCACGCCATCAGCTCTTTTTCACACGGAACGTCCCCCGCTTCAATTGTGCAGAGCAGCTCGTCCGTGAGCGGCGTTATAGCGGCGAGACGGTTCGCCTGACGCTCCACGACACGCTCGAAAAGGTTGCGGACCAGTCGACCGTTCCCGAACGCGCGGTCCCGCCGCTCGTACTGAGCGGTGAGGAGCGCAAGCATCGCCTTCCGCGCATCCTCGCGCACCGTGAACTTCGCGTTGGCGCAGAAGGAGTCGAAGATGCGCATCAGCTCCTCCGGCTTGAAGTGGTCAAAGTAGAAATAGCGGCTGAAGCGCGACCTGAGGCCCGGGTTCGACTTGATGAAGCGGTCCATCTCGTCCGTGTATCCCGCCACTATCACGACCAGCCGGTCGCGGTAGTCCTCCATCCGCTTGAGTATGATATTTATCGCCTCCTGGCCGAAGTCCCTGCCGCCGATGTCGTCCGGCACGAGCGCGTACGCCTCGTCTATGAACAGGACCCCGTCCAGGGCCTTCTGCACCACGTTGTCCACATTGATCGCGGTCTGGCCCACGTACCCGGCAACCAGCCCGGCGCGGTCGGTCTCCACGAGCTGGCCTTTTTTCAATAAACCGAGGGCGCGGTACACGCGTCCGAGCATGCGCGCGATCGTGGTCTTTCCGGTCCCGGGCGGCCCGTAGAACACGGAGTGGAGCGAGAGCGGCGTGGCCGGGAGCTTCCGCTCCTCGCGCTCCTTCTGCACCTTGATCAGGTTCACGAGCGTGGCGATCTGCTCCTTGATCTTCTCCATCCCGACCAGGGCGTTGATCTTCTCCATGACCTGCTCCAGCGTCTCTTCCTGCCCGGCCTCATTCACCGACACCGCTGTGGAAGACACGGCCGTTCCCCGGTTGATGAGCCGGTAGATCTGCTTGAGCCGCTCCTCCTCTTCGGGGCCGAGAGAGCCGTCTGCCTTCATGAAGTATTGCGTAAAGGTGTAGAGGGCGGAGCCCGCCCGGTCCGAGAGGCCGGTTCCCTTTTCGCGGTCGAGATTTTCAGCCGCGGTCATTGTCTTGAGGGAAAAGGATTCCAGGTCCACGCCCGGCTTGAACTTGCGTACGAGGCCGGCAATGCTCTCGCGGAACGCGAGCAGGTCGGGCGTGCGCCCGGGCGGGAAGGCGTCGCCGGCGAAGATCTCTTCCGCGAGCTTTCGCACTCGGTCCGAGCCGTCAGGGTTGAGCGGCATCAGGACCAGCGAGATGAACGCGAGCTCCGCAGGGGACGGCTTTTTTTCCGGGCCTACGCAGAGCGAAGAGAGTATGAGTATGTCGTTCACGAGGCCGGTCCTGAATTCCGGGTCGGTTATCTCGGACAGCAGCTCCGCGAAGGTCCCCTTTATTTTTTTTGCCTCCCGGAAGAGGAGGGCCAGCTCCTTCCCGTCGATCGCGCTTTCCGCGCGGGGCGGGGCCGCTTCCTCGGCGCCGGCCGCCATGGACCGGTCGATCTCCGCGAGCGTCTTCATGGTGTCGTTGATCTCGCCCAGGATGCGGAGCGTGCTCTCCTCGCGCGCGGCGGGCAGGCCGCCGCCGGCGTTGATCCGCTCGATGAAGCGGGACACGGCCGAGGCGTTGTCGAAGGTCTTGAACGTGACGATCGATGACCTCAGCTTCATGGTCATGATGATGGACGAGAACGCCCGCTCGTACGCGACCCCCCTGATCTCGTCAAAGGCCAGCTCCTCGAACTTGGGGCCGGACAGCTCGCTCGTCACGAAGATGAGCCGCCGGTCGGTCACGAAGAGCACGCCGGCAATGTCGCGGCTGTCCGATATCTTGATTCCCCGGTACAGGCCGTCGAGCGCGTCCAGCACGCGCTCATTTTTCATAATGAGCTTTTCCAGGCCCCTGAGCAGGTTCTTTTTGTTTGAAACCAGTATCCAGTTCTGGATGGTGTCGAGCTGTTTCTCAATATCCGGGATCGAGGGCATGTTCCGACCTTTCATTTTTCAGCAGGGCATGGCGGAGCTCCGCCATGCCCTGGATGGCGATATACTAGACGGCCAGGCGGCTGCTGTCAAGATAGTTATCGCCATAATCCTGTGTCAGGTTAATCAGGGGCCGATAGTTATCGCCTTTAACCGGGGTCAGAGCCCTGACCCTTAACGGCATTCCCGGTTTTTGTGGCATCCGTGCCTCAGCGTTTGCTACCGATAGTTATCGGTAGTAAGGCGATAGTTATCGCCTCTAAGCCAGGGTCAGAGCCCTGACGCTATCGTGACTTCCTGCCATGCGCCCGGGGCTCCGGCATCCTGCATCAGCCTGTAGTACGATAGTAATCGGTGGAAGGGCGATAGTTATCGCCCTGCATGCGGCCAGTGGCTGTTATTTACTGTGCAAAAAATCAACAATGACTTTATTCAGCTCATCAGGCTTCTCCATCGGCGCCATGTGGCTTGCCCCGGGGATGATGACGAGCCGCGCGCCTGGGATACGGCGGGCCATCTCCTGCCCGTGCTCGCGCCGGATGTCGTCGTTCTCTCCCAGGATGACCAGCGTCTTCGCCCGCACCTTCGCCAGGTCCGCGGCGGTGTATTGCGGCTGCGTCAGCCACATGGTCTTCACCTTGCCGAAGAGTACGGGCCACCTGGATGGGTCCGGAGCGATGCGCCGGTAAAATGCGCGGGCGTCCTCCAGGAGCGGATCGTCCGGGGTGAGCGTTTTCAATTTTGCGATCGACCCGGCGGTCATGCCATCGGCGCGGAAGTTGCTCCCGATCATGACCAGCCTGCCGACCCTGGACGGATGGTGTATCGCGAGATCGAGGCCGATGATGCCGCCGTCGCTCCAGCCGACGATATCGACCCTCCCGAGCTTCAGCCTGTCGATCAGCGCCAGCATGTCGGAGGCCATGAGACCGTAGGAGAGGGGGCCCTCTCCGTCAGTGGACCGGCCATGGCACCGGCTGTCCGGCGCGATGATGCGGTGCCCCCGCGCCAGCGCCGGTATCTGCGCGTAGAACGACTCGATGAACGCCGTGCCCCCGTGCATCAGGAGAAGCGGCTCGCCCGATCCGTGCGTCTCGTAGTACAGGCGTATGCCGTTGAGGTCCGCCCGCGCGCCCGTGCCCGAATCGGCGCTGAAGGCCCTCCATGCGAGGTAGCTGACCATGCCCCGCGCCTCCCTGCCGGCAAGAAGGTAGGCTGCGGACGGCAGCGCTATGACCAGCACGACAACCAGCGCGAAAACCCTGTATTTGGTGAGTCGTATCATGAATGCGCCTCCTACAGCCATTTTTTCTTGATGAAGAAAAGGACCAGCACGATCGCCATCAGCACCGACGAGGTGAGCACCATGACGAAAGCCAGCGGGTGATTCTGCATGGGCAGGTGCACGTTCATGCCGTAGAAGCTCGTGACGATGTTCGGGATCATTAAAAGGATGGTTATCGACGTCAGCAGCTTCATGACGATGTTCAAGTTGTTGGATATGATGGAGGCGAACGCGTCCATCATGCCGCTCAGAATGTCGCTGTAGACGTTTGCCATTTCATTCGCCTGGCGGTTTTCAATGACGATGTCCTCGAACAGGTCCTCGATATCCTCGTTCGTCTGGAAGATGCTGAGGCGGCGGAGGCGCTCCAGCATCAGGCCGTTCGTTTTCAGGGACGTGGTAAAATAAACCAGGCTCTTCTCGATGTTGAGTAGCTTGATGAGCTGCTTGTTCTTCGATTCCAGCTCCAGCTTCTTCTGTATCATGTTGGTGGCGTTGTTTATCTGCTTCAGGAACTGGAGGTAGAGCATCAGGGCGCGCATTATGATCTGCAGAATGAACTTGATCCTGTTCACGGTGGTGACGTTTTTTACCGTATTATCGATGAACTCGTTCAGGACGGTCCCATCCTTGGGGCAGGCAGTGATGAGAAGGCCGCCCGTGAGAATGATGCCGATCGGGAGCGTGTAATAGGGAGTCTCCAGGTTGTGCCCGTCGAAAAAGGGGGCCTTGATAATGATGAGCGTCGCGTTGTCCTCCACCTCCACGCGCGCGGTCTCGTCGATGTCGAGAGAGGCGGTGAGGAAGTCGACCGGGATGGCGAAATGCTGGGCCAGGAGCGGCAGGTCGTCCTTCGAGGGGTTGACAATGTTGATCCAGCACTCCTTTTCAATGTAATCTATTTTGGTGATCTTTCCGCTGACGAGCTTGTAGACCCGGATCAGCGGCTGGATCTCGCCGGCGATTTCCTCTGCCGTCATCTCCTCGTCGGGCGGGAGCTCCGCTTTCAGCACCTGGTCGGCGACCTGCGCGAGCTCCTGCGCATCCTTGCCCTTGTATTTCCGCGCGAGGTCCCTGAGCTCACGCTGCTTCCCGATGGGGAGCAGCTTTAAAAATTCGAGCCGCTCCTCGTCGAGCATGCCAGCGATGAGGGAGACCAGCTCGCCGTTCTCGAACAGGCTCATGAGCGAGAGCTTGACGTCATCGTCATAATAACTGAAGATCTGGGATCGTATTTCGGGGGAGAGGCCCAGGAGGATGTTCCGGTTTTCCTTTGCTGACAGGGCGCCCAGGAAGTCGGCCACGACGGAGGGCGGGGTCGTGGTGCAGAATTCTTTTATATCCTCGGTATTGTTCGATGCGAGCAGCTCCCGGAATTCCGGGACCAGTAAGGGATTTTTCATATAATGCCTCCTGTCGGGTCCGGGGAGGCGCGCCTGTACGCATGCCCGCGTGATTTACCTGAAATCGCCTCCCTGATGTAACGCGTAACTGAATGGGTCCATGTCCTTGTCTGAGCCCTGTATTATGTCCTGATCATCCATCGCTTGATTTTTAGATGTCATCGTGGCCTGGAATCCGGCGAAACGATGACGCAATGGAGCAAGGTGTACGTGTTGAATTTGCTCCTGTCAAGAAGTTTTACTCGCTTACTGTGGGAGGACAAATAAATTTATGAATTATTCCCGAGAGGTTCCGTCGGGTCATGAGGACCGAAATGGTTCGTCGTGTTCAGTGAATCCCGGGAGCAGGGCGCGTGCTCCATGTCCCGAGTGCCGGCCGCCTTTCTTGAAAGGTTCAGATACATGTACTTGTACAGGGTGTCGGAAAAATAATATAGCAAATCCAATTATTATATTGACAATCGCATTATTCATCGTTTAATTAATGCTAAAACAATTATCAGGAGGAGCTGAAAAGTGAAAAAAATCGGTATTTTAGCGTTTGTTGCGGCACTCTTCATTTCTTTTGCGGTGGCCGATATCTCCGCAGCCGGGGCGCTGGTGCGTAATGGCAGCGGTGTGAGGACCAAGTCCATCTTCGGTACGCTCTATTACCTCGCGCTGTATGTCCCGGATACGTTGAAGGGCAAGAGCGGCAAGGAGATCATCGAGGCCAATCAGGCCATGTATATGGTTCTCACCATAGACAGCTCGTTGATCACCCGCGACAGGTTTGTGGAAGCAACCACCGAGGGATTCGGCAAATCGGCAACCGCGGGCTATGCCTCGCCGAAGAAAGCGGCGTTTCTCGCCCAGTTCAGCAGGTCGGTGTTTAAAAAAGGCGATGTCATCCTGATGAGCTACACGCCCGCAGGCCTCACTACTACTTATAAGAAGAAAGAAGTGGGAAAAGACGGCAAGGTGACATTTATGTCTGAGGCGCTGGGAACCATATCCGGAATCGATCTTAAAAAAGCGTTGTTTGCCATCTGGCTTGGACCGACGCCGATACAGGAGAGCCTGAAAGCCAGCCTCCTGAGCGGAAAGTAACAGAGCTGTCAAACATGTCGAGGGAGAAAAGACCGCGTTCCCGCGGTCTTTTCCTTTTTATAAAGGCAGGTTATATTCATAGAGCGGAATCCCCGATGTTTTTATTCCGGCCGGTAAAATAGTGTTGCCTTAATCCGGGTCATTATAAAAGAATGACACATTGGGGTATCGAGATTTTAAATCTACCGGCATGCGTCACAGGGCGGTTTTCAAGATTTTTGCAACCATTCAGGAACCAGGGCTGTCTTTCCCGCTAGTGCCACGCTTGCAGGAATTATTCCTACAATTATATATAGCAGCCGCACCATCATCAAAACGGAGTTATGCACTCATGAACATGAAACAAGATAAAGTCACGGGCAGGAATACGGCCGGCCGTTCAAAAAAAAATGAGCCGGTCATAATCACGATCGCCCACAACCTGCGGGGCATTCTATCCATGCTGCTCCTGACGGTGAACACCGTATTCTGGTTCGGTCCGCTCATGCTGATGGCTTTTCTCAAACTGGCTGTTCCGATTCCCCTCTGGCGGAAGATGTGGGGAGTGCTGATCAATGCCCTTGCCGTGACATGGATTTCCATCAACAATTTCAACCTCCGCTGGTCCCAGAGGATTACATGGGACATACGCGGCATGGAGGGGCTCTCCCTTGACCAGTGGTACCTGGTCATATCAAACCACCAGACATGGATCGACATCGTCGTTCTGCAGAAAGTATTCAATCGCCGCATTCCCTTCCTCAAGTTCTTTTTGAAGAAGGAGCTGATATGGGTTCCCCTGCTCGGCGTCGCCTGGTGGGCGCTTGATTATCCCTTCATGAAACGGTATACCGCTGACTTTGTAAAGAAAAATCCCCACCTCAAGGGGAAGGATATCGAGATCACCCGGAAGGCGTGCGAGAAGTTCCGGACCATTCCTGTTTCAATCATGAACTTCGTCGAGGGAACGCGCTTCACTCCTGAAAAACATGCAAAGCAGAAGTCCCCGTTCAAGCATCTGCTCAAACCGAAGGCGGGCGGTGTCGGTTTCGTGCTTTCAACCATGGGCGAGCAGCTGAGCAGCATCGTGAACGTGACGATCGTGTACCCGGGCGGCGATACCAGCTTCTGGAATTTCCTCTGCGGCAGGATCAGGGAAATCCGCGTGCTGGTGGAAAAGCTTCCGGTATCAAAAGAAATTCTCGGGGATTACGTCGAGGACAAGAAGCACCAGGCCCGGTTCCAGGAATGGCTGAACCAGCTCTGGGTCAAAAAGGACAGGCTTCTCGAAGCGGAAAAGTCGCGCAAGGCCTGATAGCGCATACAGACGGAACGCGATATGCAAACGGTACTGATCATCGCACTGTTTTTTCTCACGGCGGGCGCTCTGCTCTTGTTGCTGTATCGCCGCGCCGCCCTCGGCAGCCTTGCGGCTCTTCCCGGCGAGGTCGTGATCTGCGAGGAGCGCAATATCGCCGTGGACGAAAAGCGGATACGGTATTACCGGTACGGTTGCTGTATCGTACGGCTCACCGACCGGCGGATAGTTATCGCGCAGAAGGCCCCCCTCTTCAAGGACGCCTGGTACGTACGGTTCGTGATCGACTACAGGTCACCCGGTCCCGGCATCGATATCGGGAAGATGCTCCGCGCAGGTTACGTCCCCGCCCGGGTGGCCCCGGCGCAGGTCACGCTGGCTCCAGAGGGCGCATCGGCTGCAGTGACGATCGGCCTCATCCACACGAACGGCAATTCCTACAGCAAGCTGAGCTTCCGGTCGGAGCGGGCCGCTGAATATGCCCGCGTTTTTTCCGGACAGTGAATAAGAGGTCGAGCTCTCTTTAATCTGTACCAATTGGAAATCCATAATAATAAGTACGAGTAAATTGCTGTGTCATCCCCACTTTCGCGGGGATGACAGAAAATTGAAATTCTGCTTTTACAACATACAATATTTTTTGTAAGCTGTTAGCCTAAAAAGTAAAATTATTAAAAATCCTAATCTAACCACGAATTGACACGAATGAACACTAATAACCATTTCAATTCGTGTTTATTAGTGTTCATTCGTGGTTGTAATCATATTAATAACGAATCTACTTATCAGGCTGAAT
>JBGTBN010000098.1:0-18910 GCA_041749375.1 Spirochaetota bacterium
TGAGAAAAATCTCTACGCCATTCTCGACGCGACACCGTTCCCGATCGCCCTGGTCGATACGCAGGATGACAACATTGAATTCTGGAGCCGGAGCGCTCTCGATCTTTTCGGACATACCGCGCCCACCGCGCCGGAGTGGTACCTGCTGGCGTACCCGGATCCCGATTACCGGCAGGAGGTTATTGATCGATGGAAGCCATTCCTGGAAAAAGCCCGCATGTCCGGCGGGGCGGTCAATACGGGAGAATACCGGGTTTCCTGCCGCGATGGCTCGGTACGCATTTGCGAGCTGTACGCCGCTTTCCTGGCAGACAAGCTCGTTGTCACGTTCAATGACATTACCGGGCGCAAGCGGACGGAAGATGAGCTGCAGAAGGAAAAGGAGGCTCTTGAGGCTTCCAACGAGGAGCTGATGGCGGCAGAGGAGGCACTCCGCTCCCAGATGGACGAACTAGCCGTGAAACAGCAGGAGCTTTCGGAAAGCGAAAAGAAGTTCCGTGATACCATCAAGTACCTGGATGAAGGTTATTACCGGTGCGATGTTGACGGCCTGCTCCTGGAGCACAACCTGGCATTCAACGAGATTCTTGGTTGTGGCATTGATACAGATTTAAGAGGCAAGAAATTGCCCGAATTCTGGAAGAATCCCGAAGACAGGAAGGAATACCTGGGCGTGCTTATGGCCAATGGATTCATCAGGAACTATATGATCGACGCGAAGAAATCCGACGGTGAAACACTGGTCGTCCTTGCGAGCTCCCATCTGCTCAAAGACGAAGCGGGCAGGGTGACGGGGATTGTCGGGACGTTCACGGATTTCACCGACCGCAGGCGGATGGAGGAATCCCTCAAAGAGGCAAAAGACAACCTGGAGATCAGGGTCATAGAGCGGACTGCCGAACTGGAAAGAAGCAAAAAGCTACTTGAGGAGACCGGGCGTCTGGCCCGGGTGGGCGGCTGGGAGATTGATCTTGTTACAAACAAGCTCACCTGGACCGACACGGTGTATGAGATACATGAAATAGGCCGGGAGTTCCAGCCCACGGTCGAAAACGGGATCAATTTCTACTCGCCCGAGTCGGTGCCGGTGATATCCGAGGCCGTACGGCTCGCTGTCGGGGAAGGCCGGCCCTTTGATATCGAACTGCAACTGGTCACCGCCCGGCAGAACAGGCTGTGGGTGCGGGCGGTCGGGGAGGCGCACCGGGAGAACGGGGAGATCGTGAAGGTCAGCGGCGTGTTCCAGGACATCAACGCGCGCAAGCTGGCGGACGACGAGCTGGCCGCCGCCTACCGCGAGCTGGAGGCCTTTTCCTATTCCGTGTCGCACGACCTGCGCGCGCCGCTCCGAACCATTGACGGGTTCAGCCAGGCCGTGCTGGAGGATTACGGCGGCAAACTTGACGGCCAGGGGAAGGATTACCTGACGCGCATCCGTGCGGCAAGCCAGCAGATGGGCCGCCTCATCGACGATATCCTGAAGCTGTCGCAGATCACCCGGAGCGAGATGAAGGTGACGACGGTTGACCTGAGCGCTATCGCCCGCGCAGTGGCAGCAGGGCTGAAGGTGGCCGGTCCCGAACGTGACGTCACCTTTAAAATCGCGGACGCTGTCAGCGTGAACGGCGACCCGGCGCTTATGCGCATCGTCATGGAAAATGTAATCAACAACGCGTGGAAATTCACCGGGAAGCACCCGCGGGCCGTGATAGAATTCGGCGCGGCGGACATCGCGGGGGAGCGGACTTTTTTTGTCCGCGACGACGGCGCCGGTTTCGACATGAAGTACGTGGACAAGCTCTTTGGCGCGTTCCAGCGTCTCCACTCAACGACCGAATTCGAAGGCACCGGCATCGGTCTCACCCTGGCTAAGCGGATCATACTCCGCCATCGGGGGCGCATCTGGGCTGAGGGAGAGGTCGAAAAAGGGGCGACGATATATTTTACAATATAGCCTCCTGAATCTCCCGGAGGGGGGCGGGGGCTGGAAAGACCAAATGGAGGATAAATTTATGAAGGTAATTTTACTGGTTGAAGACAATCCGGACGATGTGGAGCTCACGCTCAGGGCGTTCAAGAAGAGTAATATCGCGAATGAGATCGTGGTCGCGCGTGATGGCGAGGAGGCGGTTGAAAAGCTTTTCGGCGCAACTGCTATCACTCCCACACTGGTGCTCCTGGACCTGAAACTGCCGAAAATCGACGGCCTGGAGGTGCTCCGGCGCATCCGGGCGGATGAAAAAACGAGGTTGTATCCGGTGGTCATACTGACCTCTTCAAAAGAGGAAGGCGACCTGGTCCAGGGATATAAAAACGGCGCCAACAGTTATATCCGCAAGCCGGTGAAATTTGAGCAGTTCGTGGAAGCGGTGCAGAGCATGGGCCTCTACTGGCTGGTGCTCAACGAACCGCCTCCGGAACTATAATCCAACGGGGAATGAACTATGGCCGGGAAGATAAATGTACTTGTCATTGAGGATTCAGAGGACGACACTCTTCTATTGCTCCATGAGATACGGAATGGCGGATACGACCCGGAATATATTCGGGTTGAAACGGCAGTCGATATGAGCCGGGCCCTTTCCGAACGGGAATGGGACGTCATCCTGGCAGACCACAGGATGCCTCATTTCAACTCCATCGAGGCGCTCGCCCTCCTCAAGGAATCCGGCAAAGACATACCTTTTATAATCGTGTCCGGGATAATCGGCGAGGACGCGGCCGTTACGGCCATGAAGGCAGGCGCGGTCGATTATATCCGCAAACAAAACCTGACTCGACTGGCACCGGCGATCGAGCGGGAAACGGCCGATGCTGAAGAACGCCGCCGGCACCGCATAGCGGAGATGATGCTGGATCAGGAACGTGCGTTTACCAGCAGCATTATTGAATCGCTCTCCGACGGTTTTTCAATGATTGACATGGCAGGGGTGCAGATCCTGGTCAACAGCTCTTTGTGCTCAATGATCGGTTATGCAAGAGAGGAGCTCATCGGCATTGGGCCGCCGCATCCCAATTGGCCCGAGGAGGAGATGGAGCAGATAACCAGGGCTTTTAAAGAAAACCTGGCCGGGGAGATAGGCGATTACGAACTTGTGTTCAAGAAAAAGGACGGCCGGCGTTTCCCGGTCATCGTCAGTACTTCCGCGGTCAGGGATGAGAAGGGGAGTATTATCCGCTACTTTGCAGTCATCAAGGACATCACCGAAAGAAAGAGGAAGGAGCAGATGCTCGTCCGGAGCGAGGCCCGATACCACGCCGTGGTGGAGGACACGCCGCTCCTCATATGCCGCATACTTCCCGACTGCACCATTACCTTGTAGCCGTGTACGAATGCCGCGCTGTCCTGCCCGATAGACGGGACCGGTGGCAGCGGTGGATCAACCGGGCCGTGCTCGAAGGGGAGCGGCTCGTGGAGTATCAATGCATCGGCGAGGACATCACCGAACGCAAGCGGATGGAGGAGGATCTTCACAGCCAGTTGAAGGAGCTCAAGCGGTGGCAGGCAGTCATGATGGACCGGGAGGACCGGGTGCTGGATCTTAAAAAGGAAGTCAATGGTCTTCTTAAAGAAGCCGGCAGGCCGGCCAGGTACGGCGGGTCATGAGGCAGGGGAAAAAATGAGAATAGCCACAGAGACACTGAGGCACGGAGGAAAGGAAAAAGGGAAGGTTGGCTGACAGTATGAAAGAAATCTCTGTGTCTCTGCGCCTCTGTGGTGCACGAAAATAAAGACGGCCACGTTGACACTGAGGCACAGAGGTAAAGGGTAATGATGAAAGAGAAAGGAAAAACAATAAAAAACTCTGTGTCTCTGTGCCTCTGTGGCAAAGGCCCTGAAAGGGGTATGACGGTATGAAATCCATCAAGAAACCCGCTGTCCCGCCTGGGGCCAACACATTGCACCGCAACCCGCGCCCGCTGTTGCGCGCCGCTCTGATTGTCGCCTCATACCTCTGCGTGTTTATCATTTTCGACTTTTTTTCATACCAGTTTGAAGTACTCCGTGGGGTTGTCGCCTGGTATCCGCCCGCCGGGCTCACGTACGCGCTGCTGCTGGTATTAGGCGTGAGATTCGCGCCCGCGGTGACGATCGCTTTGTTCATCAGCACCTTATTCATTTATCGCATGCCGCAACCACCTTATTTGCTTTTTTTGTGGGCATTCATTATATCCGTGATTTACGGCGTTGCCGCCGCATTTCTACGAAGACTGATTCGCTTCGATTGGCAACTGGGAAAACTGCGAGATGTGACCTGGCTGGTCGCCACCGCCGTATTTGTTTCAGCGCTTCTTGCCGTACTTTCTGTTTCGAGTTCCGCATTGAGCACCGAAATGCCGCGCAGCGGAATCATCAACGCGATTTTTCACTGGTGGATTGGTGAAACGGTCGGCGTCCTGACCGTCACACCCTTTCTGCTTGTCTATGTGATGCCGGGCCTGAAACGGTTTGCGGCCGGACAGCCGGTCAGGTCGGCCGCACGCCGGTCATTTCCGCGTCCAACGCTCTCTGGCATCGGGCAGGCGTTCAGCATTGCTTTGACGCTCTACTGGGTCTTTGGGGCGCGCGTCCCGGATGAGTTTCGGCCCATGTATCTTATTGTGCTGCCGCTCATCTGGATTGCTCTGCAGCGCGGCTTTAAGGGTGTCAGTGCGGCAATCCTGGCAACGAATTCCGGGGTGTTGTTGGCGCTGTGGTTGTTTCAATTCGACCTCGCGCGGTTGGGCGAACTGGAGCTGCTGATGATCGTCAATTGTATTGTCGGTTTGATTATGGGCGCAGTCATCAAGGAACGCAGGCGGGCAGAGGAAGCGCTGAGTGAGAGCGATGATAAATACCGTCTCATAGTTGAAAATACAGGGGATAATATCACCGTTCTTGACATGAATTTCAGGATAACATACGTAAGCCCATCGATAAGGAAGTTGCGCGGCTATTCGGTTGAAGAGGTGATGGCCCAGACCCTGGACCAGATTTTACTCCCCGAATCGTTTAAGAAAATCGGCGAAGTTCTTGCAGAGCAGATGGCGCTGGAAGCCGAAGGTACTGCTGATCCACAGAGACGCGCCATCATTGAGCTCGAGGAGTATTGCAAGGACGGCTCCCGCATCTGGGTGGAGGATGTCTTCTCGTTTATCAGGGACGACAGCGGCAGGCCGATGGGGATACTGTCGGTTTCAAGGGATATAACCGACCGTAAGCGGCTGGAGGAAGCATTACAGAAGAAAAATGAAGAACTGGTCCTGGTGACGGACCAACTGGAAAAGATACTAGGCAGTCAGGACCGCGCCCGCCTGGTACTGCTCAGTATTCTCGAGGATGAAAAGATCGCACGTCAGGTGCTCCGGGAAAGCGAGGAGAAGTACCGCACCCTGATTGAGACAACGCCCTGCGTCATTTGCAAGTTAAAGCCTGATGGCACGACGATATTCGTGAATGACTACCTCAGTGTCGTAACCGGATATTGTCCGGATGAGTTTATCGGCCGCAACTGGTGGGACCTGTTGTATCCAGGGGAATTACGGGGCCAGAAGGTGCAGCTGTACGAAGCGTTCAAATCAGGAGACGTGCATGGTTATGAAATGACCCTGAGGGGCAAAGAAGGCTCGTCCAGGGTCATCCTGTGGGATTCTTTCAATACATACGGAACGTACGGCGAGTTGATCGAAATTAATGGCGTGGGAATCGACATCACCGATCGGAAGGAAGCGGAACAACAGGCGCGATACCAGCTCCAGTTTCTCTACGTGGTGATAAACGCAATAAAGGCGCCGATTTTTTTCAAGAATACCGAAGGCAGGTATAGCGGCTGCAATGCCGCATTTGAGGAGTATGTCGGCCATCCCTTGAGTGAGCTGATCGGGAAAACGGTGTTTGACCTTTGGCCCCGCGACCTTGCCGAGGTGTATCATCAAAAGGACCTCGAGCTCCTGGAAACGGGAGGAGAACAGACATACGAAGCCCAGGCCCGGTCTGCCGACGGGTCATATCGTGACATGTTGTACCGGAAGTCCCTCTATCATGGAAAGGACGGCAGTATCGGCGGCATTGTGGGGGTCATGGTCGACGTCACGGACCGCAAGCGCGCGGAGGAAGCCGTACGCGAATCCGAACGGTTCGCCCTGAGCACGGTCAACGCCCTGCCCTCCAGCATTGCGATCATAGACGAAAGAGGCGAGATACTTTCGGTCAACAGCGCCTGGCGAACTTTCGCGTTCGAAAATATGCAGAACCCGATCGACGTATTTGAGGGAATCAATTATTTGACCGTGTGCGACATGGCGCAGGGGGAGCATGCCGATGGAGCCGCGGAGTTCGCCGCGGGAATCAGGGCAGTAATTAAGAAGGAGCTCGAATCATATTTGCTGGAATATCCATGCCATTCGCCATCGGTAAAACGCTGGTTTACCGGGAGGGTAAACCGTTTCCCCGGCGATGGGCCGACCCGCATCGTCGTTTCCCATACCGACATCACGGAACTGAAACTCGCAGAGGAAAAAATATCCACCTCACTGCACGAAAAGGAAGTGCTCCTCCGCGAGATACATCACCGCGTCAAGAACAACATGCAGGTCATCTCGAGCCTGATCGGCCTCCAGAATTCCTACATCACCAATGGAGCGGACGTGAGCGTCGCGCTGGGCGAGATGCAGAACCGGATCAAGTCCATGGCGATCGTGCACGAAAAGCTCTACCGGTCTGAAAACTTGGCGCGAATTGATTTCAGCGAATATCTGGCAAGCCTTTCCGCTTCGGTATTCCAGTCGCTCAACATTGATGCGGACCGTGTGGAGCTCCGCCTCAACGTGGGGCTGGTGACGCTCGGCATAGACGAAGCGGTTCCCTGCGGCCTCCTCGTGAACGAGCTGGTCACCAATGCGCTGAATCACGGGTTCCCGGGCGGCAGGAAAGGCGTAATAACAGTGTCAATGGAAGATGTGGGCGAAGGAGGATGCCGGATTTCCATCAAAGACGACGGCGTCGGTCTCCCGGATGGGTTCGATGTTGAGGCGTCAAACTCCCTGGGCATACGCCTTGTCGGTATCCTCACAAAGCAGATCGGCGGCACTCTGGAGGTGCGTACGGAAAAGGGCATGGGGAGCGAGTTCGTGGTTTCGTTTCCTGTCGTTAAGGAGGGCCTGTCTCATGAAGGGAAGTAAAATCCTTATCATCGAAGACGAGCTCATAACAGCTGAAAGTATCAAGGTAAGCCTGGTACGCAGCGGGTATGCAGTAATGGGAATCGCTTCTACCGGAGACGATGCGTTCAAGCTTATCCGTGAAAATATTCCCGATCTTTCCCTGGTCGATATCAGGCTTAAAGGCGGGCAGGATGGAGTGGAAGTGGCGCGCCGCATGACAGCCGAGTTCGACATTCCGGTCATTTATCTGACCGCGTATTCGGACGAGGATGTCGTGGCGCGCGCCCGGGACACGCTCTCTTACGGATATCTCTTGAAGCCCTTCGAGGACCGGGAACTTGCAAGCAACATCGAGATCGCGCTGCACAAGCATAGGGCCGACCGGGCCGTGCGCGAAAGCGAGGTGCAGCTCCGCAGGAGCAACGATAAGCTTCGCGCCACGGTCATGGGGATAGCTGAGGCCATGGCCATGGCGATCGAGACCAGGGACCCCTATACCGCCGGTCACCAGCGACGCGTGGCCGAGCTCGCGGCAGCGATTGCGGCCGGAATGAAGCTCCCGACCGACGCAATAGACGGCATACGGATAGCAGCATCGATCCATGATATCGGCAAGCTGGGCGTGCCCGCAGAGCTCCTGGCCAAGCCTTCTCGTCTTACCGACATCGAATTCCGGCTCATCAAGGAGCATTCCCTGGCGGGATACGAGATTTTGAAAAACATAGATTTTCCCTGGCCGATAGCGGAAATAGTGTACCAGCACCACGAGAAGATGAACGGTTCCGGATATCCGCGGGGGTTGTCGGGCGATGAAATTCTGCCCGAGGCACGCATCATAACGGTGGCGGACGTGGTGGAGGCTATCGCCTCGCACCGGCCCTACCGTCCCGCCCTGGGCATTGATAAGGCGAAGAAAGAATTGTATCAGTACCGTGGAAAGCTTTTCGATCCGCATCCGGTGGATGCGTGCCTGGCACTCATTGAAGAAGGCTTCATTTTCGCGGATCCGGGAAGAAGGAGCGCGTCATGATCCGGAAAACACGGCGTTCAGGAGTGAGGTGATGAGCGATGTTAAGATACTTATTGTCGAAGATGAGCTTGTAACCGTGGCGCTGATCAGGGACGTGCTTCAGAACCGCGGTTATTCCATTGTCGGCGACGCGACGAATGGAGACGAGGCTCTCGCTCTGATCGAACGGCACAGGCCGGACCTCATCATGATGGACATCAGGATCAAGGGCGCGATAGACGGGATCGAGCTGACCAGGATCGTGAATGAAAAGTACCAGATTCCCGTGATCTACCTGACGGCATTCGCCGACCGGATGACCGTGGAGAGGGCCAAGACGACCGAGTCGTATGGATATTTAATAAAGCCCTTCGGCGAAATGGAGCTGGCCACCACCATAGAGATCGCCCTGCACAAGCACCGGCTTGACCGGAAGCTTCGCGAAAGCGAGAAACGCTACCGGACCCTGTTCGAAACCATGAGAGATGCCGTGTACATGCACGACATGGACGGTACAATCATAGATTTCAATCCCGCCCTGGAAAAGATGTTCGGGTATTCGCATGATGAGGTCTTTGACGTAAATGTCAGGGACGTTTTCAAAAACCCGGAAGATCCGGTTAAATTTCTTCGGCAGATCAAGCAGGATGGTTTTATCAAGGATTTTGCCACTACCCTGCGACGCAAGGACGGGGAGGCCATCCATTGCATAATGACCGCGAACCTGGAGCGTTCGCCTGCCGACGGCAGGATGATTATTCGAGGCACGATACGCGACATCACGGAAAACGAGAAAACGCACCGGGCCCTCCAGGAACAGCAGGATTTCATCGAGGCCGTGCTCGACAGTCTCCCGACCGTGTTCTTCGCGATAGACCGCGAGGGGCGGTTCGTGAGATGGAACCGCAAGCTGGAAGAGCTCTATGGCGCCTCTGTCGACCGCATGAACGGCGTAAATGTGTTCGATGTCATGAACGAAAAGAACCGGGAGCTTTTCAAGGTGATGCTCGAGGAGGGATTTAGCAGGGGCGCCATAACCTTCGAGACGCGTCTACGCCAGAGCGGCACGGACGGAGATATGCGCGATTTTATAATCACCGGGCGGCGGGTATCGATCAGCAGTATCGATTACCTGGTGGGAATGGGTCTGGACATTACCGAGAGCGAGAAAATACGCCGGGCGCTGCATGAAGAGCAGGATTTTACGGCTGCGGTCATCGCAAGCCTTCCATCCGTGTTCTACGCCGTTGACCGTGAAGGCCGGTTCGTCAGGTGGAATCGCAAACTGGAAGAGCTGGCCGGGCTGTCCGGGGAACAGATGCGCGGGGTGAATATACTTGATATAGTGAGCGAGAACAGGGAGCTTTTCAGTCACATGCTTGAAGACGGCTTTTCGAAAGGCGAGGTGTCCGTGGAGGTGCATCTGCACCCGGCCGGCGAAAACAGCGCCATCTTGCATTTGATCGTCACCGGCCGGCGGGTGGATATCGGCGGTACGGAGTACCTCGTGGGTGCCGGCGTTGATATAACCGATCGGAAAAGCATGGAAGAGGCCCTGAGACTGAGCGAGGAAAAGTACCGCTTGATCGTTGAAAACATAAATGACGTGATATTCACACTCGATAATTCCGGCGTGATAACCTACATGAGCCCGGCGCTGGAGCGTATAAGCCACCATACCGTCAGCGAGGTCGTGGGATCGCATTTCAAGAACCTGGTGTACCCGGACGATTTGCCCGAGCTGGCCTCGCGTTTTGCCCGCACCCTTTCCGGCGATATCGAATCTTTCGAGTTCAGGGTTATGGACAGGGACGGATCTGTCCGCCACGTGCGTACTTCCAGCAGGGTCCTCCAGGTCGACGGCACTATCACGGGAGTGACCGGGATTATGACTGACATCACGGACCGGAAAAAGATCGAGGAGGCGCTCCTGGAAAGCGAGAAGCGGTATCGCGCCATATTCGACGGGTCGCTAAACCTTGTGTATGTCTACGATTTCAAGGGCCGCTTCATCGACGCCAACGATGCGGCCCTCCAGCTGCTCGGGTACAGTCGTGCAGATATTTCCACGCTGACACTGGCGGACCTGGTGTCGGAAAAACAGCAGGAGTGGGCCCGGGACCGGATCGGCGCCATGATGCGGTCCGGCGAGCAGAGCGGGACAATCGAATATTTCCTGAAAACCAGATCGGGCGATCGCAGGTACGTTGAAGCGTCGGCGTCGCTCCTGTACCAGGACGGAAAGCCGAACGCAATTCTCGGGGTCGCCCGAGACATCACCGAACGAAAAAAATATATCGAAGATCTGAAGAGCGTCCATGCAGAAAACACCGACCTCCTTAACTCCATCACATCGATCCTGATCGGCGTGTCCACCGCCGACGTTATAACACACTGGAACTATATGGCCGAACGGATATTCGGCATCCCGGCATCTGAAGCGCTGGGGAAAAAGATAACCGGTTATTCCATCGATTGGCAATGGGACGAAATATATGCCGGCATATCCTCCTGCATAATCGAGAACTGCCCGATTAATCTGACAGACGTCAATTACCGGGACAAAAACGGCAGGCCGGGCCTCCTGGGCATCACCATAAATCCGATCAAGGACGAGAACGACATGCTCAAGGGCTTCCTGATTCATGGCAAGGACATAACGGAGAAGCGCATGGTGGAGCAGCAGCTCCTCCAGTCGAGCAAGATGGCCACTGTGGGTGAGATGGCAACCGGCGTGGCGCATGAGCTGAACCAGCCTCTCAACGTCATCAAGATGGCCTCGCAGTACCTCATGGACGGCCTGAACGAGAAGTATGCGACCGAGGATTTTATCCGTGAGCGCATGCAGAAGATAATCACCCAGGTCGACCGGGCGGCGCACATGATCAACCACCTCAGGGAGTTCGGCCGGAAGAGCGACTATGATTTCGGCACGATCGACCCCAACATGCCGGCACGCGTCGCGTTCGACATGCTGGGCGAGCAGCTCAGGATCAATGACATTGGGGTAAAACTCGATCTTGCTGAGGACCTGCCATTAATCCAGGCCGATCTGCACAAGCTCGAACAGGTTTTCATCAATCTTATCGTGAATGCAAAAGACGCGATGCTGGGTGCGAAAAATCCTTTACAGGAAAAGAATATCGTGGTGAAATCATACCTGGAGCCGAAAAGCGGAAACGTTCTGATCAGTTTCAGCGATACCGGCACGGGCATACCGGACGACATTATCGAGCGGATTTTCGAGCCGTTTTTTACGACCAAGGAGGTGGGTTCAGGGACCGGCCTGGGCCTGTCGATAAGCTACGGTATTATAAAGGCACACCGGGGATCGATAATCGCTTCGTCCACAGGCGAGGGGGCCGTTTTCACTATTACGCTTCCCGTATCGAAAGGGCCGGACGAACCCGTAGAGTAAGATTCGCGAGACAGGGGGATATGAATGAACGAGAGATTGATTCTCATCGTAGACGACGAGCCGGACATCTGCGGGGAAATCAGCGGGTACCTTTCGACCAAGGGCTACCAGGTGATCGTCGCCCACAACGGGGAAGAGGCCGTCAAGCTGTTCAGGCAGCACAAGCCGATACTGGTGCTTTCAGATTACAAGATGCCGGTCATGAACGGCGTCGAACTCCTCAAATCGATAAAGTCGGTCAACAAGGACATACATGTTGTTCTCATGAGCGGGGCCGCGGATGGAAAAATCATCGTCGAAGCAATGAAGGAGGACGCGTTCGATTTCCTCGTAAAGCCCATCGACCTCAAAAATCTTCTGGCGGTCATCGGTTCAGCGATATCGAAGACGCAGTCAAAAATGACCCAGGAAAGCATTCGACGGGTCAGCGGGACGTTAATTTCCGAGGTCACGGAAATCGACGAAGATATCACGGTGCTCTATTTCAGCAGTGACCTGGATGAACATACGGCCCCGAAATACGACATGTATATAAAAAAGCTGATCAATGAAAGGGCCACGAAAAAATCCCTCATATTTTACCTTAAGAACGTCAAGTATATAAACAACATAGGCCTCAACCTGCTTATTAACCTGAGTGATTTCATCAAGGACAAGGGGTATACCCTGTATCTGTGCAGTCTTTCTCCTCAGATTGATTTTTACCTCCGCTCTCTCGGTTATCTTGATTATTTCAACGTGGATATATCCGTTGATGGTATCGTTGAAAGGGTGCGTTTGATGAAGAGTTGATATGCTGCCAGAGTTGGACTGTTTGTATGCACATTCATTATAGACTTCTTGCATAACTGCCAATAATTACCGGCAGGCTCATTCGGCCTTTTTCCCCCCTGTCCCCCGGAGGGGGCACGAGTGAAGGAGCGGTACGTATAAACATCATGGATCTTGGTGTAGAAATGCTTTAAAAATACAGGACAAAAATCCAGTACTATACACCATTAAGCATATAATCATATGAAGATATGTCCCACGCGCCCCCTCCGGGGGATGGGGGGGTGTTGAAGACGACGGAGAAAATAGCGTTTATTTAAGTTTTGCAACAAGTCAACTATAATCGTATTCTTTAAGCTGTATGACTTCGCAATACCATTTTCTGACCGTTGCCGCTTTTGTGTATGGTTCGTGATCCGATCTTGATTGCTATTTTATAGAAGAAACAGTAACTGCTGTATTACTCAATCGAAAATTTATCATTTTGGTAATCACCGCGAATTAATTGCTTGAAATTATGTCCCCTGCAGAAAAGCATAGGGACATGGATTTCGTTCATCTCCACAATCATTCCGACTTCTCGATCCTTGACGGCGCAATAACGGTCGATAAACTGGTCGAAAAAACGATACAGCTCGGCATGCCCGCCGTGGCCCTCACCGACCACGGGAACATGTTCGGCGCCATTGACTTTTACCAGGCAGCGAAGAAAAAGGGGATCACCCCGATCATCGGGGAGGAATTTTACATGGCGCCCGGCTCCCGGACAAACCGCGAGGCGAGCCGCGCTAACGGGGAGGACACCTCCTACCATCTCATACTCCTGGCGCGCGACGTCACCGGGTACCGCAATTTAATGAAGCTTTCTTCCATCGGCTACACCGAGGGGTTCTACTACAAGCCGCGCATCGATTTCGAGGTGCTCGAGAAGCACCACGAGGGCCTCATCTGCTCCTCCGCCTGCCTTGGCGGCCAGATCCCCTCGCTGATACTCAGGGGAAAGGAGAAAGAGGCGCGCGAGCTGGCGGGACGCTTCAACGAGCTTTTCGGCAGGGAGCACTTCTACCTGGAGCTCCAGTACCACGGCATCAAGGAGCAGGAGACGGTCAACCGGGAGCTGATCAAAATCGCGACGGACCTTGATATCCCCCTCATCGCCACCAATGACGCGCACTACGTGAACAAGGAGGACTCGCGCTCCCACGAGGTCCTCCTCTGCGTCCAGACGGGCAGGCTCATGAAGGACGCCGGCCGGATGAAGTTTCCCTCCAACGAGTTCTACCTGAAGTCGCCGGAAGAGATGCAGGCGATGTTCGCCGATTACCCGGACGCGCTGATCAATACCTGCAACATATACAAGATGATCGACCTGGAGATCGAGCTGGGCAGGGCGATCCTGCCGCACTTCGAGGTGCCGGAAGGCTACAACCTCGACACCTACCTGAGGCACCTGGTCAAAGAGGGCTCCCGCATGAGGTATGGGGACCGGATACCCGAAGATGTGCAGAAGAGGATCGAGTACGAGCTGTCGGTCATAACGAACATGAAGTTCTCCGGCTATTTCCTCGTGGTATGGGACGTCATCAAGTACGCGCGCTCGAAGGGCATCCCCGTCGGCCCGGGCCGTGGCTCTGCCGCCGGGTCCATGGTCTCCTACTGCCTGGGGATCACGGCGCTCGACCCGCTCCGGTACGACCTTCTGTTCGAGCGGTTCCTGAACCCGGAGCGGAACGAGATGCCGGACATGGACCTGGACTTCTGCGCGGAACGGCGCGGCGAGGTCATCGACTACGTGCGGGAGCGGTACGGCGACGATCACGTGAGCCAGATCATCACCTTCAACACGATGTCCGCGAAGGCGGTCATCAAGGACGTGGCCCGCGCCATGGACATCCCGTTCCAGCGGGCGAACGAGATCAGCAAGATGATAGAGGAAAAGGAGCTGAAGGAGACCCTCGCCAAGTCGAAGGAATTCCAGGCCCTGTACAAGGACCGGGAAGCGGGCAAGGACCTCATCGACACCTCGCTCAAGCTCGAGGGCCTGGTCCGCTCCGCCGGCAGGCACGCGGCGGGCATCGTCATCTCCCGCGGGCCTCTCACCGACTACGTGCCCCTGTACAAGGACAAGGACGGGGCAATTTCGTCACAGTTCGAGAAAAACGCTCTGGAAAAGGCGGGCCTGGTGAAAATGGACTTTCTCGGCCTGAAAAACCTTACCATCATAGACAAATGCCTCAAGCTCATCAGCGAGACGGGCGGGGAGACGGTGAACATCGACACCATACCCCTGGACGACAAAAAGACCTACCGCCTGCTCCAGAAGGCGGACACCAAGGGCGTGTTCCAGCTTGAAAGCGGCGGCATGCAGACCCTGCTCCGTCGCCTCGGGCCCACCTGCTTCGAGGACATCATCGCCATTGTGGCCCTGTACCGTCCCGGCCCGCTGAATTCCGGCATGGCGGACGATTTCATCAAGCGGAAGAGAAACCCCAAGCTCGTCGAATACCCGCACCCCTCCCTGGAGCCGGTGCTCGGGGACACTCTGGGCGTCGTCGTGTACCAGGAGCAGGTCATGCGCATCAGCCAGATCATCGCCGGCTTCACCATGCCGGAGGCGGACAAGCTGCGCAAGGCCATGGGCAAGAAGAACATGGACATCATCAACGACCTGGAGGGGAAGTTCCTGAAGGGCGCGGAGAAGAACAGCGTCAACCGGAAGCTGGCCGAGAACCTCTACGACATGATCAAGAAGTTCGGGGAGTACGGCTTCAACAAGTCCCATTCCGCCGCGTACGCGCTGGTCGCCTACCAGACTGCGTTCCTGAAGGCCCACTATCCGCTCCAGTACATGACCGCGCTCCTCTCGGCCCAGCCGGACCGGCAGGACGACGTTGTCCAGTACATAAACGACTGCCGTGCCGCCGGCATCGACGTCCTCCCGCCCTCCGTGAACGCGAGCGAGTACGATTTCACGATCGAGGGGCCGTCCATCCGCTTCGGCCTGAGCGCCATCAAGGGCGTGGGGGAAAAGGCGATCGAGTCGATCGTCGCCGCGCGCAAGAAGGCCGGCACGTTCAACTCCCTCAAGGACTTCCTCGAGGGCACCGACTCGATGACCGTGAACCGCGGCGTGCTGGAGGCCCTCATCTATGCCGGCGCGATGGACTGCCTGCACGAGAACCGCGCCCGGCTCTTCGCCTCGATCGATATCCTGCTTGATGCGGCGCGGCGCCTCCAGGAGGACCTGGCCTCCGGCCAGGGGAACCTCTTCGACATGCCGGGCGGCTCCTCGCCCTCCGCCGTGTCCATCGATCTCCTGGACATCCCGGAATGGCATGACAACGAGAAGCTGGCCCACGAGAAGCAGGTGCTCGGCCTCTACATCTCCGGCCACCCGCTGGCCCGGTACGAGCAGGACATCAGGATGTTCTCGTCCGTATCGCTGAAGGGCCTGTCGTCCGGGCACAACGGCAAGACCGTCTCCATCGTCGGAATACTGGCAAATTTACAGGTGAAGCGCGCCCAGAAGACCGGGAAGCGTTACGCACTGGCGGAGCTCGAGGACATGGACAGCTCGGTCGAGGTCATCTTCTTCGAGAAAGTGCTCACGAAGCACGAGACGCTGGTCACCGGCGGGAAGCCGATCATGGTGACGGGCGTGGTCGAGGCGGAGAGCGACACGCTCATGAAGATCGTTGTCACCGGCATAAAGTCACTGAAAGAGGTCAAGCAGGAGGCCATCTCGGCCGTGCACATCAAGCTGGACATCATCGGGGTCGACGACACCATGCTGAAGACCCTGGAATCGGTCTTCACGCGCCACAAGGGCGAGTGCCCCATCTTCTTTCACGTGGACGCGAAGGAGGGCGAGAAGGTGATCAGGGCCCATGCCACGTACAACGTCAAGCCCTCCGAGGGGCTGGTGAAGGACCTGTCCCAGGTGATTGGCCAGGATTCGCTGACGTTTACGATAAGCCATCATTGACGACAGGCAGCGCCCCCTCCGGCCTACGGCCACCTCCCCCGCTGGCGGGGGAGGTCGGGAGAGTGCTTACACCGATTTTGGGAGAACTGCAACCATGGAACAAGTCAAGTGCGTCATCTGCGGCAGCGACGAGCGTACGCCCCTGTTCTCGAAAGAGTCGCGCACGGGCGAGTCCTTCACCCTGGTGAAATGCGGCAGGTGCGGCCTGCAGTTCGTATCTCCCCGCCCGGACGAGGGCGAGATCGGGGCGTACTACGGCGATTCCTACTTTGCCACCCGGACCGACCGCGGCTATGACAACTATTTCTCGGAGGAGACGCGCCGGGAGATCGAGCGCGTGGTCCGCATGAACCTGGCGGACATGGACTTTTTCGGGTACGAGGGGTCGCTCCCCGGCGAGAAGCGCGTCCTCGACATCGGGTGCGCGGCCGGGTACTTCCTCGCGTTCATGCGCGACCGGGGCTGGGACGCCACGGGTGTGGACATCTCCCCCGCCTGCGTCGAGTTCGCGCGCGGGGCGGGGCTTGCCGTGTACGAGGACGACTACCTGGAAATATCCTTTGCCCGGCCGTTCGACCTGATAACGCTCTGGGCGTCGATCGAGCACCTGCACCGGCCGGACCGGTTCCTGGAAAAGGCGCGGGACGAGCTGCAAGACGGCGGCCGCCTCTTCATCTCCACCTGCCGCGCGGGCGGGGCCAATTTCATGCGTCTCCATGGCAGCAGGTGGCGGTTCTACAACTTCCCGGAGCATCTCTGGTTTTTTTCCCGCGCGGGAATGAAAAAACTTTTGAAAAAGAACGGCTTCCGAATAGTACGGTACGCTACCTACGGCAGCGGCTTCGGGAAACCGGGCTCGCTCACGAGGAAAGCGGCCGACGTCATGGCCAAGCGGCTCCGCATGGGCGACATGATGCTCGTGGCTGCGGAGAAGGTGTAGGCCCCCCTGTCCCCCGGAGGGGGCACGAGTGAAGGAGCGGTGAGCAGTGCATTCCCCCCTGTCCCCCGGAGGGGGCACGAGTGAAGGAGCGGTGAGCAGTGCATTCCCCCCTGCCCCCCGGAGGGGGCACGAGTGAAGGAGCGGTGAGCAGTGCATTCCCCTCTGTCCCCCGGAGGGGGCACGAGTGAAGGAGCGGTGAGCAGTGCATTCCCCCCTGTCCCCCGGAGGGGGCACGAGTGAAGGAGCGGTGAGAGAGTTATTATGAATACTGGTGTAAAGACGCCTGATTATGTTGTTGAATTGGCGCGGGACCTGAGAAATAATTTGACTGATTCTGAACGTTTGTTGCGGGAGAGGTTGAAGGGCAAACAGATTGCGGGATGTAAATTCAGATGTCAGCATCCTCTTTATAGATATATTCTTGATTTTTATTGTCATGAAAAACATCTTGCCATTGAAATAGACGGAGATGTGCATAAAGATAGAAAAGATTATGATGAATATCGGGATGACTTCCTGAAAAGTATGGAAATTAAGACATTACGGTTTAGCAATCGTGAGGTCATACAGGATATTGAAAAAGTAATATGTGTAATTGAGGCAGAATTAAAAAGTTAAGCATCATCTCACGTGCCCCCTCCGGGGGACAGGGGGGATTGGGCACGTTGATGTTGCGGGATTCATGATCTGGAAGACAGGGGTTACAGGAGACCTACAATGCATGTAGCATCAACCATACAGGACGTCCGCGACCACGTCGCGGACGCGAGAAAGGCGGGGAAGCGCATCGGCTTCGTGCCCACCATGGGCTATCTCCATGAGGGCCACCTTTCACTCGTGGCCGAGTCGAGGAAGCACGCTGACTACCAGGTCATGAGCATTTTCGTTAACCGGATACAGTTCAACGACCCGAAAGACTTCGACAAGTACCCGATCGACCTGGACCGCGACTACAGTCTGGCGGAAAAGGCCGGCGTTGACCTTGTATTCGTGCCCGACGAGGGCGAGATGTACAAAAACCGCCTGACCTACGTGGACGTGGATATCCTTACCGAGCACCTGTGCGGCGCTCACCGGCCCGGCCATTTCCGCGGCGTGTACACCGTGGTGAGCAAGCTCTTCAACATCGTCCAGCCCGAAGTGTCCGTGTTCGGCCAGAAGGACATACAGCAGGCGGTGAGCATCGAGAAGATGGTCGCGGACCTCGATTTCCCCATTCGCATTATAATCGCGCCCACGATCCGCGAAAAGGACGGGCTGGCCATGAGCTCCCGCAACGTGCGGCTTTCGAAGTACGAGCGGGTGCGGGCCCTGGCCATATCGCGCTCTCTCAGGAAGGCGGAAGAGATGCTCATCGCGGGAGAGCGCAGCGCGGACGCCATCAACGCGGTCATGCGCGCGGAGATCGCGGCTTCCGGAACGACGGACATAGATTACATTTCGTTCGTCCGGTACGCGGACCTCTCGCCCGTCGAGATCCTGGCGGATAAGTCGGTCATCGCCATGGCTGTCTACTACGGCGCGACCCGGCTCATCGACAACATGATCGTGGAAATAGGGGACGGAGGCGTGCGATGCGTGTACTGAAGAAAATCCCGGCCGCCCTGATCGCGGCCGTCATCATGGTTTCCTGCTCGCCGCAGG
>JBGTBN010000099.1:0-45181 GCA_041749375.1 Spirochaetota bacterium
GTCTGAAAGGCACGGGTTTAAACCCGTGCCTTTCAGACGGAGGTTATTCACCGTAAATAAATGATTGCCGGTCGCCGGCGGAAACGCGGACGATACGTCCATTGATCCCGTGCTCCTCCGCAAGCCGTATCCGCAGCTCAAGCGCCTCGTCCTCGTCGCGGCACCTGCCCACGTACAGTGAGAAGCCCCTTGATAAACGGACTGTTTTAATCGGATCGAACTCAATAAGCTCTTTTTTTATTCCGGTGACGGTTTTCATGGAGTCAAAGGGGCCGATCGATATGGCGTAATAGACAGGGGCCTCGGTGTTCTCGGGCAGATCCTTTTCAGGGCTGATGTCCAGGCTTTCCGTGTCATCGATGATCTTTTTTACCGGAAGATAAAAGACGCGGCGTGGGTTGTGCCGTTTCACGGCGGCGATATTTTTCGCCGCTTCAGCGGCTTCAGGTGACCCGGGATAACCGGATATCAGGTCCGAGTAGGCCGAATAGGACTCATTGTACATCCGCTTGTGTTCGTAGAAATCGCCGAGCATGAAGAGGGCTGCCGGCATGGCATCGGCGGAGCCGTATCCCACGGCGATCTCCCGGATCGAATTGATGTAATCCCGGGAATGACCGGTCGTGGCCTTGTGAATGGACGCGAGGATGAGGAGCGTGCGCGCGAGATTGTTGTAGTCATGGTCGGACTCGATGCGGCCGCGGCACAGCTGTTCTGCGCGGTCATACGCCTCGGTGTGCATGAGCGCAATCACGCTGAAAAAGAGGAACGCGTCGTAGTGGCGGCTCTTTGTGAGGCGCGTGCCGGGCAGCGCGTCGTCCCGTAACGGCTCCCACCGTGATCGAAGATAGTGTATCTCGCAGATGCGGTATCGTGCGTAATCGCACCGGCGGTAGTTTTTATATCCGGTTATGACGGACCGGTAGTGCTCGATCGCGCGATCGGGGGTCGTTTCCATGTCACCCAGTATGATCCACGCGTCCGGGATCCGCGGGCTTGCCGGGTACGCCTTGAAAAAGGCTGCGGCCGTTTTATTTGCAACCGTGGTGTCGTGCCGCTTTGCCAGAAGCGTGATACGGTCCATGTATTGTTTTTCAGTGAGCGCTGTTGCGCCGCGGCTCCGCTCCGCACCGGCATGAGGGTGGGCCGCCAGCACGAGGGCTGCTGCGAGAATGATGACCTGCCTATGCAATTCTCGTACCATGCAGGGTCGTTCCCCGGACGCTGTGTATGCGTATTTGCAACCGCTTTCCAAAGTCTTCGCTGGTGCCGTCTGTTATAACGACATGGTTCAGGTAGGAGCGGCCCATGACCCTGTCCGTGGACTTCTTGCTGTAGCGCTCTATGATCGAGTCCTCGATGCTGCTGATCCTCTCCGTAAGGCGCTGGAGAGAAACGCTGCGCTGGAGGCCAATGAGCCGCTGGAGCCGCTCGATCTTCTCTTCACGCGACAGTGTTTCCATGCTGGAATATGCCGGGGTCCCGGAGCGGGGAGAATAAGCATAGTTGTACGCGTCATCGAAGCGTATCGATTCGACCGCGGAAAGCGTGTCCATGAATTCCTTCTCCGTTTCACCGGGGAACCCGACGATAAGGTCGGTTGACAGGGAATAGGTCCCGAGCCTGGCCGAAATCTTCTCCACGATCTTCAGGTAATCCGCGCGTGTGTACTTCCGGTTCATGAGCGAAAGGATGCGGTCCGACCCGCTTTGGAGCGGAAGATGAATGGAGCGCGAGATGTTGGAATGATCGCTTATGACGTCCAGGATCGAGTCGGAAAAATCCCTGGGATGCGACGTGAGGAAGTTGATCCGCTCTATGCCGCTGATGGCGGCGGCAGCTTCCAGCAGACGGTAAAACGGGATGTCGTTTGAATCGGTCCCGTACTGGTTGACGTTCTGCCCGAGAAGGGTTATCTCTTTAATTCCGCTTGCGGCAAGCCCGCGTATGTATTCCAGTATCTGGGCGGACGGGAACGAGATGAGCCTGCCGCGCACCATGGGAACTATGCAGTATGAGCAGTAGTTCTCGCACCCGTGGGTTATGGTGACCCAGCGGTGCCAGCCGGGAGAATCCTCCGTCCTGCAGAGCTTCGGGTTAATCCTGCCGGCAAAGTCGCCAGTTTCCTGGGAGAGATACGTATTGTCACCGGGGTCGGCGAGGTAGGATCGTACAAGCCTGCCAAGCGCCGGGACCTGGTACGGGCCCACGACCATGTCAGCCGTCCCCCCGGCGAGCAGATCGCCGCCGATGCGCTGGGCCATGCACCCGGCCGCCACTACGATGGCGCCCCTGGATCGTCGCTGTTTGCGGCTGCCGCGCATGCGGGCAAGGGCCCTGTTTTCCGCATGCTCGCGTACCGAGCAGGTGTTGAATATGATGATGTCGGCCTTTTCTACTGCGGACGCCGGCAGGAACCCTTCCCCGGTCATGGAAAGGGCCATGAGCTCGGAATCGTTTTTATTCATCTGGCAGCCGAATGTTTCTATGTAAAAGGTCTTGTTTGCCACGTTAATTAAAACCGGTTATTAAAATTTCTTCCATTATCTAGATTGTTTTAATGATTAAAAAATCAACAATTATTTAAAACCAGAATGAAAATCATATGTATTGATACCGTTCATCGCGCTGCCAGGTATGCATTCATTTATTTGCGCGGATTTTTACAATTAATAGGTGCGCGATACATTATATTGTTTGCCAATCCGTAAAACAGTGAAAATCCGCTGTTGAATGAGCTGTTTTAATCATCCTGTTTTATGTAATGGATACCAATTTAAGTAGGTCTGAATAATTATAAATAATCACCCTCCGGTAATTTTTTTGTTGAATAATTCTCTTCGGCCCCGTACATTATTATAACAGACTGGTGTTATGGGCGGCACGGGTCCGTACTTCTGGATAATTGATCCAACCATATAAGGGGAGGTATATATGGCAATCGAAAAGATAAACAACAACATGTACAGAAAAGGTATAGCCGAGTATTATCAAAACCATATTGATAAAAACGCGGGGGATAAGAAAACAAAGTCAATGATGGAGCCGGAAAAAGAGGGAGTTTTAAGCAAGGGTTTTAAAATAGATACCAAGGCATAGTACGGATTGGACAACACGCTTGAATGCGGGCCCGCACAGGGAAATGGACAGAAACCAGATGGATGGTTCAGAAGAAAAAAGAGAATTCAGCCGTGTTCACGATACGTTCAACGTGCGGCTTGTTGTAAAAGATGCGGAAACACGCGCGATAATGTCGGAGATACACGGCTCACAGTCAATAAACATCAGCGGCAATGGCCTACTGCTAAACATGGACAGGAATATGGAGCCCGGGATCACCCTGAACGTGGTGTTCTTGAAGCCCCGGACCTTCGATCTTTTCAAGGGTACGGGCAGGATCGTTCGGGTTGAAAAAGCAGAAGACGGGACATATAATGTGGGGATACAATTCGTCGATCTGCCTCTTGAAGATAAGCACAATCTTAATTCCTGTTTGATACGCTCCTGAACTCATATCGTATCGTAAAAAAAGCCCCTGTCGTTAAACCGACAGGGGCTTTTTTTACGATAAACAATTATTCATTCCCTACGGGTATCAGTCGATCTTCATGCGCTGCCCGATCCGGGACATTATTTCACCGATAGCGTCGTTCATGTTGTCGACGCTGATGGTGACAGCCCTGGACGGGCATACGGTAGCGCAGCGGCCGCACCCCTTGCAGAGAGCGTCGTCATGGACGATGCGGTTGCCGGACAGGGTACGCGCGCCGGTGAAGCATTCGCTCACACAGGTACCGCAACCGGTGCATGCGGCAGCATCGGTTGTGACGCCGAGACCGCGCAGGCGGACCAGCGATTCCCTGACATCGCCGGGGAAGTATCGTGCGGACTTGAAAATGGTGCAGCAGCAGGCGCAGCAGAAGCAGATCGTGAGGGACCTGCCGGTGTTGGGCGTGCCGTAGAAAAAGTCATCCATCCGGACGCGGCCGATCATGGGAATCAGGCCCATCCCGACCATTTTACGCATGTGGGCGAGGGCCTCGTCGACCGTGCGCCGGGTTGCAATATGCGGGGGAATGGCGAGGGTGCCTTCGCCGAGGTGCATGCACGCTTCCTCTATTGGATAGCTGGAGCACTGTTCCGATTCGCGGCAGGTGCAGCGATTGAGGACAATGCGATGCGAGGAACGGCGTATAAGCTCTTCGAGTAAACGTTCCGGGAGAAACGTGCTTCCCGCGCCGCTGACATCACGGTTTACCGGAATGTGCGTGACGTTGAAATTCCTGCCGGTAAAGACGGGACGAACCATGACCGCAAAGAGCCTGCCGACAATCGGCCATTGCGTCATTTTTGCGCTTAAATAGGTAAGGGGCCATACGACCCGCAGAAAGTCAAGCCACCAGGAAGGTCTAAGATTCATGTGTAGAGGTCCTCATACTTGTGAAATTACGGACTGATACGGATCCAGAATGAAGGGAGCCGGCGCCGGTTTATCATATCTGCTCGAAATAGCGCTTGCGTTCCCAGTCGGTGACCGCCCGGTCGTACAGGCTCTGCTCTGTCCTGAAAAAGTGCAGGTAATGCTCGATCACGTCTGCCCCGAACGCGGCGCGCGCGAATTCGCTGTTTTCAAGCTCGCGGATGGCATCGCGCAGCGTGTCCGGTACCCGGGGCAGGCCCGCTGTCGAGTACATGTCACCGGTGCACAGGGGCGGCGGCTCGATCCTGTTCCTGATGCCGTCGAGGCCGGAAGCGAGGGCGGCCGCGTACCCGAGGTACGGGTTGACGTCAGCGCCGGGGATGCGGGACTCGATGCGGAGCGAGCCCCCGCTTCCCACGATGCGGAAGCCCGCGGTGCGGTTATCGTAGCTGCACGCGAGACAGGTCGGGGCCCATGACCCGGACTGGTAGCGCTTGTAGGAATTGACCGTGGGCGCGTAAAAGACCATCATCTCGGCCGCATGACGTATCCAGCCGCCCAGAAACCACCTGAACGTATCGGAGCCTGCAGTCGGACCGACGGGGATGTCCCCGGCAAACATGTTCTTTTTGCCGGCACGGTCCCAGAGGCTCAGGTGCATGTGGCAGCTCGAACCGGCGCGGTCCGCGTCGAATTTTGCCATGAAGGTCACGGATATGCCGAGGGAGTCCGCAACCTCCTTGAAGCACTGCTTGTATATCAACTGGCTGTCCGCCATGGTAAGGACGTCGGCATAGCGTATGTTCAGTTCGTGCTGGCCCTGGCCCCATTCACCCTTGCTGAACTCCACCGGTACACCGCTGTTCGCGAGATGGCGGCGGACCGCGGCGTTGAGCGGCTCCTCGCGCGTTCCCTGGAGGATGTGATAGTCTTCAAGGTAGGCCCCGAACGGCTTGAGGCTTGCGTACTGCTTCTCCCGCGCCGAGTTGTAGCTTTCCTTGAAAATGAAATACTCGAGCTCGGAGGCCCCCATGACCTGAAAGCCGGCCTCTTCCGCGGCTGCGAGCTGTTTTTTCAGGATGCTACGCGGCGATATCGGCGTCAGGCGGTTTTCATGCTCGTCGAATACGTCGCACACGACGATCGCGGTCCTGTCGAGCCATGCAGCGCAGCGGAGTGTGCTCATGTCCGGCACACAGTGAAAATCGCCGTATCCGCTCTCCCAGTTCGCGTACCGGTACCCGGGCACGGGGTCCATTTCCATGTCCACCGTGAAGAGGTAATTGCACGCGTGCATGCCGGAGCCGGCGATCTGGTCCAGAAAAAATTCGGTGGTGATGCGCTTGCCGAAGAGCCGGCCGTACAGGTCTGGAAAGGCCGCGATAACGGTCTCGATTTCACCGGTACGCGCCTTCTCCTCGAGCTCTTTGAGGGTCAGCATGCCGCGTGTCTTTTGTTCAGCCATGGTAACCGCCTTGTCGCGAAATGTGCCGGCGCAGTGTCAATCGAGTTGCTGGATTTTCGCCAGGTCCGATTTCCGGCCCAGGAACAGCAGCACGGAGTGCTCCGGTATGATGTCGTCCGCAGTGGGAGCTATCCTCATGTTCTCCCATTCGGGAGCGTCCTGGCTCCACTGCTCGTTGCCCTGTAAATACTTTATGCCGAGGATCTGGCACTTGAAACGCGCGCCGATCTGCAGGTCGCGTATGTTCTTCCCGATAAAGCTCGCAGGCGGCTGGATGTTCATGACGACATACTCCCCGGTCAGGGGCACGTAGTCGAGCACGTTTCTCATCGCGAGGGTCTTGCCTATCCTGGTCGCGGTATCGCGCTCCGGGTAGATGATGTCGGAGACGCCCAGGCGCTCGAACGCGCGCTGCTCCTTTTCCGAGCACGCGCACGCGATGATGCGCCTGACGCCGAGGTCCTTCAGCGAGAGGAGAATTATGATCATGGAGCTGATATCGCCGACATTGACGATCACGCCGTCCAGCTCCCTGAGAGAGAGCGACTGAAGAAAGGAAGTGTCAGTGGCATCGCCGGTGATGGAATGTGCAAGATGTTCTTTCGAAGCGAGCAGGCGGTCCCTGTTGATATCAATCCCCGTGACATCGCTGCCGTACTCCTTCAGGGATTTTGCGAGATGGGCGCCGAAGCTTCCCAGGCCGATTACTGCAAATTTCTGCATTTCGAACCTCCTGCCGGCGATGTACGGGCGGCGCCTTTTGACTCACGACTGAAAGACAGGCACCGCGCGATGTCAAGATGAACAGTTTAAAAGCCGCCACTAAAATGGAATTGTCAAGTCTAAAACTCCTGGATCAAGTATCAGGGAACCTGTTTAACGCGTATTCATAAATTTTTATACGACATAAAAATTTTAACTTGTATTTTTAAACTGAGACGGCATTAATTATCCTCCGGAATGTCCATGGCATTCCGTGGTTTTTTATCAATAATAGCCTGGTGGTTGCATGACCGGATATATCGTGATAACGGCAATCGGCTCTGACCGGCCCGGACTCGTGGACGAGATCAGCTCGTTTCTCTCCGCACGTAATATTAATATAGAAGACAGCCGCATGGCTGTCCTGGGCGGCGAGTTCGCCGTTATCCTCCTGGCAGCAGGGGCGGCCGGATTCGATGCAAAACTGGCGCCCGAGATTCCGTCACTGGAGAAAAAGACCGGTCTGCGCATCCTGATCAAGCAGACGACCGCTCCCCACGAGCGCAAGATAAAGCCCTCCATACCGCATCGGCTGACGGCAACCAGCATGGACCATCCCGGCATCGTGCACGAGATCACCAGGATACTCCACAATCGCTCGATCAATATCGAATCCATGGAAACCCGTGTAATCAACGCGCCGCTGAGCGGCGCTCCAATATTCAGGATGAAATGCATTATCAATATCCCGTTTGAATTAAAGCTCGCTACTGTCAGGAAGGAGCTGGAAAAGCTCGGCGAAAAAATGGATATCGACATCGAAATCGCGGCTGCGGACTCCTTTCAGTAATTGTCCAGCTCCCGCCGCACCAGGGTGTATTGATGGAAACAGAATTCACCGTGCTCCATGAAGAGCATGTATCACTGAAGGCGCTGATGGCCCCGTTTGCGGGATGGGACATGCCGATCCATTATGGCAGTATCCTGGACGAGACGCGCCATACGCGGTCGGCCGTTTCGGTCTTTGACATCACCCACATGGGCGAGTTCATCGTCAAAGAGCAGCCCGGTTCGCTTTCGTTCGACAGCGCCATCACCACGCCCGTACTAGCCATTAAAAAGGGGAGGTGCCGCTACGGGTTCCTCCTGAACGAGCAGGGCGGCATTCTCGACGACCTGATCGTATACCGGATCGCCGACGATGAATGGATGGTGGTGGTGAATGCATCGAACGTGAAGCGTGACTTTGAAACCATACAGGGCCGCCTCGGAAGCGGGGCGGCAATCGAGAACATATCCTCCAGGATCGTCAAGCTTGACGTACAGGGCCCCAAATCCATGGCTGTCATGAAGCAGATCGCCGGTCCGGGCATTGCGCGGCTTCCCTATTACGGGTTCGATTTTTTCGAATTCATGGGCGGGAAACATATAATCAGCAGGACCGGCTATACCGGCGAGCTGGGGTTCGAGGTGTACGTGGACCCGGAAACAGGGCTCAGGTTGTGGAAGGAGCTCCTGAAGCACCCGGACGTACGGCCGGCCGGTCTTGGCGCTCGCGATATCCTGCGCCTGGAGATGGGCTTCCCCCTTTACGGAAGCGAATTCAATGAGAAAACCACCCCTGTCGAGGGAGGCATGGAGCGATTCCTCGACATGAACAAATCGTTCAGTGGGAAGGAGCCGATCGTTGCCCGGCAGAAGACCGGAGTCAAACGCAGCCTCATAGGTTTTATCGCGGACGGGAGGAGGAGCCCCAGGCACGAGAACAGGATACTGGCCGGCGGTGCAGAGGCCGGGTTCGTGACAAGCGGCGTATTCTCTCCCCATCTCAACTGTGGCATCGGAATGGGCTATATAGACACGGCGCACGCTATCGAAGGGACGGGGATCGCGATAGACACTGGAAAGGGCGAAATATCGGCGAAGATAGCGCCGGTGCCGTTTATAAAGCAGACATCAATTAAATACACGGAGGCATAGGGGAGATGGAGATTAACGTTATTGAAGGATATCTCTACACCAGGGAACATGAATGGGCCAGTGTGGAAGGCAATAAAGCAAAAATCGGCATTACCGATTATGCCCAGCAGAAGCTGGGAGATATCACCTATGTCGAGCCGCCCCAGGTCGGCAAGGCGGTCAAACAGGCCGAGTTCCTGACCGGCATCGAATCCGTCAAGGCGGCCAGCGATATTTATTCCCCCCTTTCCGGTACGATCACGGCTAACAATCCGCGGCTGGACGACGAGCCCGAGCTGGTCAACAAATCCTGTTACGAGAAAGGCTGGATAGCCGAGATCGAGGTGTCGGACCCGGCCGAGATGAAAAACCTGATGGACGCCAAAAGCTATAAAGCTTTCGCGGCGGGACTGGAGTAACAATGGCGGGTTTCACTCCCCATACGAAAGACGACGTCCGGATCATGCTCGAAACCATCGGCGTAACATCCGTCGAGGAGCTCTTCTCGGACATCCCGGCCGGCCTCAGGCCTGCATCGTTCGAGCTACCGACCGGGATCACCGAGAACGAGGCATTGAAGGCATTTAACGACCTGAGCCGCCGCAACCGGACGGACCTGGTTTCGTTCGTCGGCGGAGGGTATTACGATCATTTCATTCCCTCGGCCGTGGACACGATCTCGTCCCGCTCGGAATTCTTTACCGCGTACACGCCCTACCAGCCGGAAGCGTCCCAGGGCACCCTGCGGGCGATATTCGAATACCAGTCCATGATCGCGAGTATGACCGGCCTCGATTTCGCCAACGCGTCCCTGTATGACGGCGGAACGGGGCTCTATGAGGCGATCGCCATGGCGGTGCGGACCAACAATCGTCATAAAATACTGGTCGACCGCGGGGTAAACCCGCTTTTCCGGAATATTATCAGGACATACATTCTCAACATCGATGTGGACATCGAGGAAGTGGACCTGAACGATTTGCGCACGGACCAGGAAAAGATCCGCTCCCTGCTCGACGATAGCACCTCTGCGCTTGTGGTGCAAAACCCCAACTTCTTCGGCATGGTCGATGATTACGAAGAGCTCTTTGCGTATGCCCGTTCGAAAAACATCGTGAACATTCTCGTGTTCTACCCGCTGTCGCTCGGCCTGCTCAAGACGCCGGGCGAGATGAAGGCGGATATTGCGGTGGGCGAGGGCCAGTCGCTCGGCCTGCCCCTGTCTTTCGGCGGTCCGTACCTCGGGCTCATGGCGGTAGAGAAAAAATTCATTCGAAAGATGCCCGGCAGGATCGTCGGCGAGACGGTCGACCGTGACGGCAGAAGGGCCTTTGTTCTCACCCTCCAGGCGCGCGAACAGCATATACGGCGCGAAAAAGCGACCTCCAACATATGCTCCAACCAGGCCCTTTGCGCGCTCAGGGCGGTGGTGTATCTCTCGCTGATAGGCAAGGAGGGCTTCCGGAAAACGGCCCTCATCAATAATTCCCGCGCCGAATATTGCAAGAAAGCCCTGGGAGCGATCAAGGGAATCACCGTCAGGAAAGGCCCGACCTTCAATGAATTTGCCGTTGATTTGCCCGTCCCTGCCGCGGAATTCGTAAAGAAAATACTGGGAACCGGGTACGCGGCAGGTCTGCCCGCGTCGTTATTCTATAAAAACATGGACTGCACCCTGATCGTATCGGTTACGGAAAAGCGATCGGAAGATGAGATCACCGCGTTCGCGCATGCGGTCCGGAAGGCCCTGCCATGAAACTGATATTCGAAAAAAGCGTGCCCGGAAGGATCGGGGTCGATCCCGGAGCGATCCCTGAAGGCGCTGGAGAAAATCTAGACCTGAAATATCTGCGCGCGATAGACAACTGCCTGCCCGAGCTGTCCGAGCTGGACGTGATGCGGCACTATATCCGCCTGTCACAGCTGAATTTCTCGGTGGACACGCATTTTTATCCGCTCGGCTCCTGCACCATGAAATACAATCCGAAGGTGAACGAGGCGGTATCCGCTCTTCCCGGCTTTGCGGGCGCGCACCCGTTCATGGCATATATCGATCCGGCAACGGTCCAGGGCTCTCTCGAGCTCATATACCGGCTTTCGTCATTCCTGGCGGAGATCACCGGGATGAAGGGCGTGACGACGCAGCCCTATGCCGGAGCCCATGGAGAACTGGCGGGCATTCTACTCATGGCCGCGTATCACAAGGCGAAAGGCAACAAGAAGAAATATGTTATCGTGCCGGACGAAGCGCACGGCACAAACCCGGCGAGCGCTGCCATGGGTGGCTATTCCGTGATATCGGTGCCCGTGGACCGTGACGGCGGTATGGACGTTGACGCTTTCCGCGAGAAAATGACGGACGAGGTCGCCGGCGTGATGCTGACGCTGCCGAACACGCTCGGCACGTTCCACCGCCGCATCTGCGATATCGTGGAGATCGCGCGGGAGCACGATTCGCTTCTCTACAACGACGGCGCGAACCTGAACGCGATCCTCGGGAAGGCGCGTCCCGGAGACATCGGCTTCGACATTGTCCACATGAACCTGCATAAAACATTCTCGACCCCTCACGGCGGCGGCGGTCCGGGCTCAGGCGTCGTCGCCGTCTCGGAAAAGCTTGTGAAGTTCCTGCCGGTGCCCAATGTCGCGCGGTCTAAGGACGGATCGTATGGACTTGATTTCGGCGACGGCAGCAGTATCGGGAGCATGGCTTCATTTTTCGGTAACTTCGCCATCCTGGTGAGGGCCTTTGCCTACATCATGATGCTTGGCAGGGAGGGGCTGATCGACGTTTCCGAGAAAGCGGTCCTGAACGCCAATTACATACGGGTCAGGCTGAAGCCCTACTACGATCTGCCCTATGACCGCGTGTGCATGCACGAATGCGTTTTTTCGGCAAAGCGGCAGGTCCAGAAAAACGGCGTCCATGCCATCGATATAGCCAAGGCGCTGATAGAGCGCGGAATACATCCTCCGACCATCTATTTTCCGCTGGTAGTTGACGAGGCCATGATGATCGAGCCGACGGAAACCGAGTCAAAGGAAACCATCGATGAGTTCATCCATGCTATGATCGAGATCGCGGGGCTCGCTGAGACCGATCCCGAGTCCCTGAAGAAAGCGCCCGGCAACACCCCTGTGTCCAGGCCGGACGAAACAAGGGCGGCGAGGGAGCTGAAATTGACATGCAACCTCTGACGGCGCGGTTCGTCCCTTACGGGATACGCGGCGGGCAGGAAAACATGGCCATTGACGAGTACCTTCTTCTGCGGCATGGTCATGCCGGCGTTCCTGTGCTGCGCCTGTACGGCTGGAAACCTCCCGCGATTTCTCTGGGACGTTACCAGGGGATCGAATGCCTCGATCGTGACGCCTGCCTCGGCGACGGGGTGACCGTCGTAAGGAGGATTACCGGCGGCGGAGCGATATTTCACGATCACGAGCTGACCTATTCGGTCGTGTGGCCGGCCGGCAGCCCTGAAACTCATGAATCCAACGCCGGCTCTTTCATGAAAATCAACGCTTTTATCATGGAGACGTATCGCTCACTCGGTATGAATCCCGTGTATGCAAAAGACGCCGGCCGGGAGAGCTCACCGGGCCGCCCGAATTTTTGCTTTTCCGGAAACGAGGATTATGATATACTTATAGAAGGCAGGAAGATCGGAGGAAATGCCCAGCGAAGGGTGAGAGGGGCCCTGTTGCAGCACGGGTCCATTCCTCTTACCGCGGATACTGACCGGTTGCAGCGCTATTTCAGGGACCAGATCGATAACCGTAACTTTACCTCGCTGAACGAGACGTGCAGCCGTGAGGTCGGTCTTGAAGAGCTGGCCGGGAGACTCATGGAAGTGTTTTGCGATAGTATGGGCGTTGATTTTACCGTGCAGGAAATAGACGATTCCGAGGAAGACGGCATCCGGTCCCTTGTGCAGAGCCGGTATTCTCTTGAACAGTGGACCGTCAATGGGACAGTGAACGAGGTGTGATGCAGTGAGGCCACCATGGATCAACAAAAAAATTGATTTCAGAGCAATGCATGCGACCGAGGGCATGCTCCGGGGTCTGCGTTTGCACACCGTCTGCCACCAGGCCCGCTGCCCCAACATGTCCGAATGCTTTGCGCGCGGGACCGCGACCTTCCTGATACTCGGGGATGTGTGCACCAGATCATGCCGTTTTTGCGGCGTCAGCAGTGGTAAACCGATCACGGAAGATCCCGGCGAGCCGGCGCGCGTGGCGGAGGCGATCAGGAGAATGGGAATCAGGCACGCGGTGATAACGTCGGTCACCAGGGACGACCTGGGAGACGGAGGCGCCGGTTCGTTCGCGGCCGTGGTTCGCGCGATACGGAAAGAGGACCCGGCAATAACGATCGAAGTGCTGGTCCCGGATTTCAGGGGAGATGAATCATCTGTCAGTACCGTGATTGATTCGGGACCGGACATATTCGGGCACAATATCGAGACCGTGCCGGGGCTTTACGACTCTGTGAACAGGAGAGAATACGCCCGAAGTCTTGGCGTGCTCCTTTGTGCGCGGAAGATCTCATCGCAGGTCCGTACCAAGTCCGCGATCATGCTCGGGCTGGGAGAAACCGGCGACCAGGTGATCGGGGCGCTGCGCGATCTCAGGGAAGCGGGCTGCGATTACCTGAGCATCGGCCAGTATATGCAGCCGGGCAGGTCCTGTACTCCGGTGAAGGAATACATTTCGCCGGATCGTTTCGATGAGTATGGGAATCTTGCGCGGGAGATGGGCTTCCACCATGTCGAGAGCGGGGTATATGTCCGCAGTTCATATATGGCGGATAAATATAATGAACAGTGAATAATTGATGATGAAAGAATATGATCTTGTAATAATAGGCTCCGGTCCCGCGGGATACACCGCGGCCTTTGAGGCGGCGCGGCATAACATGAAAACAGCCGTCATCGAGCGCGATCTGTCGCGGCTCGGGGGCGTGTGCCTGAGCGAGGGCTGCATTCCGCTCAAGGGTCTCCTTTACCATGCGAAGGGCGGCGGCAATTACGCGACGATACGCGACACTGTCATGAAGCGCGTGGAGCAGATACGCTCCGGCCTGAAATCGCGGATTTCCAGCCAGGGGATAGAGCTTATCCAGGGAGACGCGGCATTCATTTCCCCGCGCGAGATCAGTGTGTCCGGCGAGAAGCTGGCTGCACGCTTTTTTCTGATCGCATCGGGCTCCAGTCCGAAACGCCTGTTTGATTCGAAAAACGTTTTTACCTCTGAAAAGATCTTCAACCTGGACCCGGTGCCCGCGAACGTTCTCCTGATCGGAGGCGGGGTCATAGGGTGCGAGTATGCTTCGTTTCTCGCATCGGTTGGGGTCCGTGTGGAAATAGCGGAGATTCTCGATTCCCTGCTCTATGGCGAGGACGAGGAGGCAGTGCGCACGCTCGGCCGGGAGTTCAAGAAAAAAGACATTGTCGTGCATGAGAAAACCAGGGTAACGAAAATCGGACCGGGCGGAGACGTGGTGATGAATGAGGGTGGCCGGGAGATCCGCGGCACCTTTGACATGATCTTTGAAACAACAGGCCGCGCTCCGAACACTGCCGGCCTGGGTCTGGACCTGGCGGGCGTTACCGTGTCAGGGAAGGGCTTTATTTCTGTGAACGGGAATATGCAGACTTCGGCCGGTAATATTTACGCGGCAGGCGACTGTATCGATTCTCCCATGCTCGCGTACACCGCGTACAAGGAGGCGGAAACCGCGGTTGCACACATGTGCGGCAACTCTTGTGAGCCGGTTGATTACGATTCCATGCCGCGACTCGTGTTTTCTTCGCCGCAGGTCGGGAGCGTAGGCGTGGGCGAATCCGTCCTGAAAAAGCAAAACAAAAACTGTAGAATTTATAAATACTTTTTCAGGGCCCTGGGCAAGGCCGTGATGGAGGGGCATGACGCGGGCTTTGTTAAGCTGTTTGAAGACGCGGATTCAGGCTCCATACTGGGCGCTTCGGCTGTGGGTGACGAAATCGCCGATATCATAAACCAGCTGGCGCTGATCGTCGGAAGCGGCATGAAGGCGTCCGACATCAGGAAACGCATGTTCGTGCATCCGTCATATTCCGAGATCATACTCGAAGCCCTGCAGTACGGCAAACAATGACCGGTGATGTCCCGGGAGGCATAGAGGAGGCCTTCATATGACTGCTGAAGAAAAAATGCAAAACCTGTTTCCGCCTGAAAACGAGATTCCTGCCGGTCATGTTCCGGCATTTCCAGTCACGCAGCATGAATATCTTCTCGATGGCGAAATACGCCGATGGACGGGAGAGATGCAGGAGGTGCTTTCGCCGGTATACCTGAAAAAGGACCGGGGGCTTAAGCAAAAGAGTATCGGAAGCTATCCCCTCATGACGGAAAAGGAATCGCTCGAGGCTCTCGATGCCGCCGTCTCCGCGTACAACAACGGCAGCGGCGAGTGGCCAACACTGCCGGTCGAGTCCAGGATCCGCTGCCTTGAGACCTTCACGCTCATGATGAAGGAACAGCGGGCGGAGATCATCAACCTGCTGATGTGGGAGATCGGCAAGTCGCTCGGCGACAGCGCAAAGGAGTTCGACCGTACCATAGAGTATATAGCTGAAACGGTGAACGCGGTGAAGGACCTTGATCGGGCAGGATCGCGCTTCGAGATACGCGACGGGATCATCGGCCAGATACGGCGTGCGCCGCTCGGCGTGGTTCTCTGCATGGGCCCGTTCAACTATCCCCTGAACGAGACCTTCAGCACGCTCATACCGGCCCTGCTCATGGGAAACACGGTCATCCTCAAGCCGCCCAGGTACGGCGTGCTCCTGTACGGTCCGCTCCATGAGGCGTTCCGGAAGTCCTTTCCAAAGGGTGTGGTCAATCTGCTGTACGGCGACGGCGCACGCATAGTGGGTCCGCTCATGACATCGGGAAAGATCGATGTGCTCGCATTTATCGGCTCCAGCAGGGTCGCGGATATCATAAAGAAGCAGCATCCCAGGCCGCACCGACTCCGCTCGGTGCTCGGCATGGACGCGAAGAATGCCGGTATCGTGCTTGGCGACGCTGACATCGACCTGGCGGTGAAGGAATGCGTGCTGGGCTCCCTTTCCTTTAACGGACAGCGTTGTACCGCGATAAAGATAATCTTCGTGCACCGTGCGATCGCGGAACCGTTTTTAAAGAAGTTTAATGATGCGGTCAGCGCCCTGAAACCGGGCATGCCATGGGAAAAGGACGTGAACCTGACGCCGCTGCCTGAAACCGATAAGACCAAATACATGAACGACTACTTAAAGGATGCGGTTGCAAACGGCGCGGCAGTCGTCAATAAATACGGCGGAACGGTGAATAACAGCTTCATGTTCCCGGCCGTCGTCTACCCGGTTAACAGCAAGATGAGATTGTATTCCGAGGAGCAGTTCGGCCCGATCGTGCCGTTGGTGCCCTTCGATGACATCGAAGAGCCGATGCGGTACGTGGTCGAGTCGAATTTCGGCCAGCAGGCGGCGATCTTCGGGAACGATACCGGTGAGATCGCGAAGCTGATCGACCGCCTCGTAAACCAGGTGTGTCGTGTCAATATCAACAGCCAGTGCCAGAGGGGACCGGACACCTTCCCGTTTACCGGCAGGAAGGACAGCGCCGAGGGCACACTTTCAGTATCGGACGCGCTCAGGGTCTTCAGCATCAGGACGCTGGTGGCAGTAAAGGAAACGGATAAAAACAAACAGATTATAACAGAGATACTCAGGGACAAGAAGTCTAATTTTTTGTCGACGGATTTCATATTCTAATCGATGATGGAGAATCATACGAGGGTTTACATTAAAGTTTCAAGCGAGGGACGCCATGCCAAGCGGATTTTTCGACAACATACTATCGGTTGATTTAAGCTCGGGAAAAATCGAGAAGCTGCACCCGGGAGTGGACTTTTTCCGTATGTACCCGGGAGGAGGCGCGATCGGCGCATATTACATACTCAAAGACACGTCGCCAGATACGGAACCTCTCTCGCAGGAAAATGTCATTATTATAGCCCCCGGCGTGGCGACCGGTGCCGCCGTCTCCGGCGTGAGCCGCTGCTGCATAACTTCGCTTTCGCCGCTCACTAACATGATAGCGGACAGCCAGGCGGGCGGAAGCATCGGCCCCATGATCAAGAGAGCGGAGTACGATGCCATTATACTCAGGGGCAGATCCGCCAAACCCAGTTATTTACTCGTGGACGGTGAAACCGTATCCATCCAGGAAGCCGGCGAATTGACCGGAAAAATTGTTTCCGAGGTCCGCGCTATTCTGGCAGCTAAGCACGGCGAAAAGAACCTGAGCGTGTTGCAGTGCGGGCCGGCAGGCGAGCGGCTGGTGCGCTTCGCAAACATCATGGCCGACTCGAACGATGCCTTCGGCAGGACCGGCCTGGGCGCTGTAATGGGCAGCAAGAACGTGCGGGCGGTCGTCGTGAAGGGTTCCGGGGAAATGCAGTTTGTCGATCCCGAGGGAATGAAAGAACTCGCGAAGCTTGCGGCGAAGCGCCTGCCCGGGTCCGGTTTTCCGGAAACCCTGCGCAAGTTCGGCACTCCCGGCGTGGTTAAGTTCCAGGCCGAGGCGGGTAATTTCGCTACGCACAACTACTCGCGGGGCTTCCATCCTGATTACATGAACCTTGACGGTTCGACCTATGAGCCGGTCATTGGCGCCGGTATGACCTCCTGCTATGGATGCATCGTCTCATGCCGTAAAAAAGTGAAGGCGGACAAGCCGTATGCAATTTCCGATACACTGGGCGGTCCGGAGTTCGAAACCATCGGGATGCTGGGTGCGAACCTTGATGTAACTGACGCCGCCGCGGTCGCGAAAGCAAACGAAATCTGCAATGAAAACGGCATAGATACTATCACCATGGGCTGCATCGCCGGGTACCTGTTCGAATGCGTTGAAAAAGGATTGATAGATCCCGCAGGCGCGGGCGGCCTCTCGCTTAAATTCGGCGACCCTGAAAGCCTGTTCGCGCTCATCACTGCCGTGGCCGGGCGCACGGGCCTGGGAGATACCTGCGCGGAAGGCTTCGAGGCCCTGGTAAAGAAATTCGGAGAGGCGACACGCCACTTCGCGATTAACGTGAAGGGCTCCGGACTCGCGGTCCACATGCCCCAGGTCAAACCGAGCCAGGCGCTCATGTACGCCGTGTGTCCGATAGGCCCGGACCACATGTCGTCCGAGCACGACTGGCTGCTCGCGAGCAAATCCGAGGCTGGCATGGGGCTCGGCATCTTCGGACAGGAGGACAACACCTCCACGTCGCCGAACAAGGTCAGGATGACGGCCTATTCCCAGATATACTACAGCCTGCTCGATACGCTTTCCCTCTGCATGTTCGTGTGGGGACCGGGAAGCCTCTACACGTACCGCGAGCTCGAGGACCTGGTCAGGTTCGCGACCGGGTGGAACGTCACCATGTGGGAACTCATGAAGATCGGCGAGCGGCGGATAGCCATGATGCGGCATGTCAACGCCCGCAGGGGATTTACGAAAAAGCATGATGTCCTGCCCCAGCGGCTGTTCGAGCCTCTTCCGGACGGTCCGAGCAAGTGCCGGCAGGTGGAACCGGAGTCTTTTTTGAGGATGAAAGAAGAGTATTATTCCTTCATGGGCTGGGATGAGATGAGCGGTAATCCGACGAAGGGAAAGCTCACCGAACTCGGTCTGGAATGGGCACTGTAAGCGCGGGACAGCCGGCAACAGGGCAGATGTCCGCCTACCGGCCGTGGCAGATTAAAATATTCATAGCCACGTTCCTGACCTATTTCGGCTATTATTTCTGCCGTAAGCCCTTCTATGTTGCCAAGGCAACCATATCCGGGGAGCTCGGTCTCACTGCAGTCGATCTCGCACAGCTCGGGACAGCATACCTTGTAGCGTACATGCTGGGACAGTTCTCCAGCGCGTATTTTGGGAGGAAGCTCGGTCCACGCATGCTCCTGCTGGTCGGCATGGGCCTTTCGATCGTATGCGGCGCTGCCTTCGGCATGTCGAACGGGATATGGACGCTCATGCTCTTCATCAGCGTGAACGGCCTGGCGCAGGGAACCGGCTGGCCCGGCTGCATTGGGAGCCTCGCGTTCTGGTTCCATCGGCGGCAAAGGGGCAGGGTCCTGGGCGTCTGGTCGACCTGCTACCAGGTCGGATCAATTGCGGCAACCGCACTTGCTTCATTCGTACTTGCAGTTTGGGGCTGGCGCTGGTCCTTCTACAGCGGCTCACTGGTCCTTCTTTCCATCTGGTTTATCGTACTGCTCATTCACCCCAATCGGCCCGAGGACGTGGGCCTGCCGGAGCTGTACGATGACGAAATCAGGCCCGATACTCCAGCACTACCTGCTGAAAGCATCGGGTGGGACAGGAAGGTGGTCATGACCATCGCCATGATGGGTCTCATCTATTTCTGTATCAAGTTCCTTCGTTATGCGCTCTGGAGCTGGCTCCCGTTTTTCCTCAACAAGAACTTCTCGCTCAGCGTGGACAATGCCGGGTATCTCTCGACAATATTCGATATATGCGGATTCGCCGGGGTCATAGCGAGCGGCTTCATTTCGGATACAATCTTCAAAGGCAGGCGCGCCATGGTCTCGCTTGTCATGCTCGTCCTCATGGCCGTATCGTTTTTGATGATGTACATGCTGGGCTCTGCAAACCTTCTCGTGTTCGCGATTTCCATCGGGTTCGCCGGTTTCATGCTGTTCGGACCGGATTCGTTACTATCGGGCGTTGGCGCCATTGATGTAGGATCGCGCCAGGGCGCGCTTTCAGCTGCCGGGATAATAAATGGCATGGGCTCAATTGGGCCTATTTTCCAGGAACAGATCATCGGCAGGATGTATGTATTCTATAATAAAGACCTGCTGCCTATTCTCATCATGCTGGTGTTCGTTGCCGTCGTGAGCGCCTGTCTCATGTTCGTCCTCTGGATCATGTCCAAAAAGGGCATAGCCAATTTGTAGGGGACGCAATCTTTTAACTTGACATGACGCTCGGCGGTATGATAATGAGTTGGAATATGTAATTAACAATGACATAGAAGTCAGGCATATACTATTATTTTCATCATTAATACAAGAAGGACTGACATGGTACAATACAATTATCCTACAACGATCCTGCTGGGGCAGGGAGCACTTGCCGAATTCGTGAACAGGCTGAAAGCGGCAAGCCACAAGAAGATCCTCATCGTGACCGACGCCATGGTAGAGAAACTCGGCATCGTGAAGAAGCTGACAGATCTGCTGGAGCCGGCAGCCATAGCCTACTCGGTCTTCACGGACGTACACCCGAACCCGGTCGAGGACGACGTGGAGAAAGGCGTTGCCGCGTACAAATCCGGTGGCTGCGACTGCATCATCGGTCTCGGGGGCGGCAGCCCAATCGACGTGGCGAAGGTGATAAAGATCATGGTATCCAATCCTCCGCCGCTGGCACAGTACGACGACAGCCTGGGCGGCGATCGGCTTATCACAAGGCCAATGCCGCCGCTGTATGCGATTTCCACCACATCGGGCACGGGGAGCGAAGTTGGCCGATCCGGTGTTATAATCATGAGGGACACGAAGAGAAAGACGATCTTCTTCCATCCATCATTGCTCCCGGCAATAGCCGTTCTCGAACCCGAGCTGACCGCAGGGATGCCTGCCTGGCTGACAGCCGCGACTGGCATGGATGCCCTCGTGCATTGCCTGGAGGCCTTTTTCGTAAACTTGTTCCATCCCATGGCTGACGGCATAGCGCTCCAGGGTATTGAGCTAATAGCCAAGTGGCTGCCCGAGGCGTGCCGGGACGGTAAGAACCTTGAAGCGCGCGAGAAGATGCAGATCGCCGCGTCCATGGGCGCGGTGGCGTTTCAGAAGGGACTCGGCATGGTACATTCCATGGCGCATCCGCTGTCTAGCATGTACGGCCTTCACCACGGGCTGGCAAACGCACTGCTCCTCCCGGAATCGATACTGTTCATAGAACAGGCGAAATTATCGGTCGAACAGGTCGGGAAAATCCAGAAGGTACGGGGTATCTTTGCCGAATGCGGCCTTGCGCGGGGCAGCCTGTCGGAAAGCTGCCGCGCCTTCTGCGACTCGGTCGGTATTCAGCTCGGGCTTGCCAGGAACAAGGTTCCGGCTGAAGGCCTGGATGCACTGAGCGCCGAGGCTTTCAAGGACCCGTGCCATGGGAGCAACATGATACCGGTGCAGCAGGATGATTTTCTGAAGGTGCTCAAAGCGGCCATGTAAAGAAGGGCAGTGAATTTCACCCTGTTCTTACAGGACGCGCAGGAGGTATATCTCCTGCGCTTTGATTCTTCTGACGGCGAACCAACGGACATCATGCAGACAGAAAGCTGGACCGGTTCATCCCGCATGTGTTTGTGAGCGGTCTCGGGGAGGGACAGCTCTATGCTTACCTCGAAAACAACATGGACGGGTCCAATGACAACAACTCCTGGAATTGCGGGTGGGATGGCGAGTCCTCCCACCAAAAAGTGATATCGCACAGGCTGCGTCAGGCGAAAGACTTTTTCCGCATGCTTCTCTTCGGGCAGGACACGCCGATGATCATGAACTCTGCTCCATGTGATCGAATCCATGACAATTAATTATTGACACAATCACGTCATTTGTCCAGTACGATTATATGTATTCTGGATACACTGACAGAATGTTACATAACAGAATCATGCGGTTCAGGAGCCTGTTTCAATGAATAGATTCTTTCACCCACGTTCCATTGTCCTTTTCGGCGCAAGCGATAATCCCTCGAAAGGCGGTTACCAGGTATTGCAGAATTTCAAGCAATACATGGAGCGGAACGGATACCCGGACCTGTTCGTTGTTCATCCGCGAAAATCCGGGATAGACGGCGTCAGGTGCTACCGGAGGCTTGAGGACCTGCCCGTGAATGCGAACGTGGAGGAGAGGATCGACCTTGCGGTCATAGTCGTACCCGTTACGGAAGTCATGGCTGTCATCAGGGCGTGCATCGCACACAACGTGCGGGGCATACTCATCGAATCGGGGAGTCTCTCGAACGACGAGAAAGAGGCGCAGCTATTTGCGAGTGAGATGAACGAGCTGATCCGCGGGAAGGACATTCGTGTCGTGGGACCGAACTCCATTGGCTTCAACGTGCCGGACCTGCGTTACTGCACGCCGATCAAATTTTACAGCGAGTTCCTTGAGACAAGGGAACGCAACGTTTCCATTGTGGGCCAGTCCGGGTTATTCGTAACCGGTTTCGTCGAATGGTTTTTCTATACCGCAGGGCACGGTCAGCCTTTTGGCGTGTCGAATATAGCCGCCATCGGGAACAAGCTGGACGTGAACGAATGCGATATACTCGAATATTATCTCTCCGACGAAAAGACACACGCGATCGGCATGTACCTCGAGGACATCCGCGACGGGGAGCGGTTCAAGTCGCTTCTCTCGCTCAACCGCGAACGGATGCGCAAGCCGATCGTGTTATTGAAGGCCGGTAAAAGCGAGAAGGGAAAGATCGCCGTTTCGTCCCACACCGGCTCCATGGCGGGAAGCTTCGCGATCGTTGAGGCGGTAGCGCGGCAGTTCGGCATGATCATGGTGGAGACCTACGACGAGCTATTCGAGGCGCTGTCGATCGTTTGCCAGTACCCGTCCCTCCGGTCCAACAGGATCGGCGTTATCTCGGTATCGGGCTCGGGCTGCGTCCTGTCCTCCGATTTCGCGGAAAAGTACGGGCTGGAGCTGCCGGACCTGCCGGCGGGCATGGTTACAGAGTTGCGCGCATTTTTTCCCGACTGGGCGCCCATACGCAACCCGATCGACACCTGGGCGTCAGTTGAAAAGATGGGGCCGCAGGAGAGCTTTAACCGGATACTCGAGTTGTTCATGGATTCCGGCCTGTTCGACGCGATCGTGCTCATGTCGATCAGCTCGCCCTTCGCTTCATTCAACTGGGACGGCGTCAGCAGCATGCTCCGGCGCCACCCGGACAAGCCGGTCCTGGTCCACTTTTTCGGCGGCCAGACCATCATGGAGCACTCGGCCATAGCGAAGGACTACCGGATACCGGTAATACCGAATTTCGAACATATATTCAAGCTCCTGAGCCTTATCTGGAAATATTCGAGGAGCATGGCGCATTCTCGCAACGCATGAAGGGAGCCGGGACCAGCTCTCCCGTCGCCGGCAATAATCTCTTGACACGGGATCGACGGGCGTTTAGAAAAAATAACCTCTGAATAATGCCAGGCGCTCTTTCCATGAAACGACAGGACATACGGCATCTCGATACGCTGAAACAGGAGCACCCGGAGAAATTTATCCCCACGGACGATATCTTCGGAAGGATACACCGCGGCAGCAGTATCTTCATCGGCTCCTCCTGCGGTGAGCCGCAGTTCCTGATGAAGTCCCTCGTTTCATACGTGGATTCGAAGACGCACCGTATTTACGGATCGCAGGTAATACACGTGTGGACCCTGGGCGTCGCCCCGTACGCCGAAAAGAGGTTCGCCGAGAATTTTCGACACAGCTCCTTTTTCATCAGCGACAGCTCGCGGGAAACGGTCCGGCGCGGCCTCGGCGACTACACGCCGGCGCACCTTTCCGAGATCCCCGCACTGTTCAGGCAGAGAAGGATACATCCGGACGTCGCGCTGGTGCAGGTCTCGCTCCCGGACGAAGACGGTAACATGAGCCTGGGAGTCAGCGTGGACATCGTGAAGGCCGCGGTCGAGTGCGCGGACATGGTCGTAGCGCAGGTGAATGCGCACATGCCCTATGTACACGGCGACTCGCTGATAGGAGCCCGGGACATAGACTATATCGTGCGGCACGACGAGCCGCTCCTGGTATACGACGCGCCGCCGGCCGACGACATTTCGCGGGAGATCGGGCGGTACGTTGCCCGGATCGTGCGCGACGGGGACACGCTTCAGGTCGGATACGGCGCAATACCGAACTCGGTCATCGCTAGTCTGAAGGACAAGAAGGACCTCGGCATACACACCGAGCTGCTTGGCGACGGCATCGTTGACCTGATGCGGGCCGGGGTCGTCACGAACGCGAAAAAGAACTTCGACAACGGGAAGTCGGTCGCGTCCTTCTGCATGGGGAACGCGGATACCTACGCCTTCATCGACAACAATGCCGACATCGAGTTCAGGCCGATAGACTACACCAACAGCCCGCTCGTTATCGGCAGGCTGGAAAACATAACTGCTATTAACACGGCCCTGCAGATCGATCTTTCCGGACAGTCAACCGCAGAATCCCTGGGAACGAGCCTGTACAGCGGGATCGGCGGGCATGTGGATTTCATGCGGGGGGCGGCCCTGGCTCCCGGCGGCAAGACGATTCTCACCATGCGTTCGACTTCGAACGACGGCAGCAGATCGCGCATAATGCCGGTACTCGACACCGGGGCAAGCGCCACGCTTGGACGGGGCGACGTGAGGTACGTGGTGACCGAGTACGGCATCGCGTATCTTCACGGCAAGAACCTGAGAGAGCGGGCCCTTTCGCTCATCACGATCGCGCACCCGAAGTTCAGGAAATGGCTTCATGACGAGGCAAAGAGGCTGGGGCTGATCGCCGCGGACCACGACTTTATCGAGGGAACGGCCGGCGAATACCCTGCGCACCTCGAGGCGTACCGCAAGACGGCAAGCGGGCTGGACGTGTTCCTTCGCCCGGTCAAGATGAGCGACCTTGAAAACTTCAGCAAATTCTTCTACTCCCTGTCGGACAAGAGCCTGTACACCCGTTTTTTTCATGATATAGAGTACGTTCCGCAGAAGACGCTGGAGCGCTACTGCGTGGTTGATTACACGAAGGAGCTCACCATCCTTGTGCTTCTCGATGAAGACGGGCCGGAAACAGTCATCGGGATCGGCCAGTACGTCACTGACATGAAGAAGCATACTGCCGAAATCTCGCTGATAGTAAGGGACGACTTCCAGAACCGCGGGGTGGGCACGGTCATTATAGATAATCTTGTTTCGACCGGCATCCACGAAGGGATACTTGAGATGACGTTCACGGTGATGCGCGAGAACGAGAAGATGATCCGCCTGACAGAGAAAACGCCTTTCAGGTCGCAGCGGAGGACAGACGGGGGCACGGTTTACATCACCATACCGCTTGGATGATCTTCCGAAATAATAATTGACGCAAAACGCCCGGTAGCATCATCCTGCGATATCGTTGATGAACCTTCCCCGTTCCGGGCCGTTGATACTGGTATATGAAACTGATCAAACAGCTGCTTCGTAGAAAAAACCTCGGCGAAATGCTTGCCGAAACCCGGGACGAATCCCGCGGACTCAAGCGCGTCCTGACTGCGAAAGACCTCGTGCTCCTGGGGATTGGCGGGATCATCGGGGCCGGCATTTTCGCCACCGTGGGCACCGCCGCCGTCGGCGACGCGGCCCGCCCCGGGGCCGGTCCTGCGATCATACTCTCCTTCGTAATTACCGGCATTGCCTGCGGGTTCACGGCGCTTTGCTACGCGGAGCTTTCCTCCATGGTGCCGGTCTCCGGCTCGGCGTACACCTATTCGTACCTCACCATGGGCGAATTCGTGGCATGGATCATCGGCTGGGACCTGATCATCGAGTATGCGATCGGCAACGTAGCCATAGCGATTTCCTGGTCCGGTTACTTCAAGGAGCTGCTCCGCGGTTTTGGCGTTAACCTGCCGGCATGGCTCGTTACAGATTACCGTTCGGCACTTCACGGCGAGAGCGTGTTCAACGCGGCGCAGGCCATGCTAAGCGGCCTGCCGGATTCACGCATCGTTTCCATGTTCGGCAGCGCCTGCGCGCTCGTGCGGGAGCAGCTTGCAGGCGGGAAAACGCTCCAGGATATCATGGCAGGATTTGGCGCAGCGCACGCGGCCATAACCTCGGCACCGCGTGTTTTCGGGGTGCCGGTCATCTTCAACCTGCCGGCGGTCATGATCGTGGCGCTCGTTACCTTCGTACTCTACCGTGGCATCAAGGAATCGGCCCGCTTCAACGGCATCATGGTGCTCCTCAAGCTAATCGTGCTGGCCTTTTTCGTGATCGTCGGTTTTTTTTACGTACAGCCGGACAACTGGTCCCCCTTCATTCCAAACGGGTGGAAGGGGATACAATCCGGAGCCGCAATCGTTTTTTTCGCGTATATCGGATTTGATGCCGTATCCACCGTGGCCGAAGAGACGCGAAACCCGCGTCGAGACCTGCCCATCGGCATAATCGGCTCCCTCATCATTTGCACGATCATCTATATCATCGTTGCGTCAGTCCTCACCGGGATGATGCCGCTCTCGGCCTTCAACCAGTCGAACAAGGCAGAGCCGCTCACCGTGGCGATGAACTTCCATAACCTGGGCTGGGCTGCAGGCATCATCGCCTTCGGGTCGGTCATAGCGCACACGGCCGTGCTTCTGGTGCTCCAGACGGGACAGACCCGCATCTTCTTTTCGATGGCGCGGGACGGTCTTCTCCCGTCCTCGTTCGCGAAGGTCCACCCTCGCTACCGGACCCCGCACGTCAACATCGTCATTACTGGCCTGTTCGTGGGGCTCCTCTCGGCTTTCACCAGCATCGACGAGATGGTGGACCTCACCAACGTCGGTACGCTCTTCTCATTCATGCTGGTATGCGTCGGCGTGCTCATGCTCAGGAAAATCGAGCCGAACCGCGAACGCGGTTTCCGTGTGCCGCTCGTGACTGCGGTTTCCATAGCCGGAATCGGAATGTGCGCGTACCTGGTGGCCGGCCTTCCGGCTATAACCTTCCTGAGATTCATCCTGTGGCTTGGGGCCGGGGCCGTACTATACTTCTCGTACGGGTTCTGGAAGAGCAGGCAGCGGAAAAATATTGACATGTAGCCGCGGAATGGGGATGTTTGGTACTATGAACTGGATGCTGTCCAATGATTTTCCGGGAGGCAGACGATGAAGATCCTCGGCTCAAAAGAGCTCATGGTCGCCGTTATCGACGCCGGGCTCTGCACAAGCTGCGGCGCCTGCGTTTCCCTCTGCCCCTACCTCAGGTCCTACGACGGGAAAACGGCCATGCTGTTTCCCTGCACGCGCACGGAGGGTAGGTGCTTTGCCTTCTGCCCCAGGGTGGAGGTCGACCTGGACGAGGCTTCGAAAGCCGTGTTCATGAAATCCTATGATGACGGCCCGCTCGGCCGTTACATCTCCGTAAAGACCGCGCGCGCCGGGAGCAGGATGAAAAAGGGAAATTTTCAGGCCGGCGGCACCGTATCATCGCTCATGACTTACGCACTTGAAAAGAAGATCATAGATACGGCCATTCTCACGGGGCGTGAGGGTATCCGCGCGGTTCCGCGCATCGTTACAGATCCTGATTCTGTCGTAGAGTCGGCATCGTCAAATTATACCGCCGCTCCCACGCTCTCTGCGTTCAACCAGGCGGTAAGAGACGGCCGTACGAGGATCGGCGTGGTCGCGACCCCCTGCCAGGCGCTCGCCCTGGCCCAGATCCGGTCCAACCCGATGAAACAGAAAGATTTTACCGATCCGACCGCGCTGGTGGCCGGCATATTCTGCACCTGGGCGCTGGATTACCGTCGGTTCAGGAAGCTGCTCGACGGGCGCGTTGACGTAAACGCAATATCGAAAATGGACATACCTCCGCCGCCGGCCGAGAAAATGGAGATATATACAAAGAGCGGTAAGATCGAGATCCCGCTCTCTGAAGTGAGGGCGCAGGTACCGGACGGGTGCGGTTACTGCTTCGACATGACCGCCGAGTTCGCGGACCTGTCAGTCGGGGTGCACGAGGGCAGTACTGACAGCAATACGCTCATTATCAGGACCGATCGCGGCGCCGCAGTGGTCGACGGCGCTGTGCGCGACGGGTATCTCGAGGTTGGCGATATTCCACGGGAGAACCTGGAGCACCTCAAGGTCGCGGCAGGGAACAAAAAACGCAGGGCCATGGACCGGGCATCAAGCGTGGGCCTGGTCAACAGCGGTGACGATCGTTGCGCCGTTATCAGGATTTCTCCGGCATCGGTGAAGGGAGGAGGACGGTAATGTCGTACCTGTTTGACACGAACGACGGCGCGCGTTATCTCCTGATGGGAAACGACGCGATTGTCCGCGGCGCGCTCGAGGCGGGCGTGGGCGTGGCCAGCGCGTATCCCGGCACCCCGTCGTCAGAAATAATCGAAAACCTCTCGCGCGCTGCGCGCGAGCGCAACATATACGTCGAATGGTCCGTGAACGAAAAGGTGGCTGTCGAGGTGGCCTTCGCCGGTTCGCTGGCGGGCCTACGGTCGATCTGCGCCATGAAGCAGAACGGCGTGAACGTGGCCTCGGACTTCCTTCTCCACGTGGCCCTATCGGGGACCAGGGGCGGCATGGTGCTGGTCCATTGCGACGACCCGGGCGCGCTCTCCAGCATAAACGAGGGAGAGTCCCGCCATTTCGCGCGCATGCTCGAGCTGCCGCTCCTGGAGCCGGGCGATTTCCAGGAAGCGAAGGACATGACCGCGTGGGCTTTCGAGCTTTCGGAGGAGCTGCGCTCGCTGGTAATGCTGAGGAGCGTCACGCGGCTCTCTCATGCAAGCGGTAACGTGACCATCGGAAAGCTTCCCGGCACGGAAAAGAGGGCCGCGTTCAGGTACGATGGACCGCTGGGCGATCCCGACACGGGCCCGGTCGTGACCATGCCGGTGCCAAAAAACCATCTGATCCTCCAGGAAAAGCTGAAAAAAGCGCGGGAGGCGTTCGAGAAATCTCCCTTTAATACCTACACGGGCCCGGAAAAGCCCGAGCTGCTCATCATCACGAGCAGCGCATGCAATCTCTACAGCCTTGAGGCGGTGAGCCTCCTCAACGCCGGGGGACGCATCGGCGTGCTGAAGCTCGGCACGACCTGGCCGCTGCCGCCGGAGCTTATCAAAAAGAGCCTTGCGCGAGCCGATAAAATCCTGTTCGTGGAAGAAGTGCTTCCTTTTACTGAGGAGAACGTCAAGATACTCGCCGCTGAAATGGCGGCCGATATCGGGATAAAGAACTTTTACGGAAAGAACGACGGCACCATTCCCATGACGGGGGAGATTAACCCGGACATCGTCGTGGAAGCATGCGCAAAGATCCTCGGTATAGAGTACCGCCCGATGGCGCCTGAATTCGAGGCGGCAGCGCAGGAGATGATCAAAACCCTCGCGCCGGTACGCGACCTCACGTTCTGTCCCGGGTGCCCGCACCGCGCATCGTTCTGGAACATACACAACGCGCTTGCCATGGACAACAGGGAAGGGTTCGTGTGCGGCGATATCGGCTGCTACACCCTCGGTTTCCTCCCCTGCGGGTTCAACACCATGAAGACCTCGCACTCGATGGGATCGGGAATCGGCATCGCGAGCGGCTTCGGCAAGCTCGGGCAGTTCGGCATGGACCAGCCGATCGTCACCGTGTGCGGCGATTCAACGTTTTTCCACGCAGCAATACCGGCGCTCGTGAACGCGGTGCACAACAAATCGGACGTCATCTTCATCCTGCTCGACAACAGCGGTACCGCCATGACAGGCTTCCAGCCTCATCCCGGCACGCCCCTTGACGCGACCGGTCAAGAGCTCCCGGACATAGATCCGGCCGCAGTCTGCAGGTCGCTCGGTGCCACGGTCGAATATGCGGACCCGTTCGACATAGACGGCACGCAGGCAGCGCTCCTCAGGCTCCTGCATGAGGGAGGCGCGCGCGTGCTCATCATGAAGCAGATGTGCGCCCTGTCCCCGGCGAAAAAAGGAAAGAAGATGTTCGAGGTCCGCGTGGACGAGATTGCATGCATCGGCGAAAACTGCGGCTGCAACAGGTTCTGCACCAGGATTTTCCGATGCCCCGGCCTGGTGTGGGACCGGGAGCGCGGGGTCGCTGTCGTTGACGAGGTTATCTGCGCCGGATGCGGAGTGTGCGCATCGATATGCCCTTCGGGAGCCATCAGAAAAACGGAGGCGCGGGCGTGAAAAGCGGCGGCATGAACAAAGACCCGTACAATGTCATCATAACCGGCGTGGGGGGGCAGGGCAACGTGCTCGCGTCCCGCATGCTGGGCAACATCCTGTCCGACAGGGGCTACTTCGTCACCATAGGCGAGACCTTCGGCGTGTCCCAGCGCGGCGGCTCGGTCATGAGCCACCTCCGCATCTCGAAATCCTCGGCGTGGAGCCCCCAGATACCGCGCGGGCAGGCCGACATCATCGTCGCACTCGAGCCGATCGAGGCAATACGGGTCATGGCCTCCTACGGGAATGACCGGGCCATGGTTCTGAGCAACACGCGGCCGATATACCCGGTCGGCGTCATCGCCGGAGAGATGGAATATCCCGATCTCGACGGCATACGGGACGCCCTGGGGCGGCTCACGAAGAGGGTCGTGTTCATCGGCGCGACGGACGAGGCGATGAAGCTCGGCAACCCGATACTGGGGAACGTGATAATGTTGGGAGCCGTTGCGGCAACCGGGCTGCTCCCGTTTGACCGGTACGACTTCAAAACCGTTATTTCAAGGAGCATGCCGGCGGACCGCCTGGAAATCAACCTCACCGCGTACGACAGGGGCGGGGAAATGCTCCTCGGCCCGAGATAACAGGGCGGTAACGATACCATGCGCTACGAAGGAAACATCTTCCGCCCGTTCAGCGAGGCGAACAGCTACCTCCTCCAGTGCACCATCGGGTGCTCGCACAATGCCTGCACCTTCTGCGGGATGTACAAGGACAAGAAATACCGCGTCAGGGACCTGGATGAGATCAGGGAAGACATACGCGAAGCAAAAAAATATTACGGGGACGTGGACAAAGTTTTCCTGTGCGACGGCGACGCCGTTGCGATAGAAACCGGGATCCTGCTGGAGATACTTGCAGAGCTCAGGCGGGCGTTTCCGGCCCTCCGTCACGTGGGGACCTATGTCGGTCCGGAGAGCACGCTCGCGAAGGACATTTCCGAGCTTCGGGCCCTACGTGCAGCGGGCCTGAAGAAGGTTTACCTCGGGGTCGAGACCGGCGATGACCGGCTCCTGAAAGAGGTGTGCAAGGGGGTCACGGCCGCAGGTATGCTCGAAGCGGGACGGCGCCTCATCGATGCCGGCATGAACCTTTCCTCAATGATACTGCTCGGTCTCGCGGGCAGGGGGGCGCGATCGCGCGAACATGCGCTGGCTACCGCAGCCATCACCAACGAGATGAAGCCGCACTACCTGGCTGCCCTCACGATAACGCCGGTGCCGGGCACGGTCCTGTTCCATAAATTGCAGTCAGGCGAGTTCGAGCTGCCCGATCCCTTCGAAACGCTCGAGGAAATGAAGATACTCTTCGAGAACCTGACCCTTGACGGGATGAAATTTGTCGGCATACACGCGTCAAATTACCTGCCGGTAAACGGTACGCTGCAGAAAGACCGGGATACAATGCTCGCGACGATAAACAACGTGCTCCAGTCGCGCGACGAGTCGCTTTTAAGGTCTGAGCAAATGCGGGGGTTATGATCGTATACGGCTGCCGTCAGGCCGGAGACGGCTTTTTGCGCGTTCTCCAAAAAATGTCTTGCAAACAAGGCCCCCTCCGTTAGAAAGCGCCAGATATCATTAACAGGACCGATTCATGCAGAACATACGCAACATAGCAATTATAGCACACGTCGACCATGGCAAGACGACCCTCGTCGACTGCATGCTACGGCAGTCCGGCACCTTCAGGGCAAACGAGCGGATCGAGGAGCGCGTCATGGACTCCAACGACCTTGAAAAGGAGCGGGGCATAACCATCTTCTCGAAAAACGCGTCATTTTTTTACAAGGACTTCAAGATCAACATCGTGGACACGCCGGGACACGCGGATTTCGGCGGCGAGGTACAGCGCATTCTCAGTATGGTTGATTCGGTTCTTCTCGTTGTGGATGCGTTCGAGGGAACCATGCCCCAGACGAAATACGTTCTGAAAAAATCGCTCGCCGTCGGCCACAAGCCGATCGTCGTGGTAAACAAGATCGACCGGCCGAACAGCAGGCCCGAGGAAGTCGTGGACATGATATTCGACCTCTTTGTCGAGCTCAACGCAACGGACGAGCAGCTTGATTTCCCGGTCATTTTCGCATCGGCGAAGAACGGCGATTCGCACTACAAGCTCTACGACGAGCATACAGACATGGTGCCGCTCTTCGACACCATCATCAAGCACGTTGGCGAGCCGGGCGGCGAACGGGAGCTTGATCCGCAGTTCCTTGTATCGGCAGTGGAATACGATAATTACATAGGCAAGATCGGCACCGGCAAGATACACAACGGTGTGCTCAGGGCCGGCGACGAGATCATGCTTCTCAAGCAGAAGGGGGATCCGATCAAGGGAAAAATAACCAAGCTCTTCGAGTACCGGGGTCTCAAGAAAAGCGAGATCCGTGAAGCGTACGCCGGTGACATCGTCGCCGTCTCGGGTTTTGACAGGATAGACCTCGGGGATACGCTTGCGGCCGGGGACAACCCCGTGGCCCTGCCGGCAATATTGATCGATGAGCCGACGATCGCGATCACGTTCCAGATAAACGATTCTCCCTTCCTTGGCAAGGAGGGTAAGTTTGTAACGTCGCGCCACGTGTGGGAGCGGCTGGAGAAGGAGCTCGAGACCAACGTGAGCCTTGTCATCGAGCGCGCCGGAAACAAGGACTCCTTCACGGTGAAGGGCCGCGGCGAGCTGCAGCTCTCGATCCTGATCGAGAACATGCGGCGCGAGGGATACGAGTTCCAGGTATCGAGGCCGCAGGTCATCTACAAGGAGATCGACGGCAAGAAACACGAGCCGATGGAGATGGCCATCATCGACGTGGATGAAGAGTACTCCGGCGTCGTCATAGAGAAGCTCGGCAAGCGGAGGGCCGAGCTGCTGAGCATGACGCAGGGGGTCGACGGGTACACGCGCCTTGAGATGAAGGTGCCGTCACGCGGCCTGATCGGGTTCCGCGGCGAATTTTTGACCGATACGAGGGGCACCGGCATAATGAACCAGTGCTTCGAGGGCTATGAGCCGCACAAGGGCAACCTTCCTTCGAGGAACAGGGGCGTCCTGATTGCCATGGAGGCGGGCACCTCGAACGCGTTCGCGCTGGCCAATCTCCAGGAGCGCGGTACGATGTTCGTCGGGTCCGGCGTGCCGGTGTACGAGGGCATGATCATCGGCGAGAACAGCCGCGAGAACGACATGGAAGTGAACCCGTGCAAGACCAAGAAGCTGACCAACATGCGGGCTTCCGGCTCTGACGAGTCAATACGGCTTACGCCGCCGCGCATGTTTTCGCTGGAGCAGGCGATCGCTTACATAGAAGACGACGAGCTGCTTGAGATCACCCCAAAGAGCATACGGATGAGGAAGCGCGTTCTCAACGCCCTTGACCGGAAACGGGGACAGAAATACGCGGTATAGGGCTGACGCTATTCCCACCTGAGGGCGTCTATCGGATTGAGACGCGAAGCCTGCACCGCGGGCCATAGCCCGAAACAGATCCCGATGAGGATCGAGAAGAATGTCGAGAGAAAAATTGCGGATGCGGAGATGCGTATCGACCATTCCGCGATTATCGATATGAGAATCGATATGCCGGACCCCAGTATGATCCCGGTCACGCCGCCGGCCAGCGTCAGCAGCGAAGATTCAATCAGGAACTGAACGAGGATGTCCTTCCGGCGCGCGCCGATCGCCTTCCTGAGACCTATCTCTTTTATCCGCTCCTTCACCGACACCAGCATGATGTTCATGATCCCGATCCCGCCGACGAACAGCGATATCCCGGCAACAATGCCCAGCAAAAGACTCATGGTCCGCGTGGTGCTGGTGATCATCTCCCTGATCTCGGTCATGTCCCGTACCTCGAACGAGTCCGCGTCGTCCACGGGGTCCAGACGGTGCCGCCTGTTGACAAGGTCGGTTATTGATCTGATCGCCTGGTCCATTATTTCCGGATTTTGTACCTCGACATCCATGGACCCGAGGTATTCCTTCCCGAGTAGCCGGTACATGGCCGTGGTTACCGGAACAATGATCGTATCATCCTGGTCGTGCATGAAGGTCATCCCCTTGACGGGAAGTACGCCGATAATTTTGAAATTCACGCGATTTATTTTAATCGTCTTACCGACGGGGTTCGTATTTCCAAACAGCTCTCTGACTACCGTATTTCCAATGACGGCGACCTTTTTCCGTGAACGGACTTCATCATCGTCGAAGAAACGACCCGTAACCGGCACGGACGCCTTCATGTGCTGATATGCCTCTCCCGTGCCGCGGAGCGTGGTGCTCCAGTTCTTGTTGCTGTAAACGAGTCGCGCGGAGCCGGAAACCGACGGTGAAACGCGCCTGACTTCCGGCAGTCGGGATATGGCAGTGCTGTCATTCATCGTGAAACGGACAAATTTGCCGGATTCTATTGAGACGCCCATCTGCTTACGGGAACCCGGGCGCACGGTGACAAGGTTCGATCCAAGATTGCTCATGCTGTCAGTGATCGACTGCTTCGCGCCTTCACCGATGGCGATCATGGATATGACCGCTGCAACGCCGATGAGGATCCCCAGCATGGACAGGAGCGAGCGCATCTTGTGGGAAAAGATGGCGCCCAGGGCCTGGCGGAGATAGTCGATGAATTCGGCGGATGCGAAATACGAGTGTTTTTTCCCGAGTATCTCGCTTATCGGAATGCGGCCGGTGCCGGCAGGCTGTTTTTTCCTCCTTTTTGTTTCATCAGAGACGATCACCCCGTCGCGCATTCGTATGATCCGTTGAGCATGGGCCGCTATTTCATTTTCATGCGTCACCATTATTATTGTAATACCGGCCTCATTGAGCTTCTTTATGAGCGATATGATCTCTTCTTCGCTTTTAGTGTCCAGGTTCCCGGTCGGCTCGTCCGCAAAGAGTATCATCGGTTTGTTCACCATCGCCCGTGCTATCGCCACGCGCTGCTGCTCGCCGCCGGAAAGCTCGTTGGGGAAGTGATCCTCCCGGTGTGACAGCAGCACGCGCCCGAGTTGTTCGACGGCCGATGCTTTGAAATCGCGCTTCCCGGCATATACCATCGGCAATCCCACGTTGTCAACAGCCGTCATTCGCGGGAGGAGGTTGAACTGCTGAAACACGAACCCGGCAGTATGGTTCCGCAGGAGGGATAACTCATCGTCGGAGAGCGAGGAAATGAAGCTGCCAAGCAGCGTGTATGTTCCGGAATCGGGCTTGTCGAGAAAACCGAGGATGTTCAGGAGCGTGGATTTTCCGGAGCCTGACGGTCCCATGATAGCGATGAATTCACCCTCGTCAATCTTCAGGGAAACGTCGTTGAGTGCGTGGACCTGGACTTTGCCCGTGTCGTAAATCTTGGATACGTTCGTGAGCTCTATCATGACGGGATTACCTGGTTTTAGTTCTCTGGGGCATAAAGGGGTTCCCGCTCTTCTTTACTTCCTGTGTCGCTGATTTTTCGGCCATGATTGCGATGCTGTCCTTATCGGTTAAACCGGCCAGTATCTCGGTGTTTTGCTCGTCGAACAACCCGGTTGTAACGATCCTCTTTCGCGGCTCGCTGTTTTTGTTCTTCATGTACCAGACGTAGCCGATCCTGTTGTCCATGTATATGGCCTCCGTGGGAACAAGGAGCGCGTGTCCTTTCGTCCTGGTAATGATATCGACGTTTGCGGTCATACCCGACCGGAAAACAGGCGGCACGGTTTTGGGCACGATGTCAACCTCGTACATCGTCACATTGTCCCGGGTCGTCGATTCAAATGAAATAAGATCGACCCTGCCTTCCGCGCGCACTTCGGGATATGCGTCAAGGTTGATGATGACATTTTGGCCCTCCATGACGCTGCCGATGTCGGTTTCGTCTACGCTCGCGCGCACGATAAGGCGGTCAGACAATACGAGAATTGCCGTGGCGGAATTGACGGATTGCCCTGGCTCTATGGCACGGACAATGACCGTGCCGGTTATCGGTGCGATGATAGGGGTAGTGCGATACGCTGATTCCCAGTATTTGAGGGACTCGGCGCCCTGCGCGCGGGCCGCGTCGATCAGTGCCGCCCGCTCCGTGGAGCTCATAAGGGCGAGGATCTGGCCGGAGCGGACCTTCTGGCCTTCGGAAACGAATATTTTTTCGACCCTGCCGTCGATGGCCGGTTTTATCTCCAGCCTGTTTTTGGGAAGAACCGTCCCGGTCGCTGATATCTTGAGGCTGATCTCTCCGTAGCGCGGGGCCGTGATCCTGGAAATTACATAGGCCTGCTTTTTATTTCCGCAAACGAGCATGATGCCGACAACGATGATCAGCATGAGAATGATGCCGGCCAGCAGTATCAGCTTTTTATTTTTCATAAGACAGCACTTCTCCTTTCGCCTGCAGCCACAGGGCTTCGGCAGTCAGCTCATCCGCCAGGGCGGAAAGGTAGCTTTTTTTATTTTCAGCAAGCTCGGTTTCAATGATGATCCAGTTATCGAACGTAATGAGCCCGATGGAATACTGGGCCTCGGCGATACGCGCACGCTCTTCGGAAGCATCGACGAACTTTTTGCGCACCGCTGATCTGCCGATACTGTTCTGCCATCCGTTCCATTTGTCCTCGAGATTGAACAACACCGAATCCCGTGTTGTCTGTTCGTCCGCCTTGAGCCGGCGGGCCTCGGATTCGGAAACCCTGTAATTAAAGTAATTGCTTCCGCCCGTGAACAACGGGACTGATACATCGAGACCGGCGGACAGGTTTGTTTTATCGGCCGGTAATGATGCTCCGGTTTTTCCGGCGCTTCCGGTGGCGCTTACGACCGGGGTAAAAGCGGCAATTTTCGACTTCTGGTCGTATTCAGCCGACGTGCGCTGCCGGGCTGCCTGCAGGACAAGAGGGTGGGTCTTCACGATGATGGCAAAATCCGGGCGCGTGGCATCGGTCTTTTTTCCGGCAAGCTTTTCCGCTGCGGATATGGAGCTGAACGCGGTAATACCCATCTGCCGCAGAAGGCTCATCTGTTCCACCCTGAGCCTGCTTTCCGACTGTTGAAGCTCAAGCCGTGCCTGTGCGTAGTTTGCTTCGGCATTAAGCACCGATCCGCGGTGCTCGCGGCCGGCGCTGTAGCGGATTTTCACAAGGTCGAGGTTTTTTTTCCACCGGTTTGCAATCGCACGAAGAAGCCCTATGGATTCCTGGGATTTCATGAGATTGACGTATGCAGTTCTCAGGCTCAAGCGTATATCTGATGACGCAGCCCGATGCCTGAACTTTGAGCCGTCTACCAGGCTTTCGGCTGATTTAATATCGAACACGGTTTTAAAACCATCAAAGATCATTTGCCTGCCGCTTATCCCATAGGAATAGGAATACGTGTCATCCCACTTTTTCTTGGTGGCTTCTTTGATAAGTAGCTGGTTTATGTTAGTTGTATTTTGCGAGGACGTCTGGTCCTGGCTTGTCTGGCGGGTAACGTTCGCTCCGAAATTGGCGCTGATCTGGGGGAGATATCCGCTGACGGCGGAGCCTACCTTCGCCTTGCTCTGGATGACAAGCTCCCGGGAGGATTGCAGCTCGGGATTCTTGTCTATGGTGATCGAGATGCACTCTTCCCAGGTCAGCGCATTGTCTTCCGGGCCCGCATCGGTTTGGGTACACAGCGCGAGAATCGAGAGTATAATGAAAGTCCCGATGACGGCAGGTGATATGCTGCTACGATGTGGCATGGCTCTTCTATTCATTGCTCTCATATTTGGTTTCAATATTTTCCATTATTTTTATAAGGGTCTTTTTGAATCTTGCTAGTTCCTGCTCCGGGATGGTGCCGAACGCTCTGCGATCAACATCTGTTATGATGGAATTGAACGTCTCGATATTTTTCCGGCCTTCCTCTGTCAGATAGAGGTTGAACATTCTGCGGTCATCGGAGCCTGCACGGCGAGAGATTATCTTTTTCGCTTCGAGTATATCAAGGATCCGCGTGACGGTTGGTCTGTCCTTCTGCGTGCTGTCAGCAAGGTCTCTCTGGCAAATACCCTCATGAATCGCGATGGTGTTGAGGACAGCCCACTGCTCCGGGGTAATCGTATAACCCCTGACCTTGAACGTTCTAAGCATCTCGAGTCTCAGGCGCGCGGAGGTCTTTCCCAGCATGAAACCGACCTTGTCCTCATACACCGGAAACCTGACTTTTGACACCTTTTCTAAAATCTCGATGCCTTCGTCGAGGGTTGCATGAAAGTCTTCAATGTGCCGGTTTACTTTCTTTTTCATGATGAGATAGCGCCTATTAGTTGTTACAACAACAATAATAACACTAATAATTGATATCGTCAACTAATTTTCAGGCCTGCGAAGAATTAAGATTGAATTATTATCAATATGCCTGATACATTGCAATTCATCCGTATGACCCGGATTTATGGGGTACGGTTCCATACCATACATAAAACAGGGTTATTATAATGAAAATATCAGAAGTTTCAGCTCTGGTCACCGGCGGAGCCTCCGGTCTTGGCGAAGCAGTAGTGCGGGCCATTGTCACTGCCGGCGGCAGGGTGACCATGCTCGACCTCACTGATGAGCGCGGGAAAGCCCTCGAGAAGGAGCTTGGCGGCTCCGTATTGTACTGCAGGGCGGACGTTTCCTCCGAACAGGATGTTGCTGCGGCGATTGAGGGCGCTATCGGCCGGTTCGGGACAATAAACGCAGTCATCAATGCGGCAGGCATAGCACACGCAGGAAGGACCATCGGAAAGAAGGGGCCGATGGAACTGCAGCAGTTCGAACGGGCGCTGAGGATCAACCTCACCGGCACGTTTAACGTAATACGCCTGGCTGCAATGAAAATGTCGGCGAATGCTCCAGGGACCGACGGCGAGCGGGGAGTCATCGTGAATACCGCCTCTGTCGCGGCCTTTGACGGACAGATCGGGCAGGCGGCCTACGCCGCGTCCAAGGCCGGTGTCGTCGGCATGACGCTCCCGATCGCGCGCGAGCTGGCATCGTACGGCATACGGAACGTAACCGTCGCCCCGGGCATATTTGACACGCCGATGATGGCGTCGTTCAGCGACGAGGTCAGGGCTTCGCTCGCTCAAAGCGTCCCGTTCCCGCAGCGGCTGGGGCGGCCCGATGAATTCGCGTCAATGGTCATTCATATCATCGAAAATTCGATGATCAACGGCGAGACGATACGGCTGGATGGAGCTATCCGGATGGCCCCGAAGTAACCGCCGCGGTGATTTTTACGGATAATCAGCCAACCACCTCCCCTGAGAGGCGGCGGAAGACGATTTTCTACGGCTGGATCATCGTTCTTGCCGCCTTTATCGCCAATTTCATGGGCGCTGGTCTGGGCTTCTACATTTTCAACGCGTTTCTCGAGCCTCTCACCCGGCTGCACGGTTGGACAAGGACCGACATCAATCTCGGTCCGATGCTCGGCTATATAGTCAGCGTTATTGCAGGGCTCCTGTTCGGCAGTATTGTAACGCGTGTGGGCCCCCGGGTACTCATGAGCGCAAGCTCGATTGTGACCGCTCTCTCGTTCTATATGCTTGGCTCATCGGGCAGCCTCGAAATGTTCTACATCTTCTACATGTTCATGATGGTGGGAATTGGCGGAATGAACGGCATAGTCTCCGCAACTGCTGTCAACAACTGGTTCATACGTAAACGCGGAAGGGCGATGGGCATCGCCACTGCAGCCATTTCCATGTCCGGGGTTATACTGACGCCGGCAGCAATGCTCATACTAAATATGGGCGGCATTGAATCTGCTTTTCTACTGATAAGTCTCTGCATAGCGCTCGTGGCACCTCTTTCGTGGCTCCTTGTCAGGAACCGTCCTGAAGAAAGGGGGCTCCTTCCCGACGGTATCATGCCGATAGAAATTCATGAAGGCGCGGACAATGGCAAGGTGCAGTCGAATACATGTATCCCGTCTCACTGGACAATCGTCATGTCAGCGCGGAGCGGAAACTTCTGGAAGATCGGGACCGCGTATGGCCTGAGCATGGCCTCAGTGCTTGGCGTGATGTACCAATTGAAGCCGCGCTTCAGCGATATTGGTTTTAATCCAGGGAGCGCTATGGCGCTCATGTCAGGTACGGCCCTTGCAGGGGCAGCAGGCAAATATGCATGGGCGCACCTGTGCGATATTTTCAAAGCGAAAAACGTTGTTGCGACACTCATGGTCTGCAATACCGCGGGACTATGCCTCATGTTCACAGTCGATTCACTGGCTACCGCGCTTATTTTTGTCGTTTTCTACGGGTTCGCAATGGGCGGCGTGGTATCCACGCAGCCGGTTATAATAGCAGATTTTTTCGGCCGGGATGCCTATGCGTCGATTGCACGGTATGTCGGGGTTGTCGTAGGTATTGATTGCGTCGGCTACCTTATCATGGGCAGGAGTTTTGACCTGACCGGTTCATACGATTTGGCATATGGAGTTTTTGTTCTCTTCAACTTAATTGCCTCAATACTTGTCCTTACCCTGAAAAAGATTGAATAATCTTTTTATACAATCATTCTGATAAAAATCCCGATGTATCAGTTAATACCCCGAATTTCTTCCAGCAAAGTCAAATAGACCCAGTGCACGCTTTGGTTCTTTGCCCAATTTTTTTACTTTAAATCATTGACACAGTAAACAGTGTTTATAATATGGCAATTAATAAACAAACCAATGGAGATTGTACAGATATGGCTGCTTCAACCATTGAAAAACCAATAGAAATAAATGAAGTTCACCATCTGGACAAGTTTTTCCATCCTGAGAGCCTGGTTGTAATAGGAGTTTCACTCAAGAGACTTAACCTCGGACAGATCATACTTTCGAACAATCATAAAATCGGATGCAAGGCGCGCCTGTACGGCATTGGCAAAGAGTCGGGCGACCTCAATGGCGTACCCGTTTTCTCCGATGTAAGCCAGCTGCCTGAAGTGCCGGACGTTGCAATAATCATCACTCCTGCAAAAACCGTTCCCGGCGTTATGCTGGCCTGCGCCGTGAAAGGGATAAAGCGCGTAGTCATTGAATCGGGCGGATTCAGCGAATACTCCCGCGACAATACGAACCTCGAGGGCGAGGTGCTCGCCATCGCCCGGGAGCACGACATGCGCATCATCGGGCCCAATTGCATCGGGACGATATGCATCGACCAGCGGCTGGTCATGCCCTTCGTGTTTTCCACCGGACAGCCCCAGCTCGGGCCGGTCTCCATCGTGACACAGAGCGGCGGCGTGGGTGACGCGCTCCTCAAGATCGTGAAAGAGAATCATATTTTCTTCAACAAGTTCGTCGCCGTCGGGAACAAGCTCGACCTGGACGAAGTCGATTTCCTCGAATACCTGATCCAGGACGAGAGCACGAAGGCGATCGTACTGTACCTGGAAGGCTTCTCGCGCGGGCGCGCTTTCTACGAGGCCGCGATGCAATCGCCCAAGCCGATCATCGTGTACAAGTCAAACCGGTATCCACTTACCGCGAGAATCGCGCAGTCCCACACGGCGGCGCTCTCGGCCGGCGACGATGTCGTGAGCGCGGCGCTCGAGCAGGCCGCCGTAATGCGGGTCAATGACGAGGAAGAGCTGATGGTCACGGCCAAGGCGCTGAAGATACCGCCGATGAAAGGGAACCGCATCGCCGTGCTGTCCCGCTCCGGCGGACATGCAGTCATCACGGTCGATGCCTGCGCGGAGCAGGGACTGGACCTCGTGGAATTTCCGGCGTCGTACCATGATAAGATCGGGACCATTTACGATACCAACGTGATTGCCCACCAGAACCCGCTGGACCTGGGAGAGATTTTCGACTACACTATATTCACGAAAATCCTGGAAGAGACCATGGCGCTCGAGGGCATAGACGGAATCATTTTCAATCATTGCTACCAGTCAAGCTACGAGGCGAAGATGTCGCGCGAGTTTTTAAACGGGGTCAAGGATCTCGTTGAAAAGAGCGGGCGGCCGGTCGCGGTCACGCTCGTATCCGATGCGGCTGAAGTTCTCGACATAAACATGAACCACCCGTACCCGACCTTCACCATGCCCGTGCAGTCGGTGCGTGCGCTTCGCTGCTATCGCGATCATGAGACGAGAAGGAAGCGTCGTGACGCCAGGGGCGTACCTGTCGATTACCCGGTGGAAACTGGCCTGGTTGAATCGATCCGCGCGCGGTGCTCTTTTGAAAAAAGAATACCACTCACTGATGAGGCGCTGGCCGTCTGTTCGGCCGCAGGACTCAATACGGTGCGCTACGCCGTGGCCAGGGATCCCCGCGGAGCGGGTGAAATAGATCTGGGTTTCCCGGTCGCCGTGAAGCTCCTGTCACGAAACGCTTCGCATAAAACAGACGTCGGCGGCGTTAGGCTCAACTGCCATTCAAAGGAAGAAGCACGCGCGGCAGCCGAAGATATGACTGCGGCCCTGGCTGCTTCCGCGAAACACATCAGCATCGACGGCTTCCTTGTCCAGGAAATGGCCGCGCGGGGAGAAGAATTTTTCGTTGGGGCGCGCCGGGACCCATCATTCGGTCCGGTAGTGATGGCCGGATGCGGAGGCGTCTTCATCGAGCTGTTCAAGGACAGGGCGATGCGTCTCGCCCCGTTGACTAAATCCGAGGCTGAAGACATGCTTAAGGAGCTCAAGGCATATCCATTGCTTAACGGTTTCCGCGGAAGGCAGGCAACTGACATAGGGGCCCTTGTTGAAGTAATATGCAGGGTTTCGTCATTAATGACTGCTAATGATTGCATCACAGAGCTGGATCTTAACCCGGTAATTATTCATTCTGCCGGTCAGGGCGTTTCTCTTGTTGATGCCCGGGTATTTTTTAAGAAAAATCTTTAAAAAATAAGTATTATATCAATTTTCCTGCTTTTGTATTGTTTTATTTACAAAAAAATCCCACCAGGCGTATTTTTTTTTAATTAATGATTACTACTTTTTACACTATTTTAAGTATAATTAAATAGTAATTATGCCTGACATTTATACAAATAAATATATATAAACTTAAGTATGTGTTAGAGGGTGTGATCATATGAAAAGAACTGTAATCCCGGCGATTCTGGTTGCATTACTTTCTCTTACCTCTTGTATGCGCGGAGATCTTTATGATAATGATGATGATAAAACATCGTTATTGCAGATATCGGATCTCTTCAGTCCATCCGTCAATATTACGTCCCCAGTAACCGATGCGACAAATGTCTCTCCGATTCCGGTCCAAATAAATTTCAGCAGTCCTGTTACCGGTTTTGACATTTCTGATCTCGTTGTCGGTAATGGCAATGCAGCAAATTTCGTCTCTATTTCAGGATCAAATTACACAGCTGATATAATTCCATCCGCAAACGGCGCCGTTACACTGGACATACCTGCCGGAGCTGCACTAACCGACCCGGACGCCAAACCGACCAAAGCGGCACAGCAATTCAGCATCACGTACGATACAATCGTAACTATTGCGTCCGTATCAATCCAATCGAACAATGCTAACATGTCATGGGCAAAACTCGGCGACACGATTACCGTAACACTCACGCAGAGCGAGCAGTTGCAAGCGCCGACTGTAACGATAAACGGCAACGCCGCTACCGTGATCCCTCCTGGGATGTTTGGTACCGCATGGAGGGCAACTTATGTTGTGACCGGAGCGGACCCCGAAGGACCGGTTACATTCACGATATCCGGACTACTCGACCTGGTTGGCAACGCTGCGGCGGATATCAGCGCCACCACAGACGCGACGGCCGTGACGTGCGACATGAGTGCTCCGGTGATAGTCACGCATATCGGACGGTTCCCAGACGACGCGAGTGTGGCGATCCAGGGCGATGATATTTTACTGACTATCACGGCTAATGAGGATATCCAGCCGCCGGTCATAGAAATCAGCGGAAATGCTGCAACCCGCGCTGGCTCGGGGATGAATTACACCGGCGATTATATAATGGGTCCGGCTGATCCGGAGGGCACTCTCGCATTTTCCGTGACGGGTATTCGCGACCTCGCTGGCAACCCGGCGTCGGACATTAACGCTACCGCGGCGAGCGACAGCTCCTCTGTTACATACGACCGTACCCTGCCGAGTGTGGACAACATCACTTCCTCGACACCTGACGGCCCGTACGGATCGGGGGCGACCATTGACGTGACGATCAATTTTAATGAGCCGGTCACGATTACGGGCGGCACCGCGTCGCTCACCCTTGATACGGGTGTCGTTGTCGCGATACCTGACATCACTTCCACGAACACGACCAGCGTGTCCTTTGTCGTCGGTGGTGGTGAGTATACCACGGACCTTAACGTTGCCGCGATCGACCTGAACGGCGCGACTTTGGTCGATGCCGCCGGCAACAGCGGAACACTGTCACTGCCGTCCTCTAACCTGAGGAACAACAAGAATATATCGATTGATACAACCCTGCCCGTGATCAACTCGATCGCCGCTTCCGTTCCTGACGGGACCTATGGGACGGGTGCCGTTGTCACCATGCTTGTAACGTTCAACAAGCCGGTGACATTATCCGCCGGGGGTAGCGTTGAGCTCGCCCTTGATTCGGGCGGTACAGCCTATATCTCCCCGTTCGGCCCGTCAGTCACCGCAACGGCGACCTACACGGTCGCCTCCGGGAACAACAGCGGTGATTGCACTGTTACGAACGGCGGCATAACGCTTGTCTCCGGCACGTTCGAAGACGGCGTCGGTAACACATTGGATTTTACGGTGCCGGCGTCCAATCTCGCGGTCAACAGCGATATCGTGATAGACACGATCCCCCCGACAATTATCAACATCACAGGGACAGACGCTTCGCATGGGTCAGGTTCCACTGTCACCTTTACGGTCAATTTCAGTAAAAACGTATCTCTCTCCGGCGGAACGATCTGGCTGCAGCTCGACTCGGGTGGGTCTGCTTTTGTCTCGCCGTTCGCCAATTCATCGAGCGCCACGGCGTTATATCTGGTAGGCCCGGGCGAGAATAGCGCCGATCTCACTGTCAACGCGGGCGGAATATCTTTGACCGCGGGCACCCTGCGCGACGCTCCGGGGAACGACACTGACCTTACAGAGCCGGCAGGGAATAATCTCGCCGATAACAACACCATCGTGATTGATACCACGGCGCCCGCGGCACCGTGGGTGACCGGCTACCAGTCGAACAACGCAGTGAACACGAGCTACGCTACAACCGGAGATGTAATCACTCTTTCGTTTTCCACTGAGAATACCGGCACGACACCCACGGTGACGATTGCGGGAGCGGCGGTAATACCGGGCGGCGGCCCGATGAACTGGACGGCCACCCATGCGGTCGTTGCGCCCGATCCGGACGGTCCTGCCGGCTATTCAATAGCAATCACTGACCTGGCAGGAAACGGCAACTCGGCAGCCGGAGGCGGCGTTACTATTGACAAAACTGCGCCGTCGGCGCCGTCAGTGGCGAGCTTTTTGTCGGACAATGGGAACACGGCATACGCCCGTAACGGGAATACGATCACCCTGTCGTTTACGACCGGGGAAGCCGTGCCGATGCCGACGGTAACGATCGGATCGTACGCCGCGACGGTAACTGACGTG
>JBGTBN010000100.1:0-2966 GCA_041749375.1 Spirochaetota bacterium
GGCGCCGCCCTCTTCATCGAGCCGGGCAGGCGCGTGTCGCGATATTACCTCCGGATACAGACCGAGGACCGGCCCGGCATTCTCTCGCAGATCGGCGGCGTGCTGGGCAGGCACCAGATATCGATATCATCGGTCATACAGAGGGAGGTCCACGCCGAGTACGTGCCCCTCATCTTCATGACCCACGAGGCCGAGGAGGAGGGCATGTCCGCCGCGCTCGGCGAGATCAGGCGGTTTGACTTCGTCCGCGGCGACGTGATGCTGATGCGGGTCGAGGATTCCTTGAGCGCGGGAGAACGGAAATGAGCGAATACAGCGCGGTTTTCCGGTGTATCGCCGGGTGCGGCGAGGAGTATCCCCTCGACGAGGTGGTGTACCAGTGCAAGAAATGCGGCAACCTCCTCGAGGTGCACCACGACCGGGAGGCGCTCCGACGCACCTCGGCGAAAGAGTGGAAGCGCATCTTCGACGGCCGGACCGGGACGACCGAGTGGCCCTTCGGGAGCGGCATCTGGAGCAAGAAGGAGTGGGTGGTCCCCGGCATCGACAACGGGAACATCGTGTCCATGTTCGAGGGGAACACGAACCTCTTCTGGGCGAAGCGCTTCGGCGAGATGCTCGGCATGAACGACCTCTGGGTCAAGATGTGCGGCAACAGCCACACCGGCTCCTTCAAGGACCTGGGCATGACCGTGCTCGTCTCCGTGGTCAACGACATGATCAGGCGCGGGAAAAACATCAAGGCCGTGGCCTGCGCCTCGACCGGCGACACCTCGGCGGCCCTGGCCGCTTACGCGGCGTACGCGGGCATCCCCTCTATCGTGTTCCTGCCGGCGAACAAGATCTCGACCGCCCAGCTCGTGCAGCCCATGGCGAACAACGCGATCGTGCTCTCGCTGGACACCGACTTTGACGGGTGCATGCGCATCGTGCGCGAGATCACGAAGGACAACACCATCTACCTTGCCAACAGCATGAACTCGCTCCGCATCGAGGGGCAGAAGACCATCTCGGTCGAGATGGTGCAGCAGTTCGACTGGGAGGTGCCGGACGTGGTGATCATCCCGGGCGGGAACCTGGGGAACGTGTCCGCCCTGGGCAGCGGGTTTAACATGATGCTCGAGCTGGGGCTCATCGATAAGAAGCCGCGGATCGTGCTGGCCCAGGCGCAGAATGCAAACCCGCTCTACCTCTCGTACCTGAACGGGTTCGCGGACTTCAAGCCCGTGACCCCGCAGAAGACCCTGGCCTCCGCGATCCAGATCGGGGACCCGGTCTCGGTGCAGAAGGCGATCCGCACCCTGAAGGAGTTTAACGGCATCGTGGAGCAGGCGAGCGAGGACGAGCTTGCCAACGCGGCCGCGCTCGCGGACCGGACCGGCATGTTCTCCTGCCCGCACACCGGCGTCGCGCTGGCCGTGCTCATCAAGCTGGTGGAGAAGCAGGTGCTCTCGAAAAAGGACCGCACCATCGTGATCTCCACAGCGCACGGGCTCAAGTTCTCCGAGTTCAAGGTCGGGTACCACGAGGGCACGTTGAAAGAGGTGGATTCCCGGTACGCGAACCGGCCGATCCCGCTGCCTCCGGACATTGACATAATACAGGCAGCACTGGACGAGGAGTTCAGGAAGCGGCGATAAGTACCGCCCGGACGGGCGGCGCGCCTCCCTGATAGCCCCGTAAACGTTTGCGGGGCTATCAGGGAGGATAACACGTGTTTTTTTCGCACACCCGCCCCGAAAACACTTGACGATAATGCAAATGACCTGTTCTATTACCGCGGATAAACGTTTCGGGCAATGAAACATACAGATATCGGTTCTTACCGTTCGCCCGGATCGTACGTGATAAACATACTATGAAGAAGATACTCAATCTCATCATCAGCGCCGCACTGTTCGTGGCGCTCGCGGCGCCGCAGGCGTGGGCCATCGGCCTGGGCGTGAGAAAAAAGGAAGTGCCTGTCCCTACTCTGCTGCCGGTGCAGCTGCCGGTCCCGGCGATCAAGTTCAACTCGCCCGTCTACATGCTCGTGAACCGGCTGATCGGCACCAGCATTATCATCGACACCGCCGTGGCGAAAAACCGCCTGTTCAACTTACGGATGAACCTTGACTGTGACACCTACACGGCGCATCATGATTACGTGTACAAAAACGTGAGCTACAGCGTCAACCGGCTGGTATTGACCAACACCTTCGGGTTCGCCCTGTTTCGCTCGCACTTCGTGCGGCTGTGGGCGGGCCCGCAGATCGCCCTCTCCTACGAGTTCTCGAACAGGGAAAACAGGGTCCTGGAATCCTACATTTACAGCAAGGTGGGCGCTGTGATCGGCGCCAACTTCCACGTCGGAGAGTCAACCACCGTGAGCGTGGAGATGGGGTTCAGGGCCGGGATCGGGTATGATCTGAATAAGTCCGTGCACAATACGGTCACGGTGTCGCGGCCGGAGCCCATGGCCGCCATCAAGCTGATATTCAGGGCCTGGGACAACTACGTGCCCTCGGGCGTGTAAGCTGGACTCCCTCCCTCAGGCGCCGTCCCGTCCGAGCACGGCCGCCATCTTCCCTAAAATTTTCCCGTTGAACCGGGCGCCGTCAAGGAGCCCCTGGTACAGGTAGCGCGACCTCTTGGCGACAAGCTCCTCGTCCCCCAGTCCGCCGTCGCCCTCGTCGATATCGTAGCCCTCGGTCACGGTATGGATCACCCGCTGGATGGTGAAGCTGATCAGGTCCTTCGCGTGTGTCTTCGATTCCACGACACGGTCGGTCTCGGAAAGTTTTTTCAACAGGTAGTCCACCTTGCCGGGGTCCCCGGCGCCGCCCCGCTTCTTCTCTTCCATGAGCGCGAGCAGGCTGCCGGAGTAGCCCACCGCCTTTTCCAGCACGGGAAGGAGTGAGTCGATTTCTTCACGGATCCGTCCGAGCGTGGCAGAGAACCGGTCCCGCGCACCCGGCCCGGCGCCG
>JBGTBN010000101.1:0-55634 GCA_041749375.1 Spirochaetota bacterium
AGGGCGCGTCTTCCGCGAGGCCGCGGCCCTGTTCGCATGCCGGGGCCACGATCACCGGCGGCGTAATGCCCGAATCCACCCACCGGCACCATCCCAGGCGCCCTTTCAGCACCAGCCTGCTCCCGGGATTCGCGGCGGAGGCTATCTCGACCGCCCGGCGCCAGCGCTCCCTGTCCGGTATGCCGCTCCCCTCGAAAATAAACCGGTTCGCTATGGGAGGATGGAGCCTGTCGGCCACGACGAAGAGCCGCTCGTTAAAGGACATCTTCCTGGTGTATCGGTTTTTCATACTGTCTTCAGCCCGTTGGCGATATTGTCCAGCATGGTCCCGATCCTTCCGCCCGTGCCCATGCAGCGCGGCATTGCCAGGAGCAGCTCGATGCCCGAACCTGTGCCGGAAAGGGTCATACTGAAGGGGACGATCGGGGCGATGACCGGGACCCCGTAATAGGTTGAGGGCGCGAAATCGTTGCACGCAAACCGCCCGAGCTCCAGCCTTCCCAGGTTCGATACGAAGCCCGAGCATCGGTATCTGCCCGTCCGAAGGTTGCGCGCCCCTTCCCGGGCGATGGCCCGCCGGAGCAGGCTGACCGGCACGTACCTGATGATCGAGTCCTCCCAGGTGAGCTCGCCGTCGGACCGGAGCTCCAGCCGCTCCGTAATCGCGCCGGCGATCTCTTCAAACCCGGCGTCCCTCCCTATGTCGAAGTAGATCGCGTTGGTCAGGTTGCCGGTTGAGCGCAGTCCTTCGCTGCGCCGGCGGAGGTCGACAGGCACTCCGAAGCGCACCGGTCCGTCCGCATGGCGCCTGGCCTCGCGCGCCGCGCAGAGTATGACTTTGGGCAGGAGCGAATTGAACCTGCCGCTGATCGTTTTCCGCCGCCACACGGGGGAGGTATCGTTCCCTTCGGCCGCGCCGGTCGGCGCGATGTTATGGTGCGGGAGCGGCCGCGCGGCCGTTCCCCTGCCGAAGTTCAGGAGGTCGTTTTCTATCATGGTGCATTCCGAGCCGGCGGGCTCCTCGCCCCTGAGCGCCCTGAACACGTCCTCCGCCCAGGTCGTGGCCCCGCGCCCGTCCATGATCGCGTGGTGGCTCCTGAACGAGACGCGCGCAGGGTTGCCGTGCATCAGCAGCACCTCGGCGTTCGGGCCGGTCCGCGGATCGAACCCTTCCTCAAGGAAGGGAGCCCCCTCGGAGCCCGCGCCGTCCCAGCCGGACGCATCGGTCTCGCGCACTCCCGGTGCCTCGCCCGAATCGATCCACCGGCATGACCCGAGCGCTCCCCTGAGCACGAGGCGCGTGCCCGGGTTGGCGGCCGCGGTCTTTTCCACCGCGGCCCTCCATTTCGCCGGGTCGAGCGTGCCTGGTCCCTCGAACGTGATCTGGTTGGCGCAGGGCGGGGATATCCGCCCGACGGCGATCCAGAGCCGCGCGGCTATGGACAGTGGCCTTGAATTCATTTCCTGCATGGGGCGGGTTCTCAGCGGCAGGCTGCCCTCCGCTCGGTTGACCGCCTGTCGGAGGTCCGCCTCTCTAGCCCGTTCCCGTCGCAGCCCCGGTCCGTCTTCCGGCGGTCCCCGGCGCGGCGATCGTAGATCCTGCGTTCGGAGAACCGCTCGTCGATCAGCCTGATCCTGGTAAGGTGCGGCATGGCGGCAGCCCGCTTTTTCCGTTTCAGCAGGCCAAGCTTCCTGTTAAAGAGCGCTTCCCTGCCGAAGAAGAGGATCGCGAGGATCCGGATGAAGCCGTATGCCAGGCGCAGGTTCGCCGCCGCCATGAACGCCCAGGCGTCGCCGCGAACGGCGTGGTCGAAGTCCGACGGCATCCTGTCCCTGACCCCGTCCAGGAACTGGTACCGTTTGTCGGACCAGTCGAGCTGCTGGGACCCGGGGAACAGGCTGCGTATACAGAAAGGGTAGCTGTTGTTTACAAGGGTAAAGCTGTGCTTGTGCAGGTAGCCGTGGTGCGCCCGCACCAGCTCCTCCGACGGGAAGAATGAATTGTCGAACACCCGCGTGACGTACTTGTTCTTGAAGTAGTTGTTCACGACTTTCGGGTTGGCCGAGATCGATACCAGCACAAAATGTTTGACTTTCGCATCGAGCTCGAGGTTTTTCAGGAACCACCAGAGCGCGGTCGTGACCACGTTCCGCGCGATGTTGTTGCCCTGGAAGGCCCTGAGGACCATCGCCTCGTCAATCGTGTAAAAACAGTATTCGTTGATGAATAGGAATGATACCAGGTTGAACCCGACGATCCTGCCGCTCTTTTCGGCGTACACCAGGAGGTCGCTTTTACGTATGTACTGGAAGAAGTCCTCCTGCGCCTTCCACGTGTCGTTTTCAACCGCCTCGCAGCCGCTGACGATGTCAGCTATCTTGTTGAAGTCAATGCCCCTCAGGTTCACGGCATGGTAATTGAAACCCTTGAACCTCATGACCAGGCTCTCGCCGTCGCGTTCCGCCGCGCGTGCGCCGGGCAGCTCGTCCCGGATTAATGTTACAACGGCCTCTGGAGATGCTTTCATGCGTACCCCCCTGTCGCTTTTGTGCGTAAGTTGTGATTCCGTCAGAGTCCCGGCGTTCCCCGTACCGGCTCTCCCGCGTGCGCCCGTGCGCTTCGCCGTGCGAGCATTAATATGGCCCTCGAAAAAACCCTGTAATGATCGTAGAGATAGTCCGCCCGCGGACAGGCCCCGGGCGTGTTGCAGTTCCTCCATGTCCGGAAGGAGAGGAGCCTGAGCCATCCGGGCCGGTCCCCTACCGACCCCGTGAAATAGCGGGGAAGGGTGTCCGCTCCGCGCTGGTGGATGCCGTACACCTCGATCAACCCGCCCATGCCCTCCCTGAAGGCGCGGTAGCGGGCGTCGTCCCCGCATGCTGCCGCATGCAGCGCGTCCAGCCGGCGCAGGGTGATGCGGCTGGCGGACCGGGACGGCATGAATTTGCACGGGTCGATGCCGATGCCGTACGCGCCCCCGAACGCGACCCGGTTAATGAGGTCGTTCAGCTTCATCAGGCAGAGCGATGCGGTCGAGAAGCCCGATTCCCACCAGGAGCCGGCCAGGCGGACATAAGAGTCGACAAGCCCCGCGAGCGATACGGTCGCGGGTGCCCGGTGCTCATCCCTTAGCCTCATCAGGGCCCTGAATACGGCGGTGTCATTGGTGCCGATCGCGCCGCCTTCGTAGTTGACGAGCTTCTTGGTGAAGCTGTACACCGCAAAATCGCCCCAGGTGCCGAGCTGCCTGCCCCGGTACCGGTAAAACGGCGCGTGGGCCACGTCCTCAATAACGGCGAGGTTGTGCCGCTTCGCTACGGAGCAGATGCGCTCCATCTGCGCAGCAGTGCCGTAGGTGTGCACCACGTACACGGCACGTGTCCTGTCCGTGATCGCCTTCTCGATCATGCCGGGGTCGATGTTGAGCCCGTCCGGCTCTGCGTCAACCGGGACCGGCATGGCGCCGGCCGCCTCGATCGTGTGCTTGATGATCGAGCAGGTGAAGGCCGGTACGATTATCTCGGTCGATCCGTCCCATCCCAGGGCGCGGGCGAGGAGGAAAAGCCCGTTCCTGGCGAACCCTGTCGCGACGAAGTGCTTCAGGGGCACCAGCCCGGCCAGTTTCCGCTCCAGGGCCTGCGTCCGGGTTTTCGTGCCGTTGTCTATGTTAAAGCGCATCATGTCTCAATGCTCCTGCCGGCCGAATCTCCATCACGATATCGTTTCGCCCACGCTGCCGTACCCGCCGCGCCCGGCAGCCGTCATGCCGGATAACCGCCTTGTAATGATGAAGTAATACAGGGCCCCGATCGCCCCGCGCAGTACCACGATGGACGCGGTGTAGGCGAGGCTGAACGCAAGGATCTGCGCCGGCGTGCCGTAGTCCCTGAACAGGACAAGCATGGCCGCCTGGGACGTGCCCAGCCCGAACGCGGATACCGGTACGCTGATGACCAGCAGGATGATCGGGACATAGGCGAGCAGGGCAATCAACGGTATCTCCATGTTGAAGGCCCGTACAGCGGCGTAGAAAAAGAGCACGAAAGTCGCGTAGAACCCGCACCGGTACGCGGTATGGAGCAGGTAGACCGGGGCGGGCGTCTCGATGAAGACTTTCATGAGACCGTTCCGCTTGATTGTAACGATGAACCGATAGTCGGGCAGGAGCTTCAGGGCCGCGACCAGGATGACTGCCGACGCAAGGAAGGCCGAGCAGACCAGGGCGATCCGCAGCGGCCAGGGGGAGGCCGATCCGGCGGCCATCGCGCAGCCGGCTATCGCCAGGACCAGGAGCGAGACGTGGGTGATGTAATTAAGGTAGAACATCTGGCCCGTGCCCCGCGCGATCGGGACGCCCCGGCAGCGCTTCAGGTAGTAGACGATGCTGCCCATGCCGAGCGTGTAATCCACGATCATCAACAAATACGAGGCGCCGCGGATGACCATACTGTCGGAAAAGCGGATGCCCCGGTTGAAATGCCCCAGGATTGCATGGAGGTTCTGCGCGTCCACGAGGAAGTTCAGGTACACAAAAACCGCGAGCGCCGGAATATACAGGGCCAGGCTCGCCCGGGACAGCGCGGCGGCCAGCGGGGCCGGTTCGATGTGCCATACGAGGAACGCGATGATGGCCGCGCCCACCGCCCAGGGGACAGCCCTCTTGATCGCGGAGAGCGCTCCGCCGGCGCGCGGCGCAGCAGGGGAATGCTTCCTCCCGGCGTTTGCCGCGGCTGTGTCCCGTTCCGATGTCCGGTACTCTGCCATAATCACTCCGTGCGGAGTTTCACCCGGCCGTCGTCCGGGCCGGTTCCTTCTTTCCGGTCACCCATGACTCGATCGCTTTCCGCTTGATGCCCGCGTGCCGTATGGCGTCGGTGAACTCGACGCGTATGTTCACCGGCTCGCCCATGAGCGCGTGGAGGCTGTCGGTCAGCTCGCGCAGCCGGCTTTCGCTGAACTCTTTTCCCTTTACGAACTCGATGACGATGTATCCCCTGTCCTTCTGGACGATCCTGAATTCCTCCATGAGGTGGAGGTACTTTTTTATAAATTTCGTGAACGTGTTCAGTATCTTCAGCGAGGAAACGTATCTCCCGCTCGGGAGTACGAACGAATCGTCGGCCCTTCCCTCGAACGCCCCGAGCAGGGGGAAGCCCATGCCGCAGGCGCAGGCAGTTTCCCCGGCCCTGCCGATATCGCCGATGCGGTAGCGGATGAAGGGCATGGCCGGACTCCTCGTGGTTGTGATGACCATCTCTCCTTCCTCGCCCGGCCCGGCGGGCCTGCCGTTCGTGTCGAGGAACTCGACCCACACGTTGTCTATGAACAGGTGATAGTTCCCTTCCCTGCACTGGGCCGCCACCATCCAGGTCTCCTCCGTGGAGTACTCGTCGTAGACCGGACAGTTGAACACGCCTGATATAAGTGCGCGCTGGTCAGCGGTGGAGAGCTCCGAGTTGATCCCGATGAATTTCGGCCTGATCTGTTTCAGGTCATCCGGCGTGACGGTCCTGGCTATCTCGTACACGATCGAGGCATACCCGATAAGCAGGTCCGGTTTCATGGAGCGGAGCGAGGCGATCTGCTCCTCTACCGGGATGGTCGAGGATATATGCTCGGTCCGGAAAAAGGGCCCCAGCCGCGGATATTTGATCGCCGTGTACTTGATGTACACGACCTTGTGCCAGGGCCGGTAGCCGATCATGGTGTACATCCGCACGCCGGTCGCGATGTAAAAGGCGAAGGTAGCCTGGCTGAACACAAAGGGGAGGGACCTGCCGGTAGACCCGGTCGTGGCGGAATAGTGGCACTTGTCCACGCTGTATTTTCTGGATACGATGCCGTCGGGAAACTGTTCGCGTATATCATCCTTGGAGATGCAGGGAAGCTGTCGCAGATCATCGAAGGTCCTGATCTCGTTGATATCGACGCCCCAATCGTCAAAAAGGTTTTTGTAATAGGGGACATGTTCATACGCGCCGCGTATCTCCCGGACCAGCCGCTTCTCGGCCTTGCGCAGCTGTCTTTTAAGCGACAGGCGTCTGTTCCAGTGAACTGTTATGACGGCAACAGCCAGGTGAAAGAGAAATCGTATCATTCGGGTTCTATGTGTGTATCCAGTTGATTTTAATTTTACCGTCCGGACGGTTGAATATGAATAAAAAAATTTTTTTGCTTTCAGAGAAAATCACATCTCTTCTTCGCATACATTTAATCCGGCAGTTTTCTATTTGTTTGAGATAGTAATGTTGAAAGCCTGACATTCCTGTACTGACAAATGCCTCTATATATGTTGTTATACTAGTAGCATATCTTTGAATTCCTGTCCGGTCGATTTCCGGTATACCTGATATTGACCAGAAAATTTCTTCCTGGAGCCCTCTGGTAACGTTATCCTCTAACCGGTGATTGCTCGCCGTTTGAACACGGTGTTTAATTGTAGAGAAATAGCGGGAGTAGTCTTTAAAAGATTGAAATTATCTATCAATAGAAAAACTGACTGCCCATTTTTAAGGTAGGTGTTTTATTTTAAGATTGCATACAGAATACAGGGGCTTAGTTTTTGCCGCGCATCTTTGCCCAGAATTCAGGTATATATGCGCCAATGACAATAAGGGCCAGACCTGAAAGGGTCCACTTGGTAAACAGTACATCAGGTTGGAATCTTGCCAGGCCGACATTCATGATGCTTATGAACCAGCCACCTGCCATGAAGCCTAGTCCTATAATATGCGGTATTATCACACCCTTGATCTTTTCCAGCATGGTCAACCTCTCAGTATCGATTATTAATGATGAGTATTCAGCTCTTTCTGAAAAAATCAAGTATATTTTACACCTGGTCCCGGGTACGGCCTTTCGTTTTATGCGAAATAAATAATAATTGACGCTAACGGACTCAGCGCGTGTAATTTAAACACAGTGTCACGAAAAGTTAAAATCGTGGTCGAGTATTGCAGCACGGGATAATTCTATGAAGCAGATGGCCCTGGTAATGACGCTTGCCCTGGTCCTGGCCATGTCCGGGTGCGATAAACGGTCGGGGCGGCTCAGACTCCTGCTCGGGGACGATTCGCTCAAGGAGTATGTGTCCGTGGACAGGGACTCTGTCACCATGTACACGTCATCGTCAAACAGGGAGAAGGGGATTGTCGAATGCAGGATCTACACGGATGAGCAGGCGACCTTCGTAAAGATGTTCAGGGTCCTTGATGATGATGCGATCCGGAAGGCCTACCGTGCAAAGGGTGCGTCGCGGTTTGACCCCGCTTTTGTGGATATGATCGCGTCCATGGACGACATGGCGTTCCGGCCCGGAAGGGTTCCGGGAAAGCCCCTTGCCGGGCTCCGCGTCGCGATTGACCCGGGCCACTCGGCCGGCTCGATGAAGGAGGCGAAGCGCGAGGGGAAATACATATCCCTGGTCTCGCCCGACGGGGAGAAGATAGAGTTTTACGAGTCCCGCCTCAATCTCGCCACCGCACTCGCGCTCAGGGAGATGCTGGAGCGGGACGGCGCTACCGTGATGCTGACCCGCGAAAAGAACGGCCAGGTCTACCCGGTGCCCTTTGACCGCTGGGTGCGGACGAGCTTTCGCGCCGCGGTGCATGAAAAGCTCCGCGATAAATACATCACCCCGGCGTCCGCCGCCCGCCTCCTTCATCGGGCGGGGGACCGCCAGCGGCTCAAGTTCTTCAACAGCGAGTACGAGATGCCCTACCGGGCGCGTCTAATCAACGCGTTCCGGCCGCACGTCACCGTGCTGGCCCACTACGACGCCAGCGGCGGGGACGAGCCGTACAGGACAAAGTACCTCCGCATCAAGGATATCCTGTCCCGGAACGGGGGCGGCGAGGGCCTGCTGAACGACGTGCGCTGGGTGATAGAATCGACGTCGGAAACCAGGAGGAACTTTTCCTGGGTATTCGTGCCAGGCTGCTTCCTCCGGGGCGAGCTCGAGACCCTGGAATCACGGATCGAGCTTCTCAGGCTGGTCCTGTCTGATGACCTGGATGAATCGATCCGTTATTCCAAGTTCGTGGTGGATAACTTCTCCTCGTACCTGGATCTCCAGGCAACGAACGACAGGTATCCCGGCGCGAACCGCGCCGGCATGTGCAGGAGGGGCGTGTACGCGCGCAATTTCAGGATGACCAGGCTGGTCCGCGGCGCGCTCTGCCTGGGCGAGCCGCTCCAGCAGAACTACATGAAAGAGGCGCAGCACCTTGCCGCGATCAACACCGGGAAGACGCCGGACCGCGTGCTCGCAGTGGCGCGCGCCTATTACAATGCCGTCAGGAAATACGCCCGGATCGGCCGCGTGAAGCGATAACCGGTAGTATTACATCACATTCGTGTCTCCGGCAGGTTTGTCCCTGTTGTATGCTTTCTCAATCTCCTCCATCTGGCCGACATGCCTGCGGCAGTGCATCAGGAGAAAATAGATGTACTGGTACACGTCAAGCCTGCCCAGCCGGTTCACGGACATCCCGGTTTTCCGGAGCACGCCTTCCCCGTTTCTCAGTTCGGCGAGGGCGTCAATAATCGTGCCCCTCTGCGCGTCGAGCTCCATCCATGCGTCGCCCGCGTCCATCATGCCGGATGGCTTCATGTGGGCGGGGCATTTCCACTCGAAGGAATCGTTCACCCCGATCTGCTCCAGGCGGTCCCACGTGAGCCGGTACTCCTTCAGCGCGTCTGCGATCCTGGCGGGGTCCGCCATTTTCAGCGCTTTCTTCATTCCCTTTTCGATGAGCAGGATCAGGTAGCGGTTGGCGAGCGCGAGATGCTCCAGTATTTCGTTGATGCACCATTCACTCGCGGCCGCGTGATATGCGCGGAGGCGCATGTCTTTGCCCGGCCAGGGCGCAAGGGCCCTGTAGGTCCCGGCCAGCAGGTCATACAATGCCGAGATGATTTCGTCTGCATTCATAACGGGGTATTCCCGGATTCGGGAGACAACCGGCCGCGTGGCCTGCGTGACCGCGCGGCCGGGGTTTATTTCTTTTTCTTTTTCGCTGCCGGCTTCTTCCCGGCAGGGGCTTTCTTCTTTCCGGGCGCCTTCTTCGCCGCGGACGTCTTCTTGGCACCGGCTTTTTTCGCCGGCTGCTGGCTCCCCTGTGTGAGCTTGAGGCCTCGCTCGGCAGCCATCTGCGCCGGGGTCTTGCCCGCACTGTTCGGCACCGTCAGGTTGGCCCCGGCCCGGGCGAGCACCAGCGCGGCCCCGTTCTGTCCCTTGAGGAGCGCCTTGTGGATCGGCGTGTTCATCTTGTTGTCCATCGCGTCTAACCTGGCCCCCTGCTGGATCAGGAACTGGATGACATGCTCGTGCCCTTCCTCGGCCGCCTCGTGAAGGGGCGTCTCCCCGCCGAAGTCCGGCTGGTTCACCTTCGCTTTTTTTCGGAGCAGCAGCTTCACGAGCTCCAGGTTCCCGGACTCAACCGCCTCAATCAGGGCGGACTCCCCTTCTGTGTCAATGGCGTTCGGGTTCGCTCCCTGCGAAAGTGCCTTCAGCGCCATGGCCAGGTCGCCCCTGTCGCAGGCAATTAACAGCTCCTTGTCAGGGTTAAGCTCGATGACGGGGGCCGTGGCCGCGTTGAGCTTCACGGAATCGATGCCGGTCAGGCAGCTCTGCCGTGACGAATAGCCCTCGCTCACGGCAATGACCTCGCCGTTGCCGGCTCTCAGCCTGAAGCGGAATTCGCCCCTCTCGTCCCTGTACATCTCGAATGTTCCGGGCATGGTGACCTCCTTGTAAGGTTTAAAAGATGATTTCGGATTGATGCCAGCCGATGTTGTTTGTTTTACTATCGCATAAATCATTATACATCCTTTCAAGGCTGGTGGCAATAAGTTTTTGCTGGTGCTCAGCCATGCCCGGGAGGCCTCCTTCCATTGTCGGGTGGGCGGAGGGGGAGGGTGAAACTCAGATTGTGCATCGCCCGGCGCGGGGAATTTAGCCCCCTCCCATCAACACTTTTTGTGTTGAATTAATCAATGTAATGTCCTATTCTGGCTCGCATACTTCGACAGTGGTTGGTGAGCCTGTCGAACCACAGTACAAGTAAGGCCCCTCGTGTTACCCGGGCTTATACTGACATAGGAGCTTTATTCTCGATGTTGCAAAAAAAAATCGGAAAAATTCATCTTGTATTCATTACGGCTGCCATTCTATTGTTGCCTCATGTCAGTTATAGCGACATTGTTGTTACCACGGACGGCATGGTCCTCAACGGAAAGATAATCGAGGACATAACAAACGACCATATAATACTGGGCAATGATCACGGTGTTTTTCGAATTCATTACACGCAAATTAAGGATATGCATAAAACCCATAGTTACCGGGAGGATGTGAAGATTTTAAAGAAAATGGGAAAATCAGTCAGCGAAACCGATATTAAAACAAATTTCAAGGCCGGCATTGATAAGCTCGAGGCAAAGAAGATCGAGGCAAAAAAACTCGAAGCCAAAAAGCTTGAGGCAAAGAAACACGAGGCTAAGAAACACGAGGCTAAGAAGCTCGAGGCTAAGAAGCTCGAAGCCAAGAAACTTGAGGCTAAGAAACTCGAGGCAAGGAAGCTCGAAGCCAAAAAGCTCGAGGCAAAGAATCTCGAATCCAGAAAGCTCGAAGCCAGGATGATCAAAGCGGGTTCGATAGGACATTTATTGCTTGTTTCACCATTTGTTGTTGCCAATATAGGAAAAATGCAATCTGGTTTACCATTCAGTTTCGGTGTATCTCTTACTGGCGACATCCAGGTAGCAAGCAGATACAAATATGTACCTGGCTGGTTCAGGATCGAATTACAGTATTATCATTCCGAAAATGGAATAAATAGAATCTCCGCACCCCGTTTTAGCCTCGGGGCAGTATGGAAGTACCCTCTTGAAACACGCGGTATTTCTTCCAATCTGATACTGTCTCCGACATTTGGGGCAGGCCACTACGCGGTCAGGGGCAAATACAAAGGGGCTACTGGTTTTAAATGGAACCTTACTATAACCAGCGGACTGGAATTCTTTTTCTCATCCTGGGTGTTTACTCCCCATATCAGGTTCGAATATATTCATAACGGCGCCCGACCGATATTCGGAATTGGGATTAACATCGGCGCCGGGTATCTTTTCAGCATAAAGCCGCCCGCAAACTCGAGTTAAATTCAAGCCACTGTCCGGCGCTTTTTCCCGATATCGTTGATTAATCACAGACCCTCCGCGCTCCCCGCGGTCTCTGCGTTGAAATTTATTAAGGATTTTTAACGCAAAGGGCGCTAAGAGCGCAGGGAAAAAGAGGGCCGTGTTTGCAGATTTACTGGCGGCATGCTCTGCAACAATCTTATTTTGCCGCAAAGGAACGGTTGAACAGCTCCTCAATGGCCGAGCGAGCATCCGGGGAGAGGTTCCTCGTGCCCGTGCCGCAAAAGGTCTTGTTGGAGATAACAGGGGTATCCTGCGCCCAGGCGCTGTTGACCCACGAGAACCATGCCTTGCGGTCCTGGTCATACACACTTACCGGGCGGTTGAAAAGCTTTGCCAGCTCCACGCCCCACCCGGTGCCGCCCTTTACCGTGTTGTCGTCCTGTATCCAGCCGACTGCGAAGACCTGGTGCCCGTTATTGACCATGTGGAAGATGGACTGAATAACCTTCCGTATCATGCCGACCTCTGAGAAATTTCTGCCCATGTGAAGGGACACGATTTCCATGCTCACATCACCCTTCTCAAGCTCCTTTGGCCCGAGAAACCGGAGGTTCCTGTCGCGCTCCATCTTGTGGCCTTCAAAAGAAAAGTTGACTTCATTGATACCGTGCTTCTCGGCCTGTTTTCCGAATTCAGCCTCCGCGCCTTTATGGCCGCCGCTGTACAAAGTAAAATCAGATAGTTCCGCCATTGTTGCTCCTTTTTTGCATTATTGGTTTATTAAATAATGAAGTGGAATGCCTGCGATGTTCCGTCTGCCGGATACCGGAAAAGTCCACTGCGTTCGGGCTAAAGGATGAAAACCGCTGTTTTTGTCAATGAATATATGGACTTTTTTTCATCATGAATAAGGAGGGGCTTCAGCTGGCCGATGCCGCGTCAGCATGCATGAGAAAGCGCGCCTGGGATTTCTGCCTTTAAAGCCTTCAGGTTTTGCAGACTTCTTAACGTGCGAAGTATGCTATAATCAGCCAGGCGCATAGACCGATCGATGCAAGAAAAATCATCATCCTCATGAAGAGGGCCAGGTCCTTGCCGCGCAGCAGTGCCCGGATGGTGAGGATGGCATATTGTCTGATAAGACGGGCAACGGTCCTGAAGTCGAGCGTTGAGAACAGGGAATCGAATGTGCCGAAGGGGAACATCCGTGGCACGCTGCCCCGGCCGTATTCCAGCATCCAGGCGTTGCTTTTTATGCAGTAATGCTTGATGACCTTCGATCCGAGGTATGCGGCGGGGGTGTGTATGGTATGCACCTCCGGCTCAAAGCGGCCTTCGTATTCACAGTGCATCTCGCCCTGGATCATGAAATCGAAGACGTCGGAGGCGTACCGTCCCGAATGGCCTTCCGTGCCGATGCAGGTGCCGAAGAAGATCAGGTATTCGGATAATGACGCGTGAAGGAGATTGAGCTGGCCCATGGCGCCGCCGGCATTGTTGAATATCCAGTTCCTGGTTGTGCAGATATGACCGGGGTAGGCTTTCGCCAGCTCACTCGTGATGATGTCAAATGCCTCGGGAAGGGGTTTCCCGGCTCCCTTTCGTCTGATTTCGTCCAGCACAACCGGATCGAAGAGATAGCGGCGCTTGATCAGGCCGATTTTTTTCTGCTCCTGTTTTAACCGGACATTCATGAAATACCTCTGGTTTGTTGGTTCAGGGTACTTCATGATAACCGTGAATTATTGCAAGCACTATATCAAATGATGCATCCACAAAAAAACATTTATCGTTTGCCTCCGGTTTGAAATGACCATATATTAATAGTAAAAAATTATTGTTAATAACAAAAAATAAATTTCCGGGTTTTTTAACAAGGAAAAGGAAGGGATTATGAAACTGATTCTCATCATTCTACTGTTATTTACCAGCTCAATTTCAATGCAGGCCCGGGAAGGAGTTCCCGGGGATACACTGCCAGCATTAACATCGCCGGCATGGTTCCAGCTCTGGATGCTGCACCCGTTGGCCATGAGCGTCGCCCTGGTCATGTTTGTCTGCGGTATTATCATTGCGCGTTACATGAAGCGTAAGAGGTGGTGGACCGTTGCCCATGCGTCGATCCAGGCTGCCGGGATCGTGTTTGCAGTCGCGGGCATATCCGTTATGATATCGGTAATAGGCAAGGGCGCACATTTCAACGTTCCCCATGCCTATATCGGTCTGGTCACCCTTGCGAGCCTTCTGCTGACAGCGGCCGGAGGAGTTATAGCACTCAAGGTGCCATCAATAACTAAAACAGTCCGTCCGATTCACCGCTGGGCAGGGAGAATTTCCGCTATGCTGGCGCTCCTGACCAGCGTGTCGGGAATCATCATGACATTAGCGGGTCGATGAATGATTCGGACCTTTGCCCGGAGCATTTTCTACTGAAGCGGGGATTCTTTCCATGATGCTGTTATCAATAGTTAAACGAGGTTATCCATGAAGAAAATTGCGATCATAACATTTCTGGGAGCACTGGTTACCGCGCCACCCCTGTTTGCAATGGGCTTCGGATTCTACGGGACCGGCGGCCTGGGAAGGGTCGACATGCTCACCATCAAGTCCGATGGCGATTACAAAGTCAGCTATTCAACGAACAACGCCTTTTACGGTGGCGGCTTCCTCTTTGATTCCGGCGGTGCCGGGCAAGGATTCCACAACCGCCTATCGATCGGGGCTGAGGCGAACACGACCTTTGACAGCCGCTATGAATACCGGCGCTTGATGAGGATCGGACTGAACAACCTTTTCGCCTTTGAGATAGTAAACGAGGGACCGGTCCGGTTTTTTATCGGGCCGTTACTAGGGTTCCAGGTATTAAACGGTCTCGCTCCCACGACCCGAAATGAAGTGTGGGGCCCGAACAGGCTGAAATATAGCGTGGCGGCACTTGCGGCGACGGGAGACCCGGCTTTCGCTAGATATGGTCTATATTATATTTATATCGACCATATCTATAAGCGGAAGCTCGGGGCCTTCATCCCCGTTGGGATCTCGCTGGGCATAAACATCATGCTTGGTAAATCGGCCGCCCTGACTATTGAAGCCGGTTTCCGATGCGGGATCTATGTCCTCAGGAAGGCTGGGTTCAACTATGAAGGGTACCTTAACGGAGGTTTTATTTTCGGTGCCATATAACTGGTTCTCCGCCTCCAGTTTCTCCGCGTTGAAATCTATTCCCCCCTGCGCCATTCAATTACCATGCGGCGCTGGGTAGCGGTCTGCGGCGAATCGATATGCGCGTTGGACGCCCGTTTCCGCAGCTCGCAGAGCTTCCTGAGCGTTTCCTTCTTCCGTGTAACACCGTGCCGCGCGAGCCAGCATCCGGCGACCGTCCCGGTCCTGCCCAGTCCGCCCCAGCAATGGACATAGACCGGCCTGTCATGCGCAAGAGATTCATCGATGTCATCCAGTATCGCTTTCATGCGCGCCCGGTCCGGCACACCCATGTCATCAATGGGGAAACGGCTGATCGTGACCTCCACGCTCCGCACCCGCGCCAGCGCCTTGAAAGCGTCATCGTAGGGTTCGAACATCCTTGTGCAGAAGTCGACCTCGTCCTCCTCGAGCAGGTTTGCCACGTGCCGTATGCCTGCGTCGAGCAGTAGCCCCAGCTTCTCGTCGCGCTTCGACGGCTCGCGGTCACCCGGGTAAAAGCCGGCCAGGAACAGGCCCGGAATGACCCAGTAGGACCGGTCAAAAGGAGGGGGTAGAGTTTCAGCCCCCGGCGGGATCGTGAATGATCCTCGTTTTTCTCCCGTCTTCATCGGATTGCTTCTTTATGAAAAAGGTTCCACGAGGATAGGGGAACAGCCCTCTCGATCGCCTCGTCAACCCGGATCCTGAACCTGGCCTCATGTTCGATACAATAGTGAAGCTCACAGGAACAGTGCGGATTCGAGGATTATTATTGTGAGATTTTGTTCGATGTGTCAAGAAGTATCCCGGGACTGCAGGTCTCGACAATAACGATTATGATTCGTCTGTTCCACCAGAATATTCGTGATTTGATTGTTTTTTGATTGATAAAAAACTGATATAATTATATAAATTTATTATTTTTTTTAACATAGTTGTATGTATTAAATACTTAGAAGGTATACTATATATATTAAAATAAACTGTGAAGGATCCTCTTTTTTCAATGATATTCGGAGGTTTTTAAAAAAAAGCCTACCGGGGCTGAAAAATTTGAAATTTCCGTTGCCGATAAGTATATTCATATGGTTGTTAGGGTATTGATCAGGGTATAATAAAGAGACAAGCATTTAAGTATATTTTTATTTGCTTCGAATGCTGGTCGCGTATACCCGGTTGTTGTGGGATTGGATATGAAAACAACATTAATACATATAAAGCGACTGTGCTCCGGGCGTGTTACGCGATACGCAAGACTACTCATCGTTATGGCAGTCCCTATACTCCTGCTTGTCACTGCCGAGGCTTACGGGTCCCTTATCCTGTCAGAAGAGGGCATATTACCGAACCGCAGTGCGGAGTATGTCCGCACCCAGAGCAGGAACGCCAGCACCGACGCGGACGCTATCTACTTTAACCCGGCCGGTTTGGTGCACCTATCTACCGGGGGCATTTACCTGATATTTAATTCGGTGAACGTCTTCACCCTGAAAAGCAATGCTATAAATTTACGGGGCACCCAGGGAGGCAGCGCCTTTAGCGGCATACCTACTCAGACATCTAACAGATACCAGGCCCCAGCAAAATACATGTCGCAGATTTTCACTATCATGCCGACAGACCTGGGGTTCCTGTTCAAGGCTGATAACTGGTCGGTTTTCGCATACGTGTCGTCCCTGTACGGTCAGCCCGGTCTGAAGTTCGCGCAGGGCGCCACAACCCTTGACCGTCTCACTGTTGCCTATAATACTGTCCTGGCAACCCTGTTTTCCGATCAACTGGTGGGAATATACGGTAAAAGCCAGTTCGAACGGGAGGAATACCATATCGGCGCCACGGTAGGAGGGGCCTACGCGATAATCGATAAGCTATCCGCGGCCCTGGCTGTGCGGTATATTAATATCCAGGCAACCACCAAGGTTAAGCAGGTCCCCTACGGAGCTTTTTATTTGAATACCGGGAATGCCATGCAATACCAGGTGCCCACCTCGATCAGCACAAGTCTCCGCGGGAACGGCGCGGGCATCATCGTCGGCTTCGACATCAGGCCCGCGGACTTCGTCAACATCGGCACCCGCCTGGAATATTATCTGCCAATGATCCTGGTCAAGCAAACGAACAGGTTCATCACCAACCCGGTCCTGGCCCAGACGGGGCAGCTCAACCTGTTCTGCGACAGCATCTGGCCCCTGTTTGTCAATGACCGTCTCAATCCGAACGGCCTGGGTAATATCCTGAATGTCTACCTGATGGACCCGAAAACCAGGCGCAACATCAGCAACGTCTACAAGGCGACCTACCCGCCCTCTCTCTCCCTCGGGGTATCCTTCAAGGTCATAAGGAACCTCCGGCTGGATACGTCCGCGGACCTCACCTTTCCGCGGTTCCGGGACCTTGACGGACGCGAGAAGGACTGGAACTATGTCGGCTACCGGGTGGGGCAGGCGATCGATTGGGACGCCAATAACTGGATAACCGCCAGTGTCGGGTACTCCTATCATAATTATGGGCTGCGTACCAATAAAATATCCGAATACGATGATTTGCTTTCCAGCCATACCGCCGGATTGGGCTGCACTATGAAACCCGTTGAATACATATCCATAACCCTTGCTGGATCCTATTCCTATTTCACCGCGTTGCGGAATTCCAATTCAGATGTTATATCCTCCACCGTCCTGGGAAATACCTTCTCCTACTGGCAGGGATGGAAACAGAAAATATTCAGGAACGAGTGGTATACGGCCCTGGGGGTGACCTTCTACGCCTATCCGGTTTCCCAGATGAACAAGAAGAAGGCGGAGGAGCATTACTGGAAGGGCATGTCCCTCTTCCTGGGCGAGGACCTGGATTCGGCAGTGGAGGAATTCAAGAAGGCGAAATTATACAACTCCTACTACAAGGACGTGGGCAAGAAGGTTAAGGATCTCACGGAGCTGCAGGACGTGACCAGGAAGAACAAGAAAGAGTATCAGCTTGAGGAGAAGGAATCTGCCCGGGAGAAAAACAGGTAAAAGGTCGAAAAAAAGACCGGCCTGCGGGATACAGAAATCAGGAAATTGAACGAGGAAGAGCAGTAAAACATGAAAAATCTCAGTGAAAAATTGATTGTATTCCGGTTTTTCATTACGTTATTAGGTGGCGCACGCGGATCCTGCACGTACCGCACCGAAAAGGAGCGTCCAATTATGAAAAAACTTTTATATACCATACCTGTTATCATCGTTCTTCTTGCATCCAGCGGCTGCAGCGGATACATGAAAAACAATTCGGCCACGCAGTTCCTTTACGGGGCCCTGTTTTCGACCGCACCGGTGCTGAGCCCGTTGCAGGCGTCTGCGACAGAAACTACCGTAACCCTTACCCAACCGACTTTTGTATTCGTCGGAAATCCACCCGTTACCACGCCAGGTCCTGGTGTGTCGATTGATGCGTATATCGGTTTTGATGGAGTTATCACTGTTAATAATTCTTCGGGCGTTGTTTCGAACTATATTGAGGGACCGATCGACGTTTCAGGCAGCGGTTATACTTTCGGGAGTGTCCTCCCGGCACTACCCCTGGATCCTGAACAAAACTACCGAGTTATCGTGGTGGCCACGACCGACGCGGGTAATTCGATCAAACAGATCGCTGTTGTAACCGGTGGAATCGCGCCGGTACTTGATCCGCTGCAGATAACGAGCGTTACCAATACAGAGATTGAACTGGCAGAACCTTCCCAGTCGACGGTGGGCACAGACCCGGTATATATAGATGCTTACATCGGAGAAGATGGAAGTATTAACGTTGATCTTATAACCGGACTTGTAACAGGGACGATTATTGACCAACAAGATCTAACTCCTCCCCCTGTGGGCACATGGCCTGGTGGTTCATATACATTTACTGGCCTTTCGGTAGATACAGTACATCGGATTATCGTTGTCGCGGACAGCCCTGCGGGATTTGACGTGCGGCAGATCGTGGTGCGAACGGGTCCCGATGCGCCGGTGCTCGGTACTCCGGTCATCAGCGCCGCCTCCACGACCGCCATAACGCTTGCTCCGATCACCTTCACCAATGCGGGAAATCCGGTGCAGACCACCGGCACTGCCTACATCGGGCTTGACGGGACCATCACGGTGACGCCGCTGGGCGTTGTGGGCAGCGCCATCGACACCCAGGCAGTCTCCACCGGGGTCGGCTACACCTTCGGCAGCCTGGTTCCCCTTACGCCGAACACGACGTATCGCATAATTGTAGTAAGCTCGAACGCGTCTGGCGTGTCGATCCGCCAGATCGTCCAGAACACAGGGCCCGATGCGCCGGTGATGGCGCCGCTGGTGATAGGGGCTGTTGACGACCAGAACATAACGCTCAACCAGGTGAGCTACACGACGGCAGGCTTTCCATTGCCGGTGACGGCGCAGGCGTATCTGGCCGTTGATGGAAACATTACGGTTTCACCAACAGGTGTAATAGGTGGCGCCGGCCCCATTGACGGGCCCCATAATGTAATTGCCGGGAATTACCCGTTCACGTCGCTGACGCCGAACACGACGTATCGTATCATCGTGGTAAGCTCCAACGCATCGGGTGCGTCGATCAGGCAGATAGTACAGACAACGGCACCTTCGCCCCCGGTTCTGGCACCTCTGTCAGTATCGTTCTTTGACCAGACCAATATAACGCTTGATATGGCTACATACACTTCACCGGGTTTCCCGGTGCCCGGGGCTGCAGACGCCTACATTGGTTTGAACGGGACCATAACGGTAACGCCCCTGGGCGTGGTAAGTTTCTCCCTCGCCGGCCCGATCGACGTTGACAGCGCCCCGAATACCTTCGCGGGTCTGGCTAATAATACGACGTATCGTATAATCGTGGTTTCTTCAAATGCGTCCGGTGTGTCGATCAGGCAGATAATACAGACCACGGCGTTATAGTTTAAGCCGGCGCGTTCCCCGGGTGATGAGAGCGCCCATGATCAGTATCTGATCGGGGGCTCCCGGGATCGGGTCTTTAAATTCGATTTTACTGCTTAATGAAGGCGATGGCGTCGAAGACGCTTTTTTCCATCGCGACGCGGTTGGTGCTCCGGTGGAATTCCATACCTTCTTTCTTTAGAGCATGGATGGCGGTATCCGAATCATGATCACGGACATAGACGCGAAAAACCGCGCCCGCGCCGTGGCCGAATTCGTGAACCAGCACGGCGTCAAGGTCATGGAAGGCCGCCTTACGGGTCATCTGCCCGGCGAGCGGGACAGGGGAGTGCTCCGCGAAATGGTGTCAGAAAGGGATAAAATGAATAAGCTTAAATGATGCTTTTTTCTTCTTGATATTTATTCCATCCGCTGTTATTTTATTCCACATGCTTGCGTGGTGTTGCAAGTGAAATAATTCACTCTTTCGCGCAATGGGTGAGCACCATGATCGCTGTCCGGCATTTTCTGTTATGAATACTATCAATCAAACCTTCCACATCCTGCTATCCGGGTCTAATTGATGGTGTAACGATATTGATGGTGGGGGCCTGCATGAAACACACAAAAAAAATTATTCCCGGGATCATTCTCCTTGTTATTATCTCTATCATTATTATCTGCGCCGCCACCATCTCCTCGGACATCAGGGATGCAGCGACATCCGGCAGGGCTCCTGTTACACTGATCAATAAGAATTGCGCGACAAAGTACCCGGTTGTCATAGCCCACCACTGGGGGCCTCCGCGGTACAAGGAAAAGGACGCAAAAGGAAACACCATCGAATATTTTTACCGGCCTGTCACCGAGGTTCTCCGGCGTAATGGCGCCGATGTCCAGGTAGCCGTGTATACGCACGATTACGATACCACTCCCGCCAGGGCGCGCGAGCTGAAGAAATTCATTTATTCAAGATATATTGACAACAGGGCATACATGGCGCAATGGTCGAGGAAACATCCCGGAGAAAAATTCAAGGTCAACCTGGTGGGACATTCCCAGGGGTGCCAGGACAGCCGCTTCATGATATCCAACAAGGGTATGGCCGACATGACCGCCAGCTGGACGGGAATGTCGGGTGAGAGCCGCGGGACCCCCATGGCTGACCTGGGGATCGCGTTGTATGATTACCTTTTGCCCGAGACACTGGAGGCGCGCCTGTTCAGGGCGATGTCTCCGGACACCCTGGGCAACAGGGAACAGGTGCATCGGTTTATTGAGTCGGTACGGTGCCTGACCGAGGATTACATGCGGAACGAGGGCGATTACGGACCCGGCGGCAGGCTCGAGGGGCGCGGCTATAAAGCCGATTATGCTCCGACTGTCTATTACCAGAACTGGGCCGCAAAGGTCAAATGGATGCCGTCGGACTGGTCCGGCCTCTATCTCCTCTGGAAATATATCCAGTTCAAGCGGGGCGACAATGACATATACACGCCCGTGTCCTCGCAGCTTCATGATGCGAAATTTGTAGTGAACCGAGGCATACTCGAGGGGGAAGACTGGTGCGCAGGCGTCCATCACATGGCCTTCACCGGGTCGCTGAACCAGGCGAATCCCGGCTTCGGACAGGAGCAGTTCTGGATAGACCTGCTGGCCGATTTGCGTGCAAGGGGCTTTTAAAGAAAAGCGTTAAGGCAAAAAAGCTGAACGGGGCAGTCCCTGCCTGCCGCTTGTATACAAGTCTATTAATAATAAGTAACCATTTAGCCTGATAAGTAAATTCATTATTAATATGATTACAACCACGAATGAACACTAATAAACACGAATTGAACCAGTTATTAGTGTTCATTCGTGTCAATTCGTGGTTGTATTAGGATTTTTAACCATGTTACTTTTCAGGCTAACAGCGTACAATAATAACAATGAGGAGGTACGTATGATTTTCGGATCAATGAAAAAGCACAATGCATTCAGCTGTTTGATGTTCCTGCTCGTGGCACTTCCTGTCGTGTCATGCGGCTCTGATGTTAAGATGGCCCCCTCCGAATTGGATAAAAACAGGCAATTCGTGCCGGACAACCGGGAGATGCTCGGTTACATTAAAGACCTCACCTCGTTCGGATACAGGAGGACCGGCACCCCGGCCGGGAAAAAAGCGGTTGAATATATCCGTGACAGGTTCAGGGAGTTCGGCCTGAAAAACGTTGAAATTGAAAAATTCAATTCCTACCGGTGGGAAGCCATTGCGTGCGAGCTCGATGTGAACGGTAAGAGAATAAACTCCTTCCCCATGGCAAACAGCATGCGCGAAAAGGAGTTCGGGGAGTTCTCGACCGGTGCGCAGGGCCGGACAACCGGCATCGTGTATGTCGGCGCCGGCTCGGAAGAAGACTATGAAAGTGTCGATGTAAAAAACAAGATAGTTGTGAGCGATATTCTGTTTTATGACGTCGAGTGGCGGGACTTCAAGGGCATGAGTTATTTCACCAATGACCCGGGCGGGACCCTCGATGGCGGGATGAAACATGAAAATCCCTACATATCCAGGAACTTTCCCTCCAACTATTACCGGGCGCAGAAGAACGGCGCAGCGGGCTTTGTCGGCGTGCTCGTGGATTATTTTGACAGGAATACCTATTACAACGAGGACCTCTCCCTTTCAATCGAGTTCCGTGATAAGGGGTACATGAAGATTCCGGGGCTGTACGTGAGCAAGTCGGAAGGAGAAAATCTGAAAAAAATGATCGCGGAGCGACCGGGCGCGGCTACGGCCCTGCTGAAATTCGCGGTGCGCATCGAACCGGCCCTGGCGCTCAACGCCATCGGGTACCTGCCGGGAAAAAGCAAAGACATCATACTCATCCATTCCCACCACGACAGCGTTTTTACCGGCGCAGTGCAGGACGCTTCGGGCGTTGCCGTTGTGATGGCGATGGCGAAGTATTTCTCGAAGACCCCGGCCGCCAAGGACAAGACCCTTCTCTTCGGGGCCTTTGATTCCCACTTTTCCGGATATATCGCAAACAAGGGATTCATTAAAAAGCACCATGATCAGGGAGAGCGGATTGTCCTGGACGTGTGCGTGGAGCATGTCGGGCTGGAAGCTAAAAATGACAATGGCAGGCTGGTCATGACCGGGGATATTGAGCCGCGGGGCATATTCGTCTCTGAAAATAAAAAGCTGATCTCCATCACGAAACAGGCGGTGCTGGGGAATAATTACGGGAGATTCGCCCTTGTGCCGACCTTTTCCCCGCTCGGCGTCTGCTCAGACGCCTTTTACCTGCACAAGTCAGGAGTGCCGGTCGTCAGCCTGATCAGCCCTCCGCTGTACATATACGATGTAGACGATACACTGGACAAGGTCGCGGTCGACCAGCTCAATCCAACCGCGTCCCTGCTGATCGATATCGTTGCCGGGGCAGACGCAATGCCGTCTGAAGAGATCGTGCGGACCTCCTGCATCCTATCCCATCGCATCGGGTATTACTGGTGGCTCGCGGGTAAGGCGATCGAGATGCTGAGGGAGTAGCAAGACATTTTTTTCCCGGTATAACTGATAATTGACCGGCGTATTCATATTAAACAGGAGGACCAGATGAAAACATTCAGCACCAGCCAGCTTATCGGTATTATATTGATCGGGACAGCCCTGATAGACGTTTTTATTCTTCCGAAAATATTGCTGAAAAAAATAAATCAGGATACAGGTCCAACCACGACCCCGCAACAAAAAGCCGATATTGAAAGAAAGAGGAAAATCATGAAGCTTATTATCACAATTATCACGTCCTTTACTGCGATAATAGGCCTGCTCATTTTCCTGGGCATAATACCGATTGAAAATAGCTGAGGTTTTTGAATACCTCGCCTTCATGAAAATTATATGCCCCATGGGCGGCGATTTTTAAGATGAAAAGATCGATTTGATCTCCCATCATTGTTCGGATGACTCCACAGGCTTGTACTGAGCCTGTGGAGGGCCTGGAACATTATGGGGCTTTCCCGAAAGCGGTTGCCGAGTGAATTTCGCATTACGTATCGAGACAAGCGTTGCGAAAATAGTATCGAGGCAGCACCTTTACTGAAATGTATGCACAATTCCTGAAATGAATCTATTATCCCTGCATAAAAACGTGAAAACTGCTTAAAATTGGTACGAGACCCCCACGTTCGCGCCGTCTATTCCGGCCATATGGGCGGTCACTGTCTCGCCGTTTCTGTGGAAGATACGCTCGGTTTCGTAAAAGCGGGGCGCCGCGTGCCAGGAAATCGTGCCGGCCCCGCCGCCCGGTATCGCTGCGATGTTACTGTAATGCCGGGACACCATAAAGCCCGAATAGATCATGTCCACTATAGTGAATACCGGGAGGCCGATGATGCCGATGTACATAAAAGCCTTGTCGTAATCCCTGGAGTACTGATCAATCGATCTGGGTTCGGCTGAATTATGTAATAAAATCAACCTGAAAAGTACTGGAGCACCAAACGATACATATATAGCTTCTTTTGTTTTTTGACTTTTCTTTTTATTATCATAATATTTTTCATACCCGGGCTTGAAAAAGCCATAATAATATACAACGCACGCGGCGCTGGATGATTTCAGCACCGTGAAGGTGAGGCCGCCCGCATCGAACCCCCTGACAAAGCTCCCGCTCCAGACCGGGAAGGCCGAGGTGCCAACTGCCAGCCCGAACTTTTTAATAAACTCCTTAACGGTTACATTGCCGCTTCCCTGCGTAATTTTCTCCCCCTTCTTATCAATTTTACCGCCTTTCTTCCTGTCCCGGGCCGCGTCCTTCTCGACCGCTTTTTCCAGGCGGCGGGAAAGCTTCTTCGAAAGTTTGACCGCGGCGTCGTTCATGTCATCAATCCCCGGCGCGGTCGACGACTCGCTGTACTCGCTTGCCCCGGTCGCCACGTCCACGACGACCCCGGTCAAGATGACGTTGGCGCCCGTTTTCATCATGGTGCCGGTCACCACCCTGGAGGCGCCGAGGATCCTCCCGGCCCGCGCAGCGCAGTCGATGCTGAAGCAGGCGTCAAGCTGGATGCCCTGGGCCGCGAGCGCCCGGGTCGTCTGGCTCTTCATGATCACCGTGTATTCCTTGCTGTTGATCAGGTTCAGCCGCACAAGCTCTGCCGCCTTTACCCCGTACTGCCGGTGTATCTCCGTGGAGGTGAAATCCATGACCGCGATCTTGGGGAGTTCGGCGTAGGCCGCTAAAGCCATCATCACCATCATGCAGACAAGCGCTATTCGTTTCATGTCCTTCTCCTTACAAAGCCGGTTGTGCCTGAAAACAGGGCACCTGGAGCGTAGCACTGGGGTCTTCTCTTGTCAATGTTTTTACATTCTTTCCGCACCCTGACATCCCCTGTCACAGTAGCCTCACTATCTTTATATTGGCCCATGGCGACTTGTACACCCGCAAATAAAATTTAGGGCCCGGCCCAATTTTAATTGATTTTTTCTCTTTCATGCGGATGTATTCGTATACCGGGGTGGGCTTGCGCGGAGGCGAAGCCGTATCGCGCGACATGTTATTGATCCGGAGGATTTTAGATGAATGTGACCATGATTCTGATAGCGCTTGCCGCGCTCATCCTGTTTCTGCTGCTGATCAACACCTTTTTTTCGTACCGGGCCTCGCGGGCCAGCAACGATAACCTGCTTGGCCAGTTCCAGTCGGCCCTCGACTATTTTGACAAGGAAATAAAGGGGGTCGAGACTGCCATCCGCAACGAGGTGGCCCAGAACAGGCTCGAGGCTGGGAAAAACGCGCGGGACAGCCGCGAGGAGCTCATGAAAACCTTCACCACCTTCGGCGAGTCGATGATCCGGCGCCTGGGCGAGGCCTTTGCCGCGAACAAGGCGCAGCTCGACTCGTTCTCCAAGCAGCTTGTCAACCTGACCGGCACGAACGACCAGCGGCTGGAAAGCATGCGGAAGACGATCGAGGAGCGGATCAAGCACCTGCAGGAGGAGAACTCGAAGAAGCTCGACCAGATGCGGGTCACCGTGGACGAGAAGCTCCAGTCCACCCTGGAAAAGCGGCTCGGCGAATCGTTCAAGATGGTGAGCGAGCGGCTCGAGCAGGTGCACGCCGGCCTGGGCGAGATGAAGAGCCTCGCCTCGAGCGTGGGAGATTTAAAGACCGTGCTGACCGGCGTGAAGGCGCGGGGCACCTGGGGCGAGATCCAGCTCGGTATTTTACTGGAGCAGGTGCTGGCCCCTGAGCAGTACGCGGAGAACGTTGCCACGAAAAAGCGGAGCAATGACCGGGTTGAGTTCGCCATAAAGCTGCCGGGCAGGACCGGCGACCGGGAGGACATCGTCTGGCTCCCGATAGACGCAAAGTTCCCCCAGGAGGACTACCAGCGGCTCATCGAGGCCCAGGAGGCGGCGAACGCCGTCATGGCGGAAGAGGCTTCGAAGAAACTGGAGGCTGTGATCAAGAACGAGGCGAAGACCATCCGGGAGAAGTATCTCGACCCTCCCGCAACCACGGACTTCGCGGTGATGTACCTTCCCACCGAGGGGCTCTACGCGGAGATCATACGGAGGGCCGGCCTGTGCGAGGTGCTGCAGAGGGACTACCGCGTCATCGTGGCCGGGCCCACGACCCTGGCCGCGCTCCTGAACAGCCTTCAGATGGGGTTCCGCACCCTGGCAGTGGAGCAGCGCTCGAGCGAGGTGTGGAAGCTCCTGGGAGCGGTAAAGACCGAGTTCGGCAGGTTCGGAGATTTACTGGATAAGACGCACAAGAAGCTGCAGGAGGCGAGCACCACCATCGAGAACGCGACGAAAAAATCACGCACCATAGAAAAGAAGCTGAAACGGGTGGAGGACCTGCCAACGAAGGACAGCACCGGCATTCTCGAATACGCGGAGGAATGGGAGGAGGAATCCGATGCCCCGGCGAACGGCGGGGAGGGACCCGAACGAAATTGTTAGGGGAGGTGGTCCGCATGAAAATAATCTTCCACGAAAAATTCTTCAATTCCGATTACGCCCATGACCCGGCCGCCGCTCCGGGGCGGCTCGACGGCATCATAGAGGCCCTTTCCGGGAAAGAGGACCGGTTCGAGTTCATACGGCCCGAGCCGGCGGCGGAGGAGGACATCCTGCGCGCCCACACCCAGTCCCAGCTCCAGCGCGTGCGGATTGACACGCAGCTCTACGAGCTCGCATTGCTCGCCGCGGGCGGGGCCATCCTCGCGGCGGACCGGGCGTTCCGCGGCAACCCGTCCTTCGCGGTGATACGCCCTCCGGGACACCATGCGTCCGCCGATTCGTGCTGGGGCTTTTGTTACTTCAACAACATGAGCGTGAGCCTGCTGAATCTCCGCGCCGAAGGGAAGATCAGGTCCGCCTTCGTGCTGGATTTCGATCTTCACACGGGCGACGGCAATATCAATATCCTCGAGAACAGGCGCGACGGCTTCAGGGTCGACATACTCAACCCCGGCGCAGGCGACCGGGCGGAATACCTCCGGGAGGTGGAGGCGTACATGCAGGGCCTTCATGACATCGACATATTCGCCGCGTCCGCAGGCTTCGACCAGGGCATCGATGACTGGGGCGGGCTCCTCCTGGCAGAGGACTACAAAGAGCTCGGGCGTCTCATGAAAGGGTACTCGGAGAAGCTGTGCGGCGGGCGGCGTTACGCCCTGCTGGAGGGCGGGTACAACCATGGCGCCCTGGGTATGAACACGCTCGCGTTCTGCGAGGGGTTCATGTAGGGGAAGCGCGCGCCCCGTCCGGAAAAAAGTGCTTGATTTGTAACAGTCTGTCCGCTTAATCAAAACATCCGGCGCCCGCATCCGGTCCCGCGCCGGTCCTCAACCCCAGAACAGGAGCAAAACCATGGCCTTCGACTTCAACGCTGACGACGTATATGAGATTGCCGAGCAGATAGAAAAAAACGGCGCGGAATTTTACCAGAAGGCGTCGGATACCGTGTCCGAAAAGCGGTATAAGAATTTTCTACTCGACCTCTCCACCATGGAGCTGTTCCACCAAAAGACCTTTGCCGACATGCGGTTGACCCTGTCCGAGAAGGACAGGAAGCCGACGGTCTTCGATCCGAATGACGAGGCGGTCCTGTATCTCAAGGCTCTGGCCGACATGCGCGTGTTCTACCAGAAGCAGGTCGACATGGCTTCCATCGAGTCGATCCTGATGGCTGCCCTGTCCGCTGAAAAGGACTCGATCGTCTTTTATCTCGGAATGAAGGACCTGGTTCCGGAAAAGCTCGGCAGGGACAGGATCGACGCCATAATCAACGAGGAGAAGAAGCATGTCCAGCTCCTCGGTTCCGAGCTGCTCGCTTTGAAGAAATAGGGGGTCAGAGCCCCCCCCGGCCAAACAGCGGGGGTCAGAGCCCCCCGGCTAAACAGCCGGGGTCAGAGCCTCCCGGCCACCTGCCGTGCCTCCCGCCGCAGAACGTACGCGTGCCATCCGTCATGGCCTTCCTGCCGCTGGACGCGCAGCCCGCTTCGTTTGAAGAGCTCCAGCATTGATTCATGCCTGCCCGCGCTCACCCCGCTCGCGATCATCACGCCGTCCGGCGCGATGTAATCAAGGAGCTTCCGCATGTTGTCCGTGAGCACGTCGGATACCATGTTCGCCGTCACGATATCGTACGCCCGCCCGGGCGAGAACCCCGCGATGTCCGATTCATGAAGCCGTATCCATTCGCAGCCGTTCGTCCTGATGTTGCGGCCGGCAAAGAGGACGGCATGGGGGTACAGCTCGACCGCGTCGATGTCCCGTACCCCGAGCAGCGCCGCGGTAATTGCCAGGATGCCGGTTCCCGCGCCCGCGTCCAGCAGGGACAGGGCGGCCCTCCTGCAGGCCGGAACTTCATCCAGGCGCTCGAGCAGGAACTTCATGCAGAGCATGGTGGTGGCATGTTTCCCGTCGCCGAAGGCATACCCGGTCTCAATAGTAACGACGACCGGGCCGCCGCCTCCCGTACCCGCCGACCGGGCCGTATCCATGAACTCTACCGGTTCCTGCGATAGCGGATCCCTGCCGGAGAAATCCACAAGCGGGATGATGGAGCCGGATTCGATGAGCCCGGGCATGCAGGCCTGCGAGGGCGAGTAGAATTCGTGGGATTCGGCACTGTCGTCGAATTCAGGATCATGAATGATATTGATTATTACCGTTTCCGGCATGGTTGCCTGCTTCGTCTCCGGGCCCTGTATTGTACCAGCGTGATTCGCCGGGGACCCCTGGCGTGTAACAAGCCTGCCGGTGTGGAAAAAATCAATTATTAATGCATGATGGCAAAAAAAATGCGGAGATGCCGCGGTTGCGGCAGGGTCTCCGCGATTCATGTGATTTTTAGGATGGCATGCACATCGGCATTCTGAATTACGGTGTGCTTTTTGAACATATAACACGTCGTTACCGAAACCAATTTCGACGCGCAAGAAAACATGCACTGCAAAAAAAATGAATAAAGACAGTAAAACCTTGATAGATGATGTGTTAGATAAAAAGAATATATCGGGTTCCCAGGAAGAAGTCCCGTCAAAATCAATTATTTTGTTAAATTGTATGGTCATTTGCAAAGAATGGATAATGAATATGGCCTAAATTGGTGCATCTTGGGTTTTTTTTATCCATTTTTTATAACAATTTCCATATTAATGCAACTGATTCGTATAAGTCCTGTCTTTATACATGGTGTCAATGCCAGGGAGCGGAGACGCATTAAAAAAATAAAAAAACAGCCGGGAAATCCCGATTTAACAATTCAGCAAGGATCATGACACGCAATGCATCGCACCATTTTCAATACGCCGGTCATTAAAACTCTTTTGAGGCTGCTGTCCCTGTTTTTAATGAAGATCGCGGGATGGAAAAAGATCGGCTCACTGCCGGATATTCCTCAATACATAATAATTGTCGCGCCGCATACCTCCAACTGGGACCTGTTTTACGGTATCATCGTGGCCTTTTCGCTCAGGCTCGATGCGCGGTTCATGGCCAAAAAGGAATTGTTCCGCCGTCCGTTCGGGCATATTATGAAATGGCTGGGCGGCATGGCCATTGACCGGTCATCGCACGAGCACACGGTCGACCAGGTGGTCGGCATATTCAAAAAGGGCGGCACGCTCGCCCTCGCCATTGCGCCCGAAGGGACCCGCTCCAGGGTGAAATACTGGAAATCCGGGTTTTACCATATCGCCCTGGGCGCCGGGGTTCCCCTCCAGCTCGGCTATCTGGATTATGCGACCAGGACCGGCGGGGCCGGGCCTCTTATCATGCCGACCGGCGATATCGAGGAAGACATGCGGACCATCCGGGCGTTCTATAACGGGGTAACCGGCAGGTATTCCGACAAGACCGGTCCCGTTTCAATTGCCGACCGAAACATAGTTTCCTGAAACCGCGCTTACCATACTCTACTTGACAAATGCGCGGGCGTGGTATACGCCTGCATCCATGCTCGGCGTGTTCGTCAATACATTCATCAAGTTCTTCTTCCTGCTCACGCCGTTTTTTCTCCTGTCGACGTTTCTGTCCATGACAAAGGAGATGGACGGTGCCAAGAAAAGAATGATCGCGATTAAATCGACTGTTTCGATAGTTGCCGTATGCCTGGTGCTGTTCTTCATCGGCAACCAGATATTCGCGGTCTTCGGCATCACCCTGGATTCGTTCCGCATCGGGACCGGCATCCTCCTGCTGATCTCCGCTGCGACGCTGGTGCTCGGGCCGAAGAGCGAGCAGGTGCAGGGCCAGAGCGACGACATCGCGGTGGTCCCCCTGGCCATTCCGGTGGCCGTGGGCCCGGCAACCACCGGCGCGCTCCTGGTCATGGGCGGCGAGCTTTCACGGGCCGCTGATATAGCCATAGCCATAGCGGCCATCGTCGTTGCTGTCGTCTGCGTTGGTTTCTTCCTCTTCGCCAGCGGCTTCATAGAGCGAGTGGTGAAAAAACAGGGGCTGACAATCCTGAGCAAGGTCACCGGCCTCATCCTGGCGGCGCTGGCGTCGCAGATGATCATGACCGGTGTGATGGGCTTTCTCGGTAAAAGCTGAGGCCCGGCGCCGGGTATCCACTCGAAAAAAATTATTTTCTTGAAAAATTGAGCCTGCCGCGGATAAAGGTCCATGACATCGTGTACCGTTCGCGGCAGCCGAACGATACGCGCAACAACAGGATTAGAGCACTATGCATTGTTTCGACCAGGACCTGGCCCTCGACGCCGGGGGGCCGCTCGGCCTGCGGGGTACCGTCTCGGACAATTGGTCCATCAACGGCACCCCTAACGGGGGATATATCATGGCGCTTCTCGCCGGCGCCATGATGACGGACAGCGACCGGCGGTCCACGCCGATCGTGACCGCCAATTACATCAACCGCTGCGTTCCTGGGAACGCGGACATCGGGGTCGAGAAAATCTCGAACTCGAGTCAGTTCAACCGGATGCAGGCGCGCCTTGTCCAGGACGGCAGGGAGCGGGTGCGTGCCATCGGCACGTTCTCGGACGAGAAGTTGGAGTGCATACTGGACCGGTACGAGTCCGGCGAGCCGTCGCTCGTGTCCCCGGAGGAGTGCGTCGCAATACCGGCCCTGCCGAAATACACGATCATGGAGAACCTTGACATCAGGCTCGACCCGGCATGCGCGGGGTGGATGCAGGGGAAGCTCGCGGACAGGTCCGAGCAGAAAGGCTGGATCAGGTTCAGGAGCGCGCGCCCGTATGACCTGGCGTCGCTGTTCCTGGTGGCCGATGCGTTCCCCCCGCCCGTGTTCGCCAGCCAGGGGCTGATATCATGGGTGCCGACAATAGAGCTGACCGTCAACGTCAGGAGCGTACCGCGAACGGAATGGCTGAAGTGCGTGTTTCGCACGCGCTTCATTACGTGCGGCCTTCTCGAGGAAGACGGCGAGGTGTGGGACGGGAACGGCACCCTGGTCGCGATCTCCCGCCAGATCGCGCAGTACCGGAGCCTGGCAGGACAGTAACCCGGGAGGCGGCATGCCGCGCCCCGGATAACGGCACGTCGCTTCGTGCACATAAAACAATCACGGCATGCCGTGCAACAACAAGGAGAAAACAGAATGATCACTGCAACCATTAAAACGAACAAGGGAGACGTCAGGCTGAACCTGTATGGGGACAAGGCGCCCGTGACGGTGGGCAACTTCGTGAACCTGGCGATGCGCGGGTACTACGACGGGCTGAAGTTCCACCGCGTTATCGCGGATTTCATGATCCAGGGCGGGTGCCCGCTGGGTACGGGGACGGGCGGTCCCGGGTATACCTTTGGCGACGAATGCACGCCCGAGCTGAAGCATGACAAGCCCGGCATCCTCTCCATGGCAAACGCCGGCCCCAATACCAACGGGAGCCAGTTCTTCATTACCCACGTTCCTACTCCGTGGCTGAACGGCAAGCACACGGTATTCGGCTCTGTGGTCGATGACAGCGACATCAAGGTCGTCAACAGCATCAGGCAGGGCGACACCATTGCGGCAATTACGATAGACGGGGACACGGCTCCTCTTCTCGAAAAAGTTTCCGACAAGATTACCAAATGGAACTCGATCTTAAAGATGTAGCCGGCGCGCCGGTGCGGCATCGTTCGCGAAATAAACGGCAGGCGTGTGCGGGCCATGTCAGGTAAGGATCCGGTCGTGTATTCATCCGAAGCGGGCGACATGAGAAAAAAAGAGAAGCCCGCTTCCCGGCCCGCGCCCGGGTTGAAAAAGGACGGGATCGTCAGGGTGCAGCGCGAGAGCAAGGGGCGCGGCGGCAAGACGGTCTCGGTCATATACGGGCTGCCGCTTTCCGCCGATGGTCTGGCGGCCCTCGCTGCGAAGCTGAAGCAGAAATGCGGCACCGGCGGCACGGTCAAGGACGGCGCCGTCATGATCCAGGGCGACAGGGTGGACGATATCATGCGGATCCTGGCCGCTGAAGGCTATACCGTGAAACGCTCAGGCGGATGAGCCCCGGTCCTATCCCTCCCAGTCCCAGAAAAAGTCCTTGTTGGTGAGCTCCTTCTTTTCCTCTTCAGGCTGTTCCTTTCGGCGAACGCCTTCCGGCAGTTCTTCGGTGCGGGTATGGATGAATTCCAGCTGTTCCTCGAGGTCGGCCGTCTCTTTCTCCCAGTAATCCTCGGTTCCGAAGTGGGGGAAGGCGGCGGGGAAGGCCGGGTCGTCCCAGCGCTGCGCTATCCACGCGGCGTAGCGTATGTATCGCAGGGCCCTGAGCGGCTCGACCAGGCGGAGCCACGAAGAATCGAAATCCCGGAACTGGCGGTATGCCTCGAGAAAGACCTCTCGCTGGCGGAGGCCCTCCCTGTCGCGCGCCGGCACGAGCATCCACACGTCCTGGACCGCGGGCCCGGAGAGGAAATCGTCAAAGTCAAGGAAAAACCACCCCTCGCTTCCGTGCAGGAGGTTTCCCAGGTGGCAATCGCCGTGGATCCGGTGAAAGGGCACGTCCTTCCGCATTGATTCGTAAATGGACACAATCTCCTGCACCGCGCGCCGGTACCGTTCGGCACAGCTTTTCGGGAGGCAGGAATTCTTTTCAAGGAACGAGAGGGGCTGCAGCCCGTAGGTGTCGCCGGTGAGCTCTATCCGGTGCGGGGCGGCCCCGGCCGCGCCGTTGTTGTGTATCCGGGCGCAGAGGCGGCCCAGTATCTGCAGCTCGATGTCGTTCAGCTCGTCGGGGACGCGGCCTCCGGTGCGCGGCCAGACCGCGTAATATATGCCCTCTATCTCGCGGAGTGTCCCGCCGTCCTGAAAACGCAGGGGGGAGCACACCGGTATCTCGTCGGCACGGAGCTCGAGGAGGAAGGCATGCTCTTCCAGTATCTGCTCGCGGCTCCAGCGTCCCGGGCGGTAGAATTTGCTGACCACGTGCGAGCCGTCCTCGAGCCTCAGGTCATAGACCCGGTTCTCGTAGCTGTTCAGGGCCATGCAATGTCCGCTCGGCTCAAAGCCGCTCTCTTCAACGGCCTTGATGATGATGTCCGGCGTCAGGTTGAAAAAAAATGTATTCATGGATGCTTGTAGTGCGCGGATGTATGTTATGTGAGAATGATTGCCGGCCGCCAGCCGCGAGAATCCCTCACGCTCCGCCTGCTTCGGCGGAGGGTGAGGGCCGTTATGCACTCAATTACTTCTTTTTTATAGTCGCTTTCAGCGCAGATTCCTTATAGGTTTTGCTGAAGGTGAATTTCGGGACCTTGGTCGCTTTCTTGGCCGCAATTTTTATCTCTTCGCCGGTAAGGGGGTTCCTTCCCATCCGCTCTTTCGTCGCGGGCCTTTCCTTTATAAACATCTTGCCGAATTTCCCGACCGGTACACGCTCGCCTTTCATGACGCCGGCGTTAACGACATCGAACACGTCTTCGATGATGTCTTTCGCCCTGGTCCTCTGCAGGTCATGTTTTTCCATGATGTATTTCAGCATTGTCTGTGCCGTGAATTTCTCCGGAAACTTGACCGCCCTGGCGGTGTTGTTTGCTGCTGATTTTTTTGCATTCTTGATAAGTTCTTTTGCCATTGTCTCTCCCCGAGTTGTTTATTGTATGAGTCATGTACAATCCCGATTATCAGACGATTCCCTGGCCCCTGTCGGAACGTATGCTCATATCCGTTAATCGTACCGGACACGTTGATAATGCATACTCCCGCTCGCCCCCGCCCGTGTAACGGATAGGAAACACCGTATGATTGAACATGGTTCGCACTGCTTGCTAAAACAAGAGGTAGTTTTCCTTAAATTCGTCAAGTATTTAATTTTTTAGCGTCCGAGCATGTTCAGATCGTCCATGAAAGAGGATATCATCGCCACCCTGAGCCTCTTGAACTCCATTCCGAGCTGCTTGTCGCCGAACGTCTTCCTGCTCCATACCTTGAGACCGTACCTTAAAAACTGGTTATCCATGAATTCTCCGGCTGCCCTGAAATCGAGCATGACACCGGACGGGTTGCGGGTATCCCATTCGAATGATACGCCTGCGCCATTGCCCTCGTTACCGTGAATTAAAATCCGGGAAAAATCGTTTATCATCTGCTCCATGTCGCCCGGGATGAACGCATCGATAAGCCATGGCGGCAGTATGTCGTAGTAGCTCCCCGTGATACTGGTCCGCGACACCTCCAGCAGTTTAATACGCCATGATCCGCCGGCGGGTGAACTGCGGTAGCTGAAACCTATGGTGGTGGCGGGCGTGGAGAAATTAAGCCCATGAACGCTGTGGACCATGCCCAGCACGGCCCGGTACGAGATGTCGGCCAGGGAAGCCGGAGAGAATTCTTCAGCGAATACCGGGTTGTTCGAGCCGTCCCGGGGTACCAGCTTCCCGTGCCTCGTATAGCAGGACATAGTGAAGACCTCCTCGCGGCTGTCAAAAACGAGATAGAGGAACGTGTTGCCCCGGGGATTTTTTACGTCCATGGTTATGCGGTAGAGTCCCCTGATCTCATTGATCGACTTCGCGATCCGGGGGTAATCGGCTGCCAGGTTGTTGAGCCGGTAGCCGTACTTGAACTCGCAGCTGGTGTAGGGAACGCCGTTGTGGGTTTTTAATTCCACGACGGAATGAAGATTGGCATATCGGTTGAAGAGGTCGGATACTCTTGGAAAGGACCGGTGGAAATCATTGACGATTTTTCTCCCGTCGCCCCCGATGGAGGTGAAGACCGGTGCTTCCGGTGCGTGCAGTATCCTGACGTTCGCCGGATCGAGAATCCTGAGCATCGAGGTGATAAACCCCATCATGTTCCTGTGGGAGTAGTGCCCCGTAGCGGTGCGTGAAGAGACGGAGGCGATGAACGATTGCCCGCCGGCCACGTTGTGCTCGTTACGCTTCAGTCCGTATTCCGTTCGGAAGTCCCAGAGACGCTTCATGGGACAGCGGTCCGATTCCGGAGTTTCCATCATGACGGAGTAGGCCTGTTCTCCGCCACAGCCCTGCAGGGCGACGCTGCAGAGCCCGTTGTTCATATTTTTGCAGTACCTGCTCCGGTACAGCTTCATGAAGTCAAATTGCTCGAGGGTCTTCCTGACAAATGCGAAGAATTCCTCGGTTTCGGGGTTGGTGGTGACCTTCACCGAGGTGCGGTCTAGGACGGATGCAATCTCTTTCATCGCCTCAACCCCGGAGTGGCCGGGTGCGATATCGCGCACCGCGTCGTCGAAGGAATAGGCCGCCACGTTCATCCAGGCGGCCAGCGTCACAGCAAGTAATCCTGTCATGTCGTCGCTTCCGGTATGGGGATTTCGCGCCACTCGGGGCCGGCACGGGTCGGGATGATTGTGGGAGAATATCGAATTAAATCAATAAAAATTTATAGTGTGTCGCCATGAACGGAGGGCGGGGGAGGCGGCGGGCCGGGACGGGGGCTATTCCGCCTCGAAGCCAATCAGGAGTATGTCATCAGTCACTTCACCCCCGTCCCTGTACGCGTTCACCTTGCCGAGGATCGCGTCGAGGTTTTCGGCAAGCGTCAGGCCGGATGATTTCACGAACAGGTCAAGCAGCTGGTAATCGTAGCCGATCATGTTCCTCGTGGCGTCCGCGGTTTCCGGTATCCCGTCCGTGTAGAGGAACAGCCGGTCACCCGTGCCCATGTTGATCGCGCTGGCATTGAATGACACATCGTTGGAAATACCGATCAGCGTGCTCTTCATGGAGTGAAGCTTGATCCTGCCGTCCCTGCTTACCAGTATGGGTCCGGGATGCCCGCCATTTGCGTAGGAGAAGATGAGCTCGCCCGTACCGGCATTCCGGGTAAAGAGGCCGTATATGCCGGTGATGAAATACGACGATATGCGTCCGACCAGCTCCAGGTTGAGACGGGTCAGGTATTCAACCGGTGAGCGGCCGTATTTCGTGGACAGGTCGTCCGTTATCGACTTCAGGAGTGAAAGGTAGAGGGACGATGCGACCCCGTGCCCCGAGATGTCGCAGATAAAAAAGCCAAGCGTGTCCCTGCCGAACGGATAAAAGTTGAAAAAGTCCTCCCCGATTTCATTCATCGGCTGGTACCTGAAGTCGATTGCGAGGGCATCGACATGCGGGAGGTCCGTTCTGACAATATCCTTTATCGTCGTTTTAGCGATCCTGAGCTCGCGTGTCATGAACTCGTTGCGCTTTGAGAGCACCCCATGGCTCTCTTTTAACGCAACATCGATTTTTTTCCGGAGAGATATGTCCACGAAGGTGATGATGGTCCCGATATCCTTCTCATTATCGTTCTTGATGACCGATGCGGACAGTATCGCGAAAAAGCTGGAATCGTCCCTCTTTTTCAGCAAAAGCTCTCCGACCCAGCTGCCAAGCTCTTTTAAGTCCTCCATCATCCCGGTGATGTTCGACCGATCGTCGGGATGGAAGCAGTTGACAAAGTATTTGCCGATGATCTCGGCCTTATCGTCATAGCCCCACATCCTGAGAAAGGCGTTGTTTACATAGGTGAATGTCCCGGCCGGGTCGGTTATAGCTATCGCAATTATTGATTTTTCAACGGCCAGGCTTTTCATGAGCAGGTCTGTATCAGGTGCTGCATTCCCACCATTGCTCCGTATCATGCCGTGGAACCCGACTGGTTCCGCGTTGTTGTTCGTCATGAGGCCTGCCGACAACCTGACCATTGCCGTGCTGCCGTCCCCCCTGATTATCTCGTACTCCGGTATATCCGATGTCAGGCCGGTCTTGAATATATCTTTAAAGGCATTGTTCATCAGCTTGAAGGAATTTTTTGTCGATATTTCACGGTTGTTCATCGAAAGGAGCTTGTCGCGTGGATACCCGAAAATCCTGATGGCCGCGTTGTTGCAGAATATTATATTGCCGTTCAGGTCAATTTCAAAATAACCTTCATCAATTTTTTCAAGAATGCCGTGAAATTGATCTTCGCTTTTCCGGAGCCTAGCATAGGGATTGTCCGCTTTTTTCTGCTGGCTTTTCATGTGCAATGACAAGTCGCTGTCTGCATTCCTGGTCAGGTTCTTTTCCATGAGCCGGCTCCTCTTTGCCTGTCAGTATAAGGAAGCAAAAACGTCGACGGGGTCCCTGGTGCGCACCTCGTGGGCAGCCTGAACGGTTGTTGATTTGAAATGCCGGCACTGGACCCGGCTCATTGCATGGAAACAATACACTTTCTTTCCCATGCCCGAAACACGTAATGAGTGTTTATAATATAGAAATATTATTTTTCAAAGTCAAAAATTTGTTTATATTGTGTCCTTTTTTTTGCATAAACAGGCATCAATCCAACGGCACTATGTCGCTTCACGATATCGGGTCCTCGGTTCATGGCTTGAAATGAATTTGCCCCGATCCGCAATGGTACCGTTATGAGCACGCCGGCAACAAGTACACCGAGATTCGGTGAGATTCACCGAATCTCGGTGTCATCCATGAAGATCTTTATTGTAAAAATATTGTTTGACTATTGATCCCGATACACTATATGCTTTAAAAAACAATCTTCATTATTCTTCACGGCCGGTTGCGGCCGGAAGCAATTGTGTTCAGGAGGATGCACACGAGGGCAGTTTCGTTTAAAAAATAAATAATCGGGAGGACGCCTATGAGTTCCGACAGGTTCTGGATGAAATCCTGGGATGAAGGACTGAGCGACCTGGATCCGCGGGAATGGGAAACCACGTATACCGATGTTATTCGGTCCGCGTTTGAGAGGTTCCCGAAAACGACGGCATTCAGCTTCATGGGAGTGGATGTTACGTTCCGTGAGCTTGACCTGTATTCAAATCGTTTTGCCGACATGCTGATACGACATGGATTCAGGAAAGGGGACGTGGTAGGGATTAATCTTCCGAACATACCCGAATACGTCATAGCATGGCTTGGCACCCTCAAGGCGGGCTGCGTGGTTTCCGGCGTATCGCCGCTTCTTCCCGCGAACGAGATGGAGTACCAGCTCGTTGACTCGAACGCGCGCGGCCTGGTTACACTGGACGCCATCTTCGCCGCGCGGCTGGCCGGCATCGCGGGAAACCTTCCGGGTCTGAAGCTCGTCGTGGCGGCGAGCGTGGGCGGGTTCCTTCCCCCGATCAAGAGCTTTCTGGGCAGGCTGATCGGCAAGATTCCGAAAGGCGCGGTAACGCCCCTCGAGGGCAAGACGGTGCTGCACTTCAAGGAGGTGATCGTGGCGGGGCGGTATGCGGACACGCTTCCCGCGGTCAAGTTGACACCCGATGATATCGCCTATATCCAGTACACCGGAGGCACCACCGGCATGCCGAAAGGCGCCATGCTCAGTCACCGCAACGCGGTGTCCGACCTGGTGATAGTACAGCGCTGGCTCAGGTGGACCAGGGGAGACGGCGTGGCGCTCTCGGCCTTTCCCCTCTTTCACATAGCGGGGCTCTTCTTCTGCGCCAACTGCGTGTTCCTGGGATGGACGCAGCTGCTGGTGCCCAATCCCCGCGACACGGACCACATCTGCGCCGAGCTTGCGAAGTATCGGCCAAAATTCATCGCCAACGTGCCGTCCCTCTATTATCTCCTGATGTCAAACCCGAAGTTCGCGAAGCTCGATCACTCGGCCCTGTTGTATTGCATCTCCGCCGCTGCCCCCTTTCCCGAGGAATCGCAGAAGATCCTGGAGAGCATTATCGGGAAGGACAAGCTCATCGAGGTATACGGCATGTCTGAAACCTCGCCCCTGACCGTGATGAACCCCTCAACGGGCAAAAAGAAGCTCGGCACCATCGGTCTGCCGATCCTGAACACAGAGATCAGGCTCGTGGACCCGGGGACCGGGAAGCCGGCGGCGCCGGGCGAGCCCGGGGAGATCTGCGTGAAGGGACCCATGGTCATGAAGGGATACTTCAATAAGCCGGAGGAGACCGCCCACGCCATAGACGGTGAGGGCTACATGCATACCGGCGATGTCGCGGTGCAGGACGATGATGGGTACCTGCGCATCGTCGACCGCACCAAGGACATGATAAACATAAGCGGGTTCAAGGTGTTTTCAAAGAGGGTCGAGGAGATCCTGGCAGGGCACCCTGCCGTCGAGCTCATCGCGACGATCGGCGTGCCGAACCCGGAGCTGCCCGGTTCGGAGCTGGTCAAGGCCTATGTCGTGCTCAGGCAGGGCCACGACGCAGACGAGGAGAAGGCACGGGCCGGTATAATCGCCTTCGCGAAAGAGCGCCTTGCCCCGTACGAGGTGCCCCGCGCGGTCGAGTTCAGGAAGGAGCTGCCCCTGACAACGGTCGGCAAGATTGACAAGAAGGCGCTGCGGAAAGAATCGAGCGGCTGATCGCGCGGCGCGTCTTATACTTGACATATTTCCCGCGGTCTGCTTCTATATTTATAATACAGCGCACGTACGGGAGGAGCGGATATGGGAGCCACGACGGTCACGCGCGGAAAACGGGCAATACGGTCGAACCTGGTAAGGGCGGGCCGGTGCCGGCTCGAAGAATTCGATGCGCTTGACAGGCAGAAGACGCTCTTCATTCTGCCGGTCAGCTCGCTCGAGGTCCATGGGTACCACCTGCCCAACGACACCGATATGACTTCGGCGGTCGCGATGGCGGAGGAGGCGGGCGGCATCTTCGCGAAGAAGCACGGCGACTGGACGGTGGTCCTCATGCCGCTCCTAAACATCGGGACGGATGAGCTCCCACTTCCCGGGAGTATTGAATTTTCGCGGAAGACCGTGTACCGCGCTCTCATGGAATACGCGCGCTCCCTGCTGCGGTGGGGGTTCCGGAACCTGGTCTTCACCAACGGGCACGGCGGCCCGAAGCACAACCTTGCCCTCGACGATGCATGCCGGACCTGCAACAGGCGGTACGGGATGCGGGTGATCTCGCCCGGTATCCGCGTGTATCAGGACTTCATCTTCGGCAAAAAGTTCCCCGTCCTCGAGGCGGAAATGCGCAGGAAGCTTACGCCGGCCGAGAAGACGGGTCTCACCGACCTGGAGCATGCGGGCGGGTGGGAAACCTCGATCATACTGGCCGAGGACCCCGCGCTCGTCGCAAAGAACTTCCGCACCTACGGCTCGTCACGCATACGTCTTGGCGAAGGGACGGTGCGACTGGCGCGGGTGCTGGAGAAGATCGTCAGGATCACGCCGGTCCTGGGGCGCCTGATGAAGGCGCTCGGCCAGCCCCTCGAGGAGGGATTCCGGTTCCTGGTGACGGCCGGTAAGATGTACAACCAGAAAAAAGAGCGATATACCTACAGCGGCGATCCCAGCGTCGCGAGACCGGAGATAGGGAAGGCCTGGAGGGTCGCTGTCGCGAAGGAGATCAACCTTCTCATGGAGGACGTGTACATAACCGGCGCGCGGCGGCCTTCAGGTGTCGTGTCGAATTATTCGGCCATCCTTTTCATGCGGCGGGGCGTGCAGCGCGCGCTCTGGTGGGCCCTTGCCGCGGCGGTCGTTTGCGCCGCGGTTATCACGCTGATTAAAACGGGCATACTGCGTGTCTGAAGCGGGTGCCGGACAACCGAGGAGGCGATAGATGAAAAAGGACAAAAAGAAATCAGTCGGCTGGTGGAAGTGCTCATCCTGCGGGTACACGCTCCAGGACGCAACCCCGCCCGAGACCTGCCCGGGCTGCAAGCAGACCTGCGCCTTCACGGACGTGACCTGCTATACGCCGGAATGCGGCGGTACGGGCAATATTGACCCCCGGCTGATGGACCCGGGAAAGAAGTAACCCGCGCGAACGCATGACGTACAGGATACTGCAAATTGACGGGGGCGGCATCCGGGGAATAATCCCGGCGGTCATCTGCGCCGCTATCGAGGATAAGAAGGGAGATCGCATCTGCCGCATGTTCGATATGATATCCGGGACCTCGACCGGAGCCATTCTCGGCGGCGCCCTTGCGGCAGGAGTCCCCGCGTCGAAGGTGAGGGACCTCTACCTGGCCGACGGTCCTGTGCTGTTTGACCCGCGTTTTTTCCTTAACCCGAAGCGGTGGACCGAGGGGAAATATGACAGGAAAAAATTCCGGGAAAAATTCGGCTCGGTCATCGGCGACATCGGGCTCGGAGAGGTGCAGACCCGGTATGTCGCCACAACCTTCAACCTGTCCTCGGGCCGCACGCACTTCATCAACTCCTCTGACCGGAAGGATTCCGGGTACCGGCTCCTCGATGTAATAAGCTGGTCCGCCCTGTCCGCAGCGAACTATTTCGGAAAGATCAACGCCCCGGAATTTACCTGGGAACATTACGCGCCGGACGGAACGGTTGATTCAGCCCGCACCGGGGCGACGTTCCAGGACGGGGGCCAGGGGATCAACAACTGCACGCTGAACAATGACCTGTCCGAGGTGCTCGCCGGGGACCGTGACGATGTCCTGATCCTCTCGCTCGGCTGCGGCGGCTCCGATCTCTACGTGCCGTACGAAAGAACGAGCAAAAAGGGGCTCGTCGCCCAGGTCATCGCCTATTTCAGCCAGGCCCGAAACGAATCGACGATAAACCAGGTGCTTGCGGCGAAGTACGTCGAAAAGCACCGCCCCGGCATCAGGACCTTCCGGCTAGACGTGTTCATACCGCCAAAGATGGACCGGCTGGATGCCGTCAAATACGCGGACGACTTCAGGCGGCTCGGGGAGTCGCTCGTGCAGCGCGTACCGCTTGACCATCTGTAACAGTACCGGGCCGGTCTCCGGTCCCGGCATATTCCCGATTGGAGGAAGAGAATGAAAACTGTCCTGGCACTGGTAACTGTAGCCCTGGTGTGCGCGGGTGCGGCAACGGTGCAGGCGGACCCGAACGCCGCCCTGTGCGGGGCCGCCGGTCTTGGCAGCGTCGCCGAGATGAAAGCGGCCCTGAAGGCCGGGGCGAACATTAACTTCCGGGACCCGCAGAACCAGGGGCGTACCCCGCTCATGCTCTCGCTGGTATTCGGGAGCGCCGAAAAGGTGCGCTTCCTGATCGCATCCGGGGCAAACGTGAACATGAAGTCAGACAACGGGATAAGCGCGCTCATGTACGCCATTGACGGCGGTTCTATTGAAATTATAAGCATGCTGATAAAGGCTCGCGCCGATGTGAACGTGAAGGACAGGGACGGAACGACCCCGCTCATGCGGGTCCTCGGGATGAACGTGTTCGACCGGGAGCCGCAGGTAGGTGTGGCCCGGTCCCTGCTCGACGCCGGGGCCGACGTGAACGCCGTGAACAACGACGGGGACACGGCGCTGATGCTCGCGGCGCGCGCGGGAAACGCCGGGATCGCCGCGCTCCTGCTGGAACAGGGCGGCAACGTGAATGCGAAGAACAAAAGCGGGCGCACAGCCCTGATGGACGCGAAGCTTAACGAGGACGCGGAAACCGCCGCCCTGCTGAAAAAGGCGGGCGCCGCGGACCTTCCGAACCGTGACGACGAGCTGTATCTCGCGGTGAAGAACAATGACCTGGCCGCCGCCCGGGCGGCGCTGGCCGCCGGAGCGCGGGTGAATTCGCCGGACCACCGGTACCTGCATCGCGCCTGCGCGAACGGCAATGCGGAGATGGCGAAGCTCCTCCTGGACTCGAAGATTGACGTGAACGCGAGGAACGCGAACGGTGAAACGGCCCTGTCTGCGGCGCTCTGGTCGAAAAACGTTGACCTCATGAAGATCCTGGCCGCGTCCGGAGCGGACCCGAACACCATCGACGGGCAGGGAAACACGCCACTGATCCTCGCGGCCCAGAACATGTCGGAGCCGGACCTCTGCGTGGAGATCGCGGGTATATTGATCAAGGCCGGCGCGCGCGTGAACGAGAAGGGCGACAAGGGCATGACCGCGCTCATGTGGGCCTCCGGCCAGGGGCTTCCCGCCGTCGCGAAGCGGCTGATAGCCGCGGGCGCCGACGCCGGGCTGAAGGATAACAACGGGATGACTGCGCTCTTGTTCGCGTCGAACTTCGGACAGCTGGACTCGGTGAAGTATTTAATGAAGGCCGGGGCGAAGGTCAACGACACGGACAATTCCGGATGGGGACCGCTCCTGCACGCGATCAAGGGCGCCTTCGAGCCCGCGGTTCCGGAATACCTGGTTTCAAAGGGCGCGGACGTCAACATGAAGGCAAAGGGAGGCTGGACCCCGCTGATGGAGGCCGCGGCCAGGGGCAAGACGGAGATCGTGCGATTTCTGATAAAATCCGGGGCCGACGTTAACGCGCGCTCCGACGAGGGCAGGACCGCTGCCGGGTATGCCTCGTTCATGGTGATCGACGATCCCCAGTCTCCCTTCAAGGAGATTGTCGAGATGCTGAACAAGGCCGGGGCTAAATAGTATACGGGAGGAGTTTCATGAATGACCTGGATCGCGAAAAGAAAAAGGGACTGAACCTGGGGTATCTTGTCCGCGTGCTGTTCATGCGGATGGGGCTCGGCCGCAAGTACCAGACCCCGGGCTTCGGACTGGCGGGCCAGCTCTTCGGCACGGTCGCGAAGCATGTCATCGGCCGCCTGGGTCCGGAAGAGGGTGAAAAGCTGATCCGGGCCGCGGTCGAGGAATTTGGAAGAGAACGGGGCCGGCGGATCGCGGAGACCGTGCGGGCACGCAGGAAGCCGCTCTCCCTCAGGAACTGGCTTATCTACACCGACATAAACGCGGAGAATTTCCCGGCCACACCGACGTTCCCGGACGGCGACCTCGAGGCGCGTGTCGGCGCGTGCACCTTCATCGGGGCAGCACGGGAGTGGGGTCTGGTCGACTACGCGCGCCTTTACTGCAAGTACGCTGACTATGCAATCCTGGGAGGATACAATCCCGATGTTACGCTGGTGCTCAAAGACCGCCATTCGACCGGTACGGACGAATGCGTTTTTCGCTATATCATGAAAGAGGAAAATAAAAAGTAAGTGAAGGAGAGGAGGCATCCATGAAAAAGAAACTGATAATCGCCGGTTCGATAGTTGCCGGTCTGCTGTTCGCGGGCGGGTTGTACGTCTGGTGCCAGTACAGCCAGTTTCAGAAGGTCGAGATCATCAAGGCGGACCCGCTCCTTACCATCTACAAGGGCGGCGGCAACTCGATCGTCCTGACGGCAAAGGACGGGAAAACGGCGTTTGTCGTGGACACGAAGATGGGAAGCGCAGCGGAGATCTTGCGGAACGGCGTCAGGGCCGAATCTGTAACGATCGTCAATACCCACGCCCATTCGGACCACACGGGCGGAAACGCGCTCTATCCGAAAGCGACGGTCATAGCCGGGGCATACGGGAAAGAGCAGTGGGAAAAGGACTCGAGCGGTGCCGCCTATCCGGTCCGGACGATCAAGCCCGGTGAAGAGATAACCATCCGGGTGGGGGACGAGACGGCGGTTATACGCAACATGGGCCGCGGCCACACGCAGAACGACACGGTCGTTTTTTTAAAGAATCGCGGCCTGCTGGTGACCGGCGACCTCGTCTTCGTCGGACTGCACCCGGCCCTGATAGAGAGGAGCGGGACTATCGTCTCGGACTGGATCGGGATCCTGGATGACCTGTACGCCCGTTTCGACGCAAAATCGCTTGTTCCGGGGCACGGGCCGGTATCAGACCGGAAGGCCATCCTTGACATGAAAGAGTATTTCACCTCGATCAGGGACGCGGTCGGGAACAGGGAGAAGCTGGACGCTCTCAAGGAAACATACAAAAATTTCAAGGGCATGCCGATCATGATGAACTTTGATGCTACCGCTTCGTTCATAAAGAAGGAGATGGAACGGAAGTAGGGCTTACGCCCGCTTGCCTGTCTTGTTCCCGTACATCATCGCGTCGGCCCGGGCGATGATGTCGTCAAGCTCTTCGTGCATGGCGGGATCGTACCGGGCGGTCCCCCAGCTCATCGAGAGCAGGTAGGTGTGCGGGGCCGAGCCGTTGTATTCGTCGATGTTTTTGGCGATGCGCTCGTCCACGAGCCGTATGTCTTCGCATTCCCCGTTGATCAGCAGGACCACGAACTCGTCCCCGCCCCATCGCGAGATGATGTCAGAGGCGCGGAAGGTTGCTTTCAGGACGCCCGCCGCGGCCCTGATGATATCGTCCCCGGCGCCATGACCGTGAACGTCATTGATGCTCTTCATGTGATCCAGGTCCAGGAAGCAGATGATCATGCTCCTGCCCGATCTCTTCGCAATGTCCACCTGGTGCCGTGCAAGGGTGTGAAAGCCGCGCCTATTGTAGACGCCGGTCAGCTCGTCCACAAGGGATATCTCCTGCAGGCGTGTTTCCGTCTCCCTGCTTTTTATCAGCCGGCGGGTGAGGATCTGGTTCTTTTCATGGAGATTGCGCTCGATCAGGTGCCGCTTCCTCGTCACGTCGAGGAGAATACCGAGCTCGAGTTCCCGGAACGGTTTCAGCAGGTACCCGTACGGTAGCTGGGTCGTTGCACGTTTTACGATCTGCTCCTCGGAATAGGTGGTGAGGAAGATGATTGGGATGTCGTGCTCTTTCCTGATCTGCTCCGCTGCCTGGATCCCGTCAGTGGATCCGTTCAGGATGATGTCCATGATAACTATGTCCGGCCTGGTTGCGCGGACGGCTTCTACTGACGCCTCGGCAGTGTCGACGGTGTCTGCGACGGAGTAGCCATATCGTTCGATGGTCATGCCAATATCGCAGGCCACCAGAGCGTCGTCTTCTACAATTAAAACCTTACAGTTGTTCATCTTAAATCACATGATGCTACAGACCGGCGGACCGGACTCTTTTTTTGAAACATAAACAGCATGTTGTTTTTGTCAATACAATAATAATACTGACGGGTCAGTTTTTGAAAAAGCCCGCGGGGGCGGGAGGAATAACATTCCCCGGGTCATTTCCCCATGAATACCGGCTCGCGCTTCTGCATAAAAGCCATGAAACCTTCCTTCGCGTCCTCGCTCTGCGTGAGTCTTGCCGAACATGCCCGGTCTACCTTAAGGCCCTCGTCGATTCCCTTTTCGATGCCGGCGATCATACCCTGGAGTACGCTGCTCACTGCGAGAGGAGCTCGCTTTGCCAGGTCCTGCGCGAAATCCATGGTACCGCTCATAAGGCCGCCTTCCGGGAACACTCGCTCCACGAGCCCGATCGCCAGCGCCTCGGCTGGCGTGAGCCTCTTGCTCAACAGGATGAGCTCCAGCGCCTTCGGCCTGCCCAGGAGGCGGGCCAGCCTCTGGATGCCGCCCCAGCCGGGCGTGATGCCCAGGTTGACCTCCGGGCAGCCGATGCGGGACCTGGGCCCGTCAACCATGAATCGGAAGTGGCAGGCAAGCGCAAGCTCGCACCCGCCGCCGAGGGTGAACCCGTTGAGCGCCGCGATCACCGGCTTGGAAAACCGGTCGATGCGGTTGAACAATTCGATGGCGTCCGGTCCCTTGCCGAGGTTGCCCACGTCTCCCACGTCCATGCCGGCGCAGAAGCCCCTGTCGCCGGCGCCGGTGATGATGACGACGCGGACATTCTGGTCCTTTTCCGCCTCGGTAAACGCGCCTTCAAGGTCTTCGCGCATTGCCAGGTTGATTGAGTTCGTGGGCGGACGGTTGAGCGTAACAACGGCGACCTGGTCATGTATCTCTACAAGCAGGGTTGAGTAAGCCATCACGGAGCCTCCTGATAATCAGTTAATGCATTTAATAATGAAGCGTGACAGGATTTTGTCAACAAGTATTTAACAATCGTTAAATTACAATTGACAATTCTCATGCCGAAGGGATCCTTATCTACCGCGCTCCTGCCATTGATATGGCGAGGCAGCGAACCGGAACGGTTTCGGGGTGGTGAAATGTTCGACAAAAAATTGATTGTTATTACCGGTGGATCAAGCGGACTCGGCAGGGCTCTGGCCCTGCGGTTCGCCGGCAGGGGGGCAAACCTCGCTATCATTGCCCGCGATCCGGACCGGCTTGAAAAGGCGCGGCTGGAGATCTCGGCCCGGTGCGCTCCGGGCAGAAGGGTCGAGGCCTTTTCCTGTGACGTGTCCGATCATGAAGCGGCCGCGGGAACCTTCGATGCCATCAGGGGATCGATGGGGACCCCGGACATGCTGGTGAATTCAGCGGGCATCCTTAAAGAAGGATACTTCGAGACGCTGCCGCCGGAGACGTTCAGGCAGGTCATGGATATAAATTTTTTCGGCGCGCTGCACTGCACCATGGCCGTGATAAAGGCGTTTCGCGCGAGAGGAGCCGGCACAATCGTCAACATCGCCTCGCTGGGCGGCAGGATGCCCTCCTTCGGGTACGCGGCGTACTGCTCGTCAAAATTCGCGCTCGTCGGTCTCACCGAAACTCTTCGCTGCGAGCTCGCGCCGACGAAGATCCGGGTGCACCTGGTCTGCCCCGGCGAATTCGATTCCCCCATGGTTGACGATCTCAACACCTACCGCACGGTTGAGAACCGCGTACTGACACAAACGGTCCCGGTCCTTTCCCTTGACCGGGTCGCGGATGAAACGATCGCGGGTATCATGAAGGGGCGGTATCTCATCATACCGGGCCGCGCCGGCCGTTTTCTCGATGCGCTGGCCAGGTGGTTCCCGGCTTCGAGCAGGGTGATCGTGGACCGCCGGATTAAGAAGTTCTACCGCGGCCCTTCGCTCTGAGGCACCGGAAAGCGATGGTGATACACAGAAGTGAAATCTTCAATTCACTCTCGCACCTGGCCGGAGCGGTCGCCAGCGCGGTCATGACGGCGCTTTTTGTCGTCATGGCGCTTGGCCATGGCCCGATGCTCGCGGCTGCTGTCGCCATGACGGGGACCTCCTACATATTCCTGTTCGCTTCGAGCTTCTTGCACCATGCGAACAAGGAGGGCGAGGCCGGGCGGAGTGCCTGGCTAACGCTCGACCACTGCGCGATTTTCGTGATGATGGCCGGCTCCTACATCGGTCCGCTCTATATTTTTGCTCCCGAGGGACTGCGCCGGCTCCTCCTGGGAGGAGTCGCTCTTTGCGCAGTGGCCGGGCTGATCCTGAAAATATGGCACAGGGACTCGCCGAACTGGGTCAGCGTGGCGATCTACGCCCCGCTCGGATTAATCTCCCTTGTGCCGATGACGCTCCTCTGGCACGTCGCCGACGCGGTTCCCGCGCATCTCGTGCCTCTCGATTTCATGAAGGCCCTGCTGGTTTCAGGGCTCGTCATGTATGGGATCGGCGGGGCCGTGTATGCACTCAAACGGCCCGATCCCGGACTGGTCGGTTTCCATGGTGTCTTCCACGTGCTCGTCCTCGCCGGTGCCGGCCTGCATGGCGCGGCGCTCTATTATTCGATCAGGGCGTATCCCCTTATCAGGGAATGCGTGGCCGGGGTTTCAGGCTGACCCACACCCGGCGTATTAAAACCTGCACCGTTAACCGGTAATGCCTCCGGTTTTGGAGTGTCGGCTGTATATTTGCTTGACACGAAACGCCCCCCGCGGCAAGTATTCATTTTTTATTGCGCTCAATGAACGGTCCGTCAAGACGGCCGATTTGACCCCAGAGGATGGCTATGAAGATTGACGATTGCAGAAACTGTAAAAACCATGTCATGTATCAAAATGGGTACGTGATATGCAACTATTATAACATGCAGGAACAGCGGGTGACCGGGACGAGGGAGAGCATGACCTACCTGGTTGCGTGCCCGCGCGAGGAAGCGAACGACCGATAACGGTCGGCGGCCCCACCGCGCCAGACCAAGCACCGGAGGTGATATCCCATGGCCTGCGATAATCTCAAAAATAACATGACCGTATGCAACTGCTCCTATGAACCCTGCTCGCGCAAGGGAAAATGCTGCGAATGCATACAGTACCACCGCAGGGCGCAGGAGTTGCCCGCCTGCTTCTTCCCCAATGACATCGAGAGGACATACGACCGGTCAGTAGAGCGCTTTATTCGCTGCCACCGGTGACAGCCGGGCGATGGGGCCCGGACTTTTCTTGACAATAATCGAAAAGCAGATTACCATGATGCACTCCCCGGTCTTGAATAGGGGGGGCGGAGATCGCCCTTGCCCGGGAACAATCCCGGGACGGCTCACTTGTTCATAGTGCACCTGTTCTCTGTCGGAAGCATCGGCGAAGTATTCTCGACCAGCCCGCCGATCAGGATGAGGGTGGAGCGGATAATTAAAATACTGAAATAAGAACGATACCAAGGAGAAGGCCATGACGCATGTATGTCCCTGGTGGGCCGGGTTCTTCCTGGCAAATCCCATTCGCAAGATCAAGCAGGACCCCGATAAAATTCTCGCGCCCTATATCAGGGAGGGCATGGTCGTGGCGGACGTGGGGTCCGGCATGGGCTTTTTCAGCATTCCGATGGCGCGCATGACCGGTCCGCTGGGAAGAGTCGTATGCATCGATATCCAGGAAAAGATGCTCGGCTTTCTCAAGCGGAGGGCGCGTAAGGCGGGCGTGTCTGCAGTGATGGAATACCGGCTCAGCAAGGAGGATTCCCTGGGGATCGATGATTGTGCCGGCACCCTGGATTTCCTGCTCCTGTTCGCAGTGCTCCACGAGATCCCTGGCAGGGAGGCCCTATTCGCGCAGGTCAACCGCGCCCTCAAACCGGGCGGCAGGGTGCTTTTCGCCGAGCCGGCAGGGCATGTCAGGCGTAACGACTTTGACGCTTCGGTCGCACTGGCTCTGCGCAGCGGCTTCACTGTGGCGGGAAACCTTCAGGCCATCTGGCGCAGTCACTCCATCCTGCTTGAGAAGAAAAACTAGGCGCTGGTTGCGCGCACCGGCCCCGCGTCCGTTGAATCGGGATACTCAGCATGAAGCGTAATAAGAAGCCCGCCCGGGTACTCTTGATATCCGCCAACAGGGAGGAAGTCAACATGGCGGCGTGGCCGCTGGGGCTTGCCTGCGTAGCCTCCGCGACCGAACGCGCCGGTCATACCGTCCGTCTGCTCGACATGTTGTGCCATCCGGATCCGCTATCCGCCCTCGATGCCGCAGTCGGAGAATTGCGGCCCGATGTTATCGGCGTTTCCGTCCGTAACATAGATGACCAGCGCATGGAAAGCGCCAGTTTTCTTCTCCGGGACGTACAATCCATCATTGACCGCTGCCGCCAGCTTACCCGGGCCCCGATCATACTGGGCGGGGCAGGGTACAGTATTTTCCCCCAGAGCGTGCTGGATTTTCTGGGGGCTGACATGGGGCTGCCCGGCGAGGGAGAACGCGCATTCCCCATGCTCGTGGAGCGCATCATGTCGGGCGAAGACCCCGCCGGGCCGTATCTCCTGCATCGCGCCGGGACCGCGGCCGTTGGGATCAGGAGTTTCATCAATGATCTCGACGACTATCCGCTTCCCGATCCCGCAATCCTTCCTCCGGCCGCGTACGGGGAGCGGGATTTCTGGATGCCGGTGCAGACCAGGCGCGGCTGCGCCATGGACTGCTCCTACTGCTCAACTCCGGCTATAGAGGGGCGCAGGCCCAGGAAGCGCTCTACCGGTGCTGTGGCCGGGTGGCTCCGGCACTGCGCATCAGCGGGAATAAGGCGATTTTATTTCGTGGACAATACCTTCAACCTCCCCGGCACCTATGCCCGCGGACTCTGCGAAGCCATGGAACGCGAAGTGCCGGGCGTGTCATGGCGGTGCATCCTCTACCCGTGGAAGGTAGACGGCCGGCTCGCAGACGCCATGGCGAGGGCCGGGTGCGTGGAGGTGAGCCTCGGGTCCGAGAGCGGGTCGGAGGACATGCTCCGTTCGATGAACAAGCGCTTTTCGCCGGACGATGTGCGCCATGCTTCCCGGCTGATTGCCGATCGGGGGATCAGGCGCATGGGCTTTCTTTTGCTGGGAGGGCCGGGAGAGAGCTTGAAAACCGCTGAGGAAAGCCTCGTGTTTGCCGATTCCCTCGGCCTGGAGGCGCTCAAGATAACGATCGGCATCCGGATCTATCCCGGGACCGTGTTGGCACGCAGGGCGCTTGAAGAGGGCCTCATTGCCGCCGGAGATAACCTGCTGGCGCCCAGTTTTTACATGGTTCCGGGGCTTGAGGGTCCTCTCCGCGAGATGGTTTCCGCATGGGTTGCCTCCCGGCCCGGATGGGTACTCTAACCCTACGGGAAAAAATATCAAAAATAAGAAAAAAAACTTGCAAAATGCAACTATTGTATTTTGGTTGGATAGTCAATCAAAATTCTGCTACCGGATGGTCGGTTGAAGACAAACGGGAGCGGTTTTACATTCAGGAGGAAATGCATGAGATCAATGCTTGAGGGTGTAAGGGTCATAGATTTTACGGCGAATATAGCCGGACCTGCGACGACCACGTTCCTGGCGGACATGGGAGCCGAGGTCATCAAGGTGGAAAAGCCGGGTATCGGAGATGACGCGCGCCTGTTTCCGCCGTACGTGAACGGATTTTCCGCACCTTTTATCGTCATGAACAGGGCAAAGAAGGGCGTTGTGATAGACATCAAGAAGCCCGAGGGAGTGGTTCTGCTCAAGGAGCTGGTGGCCGCTTCTGACGTGCTTGTTGAAAACTACAAGCCCGGCGTAATGGAGCGGCTGGGGCTTGATTACGACAGTCTCAAGAAGATAAACCCGAAGCTCATCATGCTGTCGCTTTCAGGATACGGCCAGTTCGGGCCCCTTTCGAAGCGTCCGGCGTACGATTCTATCATCCAGGCCTGCTCCGGTATCATGGACGTTACCGGCTTTTCCGACGGTCCCCCGGTGAAGGCGGGCCCCATCATAATTGATCTGGCGACTGCCATGCAGGCGGCGTTCGCCGTGTGCGCCGCGCTCTACGCGCGCGAGCGGACCGGCGAGGGCGAATACCTCGATGTTTCGATGTACGACACCGCGGTCAACATGCTGGCTGGCGTGTGGACCGATTACACCGTCACCGGTAACGTGCCCAGGCGGACGGGCAACCGGTATCCCTACGTGAGCCCCTTCGACACGTTCCATGCGAAGGACGGGTATTTCATGATCTGCAGCGCGGGTGACTCTACCTTCCACAAGCTCTGCGACGCCATGGGGCGGCCGGACATGAAAACCGACAGCCGGTTCAACAACCTGTTCACGAGAAACGCGAACGAGCCGCAGCTGCGCGAGATAATCCAGGAATGGGTCGGCACGCACACGACATCGGAGCTCATGGAGTTTACAACGAAATTCGAGGTGCCCGCCTCGCCGATCATGAACGTGAAAGACGTGGTCGAACATCCTCACACGAAGGAGCGCGGCCTCCCGGTCGAGGTGGACCAGCCCGGGCGCGGGAAAGTCGTCATTTACGGACCTCCGACCAAGGCACGGAACAGCGAAATAAAGGCCCGCGGCGCAGCGCCGGAGCACGGCCAGCACACTGAATGGGTGCTTGCCGAGATCCTGAAAAAATCGCGGGACGAGATCGAGCGGCTGAAAACGGACGGAACCGTGAAGCAGGCAGTGCCGGCGACAGCGACGGTGTCATAGGAACTTATAATCGGGCCCCGGCCGGGTTGGGCGCGTTGATCGCGCAGCCGGTCGCGGGCCTGCATCTTCACTGCGCCCGGCGACCGGTGAAATCACGGCATGCCCCGGGTACCGGCAGCATCGTCAACCGATCAATGATCGATACTACGCGGATGGAATAATTCCACGGTAATCCGGGCGAACCGGCACAATTATAATTTTTTTGTTGCATATAATACCTGTATCCCGGTACTACTATGCTGGGTGGAGGAAGAATGGCGGGACATTATTCTGAAAGGAATGGCCCACCATGGAAAAGAAGAGTACGCTGACCGATTTATTCCTGAGCCGCTATTATGATCAGGATTATCTCGATTTTAAAAAAGCGCAGTTCATGCTGCGTTTCTGCCTGATATTCCTCGGGCTGCTGCTGGTGCTGGCGGTCCTGACAGCGGTCATGAACGCGGAGCAATTTGCGCGTTATATTCTCATCATTCTTCCGACCATGGCCGTCATGTCTTTCGCGCTGTACCTGATAAAAGCGGGCAGGGCAGTCGTGGCGACGAATATGCTGGCCGTGTCCTCTTCAATCGTTATTATTGTCGGTTTCTTTTACAGGCCGCCCTACCTTGCCGGCGTGTCGCTCGGATATTTCATGTACATGAGCCTCGTGTTCATCACGCTCTTTTCGAACCTCTGGTTTTCGCTGCCCGCGTTCGTCAGCTTCATCGCGGCCCATATCGTGTATTACGCTGTGATGTCTCCGGGGATAACGGTTGCCGAGATGTCGGAGATGGCCAGGACAACAATGCTGGACGGCGTAGTCTCGCTGTCGATGGTCTATGCTGTGAGCCTATCGGCCTCGCGCATACTCAACCAGGCGATTGTCCGGAGCAGGAAGGAGAGCGAGATGAACAGGAAGCAGTACACCGAGATCAAGGAACTGAACGAGGCGATACGCTCCGCCTCGAACAGGGTGACCGACTCTATCCGGGTCATGTCGTCCATCGTGGATAAAAACGCCGTTGCGGCCCAGAGCCAGGCGGCCTCGGTGGAGGAGCTGACCGCGACGATGGAGGAGATTTCCGGAAGCATCAACAGCGTGACGGCCTCGGTCCACGACCAGAACGGCTCGATCGGGGGGCTCGTGGACAGCATCGGGAGCATGTCAGGCTCGATAGACGCGATGGAGCGGTATGGCACGGAGATTGCAGGCCTTTTCACGACCCTCATGGAGCGGGGCGAGGAGGGCCGGAAGGCCACCGAGCTGCTTGATGCGACCAACAACAAGATCCTGTCGAACTCCAACGATATCCTCTCCGTGGTGAGCATCATGGAGGACTTTTTCGAGAAGATAAACCTCCTGGCGCTTAACGCATCGATCGAGGCGGCCCGGGCAGGGGAGCATGGCCGCGGGTTCGCGGTCGTTGCAGAGGAGATCGGCAAGATGTCCGACACGTCCGCCCGCGACCTCAAACAGATATCGGCGCTCATCGAGACGAACAAGAGCGACGTTGAAACCGGCAACAGGACCATCATCGACATCATCGGCTTCATCAGGGTGCTCCTGGAAAATATCGCGAGTATCCGCCAGAAGACCGACGAGGCCAACAGCGAGGTGCACCGGCAGAAGATGATAAAGGACGAGATGAACACGAGGACAAAAGACGTCAGGGAGCGCGCCGACCAGATCGAGTACTCGATCGGCGAGCAGAAAATCGCGATCGAGGACGTCGTCAAATCCATTGACGAAACGAACAAGACCATCCAGTCGAACACGATGAGCACGGAGGAGCTCCGCCGGAGCGCCGGAGAGCTGACCGCCGTTTCCAGGAACCTCAACCTCGCGTTCGCGCACGGCGCTGCGGACGCCGGCCCCGCGCCGGAAGCATAACAGCAAGGGTGCGGATCATGGCGCTGCTATACTATTAGTTCTTGACAGCAGCCGCCGATTAGGCGATAATCGGCGGGGATAGTACGGTCCGCCCGGAGGAGAAGGGACGGCCCAAAATCGCACCCGGGGGGGGTGTCATGACCAAAAGCCAGATCGCGGATGTTGTCATCGTCGGCGCCGGCACGGCCGGTTCGTACACGGGCTGGAAGCTCGCGCAGGCGGGCTATTCGGTTATCATCGTGGAGCGGAACAGGCGCGGAATGCTCGGCCGCGACATCGGGATTTTCCACATGGACGAGATACGGTTCGCGCAGTACGGCGTACCGGTGCCGAAGGGCACCGAGCTTGTCGGCTACTATCCCGAGGGGTGGGCGTGGCCTCCGGATGGGAACAACGCCAAGAAGGTGCGCTACGCCTTCTACGTTATGGAGCTCCCTCTCTTTATCAACCGCATGCAGAAATACGCCGAGGACGCAGGCGCCCGCATCATGTTCGAGACCGGCGCGGAAGCCCCGGTCATACATCACAACGCGGTGAGCGGTGTCCGCGTGCTCTCGGGCGGCCGGAGGACCGAGATACGGGCCCGGATCGTGATCGACGCCTCGGGCACGGACTCGGCCGTCAGGACCGGGCTTCCCTGGAGCATGGGCATGGAAACCGACCCCATCAAGCCCGGGGAATTTCTCTACGTAATTTTACAGTACTGGGACGACATACCGGCCAAAGAAACGGGCGAATTTCCGACCGGACTCAACTTCTATCCTTTTCACAAGGCATTCATCAACCCGAGCTACGGCACAGGCGCGATCGTCGGCATTGGACAGCCGGGCAGCCTCAAAGAGGCGGAGCGAGTACAGGGCGAGTTCCTTGCCGAGCGCTTTCCCGGCGTACAGCACAAGCTGCTCAGGAAAACGTGGGGCAGGACACCGTATCGCCGGCCGCCGCTATCGCTGGTAACGGACGGTTTAATGGTGGTGGGCGACGCGGCCTTCCTGACAAAGCCTTTCTCCGGCGAAGGAGTTACTTCCGGGTTCGAGGCATGCTCGATCGCCGCGGAGACCGCGTCGGCGGCGCTGATGAAAGGGGACACCGGGAAAAGGGCCCTCTGGCCGCTCAATGTCCGTTACTTCCGCGGCCAG
>JBGTBN010000102.1:0-103934 GCA_041749375.1 Spirochaetota bacterium
CTCTCCCATTGGGAGAGGGGGGCCGGGGGGGTGAGGTCATTTGTTCTTATACGACATCCTTTTCCTTATATACCGCGGCACAAGCACCCGCTGTAAAATGAGCCGCATGAACGTGCCCGAGTTGCGCCAGAAGTCCACGAAGGGCCGGAAGTGGGAGATGCGCTGCGTGCCCGGCGTGTAGCTCACGCTGATCGGCGCTTCGATCACCGGGAAGCCCAGCCACCCGGCCCGGGCGAGTATCTCCACCTCGAACTGGAACCGGTTGGCACGCACCCGCATGTTCGTGCTCTGGGGAAGCGGGTAGATGCGGAACCCGCTCTGGGAGTCGGTCACGGCCGGCCCGCCGGAGGCGCGAACCCAGAAGTTGGAGAATTTCCTGCCGAACCTGCTCGTCCAGGGCACGTCGTCGCCCACCATATTCTCGCGTCTCCCGATGATGATGGGCCGCCGATCCCCGGTGAGCGCGCCCTCCGGTATGGCGTGTATGAGATTCAGTGCGTTTTCCGGGTCATGCTGGCCGTCGGCATCTATGGTGATGGCCCAGTCCGCGCTTGCCCCGGCGGCCGCAAACCCGCTCTTCAGGGCTGCGCCTTTTCCCCTGTTTGTTTCATGCCGGATCACGGTCACGCCTGCCATGCCCCTGATACGGTCAGGCGTTGCGTCGGAAGACCCGTCGTCCACTGCGAAAACCGGGAATCCGAGCTTCATGGCGCCCCGTATCACGTCCGCGACGCGCTGCTCGTGGTTATATACGGGTATTATAACTGCAAAATTTCCTTTGGACATTATACTGTAACCTTAGCGGAAATAATTTTGCCACTGATTGACACGGATAAACGCGGATGGTCGAAATTATTAATTCAACATTTATCAGTGCTCAGCAGCTTGTGATATTTATTTTTTCCTCTCGGGCTTATTAATGATGCATCTCATGTTAATCAAATATGCAAATTACATATACCGGCTTTTCAATTAATATCCAGCTGGAATAGCAGACTAATATCCAACAATTTAAGTATTCATTATTGTATAATAAATCTGTGAAAACCCGTGTTAATCCGCGGCAAAAAATCTTACTCCGGTAAAAACGCGAGCGACCAGGTGCCCGGGCCCACGTGCACGCCCGTGGTAAGGGACAGGGGGCGGAGCAGAATTTCTGCGCCGGGATGGCGGGCTGCGATCTCCGGTATGACCCGCTCTTCAACCAGGGTGCGGTTGTCCGTGTACTGGAGCAGGATCAAGGGCCTCGGCCCGGCCTCCTCCGGGAGGCGTGCGATAGCGAAGGCGATCTGGTCATCGAAGTTCTTCGCGACACCGGCCCTGATCACTCCGTCGGGGGTCGGGGTCACGATAGGTTTCATGTTCAACACGGTGCCGAAAAAGGCCTTGGTCTTGGAGATGCGGCCGCCGGCGGCAAGGAACTTCAGGTTATCTATGAAGATGTATTCGCGGCATTGCTCGATCGCACGGCGCGCGAAATCGATGACCGCGTCCGCGTTTTCTGATTTTTCGGAAAATCGGGCCACGGCGATCGCGATGGCGCCGAGACGGCCGGATGCGGCGCCCGTATCGATGACCGTGAAGCGGCCCTCCGGATCGTTCTCGCTTTGCCAGCGTGATGCCACGTTGTAGTTGCCGGTATAGGCTGATCCCACGCACAGGTACAAGACACGGGAGTGACGGCTCGTGATGCTCCGGTACAGTTCGTGACGTTCGAATTCCGAAGCCTGCGACGTGGATACGCGCGCCCCCCGCCGCATGGAGACGTATACATCGGCCGGCTTCACGCACGTTTCCGGTGCGGCGTTGCTCTCGATGGTGACATAGCTGTCCAGCAGGGTCAGGCCGAGGAGACGGGCGTCGTCGCTGGTAACGGAGCCGGCTGCGTCGGTCATGACATGGATGGCCTGACGCAGGCCGGAGGTTCTGAAGCTGCGGACCTGCTCGCCGAGGTCGTCGTCGGACCAGCGGATGATATCACCCATGGCTTCCAGGCGCTTCCGCACCCCTGCAGTATCTTCGGTATGGAGGTGGACCTTGACGTAATCATCGCCCGGAATAACGACAACGCTCTCTCCAATCCCGGTAAGGTCCCGTATCGCCTTGTCATGCTGCATCCCGGCATCCAGGGTGATGTCGACGCAGTATCCCTCTTCAGTTCCGGCCGAGAAGGAGGAGGCGATGCGAAGTTGGTCGCCGAATACAGACATGATCGGGGCGAAGCTCCGCGTGTCTCCTGTCAGGGACTTGAAGAAGCCCTCAAAGTAGATAAACATCCCCAGAGCCCCGGCATCAACAACGCCCGCCTCCTTGAGCTTCGGGAGGAACTCCGGGGTTGAGCGTACGGCCTTCTCAAGCCGCTTGATGATAGCAGAACAATTTGTGAGTGTTGGCGCGGCGCCCTCGAGCGCCTCCGCCAGTGCGTCGAACAGGGTGAGCATGGTGCCCGGTTTCGGGTCGTGTACCGCCTGCCATGCCCGATCCCTGCCAAGCCTTGCGGCAGCCGGTATGTCCGCTGCGGAGACGGCCGCTAGAAAGCCGGAGAAGAAGCGCGCGGCGATATTGCCGGAGTTGCCACGCGCGTTGATCAGGAGCCGGTGGATCGTTTGCTCCGGGTCGGCGTCCGGATCGCGCAGGGGCGAGAGGCTGATTTTCAAATTTCTGCCCGTGTCGCCGTCGGCAACGGGAAATACGTTGATGCTGTCAAGAAGGTCGGCCCAGGCCGCGACCCGCTCCGTTCCGAGGATAAGCGCCTGTCTGATCGATTCGTTCATATCACTTCACGCCCCCGCCGGATGGAATCAGCTCGATATCGATCCTGTTGTATTTCAGCCATTCTTCCGCGATCGTGTTTATAATGACCCTGTTGGTTGCCCGCCACCGTTCCCCGAGATCGGGATAGTCGTACAGGACGTCCTTGAAACTGCGGAAGGGCTTTTTTCTGGAGAGCGCGCCGAGGAGGCGGCGCCTGGTTTCCCCGTCCTCCACGCTTTCCGCGAAAGACTCCATGATATCCAGGCCCCTGCGGGACTCCATCGGCTCGATGGGAATGTACCGCTCACCGTCATCGTATACGGGGAACGGACTCTCAATTTCGCCGACGATCTCTTCGCGCTCGGACAAGTCGTTCTCGGACTGGATGATGATCTCGCTGGTTTCCCGGTCCAGGTAATAGTGCGTGAAAAAGCAATGGTCCTCGAGTGCGTTTGCCAGTTCGTCAAGCGATATGTGTATCCGTGCCATGGGTGGGACCGTTCTGACCTATGATATGTCGATGCCCTGCGCAGTTATGAGCCGCTCCAGCGCCGCGATATCGCGGTCCATGGGGCGGTCTACGGTGACCGGGTCGGCTATTGATCGTATCCTGGACAGGACGGCGGCCAGGCGGGGGCGCGTCTCGATGCTCCCCCGGATCTCGCAGGCCTGGGCGGCGGCAAGGAGATGTATCGCGGCGACACGCGCGGCGAGCTCGCACACGCGCGATGCGTCACGGGCGCTGATGGTGCCCATGCTCACTTTGTCCTGGTTGTTGGATTCGGTTGAGCGGGAGAAGGAGGCCGCCGGCATCGTTGCCTTCAGGGCCTCGGCCGCAAGCGCGGACGAGGCGATTGACATGGCCTTGAATCCGTGGTTGTACGTCATCTCGTCCGTCTCGACTCGTACCAGGTCCGCCGGAAGACCGCGGTTCACATGCGGGTCGACCATAAGGGCCACCTGGCGGTCCGCCATGTCGGCGACAGAGGCCAGGGCCGCCTTGAGTGAGTCCATGGCCAGCGCGATGTGCCCGCCGTAGAAGTTCCCGCCCATGAGGACGACCCCGGTCTCAGGGTCGATGAGCGGATTATCGTTGGCGCTGTTCGCCTCTATCTCGACCCAGCGGGTCACCCAGCCGATCGCGTCATCGAGCACGCCGAGCACCTGGGGCGAGCAGCGGAGCGAGTATGGGTCCTGGAGCGTTTCAAGCGCCGTTGCCTCGAGCTTCGAAGGGTCGGTTTTCGCCTGCAGCAGCCCGGCAATGGCCCGCGCAATGCGGTCCTGCCCGGGATGCGGCTTCGCCAGCGCGATGGCGGGGTGGTAGTGGTGCGCGTTGCCCATGAGCGCGTGGATTGACAGCGCCGTGGCGGCGACCAGCGCGTCCATGACCTTTCGCGACCGGTCGATCGTCAGGGCCGCGATGCCGGTCATGACCGACGTCCCGTTCATCATGGCGAGCGGCTCCTTCGGCGCATACACATAGGGTGTGAGCCCCTCGCTCTTCAGCGCCTCGGCTGCCGGCACACGGGAGCCACGGTAAAAGACCTCGCGCTCGCCCATGAGCGCGGCGGCCATGTATGACAGGGGGGTGAGGTCGCCGGACGCCCCGACGGACCCTTCGGAGGGCATCACCGGCGTAATGCCGCGGTTCAGGAGCTCCGCGAGGAGCCTTATCAGCTCCATGGACACGCCGGAGTAGCCGCGGGCGAAGCAGAGGACGCGGGTCAGCATTGCGGCGCGCGACTCCCCGATGCCGACCGGCTCGCCCGTACCGCAGCCGTGGAACCGTATCAGGTTCATGCCGTTTTTTATCGCAACTTCGCGCGCCATGCGCTTGCCGCAGGATTTGCCATACCCGGTGTTGACGCCGTAAACCGGCGTGCCGTTGTCAAGCGCTTTAAGAAGCAGGGTGCGGGACCGCTCGATGCGCGCCACAAAATCGGGGCGGTCGCTCACGCGTACGCGCGCGCCGTCCCGCGCAATGCGCAGGATATCTTCCAGGGAAAGCCCCTGTTCGCCTATGGTTATTTCAGTTTCATGCATGTTCATTTGATTAGTACCGATTATATGACAGACGCCTTAAAACAGAGCTGATTGTTAGTGAACCGGAGCGGTATTTGTCAAGGTTTTTTTCTTGCCTGCTGCCGGGTGCCGGTAGTATAAGGGTGCTCATGCTACGGGCACCGGACCAAGCTGAAATGCGCTAATTTTTTGAGGGGAGAAGATGGATGGTTCTGAAAAAAATCGCTGAATGGGTGGCCCAAACCGAATTCGGCAAAAGTGCGATCCGCGAACAGGCCGACCTGGGATCTTTTAAAGAGAAGCCGACACCGCGCATAATAACAGGAATCTTCCTGATAGCGCTGAGCTATCTCATCGGGTGGCCGGCGGTCGCCCTGTTTGGTGTGCTCGCCGTGTATTTCGGGCAGCCCCTGATCGCGATTGTGGGCGGACCGGTGATCTACGGCATATCGCACCTCGTGTTTTACATCGGCCTGTACCTCGCCGGCGCGCGCTATTCCTACATGTTTTTAAAATGGGCGACGCGGATGTTCATCGAAAAGTACGGGGTCTGATCCCCGGTCGTTTTATTTCTTTTTGAGGCGATTGACTTTTCGAAAAATAATTCATATATTCAAGGTGAACGTAACGGTGTCTCACAAGTTATGTGAATCCTACCTGATTCAATGTTGTCTGTTTTTTACTACAATACGATTATTACAGGAGGCCCACCATGATGTATGTCCCGGTACTTTTTTTTGGATTGGCAGCCCTTGGCGGTGTGACCCTCGTTGCCCTGAGAAACAGGGGGAAGGGAATGCCCATGCCCCTGGCCATTGGTCACGGGTTGATGGCCGCAATCGGCCTTGCGGTGCTTATCATCAACGTCGCCGGCAATACCGGCAATATGCTGATGAACATTTCACTGGCCCTGTTCCTTGCAGCGGCCCTCGGTGGCTTCACCCTGTTTTCATTTCATGTAAGAAAAAAGCCGATGCCCGTTGTGCTGATCCCGATTCACGGGGCCGGTGCCGTCACTGCGTTCATAGTCCTTGTGATTGCGGTTTTCCGGTAAGATGTGCAATAACAGGCGGCACAATGAGACGCATGTTGAGGCTTAATGATGTGCGGGTTTTCAATACCCGCTTATCCCACCAGCGATGAGTGTCAACATGAAGAACGGAAGAACCGACCTATCGATTGTCCTGTCAGGTGAGGCAGGTCAGGGGATCCAGACCCTCGAGCGTCTTTTAATGAAGATGTTCAAGCTTTCCGGAAGGTATGTTTTCTCTTTCAGCGAATTCATGTCCCGCATACGCGGCGGAAATAATTCCACGGAAATACGAGTATCCTCACAGCGGGTGGATTCGTTCATTGAGCGGATAGACGTGTTCATCCCATTCGGTCCAGGCGCCATGGCGCGCTTTCATGACCGGATCACGGGGGACACGACCATACTGGGCGACACGGTATGTATCGAGGACCGGTACCGCAACGGCGGGTACACGGTTGTCGAGATTCCCCTGTCGGAAATTGCGAAAGGGGTCGGTGGCAAAACATTTCTTAACCTTGTCGTCATGGGTCTCTTCGCGGGTATGTACGGGATCAGCGAGGACGGCGCGCGGGAACAGGTCCGGTCTTATTTTTCCCGTGCCGCCGCAGATGTGATTGAAAAAAATATCGAGGCCCTCGTGAAGGGGGTCGAGACAGGCAGGGACATCGCGCGTTCCCGGAATATCGGGATCCTTCCGGCTGCATCCCCTGATGCAGCGAAGGAGCTGCTGTTCAACGGCGCTGAAATAATCGCACTGGGAGGTATCGCGGGAGGGTGCAATTTCGTCTCATCGTATCCCATGTCTCCTTCTACCGATGTACTCGTCAATTTCGCAAAATATTCGGAGGAATTCGAAATCGTGGTCGAGCAGGCCGAAGATGAGATATGCGCCGTAAACATGGCCATCGCGTCATGGTACGCTGGCGGCCGCGCGATGGTGACCACCTCCGGCGGCGGCTTCGCGCTCATGACAGAGGGGCTGAGCCTGGCAGGGGCGACCGAGTCCCCCCTGGTCATTCATCTCGGCCAGAGGCCCGGACCGGCTACCGGCATGCCCACCAGGACGGAACAGGGGGATCTTCTGTTCGCTCTTTTTTCAGGGCACGGAGAATTCCCCCGCATCATATACGCGCCGGGCAATTATACGCAGGGATATGATCTCACCCGGAAGGCCTTCTACATGGCGGACAAATACCAGGTGCCGGTCATCCTGCTTACCGATCAGTATTTCCTTGATTCAAACTGCACGATCATGGGCGTGGAGATCGACGGGTCGATGTCCGTGAACAGCATCGTGGTGACAGACAACGGATACAGGAGATTCCGGGTGACGGAAAGCGGTATTTCACCGAGGGGGATACCGGGATACGGCACCGGTATCGTGTGCCTTGACAGCGACGAGCATGACGAGGGCGGATACATAACCGAGGATTTTACGGTCCGTGTAGAGCAGATGAACAAGCGGATGAGAAAGCTTCAATCCATGGGTCCCGACAGCATACCACCCGACCTCCATGGTCCGAATGATTACCGGTGGCTGGTCGTGTCGTGGGGCTCTACCCTGGGCGGTATACTCGAAGCAATAAAAGAATCGGGGAGGAGCGATACGGCGGTCCTCCATTATTCACAGGTCCACCCGCTGCATGGAGATACGAAGAAGTACCTGGCACGGGCAAGGTTCACCGCCATCGTGGAAAACAATTATGCGTCACAGTTCGGAACGCTTATACGCATGCATACCGGACACGAATTCGACCGGAAGATAGTGAAATATAACGGGATGCCCTTCAGCGTCGAGGAATTGGCTGCAGAGTTTGAAAAATTCACGTAAGGGGATGTACATGAACTCCGTATACGACTTTGACCGACCACCCGACATCGCATGGTGTCCCGGATGCGGCAATTATGACATTATCAGGGCCGTGAAGGGCGCGCTTGATGATCTGAATATTCCGAGGGAGCGCATGGTGATGGTTTCCGGGATCGGGCAGGCGGCGAAGATGCCGCAATATATAAACGCGAGTTTTTTCAACGGGCTGCACGGGAGATCGCTTCCCGCTGCAACGGCTATAAAGGCAACCAACCCGGGATTGACCGTTGTCGTTGAAAGCGGCGACGGGTGTACCTATGGTGAAGGCGGCAACCACTTTCTGGCGGCATTGAGAAGAAATCCGGACATAACGAACCTGGTGCATGACAACATGGTCTATGGTCTGACAAAGGGACAGGCATCACCCACCAGCAGGAGGGGATTTGCAACGCCAGTGCAGATAACAGGTGTCTGCCTCGAACCGTTCAATCCGGTGGCCGTGGCGGTATCGATGAATGCCTCGTTTGTCGCACGGGCATTTTCAGGTGATGTTGAAAAAACAAAAGAAATCATAAAGAAAGCAATAACGCATAAGGGATACTCCCTTGTCGACATACTCCAGCCGTGCGTCACTTTTAATAAGGAGAATAATTTCAGCTGGTACAAAAACTATACTTATTACCTTGACGACGACTATGACCCTTCAAACAGAAACGAGGCGCTTGAAAAATCTGTCGAAATGGAGAAACTGCCCCTGGGGGTGATCTACATTAATAGCAGCAACAAAACCTTTGAGGAAAATCTTGCACCGTACAAAAACAGCGTTGTCCCCCTGTATTTGCGGAAACTCGATACAGATAAGCTGTTACGGACTCTGGAAGCCAGGCGTTTTTAATGCGAATTACCCCGGGCCGGGCTCCGGGGTAATTCGCAGATGCATCCTTCACTAAAATCGACTCAAACATCAACCGCCATGTTTGGCCGCGTTACGGCTGGATAATCGTAGCCATATCAAGATCAACCGTAGTCTGAGACAGCAGCCTGCCGTCGATAGTTGCGCCATTCCACAATTCAATTGAACCCGCGCTCAGTATGATCCCCTTGAATTGCACATTCCCTCCGATTGTTACATCACCCGCAACCTGCCAGAAGATGTTTTCGGGGAGCGCGCTGCCCTCAAGAACAACGAACCTGCCGCTTTTCATGCCGAGATTTCCATTCACCTTGAAGATCCAGACATCCGCTGCGCTGCCGGCAAGAATGAGGTTTGACGGTATGAAAACGTCACTATCCCATTCGTAGACCCCGGGACGGAGGATGTAATTCGTAAGTATTCCGGCAACAGGGGTCCCTATGTTGTAATATGCGGAAGCAGGTGCTGAATGCACCCGTGATACGGCATTGTTATACGCAAATATCATGCCTCCTTCATCTGCGCCGGTAGCCTGGGCCAGGTCAGTAATAGTCGTACCCCCTGTATTGCCTGCGCAATATATATGAAAGGGCGGGGGAATATGAATAGAGTCAAAATATGGATCCGTAGCCAGACCTGTTAATGACCAATTGAACAGGGGAGCGGTGTAGTCAGTCTGCGGGCTGAGCCCGATATTTCCAATCACGGTCACGGAGAATATCGGATCCGGAATTACCGTGATTGCATTTTCTGCCAGAATCGCATATCCGGCAGCCGCGGTAGGGTCTCCGGCTGTTCCGAGAGGCACCGGTTCAACAGTTTCTCCTCTCATCAACAGCAATAGCCAATAATTATTGCTGTGTTTTTTATTACACCCTGTCACAGGAATGAGCAGGAGTATGGCCATCAACCAGATGGAGTATTTTAATATTGTATGCATGCAAGATGCCTCCTTTTCAGAATATAGATGTTTCTGATTGTAATATAGACACCCGGGCTCGTGTTGACAATTATCCGCTTTATGATATATTTTATAGCTGGAATTGACTACCCTCCCATAGTGTATAATCACTCTATCATAAATAAATAATTCACTGATATTTATAAATTATAAATTCCGATTATTATATGTTGATCATGGCGTTTTACATTTCGATTCATGCCAGGTTCGCACATTCCCCATTCACAATTTTTTCCAGGTCATGCGGTGACGGCTTTACCTGCCTCTCAAGCTTCTGCCCGCTGCTTTGTGCCATAACCCGGTCCGGGCAACCCGCCGGAATCCGGAAACAAACTCCTTCATCACAAAAATTGGTATGTCCAACCCACCGGACCGGTGATAAATGCCGCTCAAAATCACGCATCGGAAGGATTGTTTTATCCATCCTGCCTGTATATATTAATACTTTAATGCTACACTCACGGAGGATGCCATGAGCGCGTTCGATTATAATAAAGAGGCGTTAAAAAACCTGAAGATCGATGACACGAGGATACTCGACCGGCTGGTCGATTTCGAGTCTGCCCGCAGCGTGCATTTGAAGAAGGACCATTCACGCCGGGACAAGAGGCTGTCTCTCAAAGACGCGATCGCCGAATTCGTGAAGGACGGGGACGTCCTTACCGATACCGGGTTCAGTTACGTGCGCACACCGATGCAGGCATATTTCGAGATCCTCCGGCAGAAAAAAAAGAACATCCAGATGATCGGATCGCCGAACTCAAACCAGAGCTACATGATCTCGTTCGGTGCAGCGTGCTACTCGCATAACTCTTATTCCGGCGCAGAGATGCGGGGATACGACCGCGCCTATTCACGCGCGGTCATAGAGGGAAAAACGAGGATCCTTTCCGAGTGGAGCCACGGCACAATGGCCCAGGGGTTCAAGGCGGCCCAGCTTGGCGTTCCGGGCGTGTTCAGCAAGCAGCTCCTCGGTTCGGATATTTTAAGGTATAATCCCTACGTGAAGGTGATGCAGAACCCGATGCGCACCGACCCGGACCCGGTGGTGTTCGTGCCGGCGCTCTACCCGGACATTGCCATCATCCACGTGCAGGCAGCGGACCGGTTCGGGAACGCACGCATGTACGGGCCACCGATCAACGACATAGCGCTGGCCGCCGCCGCACGCAGGGTCATCATCACTGCAGAGGAGATCGTGCCCCCGGGCGATATCCGGAGCAACAACAAGGGTGTGGTCATTCCCTTTACCGCGGTGGACGCGGTAGTAGAGCTGCCCTTTGGCGCAGCGCCCGGAAGCATGCCCGGGTATTACTACTGGTCGCGCCAGTGGTGGGAAAAGCTGATGCGGTGGGCCTGCCAGTCGCAGGCGAACATCAATGAGTACTTCGAGTACTGGGTTTTCTCCTGCAAGGACCAGTTCGATTTTATCGAGAAGCTGGGCGGCGCCAAATGGATCGCCAGCTCGCGACGGCTTACCAAGGCCGAGGAGTACGATAACGAGGACCTGGGCTTCGATTTCTCGTACAAGGAATTTAAAACGCTCGAGACCGAAACTGGCATATACTACTGAGCCGCGCCATCTGAAATAAGGAGGAAACTAACCATGACAGACATCAAACCGGCAAATCCCCTTGAAATGGTTGCCTATAATCTCTCCCTGCAGATCGAGGACCACAAGGTAGTGTACGTGGGCACCGGGCTCCCGATGGTGGCGGCGATACTCGCGCGCAAGACGCACGCGCCGAACATAACCCTGGTGTACGAATCGGGGGCGCAGGACCCTCTCGAGGGCGGCATGCCCTGGTCCGTGGGCGGCCCGTTCACCTGGCGCAAGTCGCCCATGATCCTGGAGATGTCCTATTCCTTCGGACAGGCGTACAACGGGTACGTGGACATCGGGTTCCTCGGCTTCGCGCAGATCGACATGTACGGGAACATCAACACCCACATGATCGGGATCGATTTAATGAAGCCGAAAGTGCGCCTTACCGGCTCGGGCGGGAACAACGACCTCTCTTCTCTCTCTGAGAAGATGGTGCTGGTGGGCCTGCAGTCGCCCGACAAGTTCGTGCCAAAGGTGGATTTCATCACCTCCGTGGGTTTCCTTACCGGCGGCGATTCCCGTAAGAAGGCCGGGCTCCTGGGACAGGGGCCGGTCGCGGTCGTGACCAACGCCGGAGTGTACGATTTTGAGCCGGAATCCAAACGCATGCGGGTGAAGACCCTGAACCCGGGCGTGGCCGTGGGCCTTGCCCAACTGGCCACCGGGTTCGAGCTCCTGAAGCCCGACGGCGAGATACCGGTAACGCCCGTACCCTCCGCTGAGGTCCTCGGCATTTTAAGGAATGAGGTAGACCCTCTCCGCGTGTTCACCAGCATGCCCGGTGCGTAAGCGCATCTGCTGGTATTTCAATATAACAAAAAGGCCGTCCGGTGGACGGCCTTTTTATAAATGGCCAGTGCATCTTACTTCGCTCTCGGCGAGTAGGTGTCGTTGATCCTGAACAGGACCGCGATGTTCAGCTGCCCCCCGAACCCTATGCCGTGGTCCTGCTGGTGCAATGTTGTCCTCGGGTCGGGCTGGACATACGCAGGTATGGCCGGCACGAAGGACCCCTGCACGAAATCGCTCGTGTCGATCGAGGTGTATTCCGAGTAGCGGTACGAGTACATCACCCTGCCGCTTCCGGAGAAGGCAAGGGTGACGAGACTCCCGAGGTTGATGTTCAGGCCGAGTACCAGTCCCAGTCCGGCGGACAGGCCCAGGTAGCGCTTCGAGCCGGTCGTGACAAGCTTCAGGAAATATTCGGGGCCGAGCCAGAACCTCACGATGGGCGTCCGCACCACGCCGAAGCCGATCGCAGACGCAAGGTCAATGGAGAAGGGCTTCACCATCTCCTTCGACTTGTAGTATACCGTCTGGTATATCCTGGCCGTGTACCCTCCCGCGCTGACCGGCAGGGTGTACAGGGAGGGCCGCTTGGAATACCGGTAATCATAGTTCTGCGCAAAACTGACCGTGGTCCGGTAGTTGAGAAGGGTGTCCCGTGCGAGTGCGGTGTCGAACATGATCCCGCCCCCCGCGTTCCAGGGCATCACGAACGTGCCGTTCCAGGACTGCATCCCGACACCAGCGGAGCCGAAGGGGCCTATGCCCAGGGAGAGCTTCCCTTCCTTTTTCTGCCCGGGTTTCTCCTGCTGCTTCACCTCATCTTCCTTGAGCGCCGGGGCCTCGCCTTTTTTCAGCGAGGTCGCGGTAATCTCGTTGCTGGGTGTTGATTCGTAATTGTCTTCATCCACCAGGCGCACCATGAACCGGTAAGCCGTCCCTTCTTTTACGCCCCTGCGGAGCCTCAGTTCGGGAGTGGCCGATTCGCCGGCAATACTGTATTCCTCGCCCTCTTTTTTCATGTACACGACAAACTTCTTGAGCGAACCCAGGGGCTTGTTCCATTTCAGGAAAAAGCCGCCGGTGATGGCCTGGGCGGTGAGCTGGCTCGGCCGTTTTTTCGCGGTATACTGGACCTGGTCTTTCTTGATTACCTGCTCCTGGGGGTCGGTGAGCTTTTTCCGGATCGTCAGCTCGGTACGCTTCTCCTGCACGATGAACCCTTCGATGGTTTCACCGCTGGTGAGCTGGACAAGGGACTTGGTCAGGTATTCGTCGGAATAGAGAATGCGGACTATATCACCCCGCGCGATCACCCTCTTTGTGCTCCCCTGAAGGTCTAAGGTGATGCTCTCTTTTTTATCGAGGGAGATCTTGCCCTGTATGATTTTCCCGTCTTTCATGAACACGTGCTCGGCGAATGCCGCTGATGCGCACATGAGGGTCAGGATTGCGGCAGCAATGAGTATTTCGGCCCGATTGGTTTGTTTCATGGACCCCCCCCTGTTATTTGATTATCCCCGAGCTCTTTATATCCTCTTCCGGCACCGAGATGGTCCCGTCAGGGGTGAGAATTTTGTACTCGGCTCCGCGGGAGAGGATCGCTCCCTGGATGACGCGGCCGTTATAGAGGGTTATCTCGTCGACGCGGTTGAATGCTTCGCGGATCTCTTCGATCGTGCGGGCCTTCTTGTCCATGAGCTGCTTGATTTTGTTCGGCTCGCCGGCCGGCGCTGACTCCATGGCTTTTTTCAACGCTGACTCGATCTCTTCACCCGTCTTCCTGCCCGGGTCCTCGATGACCGGTACGGCCTCAATTTTTTTAAGGGTCTGTTTCTCGTCTTCGTTTATCGCGCGCACGCTCACGACCAGTGCCGACTCTTCACCTGCGGCTTTCTGCGGCGCCGCGGTCACCTCGGCGGTGCTGCCGGCGGCCGTAATGGTCTCTTCCTTCGCTTCGGAGATGGGCTTGCCCGATTCATCAGCGCGGGACGCCTTGACGGCTACCGTTCCCTCGGACACGGCCACCCGGGTCGTGCCGTTCTTGAAATGAACGCTGAATTGCGTGCCGCGCACGCCCGCGATTGCGGTGGGTGTCCGCACGGTCGCGTTATTGCCGCCGGTCCTCATCAGCTTCGTCAGGACCTGTCCGTCCTTAACAAAGAGGTCGCGGTCGTTTTTGCCTGCCGAGATGACCTGGAACGTTGAGCCCTCCTGGATCTGCACGACGCAGTTGTCCGAGAACTGCACGACCGCGAGAGACATCGCACCAGTTATGATTGTGTCGTTTTCAGCCACACGGTCCTTGACCTGGAGAGTTGCCGGGCCTGCGCCGGGGCGCTCCAGCGTTATCGAACCGATTGCGAGCGTCACGATACCGTTCTTCTCAACCTGCTTCTTGCAGCCAAATGTAAAAGCAAGGCCTGCAGCCAGGGAAAAGAGTAGTATTGATTTAAATGATGTTTTCATTTACGTTCTCCTGCATGTTGATGTATCCGCAATAATCGGGTGGATTTGTATATAGTAAAGATATGTAACTGCTGAACAATGATCAAGTTATTTTTACCGGGGTCACGGAATAATGGGTTCCCGCTGCGCTTTGCAACCGAATATCGCAGGAAATGGCGCCGGTAGCTGGCAGCTGTGCGGGCCTGCGTGGTATGTTACCTGCGGCTCCGTCTGATGATCGCTGGAGCGCCGGCTTCAGGAATAGAGCACAAGATCGGCTACGGAGTTGATCCCCGGCTCTGCGTCTCCGCCCACCCAGAGGTAGTCGATCCCGGCGTTGATTGCCGCCTCCCGGTCTGTGATGGAGTCCCCCAGGTAAAGCGCCTCGGATTCTGTTACGCCGAACTGCTTCACGCATTTGAGGAGCATCTCTGGATGGGGCTTGGGCTCCGCCTCGAGAACCGATACCCGGTACTCGAACCAGGTGTGGAGATTGAAGTGTTTGAATAGCCTGTCAAGCGACCTGCCCCGATTAGTGGCAACGGCGAGGCTGAAACGCTTCCGGAGCGCGCCCAGGACCCGGGCATAATCGAACAGGGGGCGGACATCACCGAGGAAGGGGGTGTAGTCGGTTTCCTGGCTGATGCGGTGCATCCGCTCGGCTTCGGCCGGATCCGGGAACAGCTCGAACATGAGCTGTTTCGTGGACTGGTATACGACTTTTTCATGAAGTTCTTCAGGCAGGGGCGGGTAGCCGCCCCGTCTCAGGCATTCATTAAAAAAATTGAGATTGGCTTGATTGGCGTCGATCAACACACCGTCGCAATCGAAGATAATTAGCCGCTTGCCGGTTAAAAAGTTTATATTTTCCATGAAATATCCAAAAAAAATATATATGAAATGCTTGTCAATAAGTTCTTCGTAAAACAATTAATTCTTGACAAAAAAAGTGCGCTATAATAATTTTGCCTCTCCAAAAGGACGAGTACAGGGGACTATTGGCCGATTCGATAAGAGCACACGCAAAAGTTAACCTCCATCTTGAGGTACTGAACCGCAGGGATGACGGGTACCACAATATTTTCAGCCTCATGGCTAGTGTTGCGCTCCACGATCTTTTAAAACTCGAAGACACGCATCTGCGTGATTCGGAAGGCGCTGTGGACATTGCCGTTGCCGTCAGGAACAATGGCGGAACGCACGGCAGCGTTACGGAGGCGATACCCGCGCACGAGAATCTTATCGCGCGTGCGGCGACCTTCTACCTTGAGCGCACCGGCATGAACGGAGCACTGGAATTTTCGGTTAAAAAGAATATTCCTGCCGGCGCCGGGCTCGGCGGAGGAAGCAGCGACGCTGCAGCGGCGCTGAAGCTGCTGAACGGCAGGTCGAAAAAGCTTCCTGACAGTGCGCTCGCGGAAATCGGGTCGAAAATCGGGGCTGATGTTCCGTATTGTCTTACCGGCGGCTTTGCGCTGTGCCGGGGCATCGGCGAGATCATCATGCCGGTTCCCGGGACACTGAAGTCCTGGGTGGTGATTGTCAATAACGGTATCCATGTCGACACTGCCTCGGCGTACCGGTCCCTTGAGCGGGGCACGGAAGCGGACGCAGCGCGTGAGGCGTCGATAGCGGCGGCGACGAAGCGGATAGTGGCGGTCCTTTCGGGAGGATCGGCGGCGGACTTGAAGGGGCTCGCGGTCAACGATTTCGAGGGACCGGTCATACGGCGGCACCCGGAAATCGGGCGGATCAAAAAGCAGCTCCTGGAGCTGGACGCGGATTTTTCAATCATGACCGGCTCGGGTTCGACGGTGATCGGCCTCTTCCCGGGCAGGGAAGCGGCGGAGCGGGCGCGGGCGAGGCTCGCGGGGGATTACCGGGAAGTAATCGTGACCCGTTTTGTTTGAGAGGCCGGAATGTACAGATGATTGATTCTTTGTGGGCGCGGACCCATAAGGCATCTATCATGTCTACATGACATTGAGGTGTGGCCAAGCGGTAAGGCATCGGGTTTTGGTCCCGTGACCCCAGGTTCGAATCCTGGCACCTCAGCATATCAGTGAAGGGAGTCCGAACATCAACGCAATAGCTGCAATAGTACTGGCAGGCGGAAAAGGAGTTCGGATGCAGTCCGACCTGCCCAAAGTGCTACAACCGTTTCTGAACAGGCCGATGATTCTTCATGTGATGGACAGTCTCGAGAAGGCCGGCGTATCCGATATCTGCGTAATCGTGGGATACCGGGGAGAGCTGGTCGTCGAGGCGGTCGGGAACCGCGCGCGGACAGTGTGGCAGCGCGAGCAGCTGGGCACCGGGCACGCGGTCATGCAGGCCGAGGAGGCCATGGCGGCCTTTTCCGGAAAGGTTATCGTCGCCTGCGGCGACGTGCCGCTCATCAGATCTGAAACCTTTCGTGCAATGATAGAGGCATCCGGCCCCGACAGTGCCAGGGCAGTGGTGCTGACCATGAAGCTCGATAACCCGACGGGATACGGCCGGATCGTCAAGGACGGCGCCGGTAATTTCCTGAAAATAGTTGAAGAGAAGGACGCGGGCGCGGATGAACGCGCGATCAGGGAAGTGAACACGGGGACATACGTGTTCGACAAGCGCTTGCTGTTCGATGGGCTCAAGCGCATTAACACGAACAACGCCCAGGGCGAGTACTATCTTCCCGATGCCCTGGAACATGTTGTACGCTCCGGTTTTACGGTGCGGACCATGCTCCTGAATGATCCCCTGGAAGGAAGCGGTGTAAATACCAGGGAGGAGTTGGGGCGGCTGGAAGACTACTATCGAAAAAAGACCACAGGATAAACCGGCATGGGTGACAGTTTGCTAAAGGTATTCTCGGGATCGTCAAATCCCGTACTCGCGGAGGAAATTGCGCGGTATCTCAATATAGAGCTCTCACGGTGCGAGCTCAAGCGTTTCATGGACGGCGAGATATCGGTCAAGATAAAGGACAACGTCAGGGGACACGACGTATTTATCATACAGTCCACCTGCAACCCGACCAACGACCACGTCATCGAGCTTCTTCTTTTGATGGACGCGGCGCTCAGGGCCTCGGCGGGCAGGATCACGGCGGTTATACCCTATTTCGGGTATGCGCGTCAGGACCGTAAGGTCGAGCCCCGCGTTCCGATATCATCGAAGGTGATGGCAAATATCATCACGGTGGCGGGCGCGGACCGGGTGCTCACTATGGAGCTGCACGCTGAGCAGATACAGGGTTTTTTCGACATACCGGTCGACAACCTGTACTCGGCGCCGGTGGTTATCGATTACATGAAGGCGCTGCATCTTAAAGACGCCGTCATGGTTTCGCCCGATTCGGGCGGCGCGGAGCGCGCCCGATTCTATGCGAAAAAGCTGAACGCCGGCCTGGCCATTATCGACAAGCGCCGGCCGGAGCCTAACGTCGCCGAGATCCAGCACGTTATAGGCGATGTGAGCGGCAAGAATTGTGTCCTGGTTGACGACATGGTGGATACGGGCGGTTCGATATCCAAGGCGGCAGAGGCGCTGCGGAAGGAAGGGGCGAAAGACGTGTACTGCCTCTTTACGCACCCCGTGCTCTCCGGCAAGGCGATCGACAACATGGAGAGTGGGGGTTTCAAGGAGATCATATTCACCAACACCATCCCCTTCCGCGGAGCGAGGGAGATGGTGGGGATGAAGATCCTTTCGATCGCGCCGCTTTTCGGGGAGGCGATCAGGAGGATCCATAACGGGGAATCTGTCAGCTCCCTGTTCGTATAAATACGATGTGATAGACTTTTAAGAATATTATTTAATAATACAAGAGGAAAACAATGCAAGCAAAGAGTATAACCGTTGAACCGAGAACGGATTTCGGAAAAAATGCCAGCCGGAGAGCAAGACGGAAGGGGTTCATCCCGGGCGTATTATATTCCCACGGGAAATCGGAGGCCATCCAGGTCCCGGAGAAGGATTTTTTCAAGCTGTTCAAAGGAAGAATATCCGAGAGCGTCATTTTTGATATACTCAGTACCGACAAAAAAGACACAACCGAGAAGATGGCGTATGTCAAGGATTACCAGGCCGACCCCATCACCGGGGAGATCCTGCACCTGGATCTTTTCAGGGTCACGAAGGACGAGAAGATCCGTACCCACGTCAAGATCGAGTTCGTCGGCACGGCGAAGGGCATCAAGCTGGGCGGGATCCTTGAGGTTGACATGCGCGATCTCGAGGTGGAGTGCCTCCCGATGGATCTCCCGGAAAAGATCCAGATTAATGTAACCGATCTCGATATCGGCGACTCAATACACGTAAAGGACATCACTGTGAGCGATGCAGTGAAGATCACGAGTATTCCCGAAGCGTCGATAGCGTCCGTCCATGTTCCGAAAGTCGCGGCAGTCGAAGAGAAGGTCGAGGAAGCCATTGCTGTCGAGGGTGAGGGCGAAGAGGGCAAGAAGGCTGAAGAGGGCGACGTTAAAGCCGAAGAAAAGGATAAGGACAAGGGTAAGGATAAGGATAAAAAGTAAGAGCGTCATGTTTCTGCACCCGGCCGGAAGGCCGGGATTATATCCTAAGGGAGCGGAATGATTGAAGTTAATCGTAGGCTTTGGAAATCCCGGTGAGAAATTCGCTAACAACAGGCAGAACATCGGTTTCAAGGTTATTGATATAATTGGGAACAACGAGAATATCGATGTCCGGATCAAGAAGAAAAAGTCGGTTATCGGCCGGGGCAAGATACTCGGCACCGATGTCGTGCTTCTCAAGCCGCAGACGTTTGTTAATCTCATCGGGGAATCCGTCCTCTATATAGCGTCGTTTCTGCGCATCAACGTGCGCGACATCATCTGCATCGTCGAAGACTCCTCGCTCAAGCTCGGCGATATGAGGGTCGATTACCTCTTCTCGAATCTCAAACATGATGGAATCGAATCAATGACCAGGGCGCTCAAGTCCGAGCGGTTCGCAAAAATTCGCGTCGGTATAGGGACCCCCCGCAAGAACGTTACCATGGAAGAATACCTCCTCCAGGATTTCACCGACGATGAAAACCTGATCCTGATCGATGTTCTGAACAAGACCGAGAAGGTCGTGAACATGCTCATCTCGCAGCCGATCGAGGAAGTCCAGGAACGCTGCAATCCTGAAGGCGCCGTGAAGATCAAGAAACGGAAAGTCAAGGCCATCCATATCGACCACCGGAAAAAGCGGTAGCGTAAATAATCCAACAAACCTTTTGCCCGGACGCATTTGTACTTGACTTAATACCCAACTCATGTACAGTTTCCATGCACGTTGTTCCGTGGATATTAATTCATTATTAAAAGGGAGATTGTTACGATGAGAAAAGGAACAAGCCTGATTATGTCATTTGTATTGCTGCTTATCGTTTCCTTGGCATATGCGCAATCCTACAAATACGATTATCACCCGGCATATGAGCCGCCTCCCCTGAAGGGTGATCCCCAAGCAATATCCCGGCTCCTCAGCTATGAAAATTTCAGATCCATCAAGCTTCTCAACGCGGCAATTATGAACTTCGGCGGCGGTGAAGGCGAAATCGACAAGCTGATTGACCAGTATGCCGAGGCCAGCGCGCTTTACTTCCAGAACAAGATGTTCGAGTCCGCGAAGGCCTTCAGGGAAAACCAGGCCGCCATCATGGCAACCGCGAAGCAGCTCGCTGCGAAATACAACCAGGACGCGACGGCGATCCTTACCGACAGTATCAAGATGAATACCCGGGCGAAGTTTAAAATGAACCTCATCAAGAGGGATGATCGCAGCCCATCCGACAAGTTTCTCGAGCAGGCCCAGGGGGGCGTGCTCAAGGCTACTGACTATTACGAGCGCTACAAGGATGCGAAGTCCGCCTCCGCTCTTGACCTCATTAACGCTATCTACTATTACCGGAGCGCCAAGGATAACATGTTCCAGATGATGCGGGTCCTGGCCGACCTCGAGAGCAAGCGCCAGGCGGAGGAAGAGGTCAAGGCCCTGCTGGCCAAGAAAGAGCTCGAATACTCAAGGCGGGAGGAAAAACAGCAGGAGCTGGAAATGCAGAAGAAAAAAGAACTGCTCACAAAGTACCTTGACAAGTATGAAAAGGACCAGGTTGATAACAAAAATAAAATATATCAGACCAAGGAAAAGAAAAACTGATAAACGGGGCCGGGATCACTTCCCGGCCTTTTTTGCGCCCCGGTCCTTCTTCAATACTCTGAGTGCGAGAACCCTGATCCGGTAGTTATTGTGAACGAGAAGGCCGGTCACCTTCTCGTTTGTTTTCGGATCAAGATGGTATCCTCATCCAACTCGAGGATCCCCCTGATCGATTCCTCGCGGATCAGCCAGTCGCCGCTCGCGAGCCCCCTGACATATGTGTCCACGGCAGAGGGGTCCCTGAAAAGCCTGAGTGATTGCAGCGCTAACCAGCGGATATTGCCGTCCCTGTCTCCGGTATGCGTACGGGTTGGAGCGGAATCCCGGTATGTTGCCACGCATCGGCCGTTACTGTGCCGGTTTTGTCTGGGGATAGATCAGGCCGTACTGTGTGAGGAATTTGTCCGTGCGTAATATGTAATATCTCGTTTCGATGAAGGGCGTGAATTCGGTGAAATAATCCATATCGCCCTGAAGCTTCTGCTTCCATTTTTTAACGTTGCCGGCGCCCGCATTATAGGCCGCCACCACATACTGGAAATTCCCGTCGAATTCCCTTTCAAGGCCGGCGATATATTTGGCGCCGAAACGTATGGACGTACAGGCGTCGGTGAGATCATAGCTCTGCAGCTTCATTGAGCGGGCGAGCCCCCGCGCCGTAGCCGGCATGAGCTGCATCAATCCCACGGCGCCGGCGGACGAGACGGCGTTATGGCGGAACAGGGATTCTGCCTTGATCAGGGCATAGAGCACGTGTACGTCCACCCGGTATTCCGTTGCGTAGCGGGCGGTGCAATCGGAGAAGGGTAGCGGGAAGAGCTGGCGAACCATCCCTTCCGGCATCAACATGATGTTTTCTTTCAGCCCGAAGAGCTTCAGGAGCTCGAGCAGGGAATAGGCGCCGAGATACGCATGGTCATACCGGGCGCTATAATGGGCGAGGGCGATAAACCGGTCCTTGCGGGACGCGTCCGTGTCCGGCAGAAGCCCGAGCTCACGGGTAATGCCGGCGGTGTGGCCGCTGGCGAAGTACCGGTCCAGGCTTTTCAGCATGCCGCCGTAGCCGGATGAGGTTTTATTGCCAGTGATCTTTTTCACAAGGCCGCGGTATTGCGCAATGGACGGGTCATCGATGTCGCCGATACGGCCCGTCCGGTTCAAGAGCGATTTCTCCTTCGTGAATAGGAGCGCGTGGCAGAACAGGGCCGTTGGCATATCGCCCTGCTGCAATGCCGCCTGATAGTCTTCCTTGAGCTTTAACTCCTCGTATGCACCCGACAACTGTTTCATGAGCAGCCAGGTGTATGCGGAGTCAGGATTACGGGCGATCATGTCCCGCGCCGTTTGCTGTGCCATCTGCCTGTTGCCGGCCTGGACGTATATTTTGTGAAGCCAGAAGCGGCATTCGTCGGAATGGCTGCCGCCGGGGTACTTTGATACCGATTCTTCGAGGAGCGGGAGCGCCCGGCCAAAATCGTTGCCGCGGAGTATGTTTCGCGCCAGCAGCCAGAGAAAGTACCCGGCATCGTCGTCAGAATATTTATTTTTATACTCAATGAGGAGCTGCTCGTATCCCGCCCGTTTTCCTCCTTCCATGTATTTTGAGACCTGGCGTAGAGATTCCTGCGCGAGAGGTTCTGTACCGGCCGTGATGACCTGACGGTAGACCGGTACTGCGGCGCCTTTCTGATTCATGGCCCAGAGCTCATCAGCCTGTGCTTTTAGGATAATGGCGCGTTTTTCCACGGCACCTGCATGCGCACGGATGAGCGCATCCGACGCAGCCGTCTCGTTGTTACGCGTCAAACCCCTGACAAGGTACGAGTTTATTTCAATGCTGTCATCACCGTCGCTTTTAAGCTTGTTCAGCAGGGCGATGCTTTCCCTGTACTCCCCGGCATGGAAGAGGCCCCTGGCATAGAGGACATTTTGCACTGCATCCAGCGTCAGGGGAGGGTCTTTCATGATCTGGAGAATGCGTTTTGTTGCGGTAGCTGCCTGCCATCCCGTTATATCCGACTCGAGCACTTTGAGATAGCTCCTCATGGCGCCCTTCAGGTCCGGTTTTTTTTCAAGGATGGAGCCGGCCCGGAGAGACACCATGGCCCGGGACCCGGAATCATCGTAGCCATCGCCCAGGGACGCGAGCGTGCTGACCGCATCGTCATAGCGCGCCAGGGCACCCAGCGATTTTGCCTTCAGTAGCTGTGCGTCCCGGTAGAGGGCGCCGTGGCCACCGGACATCAGGTCGACGTACCTGATCACGTAGGCATGTTCCGCGTATAATGAAAAGAGCTCCGCGATTTCATACGCCGCGTCATCGTAGTATTCCGATTTGATATGGAAGCCCTTCATGAACTGGTATACCGGCTGGGGAAATAGCCTCAGGCGCGTATCACGCTGGCTCTTGAAACAGCTGTTCGCGAAATGAAGGATCGCGTCCTTGTATTTTTTCTGCTTTTTGTACGCCAGCCCGAGCACAAAATGCTCCTGGTATCCGCGGGCGTCCGGCTCCAGGGCCGCGATGATGGCCTCGGGGGTCGAGTAAAAGCCGTACGAGGAGACTGTGCGTTCATTGATGGGCGCGTTCCCACAGGCAAGCAGGAGAGTCAGTGCGACAACAGGCGTGTTTCGTAGTTTCATAGATATCTCATTGTATTTCCAGGTAATCCCGGTATTCAGGGATCTCAAACAGGCCCGGGTTTTCCCAGACCGTATCGAAGAGCGATTTTTCATCTTTGGATTTGTAATAATTGTCGGTATGCACCAGGAGATTATACTCTCGTGTCGTGTCATCCGATGCTTCTGCGATGAGCTTTTTCAGCTCGTCGAACGTTTTATACCCGTATTCTGTTTTGGCGTCATGGGGAATTTTCGTTTCCAGCAGGGATAAAAGGGCATACCGTTTTCCATGCTTGACCTTCTTAATCGCTTTCGAGTACCGGTAGAGCCTCATCGAATAGAGCTGCTCCTGGAAATTATCGGCCATGACCAGATCGATTCGCGCGTCCTCCGCATCGCGGTAACCCAGGCGAAGGTAATGGCGCGGCATGAATCGGTCAGATTTGATCACGCCCGGCGCAAAGCCGTTCAGGAGTTTCTTGGCCATTACGATATCCCGGTTCAGCGTCTTCTGGTACAGGTCGATTAAAATATTTTGCGCTTTCCGTATCTCTTCCCACGATTCGCCGAAGAGGAATTTCATGTAGAGCTGCTGCGCGATGATGTCACGCTGGATCGCTTCTTTGAAGAGCTTCTTTTCCTCGTCGGTCCCCAGGTTGGTTATGGAAGTATTGATGAAATAGAAGAAATAGCGGTTGTCATGAAGTCCTTTTTCAGAGTTTCTCTGTTGCCGGGCGTTCAGGCTTGACTTTGTCCTCTGTGATTGCGCGGGTGAGGATACCAGCGCGACGATCAGGACCAGCGCGAGTGATACAATACGGATACTGAATGTCGATCTTTTTGCTTGCATTGGCGTGTCATCATGCGCTGCAGCGCGCGATCCCGGCGTGAGTGGGATCACAGCGTGTATATTGTTCCTTCGGTCGCCATGTATATGGCCATAGATTCGTTCTTGCAGTTTTCCCCGTGCTCTATAGCCGCCTGGTAATTTTCGTAAAGTTTCGCGTCGGTATAAGCCGGCTCGTGGTGAGTCAGCACCAGGCTTTTAACGTTCCAGCGCAGGCCGCAGTTAACGGCCATGGTGTAACTTGTGTGGCCCCAGTCGAATTTCATGAAGGATTCGTCGAGCGTGTACTGGGAGTCGATGACGAGGAGGTCTGCACCGTTAAAGAACTCGGTTACCCCCTCCTGGCTGTTTTCGAAGATTTCGCCGGTGAACTCCGCGTCGGTGGCGAAGATGAATGTCTTCCCCTTCTGTCTGAACCGATAGGCAAAGCTGCCTCCCGGGTGTTTTAGCGGGAAATAATCGACAAGAAGGTCTTCTTCAAGCCGGAGCGGGGTCCTTTTTTTTACATCGAGCTGTATGTAGTGCTTGGTGGATGCGGTCCCCTCGAAAGGCGCCGGGAAATAGGGCGCCTTCATCTGATCGCAAAGGGTCTTCTGCTGGTTCTTAAAGGGAGAATGGAAGTTCAGGACGTTGCCCTTGATGTAGAGGGGCGTGAAAAAAGGAAGACCCTGCAGGTGGTCCCAGTGGTTGTGCGTGAGGAATATATTCATCACGCCCTGGCCCTTGCCGCTGAGGCCCTTCATCAATTCATAACCCAGGAGACGTATGCCCGAGCCGCAGTCAAGTATGTACATGGCGCCGCTGTCCGAGGTTACCGTTACGCAGGTGGTATTGCCTCCGAACACGTATTTCAGGTCGGCTGGCAGGGAATCCATGAATCCCGGGATGTCTGATGTATTCTTTAACCCGGCAGAAAGCGCCCGTTCGAGAACCTCGTGTAGTTTATGTGAATATTCGTCATTGGTGGTCGGCGCCGGAAGAGATCCCCTGACTCCCCATAATTTAATCTGCATCAATCGGTTCCTTTCTTCAGATGTTCGGAATTCACCCTTACTACTGAAATTCGAACATATTTAAAAAAAATTCAATCAAAATAAAGGCCGGACTGAAATTATTTTAGGGATTTCCGGCGCAGCGCCCCGCAGGGGGGCATTTTCACGCGCCAGTTCCATTTTCAAATGTTATACGCGGTCAATGCTACTCGTAAACCTTTTCTTCCTGTTCGTGTGCGTTGACGGCGTCGCTTTCGACGTCCCGAACCGGCTCTTTCGAGAGGACCTTGGCGTATTCCTTGTACCATTCGTTCTGGATGATGAGCTGCATGATTTCGTTAGTGCCAACCCAGATCATGCTTAGACGAATGTCCCGGACGATGCGCTCCAGGGGGAACACGTTGGTATATCCGATGCCGCCGACGACCTGCATGCAGTTGTTGGCGATTTCCCATGCAGTTTCCGTGACGAATTTTTTCGATTGAGAGACCATCCTCCTGATCCGGCCCGGGTGTGTTTTGCCCGAGTCGATGGCGAGGCAGGTGCTGTATACCATGGAGCGTGCAGCGTCCAGGAGAAGGGCGGAGTCCGCCACCTTGAATCCGACGGCCTGGAAGTTGCAGATCGGCTGTCCGAATGCCTTGCGGCGTGATGTGTACTTGGTCGCTATTTCAAGCGCGGGTCGGACCGAGCCGATGGTCATTGCCGCAGTACCCAGGCGCTCGGGAATCATCATGCGCACGAAGACCTCGAACCCATTGTTGATGCCGTTGAGTGCGTAACGCTCCGGCACGCGGACGTCGTTGAATATGACGCGTCCGGCGCCTCCGCCGCGGACTCCCATGAGCCCGTAAATGTATTTGCTCTCGACGCCGGCGGTGCGCGGCACCATGAATGCCGTCATCCGCTGGTGCGGCGGCGCGCCCGGATTGGTGACAGCGTAGACCAGGAACCAGTCGGCGCCCTCGGCGCCGACTATGAAGCGCTTCTGCCCGTTGATGACCCAGTCGCCGCCGTCCTTTCGCGCTGTTGTCGTTGCGCCGAAAAAGTCGGATCCCCCCCGCGGCTCGGTCAGCCCCTCGGCCGCGTAGACGTCCCCTTTCAGGAGCGGTACGACCACTTCCTGCTTCAGTTCTTCGCTGCCGAAGAGGGTCGTGGCCTCGCACACGATATCGGCGCCGACGCCCCAGAGGCAGGCAAGGGAGTAGCTGGCCACGCCGACTTCTTCCGCCACGATGCTGTCGTCCACCCATCCGAGGCCGCGTCCGCCGTATGCAGGGGCGATGCGTATGCCGAGGAGGTTCCGCTTTCCGGCCTCCTTCAGGTACTCGTGGGGAAACTGTATCGTTTCCGAATCCATCGCGAGTATCATTTCTCTCGGGACCCATCGCGTGAAGTCCCGGGCCTCGTCGCGAAGCTTTTTCTGAGCGTCAGTCATGATGAAGTCAAACATGGAAATCCTCCTGCTTGTTTATCGCGGTGCGTTACAAGCGTGCCGCATTATTTTGCAAGCTCGCGTTTTCTCCGGACAAGTTTTTTCCTTAGTGAGAGCAGGTCCGACTCGAACAGTGCGAGCTCTTTTTTCTGCTTAACGATCTCCTCCATCCTCCGGTCGATGTACCAGAGGCTTTTGTCTATCTGGTTTTTCTCCGTCATGTCGCGATCGGCCGGGCCAATCATTTCGCCTATTTGCTCAAGGGTAGCGTTGAAATGCTTTCCACGGAGTATGAGCTTGAGGCGTGCCCTGTCGCGCGCGGTGTATACGCGCTGGTTCCCGCCGGTGCGGCCGGGCATGATGAGACCTTTGTGCTCGTAGTAGCGTATGGTCGAGGGGTTGATGCCCAGCTCTCTGGCAAGCTCGGAGATGGAGTAGGTTTCGGTTCCCATGGCATAATTAAACTTAAAGTTAACTTTAAGTTAAGCAACCATGGGGCTTCGGCCCTGTCAAGAAAAATTTCAGAGGATGACCCTGCCCGAAACCTCCACGCGGTGCTCGAGCGGACATTTGCCGGTGAACTCGTACCGGTATCGGCCGGTAAGCCGGCAATCGCGGTACCGGGCCGATAGGCGGAAGTCCAGAACATGGGATGATTCGTCGACGTACCTGCCCGTGCTGATCGAGCCGCGGCCCGATGCGGTCGGAGCATACAGCGGGTCGTCACCGTATACGAAGTATTTCGAGTAGGAGAACGAAAACGAAACGAAGCGGAGCAGGCAGAGGGAGATTCCGGTCCTGAGAGAACCGGACCAGCGGCCGTCTCCCGCACGTTTCGCCGTTCCCGAGGCGGAGAGGAGAATCGATCCCCTGATATAGACGCCCGCCGATGACCTGACCTGCAGCGCGCGGTCCGGACCGTTTTTCCTGTCATCCTGGAGGGCCGTTGCCTGGAGGGAGCAATAGGCAACGCGAGTTACGGAGTATCTGATCCGGAGCCGCTCCCGTTTCATGAAGGGGAGGTAGCTCATGGACGACCCGGTCGACCTTTTTTTCTCCGCGTAAAAAGAAGCGTCCAGTGACAACCCCCGCAATGGCCTGAAGGCCAGTCCCACCAGCCATGATGATTCCGCCCATGAGCCCCCGGCCCCGTAGGGTGTGTAAAAACCGCTGCCGCAGTTTTTCCCGGCAAACGAGATCGCGCATGCCCCGTGGGAGAAGGTGAGGCCGTACAACAGGCCGTAGTCACGGATCGTGGCGTGTTTTCCTGAGAGCGCCGACATGACACGAGAGGGAATACCGATCTCGATGAACATCCTGATATAATCGTCACGGTACTGCGCAAAGAAGCCGTACGCGTAGAACATCTTCTCGCCGAGCGGCAGGTGCCGGTCCCCGTAATTCCAGAGGAGCGGTCTGCCCGTCGTGCGGCGGATTCCGGTATGGATGGAATACGCCTGGATCAAGAATCGATCCGCAATGCAGAGGTCGATAACGCACCCGTAATCACTGATCACGACCGGCTCCGAATAGCGGTAGTCCCCGGTCCGCCTGGCGATAATGGAACCGAGTGAGGTGCCGGTTACGTCCGGTAGATATATGTCATTTCGAACAAAGCGGTCACGGTACGAGAAAAAGCCACGGACCGAAAGGGAAAAAGGGCCCGCCGGGATGATGAACCCCCCGGCAAGCCCCTGGAAGCAGTAGAGGGGGTTGCCTCCGGTACAGGGAGTGAAGGGGGCGCCGCGGGTAAGTGTCGGGCCGCGGGTAAAGGGATCGGGCGAGGCATAGGTCTTTGTGCCGGCGATCAGGCCTGCGCCGAAGTTGGCGTAATAATGTCCGGCAACGCAGTCAAAATAGGGCGTGAGACCGCGCAGCGCCAGGCTCCCGGTGAAGCGGTGCTCCCGATCTTCGCCCACGTACACATGGGTTACGTCAGCCAGGCTTTCGCCGAACTCGAGGCGGATTTTCTCCCTGGTGAAATTCTTTTCCCTGTCATCGTAGTCGAGCGCGTCCCGCCGGTATTCCGCCTGCATCTCGAGCCTGAAGCTGCCGCCGGTCTGTGTTCCGGCAGGCGCCGCGGCGCAGAAGAGGAGGGCTGCCAGTATCAGCGCGATCCGGTACATAATTCCAGCACCCGTTTCTTTTTCCGTCCGTCGAGATCCCGGAGCGAATTGATTTTCCCGGCGAGCGAATCGCGCTGTCCGCTCACGGCCAGGTCAGAGAGATCCAGCGCCGTTGACGCGGTAAGCCCCTCGCCGATCAGTTTCTTGAAAAGCAGCTTCTGGGCCTTCTCGGCCGCGTCCCTTCTGAGAAATGCGGTTTTACGGGTCTCCGCCTCCGGAGCCAGTCCGGTAGCGTGCTCCATGAGATCGTTTATCTCCGCCTCTGTCATCCCGACCTGGAGAAGTCCGGTGCGCGTCACCGGGCCTATCGTTTTCCGGTACTTCATGATCCGGCCGGCGAAACGGCCCGCGGTCCCGGGCATGGCGTTCAGCTCCTCGAGGGAACATGTGTTCAGATCAACCTTCTCAGTCCCGGGTTTGCCGCTGGTCAGCGGGAATACGGGCCCGTAGCTGATCGGTTCAATGCTCATCTCGAGCGCGGAGAGGGTAACACCGATGGAATGGGTCAGGCCGAGGTGCGGGTGGTACTTGATGCCGTACGAAACGGCGATGTACCGGTAGATGAATGAGATGGAGGCCGCGTACGTTGTCGCCTCGACGGCGTAACCAGCGCGTAGGGAAAAGTATCTAAGCACGTTGGCGGCCGCGGAAATGGTGTTCACGTAGCCGGCGGCGGTGCTGTTGATGTTGTAGACGATCGCAAAGCCGCGGAAGGGTTTCAGGGCAGCGCCGGTGCTCCACTCCGGGAACATGAGGTCGCGCCTTGTCTTTCGGAAAATCGAAACGATGTTCTCCTGGAGAAAGGAGATATCGAGCCACCGGCACGGCGATATCACTATCGAGGCACGGGCGTCGGCCTGGTGGGTATGGAGATTGGTTTCCGCGGTGTCGATGGAGAGGTTGTAATAATATGCGCCCGCGCCAACCGACACGTATTTCACCGGCATGTAGCCGATGTTGAGCTCGACGGTGTGCTCGGTGTACTGCTCGATCCCGAAGCGATCCCACGCGGCCTGAATTCCAAACCCTCGCGTTCCGTACCCGGCGCGGAGCGAGCTCGCATACAGCCCGCTCAGCGAGTAGGGCATGCCGCCGGAGAAATGCAGGTAGGGATATCGGATCGCCGGCAGGTACGCGGGGTTCGAGATCGCGTCGGGCAGCGACGGATCGGCTGCTGCCTGGGAGAACGGGAAGAGGGACGCCGGAGGCGTCTCCCGGTACTCGAACGCGCCGATGGGCCCGGCGGCGATGATGAGCGCGACAGCCAGGTGTATCATCGGTAGCGGCTCACTATGATGTAAATGATCTCCTCCTGCGAATGGTGCAGGGTCGGGTTCACGGCCTCGATCTTGCAGAGGTAGAGTCCGGTCGGGGGCGTTCTGCGCTGGAGGAGCGGGTTCCAGTAGATGCTGCGCAGACCCGGGTTGAGCGACGGGTAGCGCGGGGACTCGTGGATCTGAACGCCGGTAACCGTGAAGACGCGGAGCTTGATCACGCAGGGTGCGAACACGAACAGGGGTATCTCGCCGGTGCCGAATAAGCGATGGCCCGGCATAATGGTGATTTTCCTCCGGAGGGGCTTGAACAGGCTGTTCCCCATCGTTATGATTATTTCAATGTTGGGTTTGCCGGGGGTCTGGATAGTAGTTATGACGAAGTCGGCTGCGCTGTTGCTGTCACCCGCCCTTTTCCGGGATATGCCGGAGTAAGACGGCAGTCCCTTCGTGCCGATGAAAACGGCGCATTCCTGGGGTGATTCTTCGCTGCAGGCCATCCAGTGGCCGCTTTCCTGCGCTGCAGCGACATAGGAGAGTATCGTTTCGTTGGGGCTCCCGTCACGGTTTGAATAAAAAACGAAATCGATGATGCCGCCGTTGGTCGGGTCGTCGTCCGAGTCCACGGCCACAACGCCGTCGCTGTTCCAGAGGCTTCCGGAGTAATTGTCGCAATACACGTCGATGCGGCCGTTACGGTTTGTGTCGCCGGTGCGGTCTGTCTCGTCTGGTATCCCCGCGCCGGTGAGGTGGACAACTACGAACCGGTCGTCGAAGGGGGTTTCGGGCCTGTTCCAGCCGTAGATGGTGACAGGCTCTGTTCCGAGCGGCTCGTTCGTGCCGTAATACATGGTCACGTAAAGCCCTGAGATATCCGTTTTTTCGGACTCCGTGCCGACCAGGGACAGCTCGACCCAGTCATCGGAGGTGCCGGTTACGAATTCATTAATGACAAGGCCGGCCTGGATGCCCGTGGTCGGCACCAGTACAAACAGCGCGATCAGCGCGATGGTTTTGAGCATTGCGTTCCCTCTGCCCCTTATACGAACGGGACGAGCGGGAATAAAAAAAATTAATAATTAACGAAGAAATCAGCTCCGGAGGAGCGGATTTCGTTTACTATCGCTTGATAATCATATTAAGAAATAATTCGGATTTCTGAAAGGAAGAAAATGCGGCTTGATGCACCAGGCTAGAAGAACCTGGCATGGTATTTTTTCCGGAGCGCTGGCCGGACCGCATCGGTGTCTGCATACCCTATGGCGAGGACGGCGTAGACCGTATTCGCGGGCGGCAGGCCGAGAAATCGTTTTATTGCCGGGGCGCGGTTGATTGATTCGACCGCGTATCCGATATAGCAGGTGCCCAGCCCCAGTGCGTGGGCCAGGAGCGTCATGTTGTAAGATGCATACTGTGCGTCTTCGCCGGGCGTGCTTCCCTCGCCGGTCCCGTGCACGATAACCAGGGAGGGGGCGGAATGGAAGAGGAGGTCGTTGCCGGCCGCCGCCTCCCGCAGGCCCAATTCTACGCTTTCCATGTGGTCCCGGCGGTAGCGGGCCAGGGCGCCACCCATGAATGGGACGGAGAGCCAGCGGATGAAGGGATTGCGGGCGAGCCGGTTGAGCTTCTCGAAAAAGCGGCCGATCTCGAGCGCGAGGCCCCACACCCTGTCGCGCCCGTTGATGACGAGAAATTCCCAGTTCTGGCAATTGCTGCCCGAGGGGGCGCTCACGGCGAATTCCACCAGGTCCGAGAGGACCGCGTCGTCGACCGGAGTGGTCCTGTATTTTCGGACGCTTCTACGCGAGCGGACGAAGTTGACGAGCTCGGCCGCGCTGAAGCTGCCTGGCGTGTACATTTTCTCCTTGCAGGGAAACGATTTGAACGCAAGGTCCACGAGGGCGTCGGGATCGAACCGTATCGCGTTGTAATGGCACACGGTGTAGCAGTGCGAGCAGAGCATGCATTCATCCACGGTCGGCGTGATCTTCCCGTTGAGCTCGACGAGGACCTGTTTCGGGCAGATCTCAACGCACCTGCCGCACAGTGTGCAGTTCTCGTGGTCGATAATCGGTATGGTAATCATAGGTGCCGTGCCTGAAGTTCAGGTAAATTGGCTATTTAACGATCAAATGTCAAGGTTTTTTCCGTGCCGCAAATCCGGCTTCAAAATTTAACAGGCTGACAAATATTTCTCGACACGATAATCCCGCGTGTACCAAGTGGTATTGAATACTGTGTTCTGTCTTGTGCGGGGGCGCTATATGACGAAAGGATTGCTGCTCCGGGGTGAGCAGCTTCTCGAATGCGCGGGCGCGTGTCGTGAAAAAATAAAATCCGCTCCATCGAAACTGGAAGCTCTGCAATCGATCTCGGATCTCGTATCGAAACGGCTGGAGGAGTATCAATGCTCCGCGGCCGGGCATCCGGACGAGATCTCGGTGAGCTTCATCAGGCTCCTTGACCAGATTGTTTTCGAAATGACCGAGAACCTTCCCGCAGACGACGCGGTGCGTGAATATGTCATCGAGGACCTGTATGCACGGCTGAATATTTACCTGGACGTTTACTCCGGGAGGGAAACATATGCGTGCAGCCTGAACAAGCGTCTCCTTACCCACGAGGATACCATTATCATCAGGCAGTGCCGGCTGAAGGAATATGTGCCCCTGCTCATCAGTGAATTCAGCGAACAGCCGCTTCTCCAGAAATCGATCATCCGCTGCCTTGTCTCCTTTGAAGGTGAAGAGCTTCTCGAATTTTACTACACGATCGCCTGCGAGCCCGGGGCGCCGGACGTGAAAAGCATGGCACTGGTCGGGCTTAAAAAATTCGGGCCGATGTTCAGACGATGGGACCTCGCCGGCCCCGGTGACATGGCATATGGCCGGCTCGTGGCATACGCGAAGGCGTTCGACGGTGCTGCCCTGGAAAAGAACAGGGTCCCCGATGATATCAACTCGCTGATGTTCGTAATGCAGTATATTGATTCCGGCCTCGACACTGCCGTCAACGAGCGCACCCTCGGGTGGATCATAAACGTCCTGGGTGCGATCCCGGGTATTGGATATTACAATTCGTTTCTCAATGACCTCTATGAGCTGCTGTGCGCCATCCTCATGTTCGCGGGCCGGGATAACCTGCTGCCGGCCCTGCGCGACGAAGATATGGCCAAGGCCCTGATCATGGCGGTCGATTTTCTTCCCCGGGAATACTTTGACCGCATTATCCCGCTGCTATCCCTCATGGAGGACGAGCTCATCAACCGCGTTAACGCAATGATGGCTTCCGGAAAAATCAAGCCGGACGAGAGGGAATCGAACATTCTTGGTTTTGTTCTCTGGAAGAGGGGCGGTAACCTGTAACAGGGTCTTATCCATCCGCCACCGGAGCACGCATGATCAGAAAAGCCTGCCGCTGTCGACGAGGATCGTGACAGGCCCGTCATTCAGGAGCGTGACCTTCATGTCGGCGCCGAAAATACCAGCCCGGGTTGCCGGATGCAGCAACGTGCATATCTCCACGAAGCGGGAAAAGGCCACGCGCGCGGCGTCGGGTTTCATCGCACTTGAATAGGAAGGCCGTTTTCCCCTGCGTATGTCGCCGTACAGTGTGAATTGTGAAATGAGGAGAACCTCGCCGCCGGTTTCACCGACGGAGAGGTTCATGACGCCGTCGGCGTCATCGAAGACGCGCGCGCCGAGTATTTTACCGGCGATGTAATCCATGTCGCGCTCCGTGTCCGATTCGTGGAGACCCGCCAGCACCATGATGCCTTTCCCGATGGAGGCCACGGTGGCCCCGTCAACTTCAACGGAAGCGTGGAGCACCCGCTGGAGAACGGCGCGCATGGTTTACGCCTGCTTTAGCTTCTGCTTCAGTACCGCTTCCGGCTGCACGCCCACGAAACGCTCGATCTCGGAACCTCCTTTCATCAGGATGAGCGTGGGGATAGAGGTGATGCCGAACTTCTGTGCGAGCTCGGGGTTGTCGTCCGTGTTGATCTTGACGATCGTCGCCTTGACGTCCGGTGACTCGGCCAGTTTTTCCAGGATGGGGGTCTGCATCTTGCAGGGGCCGCACCAGGGCGCCCAGAAATCTATCAGTACGGTTGTAGCGGATTTCATGACGGTTGCGTCGTAATTTGAGCTGTTGACCTCGACCAGCTTTGACATAGGATCCTCCCGGGTATAATGTATGTCCCGTACCGCTGATGGCGGCCGGGGATTGGCGCTCAGGCCTCGGGCGCGGATGAACCTGCCGATTTATGCGCCACGTGAGTCGTATACTTATATAAACCGGGGTCGCGGTCAGTCCACTATTTTTTAGCTGTAAAGACGTATTTTTGCCGATATATATAGCGAGTAAGTCCGGGAGGGTCCCGGTCCCGGGTGCTTGCGTCCGGATGGCCCTGTTCCGGTTGACATCATAATCGAAAATACTTATATTTCTCCCGAGGTGCCAGTATGAAACGGTTATTTCTCGTGATGGTAATTCTCTCCGCTGTTTGCATATTATACGGCCAGGAGCAAAGCGCTCCCAGGACCGCGTCCATTCCGGGCGGTTACAATTCTATCGGGTGGGGTACCAGGCTGTCCGATGCGAGGAGCAAGATCAGGGGCAAGCTCGTGTTCACCGATGACAAGACCCTGATTCTGTCGAGAGAAGAGAGCATGGAAAACCTGGAATATTATTACGGGTTTTTCTACATCGATCCTGCGGTCGAGGGCGGTACTGAAGGCGAGAAACCTGCCGGGAGCGATGCCGCGGGTCAGGAGAAGGCGACCGACGGGAAGTTTTTTTACGTTGAGGTGAAATTTCCCTATCTTGCGATGGAAGACGTACAGAAGAAGATCTCTGACGCATTCGGGACATACACGGACAAAAACCTGATAGACAACCAGGGCGCGCTCGCGTGGAAGGGGGAATCTACCATTATCATCATGTGGGTTGACCGGTATGAGAACAAGCCGTACTGCCGCAAGATCACCTACATTGACAGCAGGATTACCAGGGAGCTCGGCGACTACCGGATCCGCGTCTTCAAGAATACGGAGCTTGACATACTGAAGAAAATGAGCATGTAGATCGCGCCTGCGCCTCCACCACTCGATTTACTTGTGCGAGATGAACACCGGGATGACGTTTATGCCGTCATCGAGTGAATCGAGGGCCTTTCCGATTACCGTCCCGATTTTTTCAAAGGAATCTATCGAGCCTGTCATGCCGCAGCCCGGGGTCTCAGCCGTCACGATCAGGTCGCCCGGACGCACCGGTTTTTTCCGGGCGTCAATTCTGCAGAAGGCGGTTCCCGCCAGTGCCACGGGAAAGACCTTTTTTTCCTTACCGCAGTTGTTGATAATGATGGTGGGGTTGCCCGAAACGACCCCGATCACGCCGGGATGATAATCCTGACGCGCGCGCGACAGCACCGACTTGCCGCCCTCGCTCACAACGAGCAGATCTCCCGGTGAAACGTATTCGGCGTCATCCACCTCAAAGATCTCGACCATGTTCGCGGGGAAGGAGCTCCGGTCGCTCTCCTGCCTGTTGAATACATGTATTCTTCCGTGGAATTCTGATGTCCCGCTTACATACAATGCGTCGCCGTTCCCGGTCAAACCGACCGTTCCGTCATAGCGCCTGACGCTGCCAAATCCGTCGGCGACCAGTGAAAATTCGTGCTCGCTCGAGAAGACGCCGCCGGCGCCGAAGCGTGAAAGACCAAGGACGCCGCATCCCCTGTTTTCTTCACCGGTGCTTCCGGAGGATTGCCCCCGAACGCCGATGTGGCCGCCGTGTCCCATAACGCCGTAGGAGCCGTCTGATTTTTCCGTGGATGCGCCGGCAATGCCGGCGATGCCGATCGAGCCCGAATCAGGCGACTCGTTCTTTGCATGGATTATGGCCGATCCGTCAGAGGGGGGCGTAATTTCGGATACTGTTTCATGCTTGCTGCCGCGAATGGCAAGGGTGCCCGAGTGGCCGTTGAAATCGTGGATGCGGCCCGCATACTCATGCTCATGGGGGAGGGGGGGGCGCGCGTCGGCCAGCCGCTCATCGTTTGACTGGACCGCTATTCCCGGCCTCGACTCGCCGTTTTTCGCCAGCGCGATTATTCCCGGATCCTTTTCCGTTGCCGGCTTGAGGCGCCGGTCATTGGCCTGGATCGCGACTCCCGGCGCATCCTCACCGTTTTCGGCAAGTTCGATTATTCCCTTTGCCGTGGTGGTCGCGTCCTTGAGCCGCCTGTCATTGCCCTGCACCGCGACACCGGGCTTGCTCTCGCCGTCATCTGCAAGCTCGACTATACCTTTCGCCGTGGTCGTCGCGTCCTTGAGACGTTTGTCATTACCCTGAACGACAGTACCGGCCTTTGTCTCACCGTCCTCAGCCAGCTCAACGATGCCCTTTGCTGCGGTGGTCGCGTCCTTGAGACGTTTGTCATTGCCCTGCACAGCGACACCGGGCTTGCTCTCGCCGTCATCTGCAAGCTCAACTATGCCTTTCGCCGTGGTCGACGCGTCCTTGAGACGTTTGTCATTACCCTGTACCGCAACGCCTGCTTTGTCCTCACCGTCCTCGGCCAGCTCTACAATACCTTTTGCCGTTGTAGTCGCGTCCTTGAGACGTTTGTCATTGCCCTGGATGACTACACCAGCCTTGTTTTCGCCGTCCTCGGCCAGCTCAACGATGCCTTTAGCAGTGGTGGTTGCGTCCTTCAGCCGCCTGTCGTTGCCCTGTACCGCGACACCGGCTTTATCCTCGCCGTCCCCGGCCAGCTCTACGATGCCTTTAGCAGCGGTGGTTGCGTCCTTAAGCCGCCTGTCGTTGCCCTGTACCGCGACACCGACTCTGTCCTCACCGTCATCCGCCAGCTCGACAATGCCCTTTGCGGCAATGGTCGCGTCCTTGAGCCGCCTGTCATTGCCCTGCACCGCGACCCCGGCCCCGGCTTCGCCATCTTCTGCCAGCTCGATGATCCCCGGGTATTCGGTCGTCGCGTTCCGGAGGCGCCTGTCATTGGCCTGCACAACGGTCCCCTGTGCGGCCGTACCGTCGGCAGCGAGCCTGCATATGCCGAATGATTCGGCGGTTGCCTTGTGCAGGCGTTTGTCGTTACCGGTGACCGCGGCGTTGTCCTTGTACATGCCGTCGGGGCAGAGCTTGACAATGCCGAAATTACCGCCCGTTGCCTCCTGGAGCCTGGAGTCGTTTCCCTGGACGACAGAACCCGCCTTGGTCTCGCGGTTGTGGGCGAGCCTGACCGTTCCGTACTTCAGGTCGGTCGCCGGCTTCAGGCGCGAATCGGAAGCCTGGACCGCCAGGCCCTGCGAGGAATCGCCGTCCTCTGCGAGCTGGACAATGCCCTTGAATATGGATGTCGCGTCGCGGAGCCGGCGGTCGTTTGCCTGCACGGCGGTCCCGGGAGCCTCGTCACCGTCTTTCGCGAAGCGCACGATCCCCGCCTGGAATATCGACGAGTACGGAGTGAGGTCGCCGATGTTATGGGTGTGGAAAGGATTGAAGGGCGCGGCGGAGATCTCAAGCTGGGAGAGCTGGATGCCGTATTTGCCTTCCGGGTATTTTATCCCCTTCGTCTCGATGCGGAGGTAGCGCGCGGGCGTGATGTCGGTATTCCAGTAGTATTTCTTGTTCACCTGTGCCTTGAAGTTTTTCTCCTCAAGGAGCGGCATCCAGACATTGTTGTCCGAGCTTGTCTCGATGAAAATGTTTTCCGGGAAGCCCCGCGCGGCGGAGCCGAGGATGATCCTGTTGACGTGAAAGATCTTGCCGAGGTCAATGGAAATCGTCTCCTTGACAGGATGGGATTTCGGCTCGGATTCCCAGTAGGTTTCGGGGCTGCCCGCGAGAAGGCATTCCGCCCCGCGGTCAGCGGCCGCCTCGCTGCTTGTCTTGATCTCGGCGATGCCGGCGATCCCGGCGCGTATGCGACCTATCTCGGAAAAATATTTTCCCTCCTGCTGGTGACTGGTGATGATGAGAATCTTGAGGTAGCGCACGAGTGTAAGCGGTATGTCGAGCCGGTACGGCGCGTCGTCGAGCTCCAGCTTCTTTTCCGTATGGATGACCATCCAGCTGGCATCGTCCAGGCTTCCCTCGAAGCGGAAGTCGCGAGGGAAATTTTTCGCGCCGCCGGGAGAAGCGGCCATCTCGATAAAATCAAGTGTAACGGCGTGCTGGAAATCCAGGATGATATACTCCTGCATGTTCTCGTCGCTTTTCCGGCTGGACCAGTGACCTTTATCCCGCTGGACGTTGAAAACGGAGTATGATTCGTGCTGTTCGCTCGATACCGTGTGGATCTTGTATTCATAATCCCGCTTGTGGCTGATATTGATGTATTCCATTTTGTTACCCGAGTCCTGGATTTTCAAAGCCGGCGTTTCCCGGCCGCCCCCGTTCCGGGGTGGCGCGGCGGTGACCGGTCATCCGCCGGACAGTTGTGGGCCGCCCCATCGTACATTAATTATAAATCCGCACCTTTTTCAGCGTGTCAAATATTTTATTGTTCCGGACGGTTACACTCAGTCAGGGTCATTATACCCGCATCCCTCGTAGGGTGACAGGGGCTCGTCCCGGTCCAGGTGCCTGACGTCCTCGTAATAGGGAAAATCGCGGCACATCCTGGGCCGCCATGGATGGATGGAGCAGGCGGGCACGCCATTTTCATCGATGGTATAATGCTTGCACCGGTAATGATACGGAAGGTCCTCGTCAGGATTCTCATGTTTGAAAACCAGCATGGGAAATATCATGTATATATCCGAAAAATTTGGGTCGACTTTTGCCGATTTTTTCCAGAATTCATAGGCGGTCCTGAGCAAATCCGGAGATTCGGCCAATCGCACATCCTGACAGCAGTATCCTCTTCTTTTACAGTGGCCCATGGCGGCGTTTCCCTGCCTTTTAACGAATGATCAAGTCTGTTAATGCTTGACAAAATATGCAATAAAAATAATTTAAAAATAACCTGAATCGAGTATCTTCTTGCTGACAGAACGGTCTGTACTTTCATCGACGTATTGAATAATCTGATCTGAGGAGTGTCATTGACAATGGACGGCTTTTCCGCTGAGGAACTATTTACCAAAGAAAACGGCTGGGCGTACAACGATTTCATCATCCTGCCCGGGTTCATAGACTTTTCACCCGATGACGTCACGCTTGAATCCAGCCTTACCCGGAACATCCGCATCAAGAACCCGCTGGTCTCGAGCCCCATGGACACCGTCACTGAATCAAGGATGGCCATCGGGCTGGCGATGCTCGGCGGCATTGGGATCATTCATTACAATAATACCATTGAAGAGCAGGCCGGGGAAGTCCGGAAGGTCAAGCGGTTCGAGAACGGTTTCATCAACGACCCGATCGTTCTTTCACCGGGCAACACGCTGATCGACATAGACCGGATAAAGGAGCGGTACGGTTTTTCCGGCATTCCGATCACCGAGAACGGGAAGCTCAATTCCCTGCTCCTTGGCATTGTCACAAACCGTGACATAGATTTCGAGACCGACCGGAACAAAAAACTGTCGGAGATGATGACCACCGACCTGGTTACGGCGAAGAAGGGAATATCCCTTTCGGAGGCGAACCAGTTACTGAAGAACTCCAAGAAGGGCAAGCTGCCTATCATTGACGGGCAGGGCCGGCTTGTAGCGCTGATGTCGCGGAAAGACCTCCTCAAGAACAGGGAATACCCCCTTGCGTCGAAGGACCCGCGGAAGCAGCTCATGGTGGGTGCGGCCATCTCCACCCGTGAAGAATCGAGGGAGCGGCTCGAGGCCCTTGCGCAGGCCGGTGTCGACATTATAGTGATAGACGCGGCACAGGGCAACTCCGCCTTCCAGGTCGAGATGATCGCCTACATTAAGAAGAAATACCCCGACATACAGGTAGTCGGCGGCAACGTCGTGACTGAAGAGCAGGGTTCCACGCTTATCAAGGCAGGCGCAGACGCGCTGAGGATCGGCATGGGCCCGGGGTCGATCTGCACCACGCAGATGACCATGGCCGTCGGGCGCGCGCAGGCAACGGCAGTGTACCGGACGGCACGGTATGCCCGCAAGCAAAACGTGCCCGTCATCGCAGACGGCGGCATAGCCACAATCGGCCACATCGCGAAGGCCCTCGCCCTCGGGGCGTCGGCGGTCATGATGGGCTCCATGTTCGCCGGCACCAGCGAGGCGCCGGGCGAATACTTTTACGAGAACGGCGTACGTTTGAAGAAGTACCGCGGCATGGCCTCACAGGAGGCGCTGGAAGCGGGCGGGGCAAAGCGCTATTTCGCGGAAGACACCAAGATCAAGGTCGTACAGGGCGTCTCGGGAGCCGTAGTGGACAAGGGCTCCCTCACCGAGTTCGTGCCCTACCTGGTCCAGGGCCTGAAGCATTCCTTCCAGGACATGGGCACCCGGGACGTGAAATCGCTGCACGACAGGCTTTACGACGGCACCCTCAGGTTCGAGCTGAGATCGTTGTCCGCCCAGCTCGAGGGCGGCGTGCATGACATGTATTCCTACAAGGAGCCGAAGTACTTATAGACGCATCTTGACCTCACCCCGCCTTCGGCGCGCCCTCTCCCCAGGGAGAGGGCTTCGGGGTAGATATCATTTTTTTGGAATCAAGAATAATGAATACAATTTTCCGCTCCCCCCTTCTCCCTGGGGAGAAGGGGGGCAGGGGGGATGAGGTCTGGGAGGTTCCGCCATGACCGACTTCGATGAAATCGTAAAGAAGAACCGCAGCTACCGCCGGTTTTACCAGGAGCACAGGATCACACCCGAACAGCTCCGCGACCTGGCAGGCCTCGCGCGGTATACGCCCTCAGCAGCAAACCGCCAGCCTCTCCGATACATACTCTCCGCCAGCCCGGAAAAGAATGCCCGTATTTTCCGCTACCTTGCCTGGGCTGCCTATCTGCCAGAATGGAGCGGGCCGGAGGAAGGAGAGAGGCCGTCCGCCTATATCATCATATTGAACGATACCATGATAAGCAAATCGGTCGACTGCGACCATGGAATCGTCGCCCAGACAATTCTGCTGGGCGCAGTGTCTATGGGCCTGGGCGGATGCATGATCGGGGCGATAGAAAAAACCGGACTGCAGGCGGCCCTTGGCATCCCGGAGCAATATGACACTCGCCTCGTACTGGCGCTCGGCAAGCCGAAAGAAACGGTCATCATCGAGGAGCTCGGCGAGACCGGCGATATCCGATACTGGCGGGACGGGAGCGGGTCCCACCACGTGCCGAAACGGCCGCTGGACGAACTGATTCTTGACCTCTAAACGAGCGATGTACCACGTCACCATACGCTTCTATGAAGAGCTGAACGATTTCCTGGAGCCTTCCCGCCGCAAGCGCGACATGGGAATCGTATTCCCTGAACGCCGCTCGGTTAAGGACCTGGTCGAGTCGTTCGGCGTGCCCCACGTGGAAGTTGATCTCATCCTGATAAACGGCGAATCGGTCGATTTTTCCAGGATCGTCGCGGACGGCGACCGCATCAGCGTGTACCCGGTGTTCGAGTCGCTCGATATCGGGCCGGTGACGCGGCTCAGATCCGCGCCCCTCAGGGAGCCGCGCTTCGTACTTGACGTTCACCTCCAGAAGCTGGCGCGGCGCCTCCGCCTTCTCGGGTTCGACGTCGATTTCAGCCCCCATCGCGACGATGCGACCCTGGCGGACATAGCCGAGGCCGGGGACCGGATATTGATGAGCCGCGACCGTCAGCTCATGATGCGTAAAAAGGTCGCGCGCGGAATCTATATCCGCAACACGGATCCGGATAAGCAGGTTGCTGAAGTGCTGGACCGGCTCGATCTCCGCGGCCGATGCCGGCCTTTTACCCGCTGCATCGAGTGCAACGGCGGGATCGAGGCACTTGACCCGGACACGCCGGGAGCGGACGCCACCGCGGACATTCCGCCGGGCGTGCGGGCATGGTGCAGCGAGTATTACCGGTGCCGCGGCTGCGGGCGGGTATACTGGAAGGGGAGCCATTACGAGAAACTGATTAAAACCGTTGAAAAAATATTACCCGGACAGGGATTTGATTGACTCGTGGCAATAAAAACGATACATGCGTTCTCCTGGGTGATGAATGAACGATATTGATTTCATGCATGCGGCGCTCGTGCTGGCCCACGAAGCTGCGGCGAGCGGCGAGATTCCCGTGGGCGCAGTCATCGTGAAGGACGGCGCGGTCATCTCGACCGCCCGCAACGACAACCGGGTAACGGGCAATCCGGTCCGCCACGCCGAGATCATCGCGATCGAGAAGGCATGCGCGGCTGTCGGCAATGAGCGCCTGACCGGCTGCGACCTGTACGTGACCAAGGAGCCATGCGCCATGTGCGCCGGTGCGATCGTTCATGCACGCATCAGGAGACTCGTGATCGGCGCGCGCGACTCCCGGTACGGGGCCTGCGGAACGGTGCTGTCCGTGTGCGGCAACAGCTCCCTGAACCACGTGCCGGAAATTGAGTTCGGCCTCCTGGAGGATGAAGCGGCGGCGCTCCTGAAGGAGTTTTTCCTCGACAGGCGAAGCGCCCGGTGAATGCCGCCAACGGGTAGCGGAGGGACATCTTCCCTCTCCGTGCCGTGCGGCGGAAGATGAACAATTCAGCTGGAGGACGATATGCCCGGTTCTACGACAAGGCCGATTGCTGCGACTATATTCGGGGTGCTCGACATCGTTTTCGGCATGCTGGGCATTTCAAGCCTGCATGCTGTCAGTCTGAGACTTTCATTTGGCTTGATCATCAACATCGCGGTTGTAATCGTTTCCCTTTTGGCCGTGGTAGCCGGCATCTTCCTGTTAAGGGACAGACCGGCGGCTCTCAAGCTGAACCTGCATTTCTCATGCGCCTCCATAGGCCTGGCTATCATATGGATCGTATATGAATTGATCACCGGCGGCCCGGGCGGTTTGGTGAATGGGATTCTGTCCATTGCGATAAATATAGTATTCCCGGTTCTGGTGATGGTAATATTATTGAAAGACATGGCGGTCAGGAAATTTTATCGATCACTCTAAGGGCTGGATGATTACATAAATCGAAGAAATCAGAATACATTATTGATCCGATAAACTACCGGGAAAGGTAGTTTGTGATCGATGTATATTAAATAAATCCTCCACAGCTCATCAACCGTATTATGCCAAAGACTACGGCTATTGAAGATAGAATGAGTCCTGCAGTTGGCATGATAGTTCACCACCAGTGATTACAATAACAGGAAAGGGGGCTTAACGTCCCTTTCCTGTTAAACACGAGACTATTTATTTAACTCCCCATAAATGTATGACATTGCAGCCATTTGAATACTGAAGAAAACGGCATAGCCGGCAATATAGCATAGAACCAGGAGAAGGGCCCCGAATTTTCCAAGCTTTGTCAAAACAAATGATAATATTCCCAGAACAACGGCCAGTGCTACAATAGCACAAATTCCGATGACCAGTAATCCGCCAAATATTATCCATTTTTTCCCATAGGTTACCGTGTTGCTTTTATTAATTGCTTCAAGCGGATTTAATTCTTTATCAACAACAAAAAGTGGGGCGAGCATCCATGCAATACCTATCACATAACCGGGTATTATGAAAAACATGAAGCCGGATAGAATGCCCATGAACATTAATCCGACGACCAGGAAAAATTCACCCATGCGTTTACGATAAACCGGGTTGAAAATTTCTGTCATGGAAATTGTTTCACCCCGGGACATTTTAGCGACAACACCGGCCATCATGCCGATCGACGTGCCCACGTTAAGGTATGGTATCCACAGTGTCAGGATCCAGAGAACAGTATTGACTAAAATGGGCAATAGATTCTGAAGGCCCCGTTTGATACTATTGGTAAAAATACCGCCAACTGTTAAGTTATCCATTCATAATCCTCCCGTAAATTAATTTGTCAGAAATGAAGATGGGTATAGTTTGAAACTGGTACCCCCTTGAAAATACATGTATACCAGGCCGTTATAAAATCAAGAAAAATATTGAATTAGCAATACCAATTCAATTATTGAATAAATAAAAAAAGCATTGATTTTTTTATTTGATAGAATATATTTACATTTGTAACTATTTTGACACAATTAATCAAACGGAGGTTAAACCATGGAATATGTTCGTCCTTTAATTCAATTGGCTATTTGTATTCTCTATTTGGCGGGTATGTGGAAGATTTTTGAAAAAGCAGGAAAACCGGGATGGGCCGCGATAATTCCAATTTATAATATTATTGTGTTGCTACAAATTGTAAAAAAACCATTGTGGTGGATATTACTTTATTTTATTATTATAGGACACTTTCTTGTAGCAGCAGAACTCGCTGTTTGTTTTGGTAAAAGTAAAGGTTGGGGTGTTGGATTATTAGGTTTTCTACCATTTATTGGTTATCCAATGCTTGGTTTTGGAGAAGAAAAGTATACCGCCCCTGCTTAATATTTTTATGAATTTAATATGATCTACTCATTAATCATGTGCTATATTTTTTTTGTAGCACATGATTTTTAATGAATTTGGAGGAACCACATGTCAGATACTCCCAAGCCTTTAGTTCTAACTCTTCTGGCCACGCTGGCAATTATCACTGGCGTATTCTCGATCATTCACGGCGTGTTGATGATATCCGGCGGAATAAGTCAGCTCATGTCCGGAGTCGGCGGCGTGTTCCTGATCATATTCGGCATCCTGATACTCGCTGTCGGCGTGCTGGCCCTCATGAGCGGCATCATGGTACTCCGGGGCGCGTCCGGCGGAATAGAATGGATGAAGAGGTTCGCTGCCGGTCTCGCACTGTATAACGTGCTCTGGGTGATCTATGCGAGCATCACCGGCGAAAAGGTGAGCTGGCTGCTCGTAATCCTGCAGCTTGGCATTGCCGGAGCGACACTGGCCATGCTTAAAACAAATGAAGAAATAAAAAAATACCTTGAATCAGAATAACCGTTCGGAGGCATTATGGCCGTTGCATCGCTTGTACTTGGAATTTTATCAATTCTCTTCGTGTTCACCGGGCCGTTAAGCTTTATCGGCATCATCCTGGGTATCGTCGGAATCGTGATGGGGGTGCTGGCCCGCAAGAGCGAGCCGGAGAACACCCTGTCAACGGGAGGTCTGGTGACATCGATAATCGGCTGCGCACTGTCACTTCTCCTCAATATCGCCTGCATCGCCTGTATTACCGGCAGTAAGAGCATCTTCGACCAGGCGGCGAAGGATCCGCAGGTGCAGAAGTCCCTCGATGATTTCACCAGGAAGCTAAAACAGCTGGAGCAGGAGGCGAACAAAGAGGCTGAGAAGAAAAAGACGTTATAGAAAATGAATAATGAACAATGAATGAATTATCCCTAATTGTTAACTGTTCATTGTTATTTTTTTAAATCATGCATCCCCTTCTCTTCACAATCAACCTGTTCGGAAAAGACGTCCTGGTAGGCACGTACGGCCTATTCATGGTTGCCGGTTTCGGAGCGGCCGCTGTCATCTCGATCCTCCGCGCGCGTCGATACGGTTACCGCCCCGGCGAATTTTTCAATTATCTCGCCCTCGTTGGCGCGGGAGCGGTCAGCGGCGCGCTCCTTGCCGGTTTTGTATTGTTTCTGCAGGAACGGATCGATCATCGCTTTGTGGATTATCCTCCCGTGTTCGTGAGCTGGGGCGGAATACTGGGTGGGATCGCTGCCCTGGCCTTTGCGGCATTTCAATGGAAAAGGAGCTTTCTCGAGCTGGCGGATATTTTAGCGCCGGGTTACCTCGTGGGCCTCGGTATTGGCAGGGTCGGGTGCTTTTTCGCAGGCTGCTGTTACGGTGTGCATGCGACATCATGCATCGGCGTCACGTTCTCGGACCCTGTGGCGCCGGCGGCAGCCATGCAACAACCCCTGGTGCCGACGCAGCTCATCTCCGCACTGTTGCTGATTGGAGCCGGGGCCGTGCTCATGTATGGACGGTTCATGAAGCTGAATGCCGGCGTCCTGTTCTCAATTTCGGTGATCGTGTATTCAATTTCACGGTTTACGATCGAGCTGTGGCGCGATGACCCGCGCGTGTTCCTGTGCGGGTTTTCAGACGGGCAGGTATTCTCAATCACATATTTTGCATTCGGTGCTGGAATGCTGCTGTATGCCATTGTTAAGAAAATCAAGACACCTCTGTCCCACTGAGGGGGGACGCTGACCGTGCCTGTGTGGGGACTTGTACCGTTCTTCAGCGCCCCGTGATGGTCAAAATGGCAATTCAAAATTTGGTGTCTAATCGGATCATCATTTCATTTCCTGATTGATCTTGCATTGAGCAGACAATATAAATCAAATGTGTTATAAAATCCAAGCATTGCGGTTTTTTCATTGATTAATTATCGGAGACAGGGTAGATTCCGAGAGAAATTATCAGCAGGGAGCAGATCATGAAAAAAATGAACAGTGCGCTTTTTCACATCCTCGGATTCTGTTTGCTCTTCAACGCCTGTGATAATCCGGGAGTCGATGGGATAATCCCGCCCGATACTGGAACCCCGGTCCTCAGCCTGCTTGATGATGCCTCATCCCCGGCCATTTCAGCGTGGAACTGGATGGAAGGACTGGATGGAGCGATAACTCTGTCGGAGATTTCGATACCCGGGACCCATGATTCCGGCGCCCGTTACGAACCGATAGCCGGGACCGCAAAATGCCAGAACCTGACGATAGCGGAACAGCTGAACATCGGCATACGCTTTCTCGATATCCGGTGCCGGCATATCGACAATGCATTTGCAATACACCACGGTTCCATTTATCAGCACCTGAATTTCGACGATGTGCTGAATGTCTGCTTCAATTTTCTGGACAGCCACCCGGCTGAAACAATCATCATGAACGTCAAGGAAGAGTATAATTCTTCGAATATAACGCGCAGCTTTGAAGAAACATTCCTGGCATACTACCAGAAGAACCCGGGCGGGTGGTACCTGGGGTCCTCCATCCCGATCCTGGGGGACGCGAGGGGGAAAATCGTACTGTTGAGGAGGTTCGGGGCAAACGCCCTCCCTATGGGAATCCCCGCCAGCAGCTGGGCCGATAACAGCACCTTCGGCTCCGGCGATCTCAGGGTGCAGGATTGCTACAAGGTAACCGACAACAACAGCAAGTGGAATTCGTTAACGGCCCTCTTCAACGAGGCGTTGTCCGGTCCTGCCGGCAGGCTGTATCTCAATTTCTCGAGCGGGTACAAGCCCGGCATTTTCGGTATACCGAGTATCACCACCGTATCGAACGCCATCAACCCGAAAATCGTTGATTACTTTCGGGCGGGAACCGACGGCAGGTATGGCATTGCCGTAATGGATTTTGCCGACACGTATAAATGCGGGCTTATCATTAAAACAAACGGTATCGTCGGCGGCGGCGTGGTCTTTTTCCAGGACATCAATTACGGCGGCTCGTCGGGCCTGGCGCTGACAAAAGGGAGATACACCCTGTCTCAGCTCCAATCGGCGGGCGTTCCGAATGACTGGGCTTCCTCCTGCAAAATCCCCATTGGATGGAAGGTCACGGTGTACCAGCATGATAATTTCGGCGGAACTGCCTGGGCCCTGTACGCAGACCCGGCCGGCGGTCAATCAAACTTTCCCGGTTACAGCGGCCTGAATGACTCGATGTCATCATGCGTAATTGAATAAAGCGCAGCAGGGCGAACAAACTCGTACTCTCCCGCCGTGTACTCACGGTGCTTCTTCAAGCGATTTAAAATGATTTGACACCCGTATTGTCTTCATTTATAAATGTGACATAATACAGGCCATGAAGCGGATCGATCTCATTACGTCAAAAAATTTCCTGTACCGCGAGGCCCTAGCGGGCCAGGGGTATGCGTTAACCGAATACGGTTTCCCCGTGTCTCCCGAGGTGATCGGAGAGATACGGGACGCCAAACCCGGCGAGTTCACGATCGCCGAAGCGGATGCGCCTGGTATACTGGCCCATGCGGAGCTGTATCGTATGATTGGCATGCGTGAGAGAGTCATTTGCTGTGCGAAAGGTCTCACGCCGGAGAATAAGAATTTTTTACTGACATGCGGCATCGCCGATGTTATCGAGGACCATGATGATGAAAAGCTCGTATCGGTCATGAAGTCTTTCGGCGGCTGCACCGAGCTTAAATCCGGCACGTTCATAATCCTGGAACATGGCACAGCAAACAGAAAGGTGATGAAATCCATCATCGGCAGGTTCAATTATCGCGTCGTCTTCGTCAGTAGCGTGGACGAGCTTTTCGAACAGACACTTGACGGAGGAGTGCAGTTCGTCCTTATCAATCTCGGGTCCGCCGGACTTGACTTGAACGGGCTCGTGCGAAAAAGCTATTCGCGAGAGCTGGCCAAAAGCGTGCCGGTACTCGCCTACAAGGACATGCGGGAAGGACTGTTCGTGCATGAGCTCGTGGGCGGTCTCAACAGGCTCACGAAGTACATACTCAGCCTGGAGGAGCTGTATGGTCTACTCGTGGAGGTACTCTATCGGAAGGAGATCATTCCGCTGATGGCTTCATTGAGGAAACTGGCAGACTGCGAAACGAACGCCTGCTATAACGAGGAGAGCCTGGGCCGCGCATTTTTTGCATGCGAGAAAACCATCTTTTCCCAGGCCAGCCTTCTGACCGATCAGATATTCGGAGCGATGTCAGAGTTCGAGCGTCGGCTCCATGCCGCCATTATGAAAGTCGAGAGCCTGAAGTGGCTGAAGTTCGAGATTGACCGGAAAAGCATCAGTACTGCGGGAAGGGAGGGATGAGATGGTGCTTGAGATCCACGTAGTATCCTTTTTTTGGATCGCCGCCCTTTTTCATGTCTGTTACGACCTGCAGGGAAATTGACTGGCGATATATATCCTCGGACATGATCGGGTAGCAGGGCCTCCTGCTATTGTGACACCCGAGGCACATCTTTTCCCGCTTCTTGATGCCTTTAATGCCCAGGATCTGGTACATCCCGTGCTTGACGGCGGTTTCATATCCACCCTGGCGGTTGACTGTATCGACATGATTGGCATATTCATGATAGTCGCTGCCGGGACCGTGACACGACTCGCACCCCACGCCTTCGGCGATGATATCCGGGTAATTTCCTCCGCCTGTTGCGTGACATTTTAGGCATTGTCGGTCTTCCGAGGGCTTTTTGATGGAGAGCTTTTCCGCCAGGGAGACCGCCGCTTTCGTGCGGAGTCGCTCAACGGCTTTGGCGTGCGGTGTCCTCATCCATTTGTCGTACTGGTTGCCTATTGATTCCGCAACGTGGCAGGTGCCGCATGCTTCGCTGCCGACATAATCCAGCTTCTTGCTCTTGGAATGCAGCGAGTGGAAAGATATGGTGGCGAGAATGAGGGCAAGCACCACTATGCCGGTTGTCTTTATTGTAATCATATTGTACCAGGTAACAGCAAGGGTACAGGATTATTGTACTGTTAATACTTCGCAGTCAACAAATATTCTATTCGGAATCGATTTTCACATTACGCGCAGAACATCGGTATCCTCCTTTTAAATACCGAAAATAGTATTGACAATTACCTGAAATAATATACATTAAAAACAGGATACTTCAAAAAACCTCATAAGCACCATTTTCTTTTTGGAGTTTAACGGTTCAATAATACTTTATTCCATTGAGAAAACCGTTAATAAACTAACTCCGGGAGGACGTGAGGTAAATTCTACAAAATAAAAGGCTGGTTATGCGGGTAGGTGAATTCCTCGTTAACAATGGCATTATTGCCGGTAAGCATCTCAAGGATGCACTCGACATGCAGAAAGACAATCCCGAGCGTCTCATCGGCGAGATTCTGGTCACAATGGGTGCGCTGTCAAAGGAACAGCTCATCATGGCACTTGAGATGTATCTCATGGAGACGGATGCTAACCCGGGACACGTCGATGAGTGGCTCGACCAGGACGAGGTTGACATGATGATAGAGAAAATTAAAAAGAAGAAGTAGCCTACTCGAAATGATAAAGTTCTTGACAAAAGGGCCATAGTATTTAGTAACTGCCCCCATGATTGAATTTGAAGATAAGATATGTTTCGGCTGCGGCCAGGATAATGAGAAAGGTCTTAGGCTGCAGCTTGAATATGACGACGATACGAAGACAGCGTTTGGCCAGTACACCGCACATGAGCTGCTTGAAGGTCCGCCCAACATAATACATGCCGGAATAATAGCGGCCATTCTAGATGAAACGATGATCACGGTGAATAAATATCTGGAAACCATCGCCCTCACCAGTGAATTAACGGTCCGTTATCTCCAGCCTGCCTATGTAGGAGAGAACCTGTATATTCGCGGTTGGTATGTGAAAAAGAGCAAGCGCGTTATTGAAAACAGGGCAGAGATTGAAAATGAAATGGGAAAGATAGTCGCCCGTGCCAAGGGCAAGTACATCGAATACGACGAAATCCCGCAACCTGACTGATTAGCAAAACAGATACCGGCCGAAGTGGTGGAATTGGTAGACGCAGCGGACTCAAAATCCGCCGGTGGCAACACCATGAGGGTTCAAGTCCCTCCTTCGGCACAACAAAGCAGCCCCCCGTTACGAGGGGTTTATTATTTTTATAAACATCCATGACCGAAAAGGATCGCTGTTACGAAAATAAAAAAGAACAGAGCCAGCAAGGAGGAGTGTGTGGGAACTGTTGCTGTGGTGTTTGCTCTGGTCGGTAGCTCTGTTCCTTTTTGTTTTCTTAACAGCGGGTGGTCACCGGTACCCGGGAATTGGCGTCCATAGTCTTTCGCGCATGATGAAAACATCTCATGGAAAAAGGTCCCTGCAGTGGCATTGAACGGCGCCTGCATCCAGGCTTACAATTGTGCCCCTGAAGAGCTTAATGACCGAAGAAATGGTTGTATCCTCGTTTGCGGAATTTCCGCACATTGACGGTGTGATGAATCGACGGTCTTTCTCTGGATTCTTATAAAACCGGACTGTATTGCCAAGATTAGTAGCTCCCTTTTCATTCCTGGTATTCTTATAAAAATTACGGTTTGTCTTATATGCATTGGTATTCATGGTTCCTCTGTATTAATTATAAGTTAGATGCGACACATGGAAAAACCGCAATACCGGCAGAAAAAACATCCGGAATCCGGTATAAGATTATGACCACAGTCAGGACATATTGTTTTTATAATGGATATATATGATTTCATCAAGCCTCCTTGACCACTACATGTGTATACTATATATATGTATGGTATATATTTCAAGTATTTTTTCTCTGGGATTATTTTTTTCGCAAATGTTGGTTACTTACTATTCATAGTAATTATGGATATAATTTCAATGACTGACAGAGAAGCATGGCCAGTGGCGGGAAATTTATTATATAAGAGAAAATAAATTGTATTAATTACACCTCTTGTCAATAAAGGATTGGTGGAGTTTGTAACCTATTAATAAAAGTCTATTCTCAGTTTGAATAATAGGGACGGCAGTAGTATATTAGTAATACCGCATGCTCATGAAAGAATTCCATGACATGCATGACACGATATGAAAGTATGAGGATTGTTTATGACAAAACCGGCATTTGATCCAGAAAAAAGCATAGAAGAAATACTGAACCTCGAGTCAGAGGAAGTGCAGACCAACGCCGAGACAATCGGGGAAAAGCCGGGCGTAACCGGCCAGCGGACGACCGAGTTTGATTTTGACATTAAGCCGGAAGAGCTTGAGAGCTTTCTCAATCAGTATGTCGTCGGGCAGGAGCAGACCATAGAGGTCATCGCGACCAAGGTGTGCACCCACTTCAACCGCATGAAGCTCGAGAATAAAATAAACCAGAAGGACCGCCTTGTCGGCAATATAAAGAGCAACATGCTCCTTATCGGGCCAACCGGAGTGGGGAAGACCTATATCGTCAAGCTCATTGCCAAGAAGATCGGCGTGCCCTTCGTGAAGGCGGACGCCACGAAATTCAGCGAAACAGGATACGTCGGCGGCGATGTCGAAGACCTGGTACGAGAGCTCGTCCACGAGGCGGAGGGCGACATCAGGAAGGCCGAATACGGGATCATCTATCTCGACGAGATAGACAAGATAGCTTCCTCCGGGCACATGTACGGGCCGGATGTTTCACGCACGGGAGTTCAGCGCAATCTATTGAAACTCATGGAGGAGGCGGAAGTCGACCTGAAAACGCCCCATGACCTGGCGTCCCAGGTCGAGGCAGCCATGGAGGCGCAGCGGACCGGGAAGGTGACGCGGCAGAAGATAAACACGCGCAACATACTCTTCATCGTATCCGGGGCGTTCAGCGGTCTCGAGGACATGATCAACAAGCGGCTTAACAAGCAGTCGATCGGTTTCGACAAGGTACGGGTCGCTGGCGAGGACCGGCAGTCGATTCTAAAGAAGGTGAAGACCGAAGACCTGATCGAGTTCGGGTTCGAGTCCGAGTTCGTGGGCCGTCTTCCCGTATATGTGGTGCTGAACGAACTGGACGAGGAAGGCCTGTACAAGATACTGAAGAACAAGTACAGCACTGTCGTGCTCGGCAAGAAAATGGATTTCAGGTCCTATGGCATAGACCTGTCATTTACCGACGAGGCGCTACGTCTCCTGGCAAAAAAAGCGCACAGCGAGAAGACCGGCGCACGTGGCCTCCTGAGCGTTTTCGAAAAAGTGCTGATAAAGTTTGAAAAAAGCCTTCCGTCCACCAACATCAAAAAGCTGAACGTGGACAGGCAGGTCATGGAAAATCCCGGCGAGGTTTTAAAACACCTGATCATCGAGGACGGTATCCACAGTTTCCAGAAGGATTTCCTTGTCGAGCACGGCATATACCTTGATTTCGAGAAGGACGCAGTGGAGAAGATACAGGAGATGGCCGGGGAAAAGCTCAAGAGCATCAAGCAGCTCTGCTATGACCTGTTTAACGACTATTACCACGGCCTTCGGCTCATGAAGCTGGACCATTTCATGATCCCCCGCGAGGCGGTGGACCGGCCGGATGAATACTTGAACAATTATATCAAGGAAAATTACAACAAGTAAGTGCCGCTGAACCGTACCCAATCAAGGATATAAAAAAGCCCGCCTTCGCGTTAGCGAAGGCGGGCCTGTTTTCAGGGTGAATTCCGAAATTAAACCGGAGAGATGGCGTCGACCGGGCAAACGGCAGCGCAGGCGCCGCAATCGGTGCACTCGTCGGCGTTTATAACTCTCTTGTCTTTCTTTTCGGATATCGCTTCAACCGGGCACTCGGGTTCACATGCGCCGCAGTTTGTGCATTCATCGCTTATGACATGAGCCATATGACAGCCTCCTGATTTTTATCCTGTGATTGGTAAAGATAATAAAAACATTGTATATGTCAACATAATATGGGGAGGAAATTTAATTTTTTCATAACCATGGAAACGGGATTCTGAAAAAAATATTTGGCATATATGAGATCGTATGCGGGTCCTTTCTTATAAAACACTTCAGGGTATGGTGGTAGTTGAAGTGGCGGCTGTTTGTTCGCCGGGTATAAAAATATTTTCGATGATCACAGTTTTTATCTCGACAGCGCCGATCGGAAAGTATCATATCTCTAGATTAACCCTGTACATGTCACAAGAAGGATGTATGATTCTTAAAAGAATATACGGATATACGGTTTGCGTGGTGCTCCTGATGGCGGCTTTTTCCTACGCTCCGTCGGGAGTATACACGAAAAGCAGGAACCTTTCAGATATCCGGCCTCCGGCCCGGCATTTTGCCGAGGTTAAACTTCCCCGTGGGTTCCATCTGCCGGGTGTCCAGAGTCGCCAGTTCAAGGGGAACAAGATCGCCATTGACCTGTTTGCAATGAATTTCTCCCAGGGCATGGCGGTTTACGCGGAGCTGTACCCCGACCCTACAGATACGGTGAAAGCAATCAAGATAAAAAAATTGTTGTTCGAGGAACGGAGCATCCGGGTTTCCGAAAGGAAATGGGGATACCGTGCCCTGTTCGGGTTAAGCCCCGACATGGTGCCCGGGAACAGGCAGCTGGTTGTGGAATATGCGGCCGACGGGGAGCTCCACACGGCGGTCTTCTCCGTGCCGGTCGCGGCGACCCGGTTCAGGTTTTCTCCGAGGGCGCTTGACCTGGGAAAATATTCGGACATCGATTACAGCCCGACTCCGGAAGAGATACGATTCATCAACGAGTGCGCCCGGAAAAAGAAAAAGGCTTTCAGCCGCGATGGATCGGACGAGCTGAGCGGCTCGCTGTCCCATCCCCGCGATCATCATTTTGTAACATCGCCGTTTTATGCGAAAAGAATGATCATGCGCTACCGGAAGGTGAAGGGGAAAAAAATCAGGCACAAGGACAAGCCGAATGTACACCGCGGCATTGACCTGAGAGGAAAGACTGGCGAGCCCCTCTTTGCCATGGCACGCGGGACGATCGTCATCGCGGAGCCGATGTATTACGAGGGAAATTTTATTGTGATCGATCATGGGAACAGGGTCTTTTCCTGTTACATGCATTGCGACAGGCTAAGCGTACGCGCGGGAGAACGCGTCAAGGCCGGTGACAGCATCGGGCTGGTCGGGTCCACCGGGCTCTCGACTGCGGCGCACCTCCATGTTTCAATTTTTCTCCAGGATGTCCCGGTCGATCCCCTGAGCATGCTTGTGCTCCCGGTACGGGATTGATCTCTTTTCCGTACGAGCTCATTCCCCGGGCGTTTCCCGGTTAGCCGGGGGCGGACGATTCCGCAAGGAGCGTGATGAAATGGAAGACCGTTCAACAATACTCATCGCCGGCGGGGCCGGATATATCGGATCGCATGCCAACAAAGAGCTTGCGCGCCGGGATGCCGGAACGATCGTATTTGACAATCTATCCTACGGCCACCGCGAATTCGCGCGGTGGGGGGATTTTCTCCTTGGCGATTTGAGCGATACCGCCCAGCTTGACCGCGTGTTTGAGACGCACCGGATCGGGGCGGTCATGCATTTTTCTGCATTTACCTGTGTAAATGAATCAGTAACGGACCCGGCACGGTACTATGAAAATAATGTCGTTAATACGCTCAACCTGTTAAAGGCGATGAGGAAGCATGACGTCCCGTATTTTATATTTTCATCGACGTGCGCGACCTACGGAAACCCGGTGAAAATCCCGATATCCGAGGAGCATCCCCTCAATCCTGTCAACCCGTACGGAAGAAGCAAGCTGATGGTGGAGCAGATGCTGGCCGATTTTTCCTCCGCATATGGACTGAAGTATGTCTCTCTCCGTTATTTCAACGCAGCCGGCGCAGACCCCGACGGCGAGATCGGAGAATGGCATGATCCTGAAACCCATCTCATTCCGCTCGTGCTGGACGCTGCCCTCGGGATAAGGAGCGGCGTGGAAATATACGGGACCGATTATGACACTGCTGACGGGACCTGCGTAAGGGACTATATCCACGTTGCCGACCTGGCGACGGCCCATGTCGCGGCGCTTGAATATCTCCGCGGCGGCGGGGAGTCGGGCGTGTTCAACCTTGGGAACGGAGCGGGCTTTTCGGTAAGAACCATTATCGATACGGCCTCGCGGATTACGGGCAAAAAGATCCCGGTGCGCGAGGTTGCTCGACGCGCCGGGGATCCGGCCGTTTTAATCGGCGATGCGTCAAGGGCGGCGCGGGTTCTCGGCTGGCGGCCGAAGCATGCGGACATCGATGAAATACTCGAAACCGCGTGGCGGTGGCACACGAAGCTCAATGAAAAATTTAAAACGAAAGGTTAAGTGCATATTTCAATTGACAGGTTTTTGTAGAAACATAATTGAATGACAATCTGGATATACATTCCTTAATTCGTTCGGGCGGAATTCCTGTGATACAGACGATCAAAAACGTTATCGCAAAAGTGATCGGCTTCGGGGAGATGAAGAAGCTGATAGCCAATTTTTCATGGCTCACGCTGGACCGGGTCGTGCGCCTCGGCGTCAACCTTTTTATAGTCGGCTGGATCGCGCGCTACCTGGGCAGGGAACAGTACGGGCTATTCAATTACGCCATGAGCCTGACGATACTGGTCAGCGCGCTTGCTTCGCTCGGGACCAATAACATCATCATACGGGAGATCGTCAATCACCCTGAAAAGAAGCTGGAGATCCTCGGCTCCGCCTTTATCATGCGCCAGATCGGCGGCATCCTGGTCGTCATAGTAAGTATTATCCTGGTCATGATCATCAATCGCGATGATTCCCTGACCCGGATCCTCGTGTTTATCGCATCGCTGACCTACCTGGTCAGTTCTTTCGACATCATCGATCTCTATTTCCAGTCCCAGCTCAAGTCAAAGTACGCGGTCATCGCCAACAACTCGGTGTTCATAATCCTGAGCTGCGTCCGCGTGGCCCTTATTCTCATGAAGGCACCGTTGATGGCATTTGCCATAGCCGCGACGGCCGAGGTTTTCCTGGCGCAGATCGCCATGGTCATAATGTACCACACGACCGGGGAGTCGGTTTTCAAGTGGAAGTGGAACACCCGTATCGCCCGTGAGATGTTCCGGGACAGCTGGCCGCTGCTCCTTTCAACCATGTCAGCGATCCTGTACCTGCGCATCGGGCAGGTCATGCTTGGCAAGATGGTAAGCTATACGGAGGTAGGCATCTATTCCGCAGCGGTTAAGATATCGGAGGTCTGGTATTTCGTCCCGGTGATGGTGTCGGTAACGATCTATCCGAAGCTAATTGAGCTCAAAAAGACAAATGAAGAGCTGTTCAACAGGAGGCTCCTTGAGTTTTTCTCAATAATGGCATTGATATCCTACGGCGCCATGATCCCGACATTCTTTCTCAATCGGCAGATCATCACAATTATATTCGGGCAGCAGTATGTCGCCGCCGGGGCGATTCTCAGCATTCATATCTGGGCAGGTCTGTTTTATGCAATGGGCGTAGCCCGCGCCTGCTGGTGCAATATCGAAAATTACACAAGGGGCACCTTCTACTCGACGCTTGCCGGAGCCATACTCAATGTAATTCTAAACATACCGCTCATTCCCATGTACGGTGGCATGGGCGCAGCCGCCGCCACCATGATAGCCAGGGTCGTGTCCGGATACCTGTCAACGATATTCATGTCAAAGAAGATCTTCATCATGCAGACACGGTCGCTTTATCTGGCCGGATTATACAGACTGGCCAAACAGATGCTGATGACGGCCAGGCATTAATTACAGGAGACCCGATAAAAAAACCCGGGCGGCAATGCCCGGGTTTGTGTGATACTGCAATGCTGGCTCAAGTATTATCTCAATAACTCCAGGACCGTCTGAGATTTCGCGTTTGCCTGCGCGAGCATCGATGTTGCCGCCTGCGTCAGGATCTGGTAGCGAACATACGAAGACATTTGCTCGGCCATGTCGGTGTCACGGATCCGCGATTCGGAGGCCTGCACGTTCTCGTACGCGTTCATCAGTCCCTTGGCCGCGTGCTCGAGGCGGTTGTAGTAGGCACCGAGGTCGGCGCGCTGCTTGGAGATCACCCGGAGCGCTTCGTCGCAAAGGCCGATAACGGAGTTCGCCTTGCCCGGTGTCGAGATTGAAATGAACGTGAGAACGGTCGGGTTCCTGAGGCCGAGGGCCGCGGTGGACATGGTCTCTATGAAGACCCGCTCCCGCTGGTGCATGTTCGGACCCATGTGGAACCACATCGACGCGGTCGGGTGGAGCCGGGAGAAGTTGCCAAGAAGAAGCTTCATCTTGTTGAACTCCGCCTGGGACGCCATGCGGTCGATCTCGTCAACGAGTTCCGAGACCTCGACCTGGATCAGCTGGCGGTCCTCATCGGTATAAATACCGTTGGCAGACTGCACTGCCAGGACCCTGATCCGCTGAAGAATATCATGTACTTCCTGGAGATATCCTTCAGTAGTCTGGATCATGGACATGCCATCTTCCGTGTTTCGCTCCGCCTGCCGGAGACCCTGAATCTGCGAGCGCATCTTCTCCGATACGGCAAGACCCGAAGCGTCGTCACCGGCCTTGTTGATCCTCATGCCGGAAGACAGCTTCTCGATGTCTTTTGTCAGGCTCCAGTCATGAAATTTTAAGGTGCGGTGGGAGAAGATAGCTGCGATGTTGTGGTTTATAATCATATCTTTCCTCCTTGAAATGTTCAGCCATCATCCTTGATAGCTTTGTGTTTCTGTATTTCCAATCAGATGTTCGTCAGAATAGAAAACCTTACTAAATCCAATTAAGAACGATTAAAGTCGTTTATAATTAAATACAATTAAATTACATTGAATATTATATTAATATTATACAATTTAGTTTTTTTGCAAATCGATGGTTTAGGGACATAACGATATGGGACAGGCAAATTTTTCACATTCATTAGTTTTGTCTTGATTTTTTAACCAAAAAAAATAAGTTTATTCATCTTCATTTTGATATGTTGCATCACTGCCATACTGGCCGTATGTGATTGTTGATGAATGCGGCACATCTAAGACGGGCACTTACAGAAAACGTTTTTTCCTGCACTACGAATGGAAAAAGCAGAATTCCGGGCGCGTGCTCCGGGGAAGTATCTCGGCCTGTACCTCAGGGGTTTGATGAATGAAAAAAATCGGTTTTGACAATGACAAGTATCTCAAAGAGCAGCAGGCATCTATTCTGGAGAAGGTAAAGCTTTTCAATAACAAGCTCTACCTGGAATTTGGCGGAAAACTGATGTTCGATTACCACGCGGCGCGCGTGCTTCCCGGATATGACCCGAACGTGAAGATGCGGCTCCTCCAGAAGCTTTCCGACAAAGCGGACATCATACTCTGCATCTACGCAGGAGATATAGAGAGGAAGAAGGTGCGGGCCGATTTCGGAATTACCTATGACGCAGACGCACTGAAGCTGATCGACGATCTCAATGACTGGGGGATAACCATCCTCGCCGTCGTAATCACGCGGTTCGAAAACCAGCCGGCCGCGACCATGTTCAAAAACAAGCTTGAGCGGCGGAACATCAAGGTGTGCACCCACCGGTATACCAAGGGATACCCGACCGACGTGGACCTGGTGGTGAGTGACGAGGGATACGGCGCCAACGAATACATCGAAACGAAGAATCCCCTGGTCGTGGTTACCGGTCCCGGTCCCGGAAGCGGGAAAATGGGGACCTGCCTCTCGCAGGTGTACCATGATAACAAGCGGGGGATACACAGCGGATACGCGAAATTCGAGACCTTCCCGATATGGAACATTCCTCTCAAGCACCCGGTGAACATCGCCTATGAGGCCGCGACCGCCGATATCGGCGATTTCAACCTGATAGACCCGTTCCACCAGGAGGCATACGGATCGATAGCCGTTAACTATAACAGGGACGTGGAGACGTTCCCGGTCCTGAGAAGGATACTGGAGCGGATTATCGGATCGAAGCCGCTGTACCGCTCGCCGACCGACATGGGCGTTAACTGCGCCGGGTTCGGTATCGTTGACGATGGGGCGGTAAGGGACGCCGCCATGCAGGAGGTCATTCGCCGCTTCTTCCGCTATTCGTGCGAGTACGCCATCGGTTATGCCAGCAAGGAAACAGTACAGAGGGTCGAGCTCCTGATGGATGAGCTGGGCCTGAAACCCGAGGACCGCATAATGGTAGAGCCCGCCCGGCGTGCCGCCATGGACGCGGAGGGAAACGGGAAGGGAAACGAGGGGATCTTCTGTGGCGCCGCGCTCGAGCTGGCGGACGGGAGCATCGTAACCGGGAAGAATTCGCCCCTGTTGCATGCGTCTCCCAGCGTCATCCTCAACGCGATCAAGAAGCTCGCGGAGATCCCGGATCGGATACACCTCCTCTCGCCCCAGATCATTGAATCGATCAGAAGCTTCAAGAAGGACGTGCTGGGCGCCCGGTCGGTAAGTCTCGACCTCGAGGAGACCCTCATCGCGCTGAGCATCAGCGCGGCCACCAACCCGACCTCTCACGAGGCCATGACGAAGCTGAAGGATCTGAAAAACTGCGAGATGCACATGACGCACATGCCGACTCCCGGTGATGAGGCCGGTCTCAGGAAACTCGGGATCAATGTCACGACGGAGCCGAACTTTTCGACGAAGAGCCTGCTTGTCGTGTGAGCGGCGGCGGGGTGATGGCAGGTGAAGTGAAAAGGATTTCAGGCGGTGTGCCCGGCGCGCCGCAATAATGTCGAGGAGGATTCGATGAGCAAACTGGTGAAGTATTTCGGTGTCAATTTCAAGCAGGGGGATTATGTTTTCCGCGAGGGTGACACCTCGGACGTCATGTACATGATTCACAAGGGGAGGGTGCAGATCAGCAAGGGGCTCGGCTCGTTCGACGAGAAGATTCGCATCCTCGGCGAGGGTGAGTTCATCGGCGAAATGGCCGTCATCAACTGGAAGCCCCGCTCTGCCAGTGCCGTCGCCCTGGATGACTGTATCCTCATCAAGATGGACCGGGAATCGTTCAATGAAACAATCAAGAAGAATCATGAGTTTTCCGTGAGCGTCATCCAGCTCCTGTCCGAGAGGCTGCGCGAGACCGATGAGCTTTTAATGAAGTACGCGAACCAGGAACGCTTCGGGAGGCTCTACGCAGAGATCCTCACGGAGATGCTGATCGGCGGAAAGCGGGATGCTGCAGGGCGCTGGTCGCTCCTGAACATGGAATCGTTCCAGGAAGACGCGACCCGCCATCTCGACTGGAGCAGGGATTACGTCAGGACCGTCCTCGCCGAGCTCATCGACAGCAACCGCATCACGATAAAAAAGGACAAATCCGGCGAGGAGTGGATAGCGGTTTCGCTGGAAAAGAACGCCTGACCCGGATGCCGACCGGTCACCGCGCCGTTACCGGACTGGCCCATCACATCGAGGGGCCGCAGCGCCGTGACAGGCGCTCAACTGGCAGGATTTTGCGAGAGGAGGCGCAATCGGGGCGGTGGCGTTTAACTCTCTTCCTTGTACCGGGCAGCTATGTTACGGATGACGTCGAGACTCTCGAAAAATATCTCGACCAGCTCCGGGTCGAATTTTTTCCCGGACATGGCGCGCATTTCCTTGAGCACGTCGTCCTGGGCCCACGCATCCTTGTATACCCGCTTCGATGACAGCGCGTCGAATACATCCGTTAACGCAACGATTCTTCCAAATATGGGGATCTCCTCGCCCCTGAGCGGCATCGGCCGGCCCTGCGGGTCTTTTTCCAGGGGCTCGCCCGTGTCGACATCGATGCGCCCGGGGTAACCGGTACCGTCCCAGTTCTCGTGGTGGGTAAGGGCGACTACCGCGGACATCTCGTCAAATTCCGACTCCCTGAATTTGAAGAGCCGCGCGCCCTGGTACGTATGGGTTTTCATGATCTCGAATTCCTCCGGCGTGAACCGCGCCGGCTTTTTCAGGATGAGGTCAGAGACCGCAACCTTGCCCACGTCATGGAGCATGGCCGCCATGCGGAGGATGTCCTTCTTCCGGTCGATCTCCTCCTTGCGGAGGCCCCGTACCCGCGCCCACTTTTCGTATATCTCGACTGAATAGGCGGCAACGCGATTGACGTGGGGACCGGTCTCCTTCGGGTCGCGCAGCTCCGCCATGCTGATCATGCGGAGGATGAGCGCGCGCGTCATTTGGGCGCGCTGGAGGATCATGCTCGCGATATTTGCAAAATGGAGGGCGAACATCTCGTCGGAAGCGTCGAAGCTCCCGGTAAATGCGCCGTCGGTGTCACAGCATTCGCCTTCCGGACCCGGGTTCTTCGAGTTCAAAATCTGCATGATGCCCAGCACCTCTCTCCTGTTGTTGATCAGGGGAATGGTGAGTATTGACTTGGTGTGGTAATTGGACCTGGTATCGGACGTGCGATCGAACTGGTAGGGCCTGTCCGCGGGAATTTTGTAAGCGTCCGGGATGTTCAGTATCTCTCCGGTGAGCGCTGCGTGGCCGGATATCGAGCCGTGGCTTATCCTGGTCCGGAAGGTCGTGTAGATAAGCTTCTGGCCGGCCGGAAGCTTGCGCTGTAACGATTCGGTCTGCACGTGGCTGAACACAAGCTCGTCGCCTTCCTTGATCTGGATCGATGCCGCGTCTGCGTTCAGGATGCGGCGCGCCTCGGTAAGGATTTTATCCAGGAGCAGGTCCAGGTCCTGCACGGTATTGAGCTCCGAGCTCAACTGGACGATTTCGTTCAGGTTTACAGGCCTGTCATTCATTTGCTTTGCCTCATATGAAACATTGTTTAATGATACTGCAGATCGCTCATCATGGCAATAACTTTTTTTCGGTGTACCGGTTGCGCGCGCGCCGGTCGGCAAAATCGTTATAATTAATATTGACATTATTCATCCGGAATGTGAAAACGGGAAGAGATTTATCAGGAGCCACACCATGATTGTAATGATAAAGCGCTATTTCAGATTCGAAGAGCTCGGGACCGACTTCAAGCACGAGACGATCGGCGGCATAACCACCTTCATCACCATGGCATACATCATTATCGTAAATCCTAAGATCCTGGAGGCCGCAGGCATACCGTTCGGCCCCAGCATGGTCGCGACCATCGTGTCCGCTTTTTTCGGCACACTGCTCATGGCCGTGTACGCGAAGCGGCCGTTCGCGGTGGCGCCGTACATGGGGCAGAACGCGTTTGTAGCATTTACCGTTGTGAAGGTGATGGGCTTCTCCTGGCAGACGGCCCTGGGCGCAATCTTCATTGGCGGCCTCCTCTTCACGGCCCTGACGCTGTTACGGATACGCTCCTGGCTGGCCAACCTCATCCCGATCAACCTGAAGATCTCGTTTGCAGTGGGGATCGGGCTTTTCCTGACCTTCATCGGCCTGAACATGTCGGGTATCGTCACCATGGGCGTGCCGGGGGCCCCGGTCAATATCGGCAGGCTCTCACAGCCCGGGCCGATCATGGCGATCGTTACGGTGCTGGTCATCTCCCTGCTGTTGATCAGGAAGATCAGGGGGTCGATGCTGATCGGCATCCTGGGCACTACCGGCGTTGCCATCGCGCTCCAACTCGCGATGCCCGAATTGAAGAGCGGTGGGCTCCCCCTGGTCCAGGTCCCGGATGCAATCGTAAGCCTGCCGCCAAGCCTGGCCCCGATCTTTCTCCAGCTCGACATTCTGGGCGCGGTGAGCTGGGGCTTTTTCTCCGTGGTGCTCACCGTGTTCGTCATGGACTTCGTCGACACGATGGGTACGCTGATAGGGCTCTCGTACCGGGCGGGGCTTCTCGACGAAAAGGGAGAGCTTCCCGAGATAGAGAAGCCGATGCTCTGCGACGCGCTCGCCATGACGGCGGCCGCGCTCCTGGGGACAACGACCACCGGCGCTTACATCGAATCGGCAGCCGGCATTGAAGAGGGCGCGAAATCAGGCTTTGCTTCCGTGGTTACCGCGCTCCTGATGCTGTCCGCGCTCTTTTTTGCGCCCCTGTTTTCAGTCATACCGTCATTCGCATACGGACCGGCCCTCATAATCGTGGGCATGCTCATGATCGCGCCGGTCGTTAATATCAACTTTGATGAGCTCTCCGAGCTCATCCCGGCCTTCATTACCATCACGCTCATGTGCTTTACCTATAACCTGGGTATCGGCATGACGGCGGGGTTCGTCTCGTACCCGCTCATGAAGCTCTTTGCTGGGAAGATCAGGGAGGTCAATGCGGGAATGTGGATCCTGTTCGTCTTTTCGCTCGCGTTTTTCATTTTTTACCCGTATTGAAATAATACGTAAGTTTTCCCGGATCTATTACGTGCGAGAGGCATACTCTACACGGAGACGAAGGGTGGCCAGAGAAATAAAAATCAGCATAACAGCGGACCAGCGGCTTGAAAAGGAATACCGTGAAACCGTTCTTGCGAAACATCTCCGGTTCACGGTCATTGGAATTTTTGTCGTTTTCGTCGGGGTGGCCTATTTCATCTATGAGGACAGCGTTCACCGTCTCCCGATGATTTCAGTGTTGTTTCGACTTGTTCCTGCAGTCTGTGCGCTCCTGCTCTTGATAGCGCTGATCACTTCGTTCAAGAAGCGCGTGAACCTGGTCATAGCGCTGTATTATCTCTGCCTGGGCGGCCTTATGACAATGATGGCCGGTCTTATCATTATTACTTCCGGAACCCGCATGTACGAAATCTACCTGCTCGGGACCGTGGTCGTGATATTCTGCGTGTATCTCTGCAGCCTGTTCGGGATGCGGTACCTGGTCCCGGTGTATGCGATTCCACTTGCTACTGCAATCGGAGTCATTGTCGCTGCCGATGAGATGCCGCTCGAGCGGGTCCTGGTAATGGCCAATCCGGTAGTTGTCGCTTTTGTCTGTTGCCTGCTTGCGGAAATCCAGAACCGGATTCGCTTCAGGGACTTCACGTCGCGAAAGATCATTGAGCGCCAGAACGTCACCTTCAGCAAAGAGCTTGCCCTCTCCAAGTCGGTCCAGCGGAACCTCCTCCCGCAGAAGATGCCGGAAAATAACGATATCGAAATAGCGGTCGAATACATTCCCATGATCAGCATTGGCGGCGATCTGTACGATTTTATCAAGTTCAGGGACGACGATGCCGTCGGTCTTTTCATGTGCGATGTGTCGGGACACGGCGTTTCAGCCGCACTGGTGTCGAGCATGGTCAAAGCCCTCCTCAATCCCGCCCGGGACACCATACTCTCACCGGCGTGGTTGCTGCACTACCTGAACGAGAACCTGGCGGGAAAGATCGGGGACCATTTTTTTACCGCCTTATGCGGCCTCTATCGACCTTCAGATCGCTCGTTCACCTACGCCCGTGGCGGGCACTGTTACCCTATCCTGATCAGGGACGGTTCGGTTGTCGAGCTTGAGAGCAGGGGCGGATTCCTCGGCCGTTTTGTCTCCATGTCATTTGAGGAGCGCGAGGTAAGACTCGCGTCCGGGGACCGTCTGGTACTATATACTGACGGCATCATCGAGGCGCGTGACGACTCGGGTGCAGTGTTCGGCGAGGAGCGTCTCAAGGACGTGATCGGTAAAAACCGCTCGGCTGGGGGCGGCACGTTGATCGGCGAGATAATCTCTGCAGTGAAGAGTTTCCAGAACCGGGAAGACTTCGACGATGATGTGTGCATCATTACAATGATGGTACGGTGAACCAGAGCGTCACTGTTATCTGCTTCGCTCCTTCTTCATGTTCCTCTTCAGCTTTTTCTTTTTCCTGACGCTGTACCCGAAATAGCCGAGCGCGCGGCCCAGCAAGGCGAAGTATTCGCCGTGGTTGTAGCAGACGAGGCCGGCTCGGTCCAGGCGGAGACGGCCCTTCGGATCAATGAGCGCTTCGTCCACGTTCACCGCCGTGATTTCCGCAAGAAACAGGTCATGGGAGCCCAGAGGAATGATTTTCCGGACCCTGCATTCTATATTGACGGGACTTTCCGTGATCAGCGGGGCTTCTACCGACGAGGCCGCGGCGGGCGTCAGGCCCGTGGCGGCGAACTTGTCCGTGTCACGGCCGGATTTCACGCCGCAGAAGTCCGCCGCGCGGGCCAGGCGGCGCGTCACCAGGTTGACCACGAATTGCTTCTGCCTGGAAATGATGCCGTGGGAATAACGCTCGGGTCGCACCGCGATAGAGAGCATGGGCGGCTCCGAGTTCACGGTGCCGGTCCAGGCAATGGTTATAATATTGGGCGCGCCCTCCCTGTCCGCGCAGGATACCATCACAACCGGCACGGGGTTGAGTATGGTCGTGGGTTTCCATTGTTGTTTCGGCATGAACATCTCCATGGAGTTTTGCTCCCGGTAAGATAATACAAATGAGTAGGTTTATGTAAAGATTTTTCTGTTTCGGGCGGCTGTAATAATTATAAATGCATCCCAGCTGTAATTTGAAATTGACGCATATGCAATTGCCCATTCAAAGGAATTATGATTCATTGTTATCGGGGGATTGTGCGGTGCCGGATCCGACGACACGAAGATCGGGATCGATTCGCACGGGACCGGTTACGGTTTGAACCGTATCGTGAACCGCGTGCCGGCCGAGCGGTCGAACGTAGCCTTACCTCTTAATTGCTCGGCGAGCAGCGGGACCAGGGACAGCCCGAGGGTGTCGGTCTTGCCCGGTACGGTGGCTTCCGGTATCCCGATGCCGTTGTCGCCGATAATCAGTTCAGCGGTGTTCTCATCCACCATGTGAAATGTGACCGTAATCTCGGGCGAACCGGCCCACGAGGAAGGGAACGCGTGCTTTATGGAATTGGTAATCAGCTCGTTAATGATGAGACCGCAGGGTACCGCATGGTCAATGCTGATGACCGTGTCATCGATCTCAAGGTTGAGGTTGACCTGCCCGGTCATGGCGGCATAGCTGCTCATTATTTCGTGCGCAAGCTGCATGATGTAAGAGCGGAGATTGATGTGCCCGAAGTCCTTCGATTGGTAAAGCGTTTCATGCACGAGTGACATCGACCTGATGCGGTTCTGGGCCTCCATGAACTGCCGTGCGAGCTCCGTGTCGATGAAGTAGCGTGACTACAGGCTCAGCAGGCTGGTGATGATCTGCAAGTTGTTTTTCACCCGGTGATGTATTTCTTTCAAGAGCGTTTCCTTCTCCGTCAGGGATGCCCGGATGCGTTCTTCCGTCTTTTTCCGCTCGGTAATATCCAGGTTGAATTCGACCACCATCCATTGTCCGTCGAAGGCCTGGAAGGGGATCGTGTGGACTTCTATTATCCGGTTGTCCTCCCGGGGCAGGACCTCTTCTGTCACGGTCACCTTCTTCGACTCGAGTGCGTTTGGAATACCGCAGGCGGGACAGACGGAATCGCGTCCCATGAAATATTCATAGCACTTCTTTCCTTCCGGGCAGCCGTATTGTTTCTGCCATTCAGGATCAACGTACCGGAGGTTGAACCCGGCATCGATTATATCGATCCCGGTCCTGGTGACGCCGAGGATGTACTCGAGCCGGCTCTGGGTTTCAATGAGGTTCGCCTCCGCTATCTTGCGGTCGGTAATATCATAGAACGCTGCAACCATGCGGTCCCGTCCGATCGGGAAGGCCTGGACAAAAAACGCGCCGGTGATATGCTCATCCTTGTAATTGACATCCTCTGAATGCCAGAGGGTTTGTGTTTCACATACCATGCGGTAACGATCAGGGATTTCGGTCTGCGCGAGCGGGGGGAATGCCTCCTCGATGGTCTTGCCGATAAACCGGGAGTTATTGACTCCCAGGATTGTGTCCGCCGCCGGATTGGCGCCGGTGAACACAAGGCGGCCGTCCGGCTCCAGCCTGTAAAAATGCATTCCCTGCGGCGAGGATTCGATGATCGATCTGTGAAGCTCTTCACTTTCGGCGAGCTTCGCCTCCGCTATCTTGCGGTCCGTTACGTCCTTGATCGCGCCGACAATGGAGGTCACTGCTCCCCCGTTCCGGTTCCGGAGCGGCCGTGCGAAGATATGTATCCATCTCATGGTGCCGTTTTTTACGAAAGTGCGGCATTCGAACTCGCCCGGCTCGCCGTCTATCACAAGGCTTTTCTGGAAAGCCAAAAATGCCGCTTCATCATCCTGGTGTATTATGCCGACCCATTGATCCGAGGACGCCACTTCGTCCGGCGTCCGGCCGGTTATACCCTGGAGGTTTTCCGACATGTAGGTCAGGCGGAGGCGTCCGTCTTCGGTTACCGCCAACTTGAACACGTAGTCGGTAGATATTTCGGAGATGATACGGTTGCGCTCCTCGCTTTCACGGAGTGCGACGTCCATTTTCATTCGCTCCGAAATATCATGTGTAATCGCAAGATAGCAGGTGATATCGCCCTTCCGGTCGCGCATCGGGGAGAGACCGACCTCCGCAAGGAACTCGGTACCGTCCTTGCGGAGAAGGGTGTGCTCTGAGCGATGGTACCTGGATCGCAGGATTTGCGCACTCGATTCCAATGATCCGGCCCGTTCGTCCTCCGCCAGCAGATCAAGACCCTTGATGCCTGCCAGTTCCTCCGGGGTATCGTATCCGTGGAGGGCTGCAGTATGGATATTCGCAATTTGGATTACGCCTTCCCTGTCGATGATCATTGCCGGCACGGGCAGTATTTCTATCAGGGTGCGGTATTTTTTTAGCTGGTTTGATGATGTACGCGCACGTCCCTTTTTTTCGCGGGAGTGCCCGGTCGACTTGCCATGTCCTGTTTTTTTTGTGGCCACTGATGCGTCCTTCAGGTTGATAGTGACACCGGGAGCAATTTGATCATCACGGCCGCCATTGATGAACTTCTGAACAGGCCGTTGAAAACGTACGGCACAATCTACTATCAATCATATAATAGCTTAACCGCTGATTAATTGCAAATGTTTTTCACAGGATGAAATGATGTCCTTTCAGAAAAATTCCGAGTGATATAAGTATAAAAAATAAAATATTTTTATATTGCATTTTAATCCGGAACCGGTATTGTAATGTCGCACGAGGCGATGACGGGCGCTGTCGCATCCCTGCGCATGCAAAGCGGCCCGAAGGCGGTCGTCGGCGCTCATGCGGTGCGTTAAATTATCCGAGGAGAAATCATATGAAGGTATTCTCAAGTATCGTGAAAAAAAGCAGGTTTGCCCTGGTCCTCCTGCCGGTCATGCTGCTCACCCAGTGCTTCCAGATCAGCCATATCCTTGACTGGAAGGACGACGGCAACATGGATGTCCGGTGGGTATTCCGCTTCTCCAAGGCGCTGGATCAGGCCCAGCAGGGACAGCAGGGTGAGGAGAAGAAGGATCAGAGCCTCGGTGACATGATGGAAAAGCAGAAGAAAGAGCTGCCCGATGCGCTGAAAGGGCTGGTGAAAAACCTGAATTTTACAAAGATAGAGAACGAGTACGATTCGGGCATGGAAATTTCCTTCCAGGTGCCGAACTATGAAAAATTTCCGTTCAAGAAGATTCAAAAGGAAGATTTCCCCATCATCCCGTCATATTTGCCGGATAAAAAGCAGATCATCTTTCATTTCGAGCCGATGAAAAAGCCGGACGAGCAGAAGAAGGATGGCAAGAAAAAGACCGATTCGGGCGGCGCCGACAAGAAGGTGGCGGACGACGGGAGCGCCCCCCCGGAACAGCAGGATCCGAATGACCAGATGAACGCAATGGGCAAGCAGATCACCCAGCTCTTCCTGTCATCGGTGCGGTACCAGATATACCTGGGGAAGAAATTCAATCCCGAGAAAGTCACAATCAGGAAGGGAAAAGAAGAAAAAAAGCTGGAGATCCAGAAAATCATAGACGTGTACGTGATTGACCTGCCGCTTTTTGCCATGTTCGGCGAGAAAGAGGAGCCGTTCGACCTGGTCATTTATCTGAAGTAGGCCCCTGCAGCAATTCGCCTGGGTGAAGGCGGGGTTGGTCAACTCCGCCTTCAGTCAGTTCCCCGCCGCTTTTCTCTTCTTCTTCATGCTCCCGATATCAATAGCGTAGTGACGCGCATTCATCGCCTGCTTGGAGGCCTGCCGGTAATGTCGCGAGTTGAAGTAGCGCGACAGGTCTGCGTCAAGCGGAAGGACCTGCTCGGAAGGCACGTATGGGACCGGCTCGCCCGTATGCGCGTCGCGGATGTCGCCGGTCACGAAGGCCCAGCTCAGGTCGGCAAGTGAATGGTCCCCCAGGTCGCGAAGGACCCCCAGCATCATGCCCTCGCGCACTGGGTCGGTAAAGCGGAACCGGCGAGAATACATGACCGCAGCATGAAAATGCGAGGGTACGTCCAGCACCGCCGAAACGGACAGTCCTCCGGCCAGAGTTTCGAGAAGTCGCGTAATCTGTTCGACGCCGCCCAGACCCGGGTGCTCCTGCCCCGGAAGCCGCGGGCGGTCCGCGGTGAAGCGATCCAGGGGGCTTTGCAGTGAAAGCCATTCGACGGCCATCGCGTTATACCGCCGCGTACCGATCACGCCGCCGGTCATCCCGGGATCCGGCGTGTATACCAGCTCGGAGAGCCTGAGTTCCATGAGGAGACGGCCGGGTGATTCTTTCCCGTCATAGAGCCTGAAGCGATGAATGCGGTTGTCGTCTTTCCCGATGGTAAGGATCGGGTCCCGGTAGCCCCGTGCGACGCACAGGCCCGTTATGCCGATACGGCTCAGCAGGGCTATGAGCTCGTCATTCGTGTAACGGTCGAGAAACAGGTCTTCACATACACGTGAATGCGACAGGGAGCTCAGGCTGCACTCGAATCGATCGGGCGTGAAATCAAAGTTATCGAACTTGGACCCCGGCTTGTTTCGGCGATCATTCCCTGCCCGGCCCGTTGGTTTTCCCGTAAGTAGTTCAATCAGTCTCATAATGCTCTCCCGGTACAATATTCATAAGTATGAATCATCATCGCCTTTGATACAATAACTTTTTATAATTTAAGCCGGCACCCCGTGCTAAATGCTTGACGTATCCGGGCAGGTAATATTGATTAACACTATTTTTTAGAATATAAAACACACAGCAGTAACCATATTTAATCTTTCAGGGGAGGCGTTATGTCGTTAAAAAAATTATTCACTCTCATCGTATGCGTGGCTGTCATGGCCATCGCAGTTTCCTGTAAAAAACAGAATAAAGAAACCGTAAAGATCGGCGCAATATTCGCGGTAACAGGCGGAGCGTCGTTCCTGGGCGCGCCCGAGGCCAAGACGGTCCAGATGCTCCAGGATGAAATCAATGCCGCCGGCGGCATTAACGGCAAGGACATCGAGATTATCATCAAGGATTCCTCGGGCAAACCGGAAAATGCCATATCTTTCGCAAAACAGCTTATTGATGAAAACAAGGTGTTCGCCATCATCGGACCGTCCACCAGCGGCGAATCGATGAAGATTAAATCCATCTGCAATGATGCGAAAGTCATCCTGGTATCGTGCGCCGCGGCCGAGTCAATCGTCAACCCCATCGCGAAATATGTGTTCAAGACCCCGCAGAAGGACAGCGATGCGGCGCAGATGATCCTCAATCTCATGAAAAAGAAGGGGATTACCAAGATCGGCGTTGTATCCAGCAATGACGGGTTCGGTGCAGAGGGTAAAAAGCAGCTTGAAAAGCTGGCCCCCAAGGCCGGCGTGCAGATCCTGATCAGCGAGGTCTATGACAAGAAGGCCACTGACCTCACGGGTGTGCTTACCAAGATCAAGGCGAAGAACGTGCAGGCGGTCGTCAACTGGTCGATCGTTCCGGCGCAGTCGATCATCGCGAAGAACATGAAACAGCTCAACATGAACGTGCCGCTGTTCCAGAGCCACGGGTTCGGCAATATCAAGTATGTCAAGGAAGCCGGCGAAGCGGCCGAGGGAATCATCTTCCCGTGCGGACGCCTGCTGATCGTTGACGAGCTTGAGGACAGCCATCCCCAGAAAGCGGTCCTTGCAAAATATAAAAAGGATTATGAAAGCAAATACGGTGAAGATGCAAGCACGTTCGGCGGCCATGCCTATGACGCACTGATGATCCTCGTGGAGGCTATGAAAAGGGGCGGATTGGACAAAGAGAAAACGCGCGACGCACTCGAAAACCTCAAGGGCTTCTCCGGGACCGGTGGCGTCTTTAACTATTCACCTGTTGACCATACCGGCCTTGACATGAACGGTTTTGAACTGCAGACCGTCAAGGGCGGCAAATTCGTAAAATACGAAGACAAATAACTGACACGAGACCACGGGGCCGGCGTTGCCGCCGGCCCCGTTCATTTAATCGGTACGCCATGCCTTTTGATCAGATTCTACAATATATTTTTTCCGGCATCACCAACGGGAGCATTTACGCTATCGTTGCGATCGGCTTCAATATTATATACAACACGACCGGTATCATCAATTTTGCCCAGGGGGAGTTCCTCATGCTGGGCGGTATGACCGCGATCTCCCTGAGCGCCTTCATGCCGCTTCCGCTGGCGATATTGGCTGCAGTCGCCATCACATCGTTCGTTGGAGCACTCATAGACTTTTTGTTTATACGGCGGCTGAAAAAACCAACGGTCCTCAACATGGTCATCATCACCATCGGCCTCTCCATCCTGATCCGCGATATCGCCCTGCACGTGTGGGACGAAAAGGTCCGGTCGCTCCCCTATTTTACCGGCAGCGAAGTTTCATCGATCGACATTCTCGGCGCCTATATCTCGCCGCAGGTCCTGTGGGTCCTGGGCGTGAGCGGCGTTATCGTGGCGCTCCTGGGGGCCTTCTTCCGATTTACGGTCACCGGCCGCTCAATGCGTGCCTGCGCCTCAAACATGACTGCGGCGAGGCTCTGCGGCATCAACACGCGCAACATGGTCACCATATCGTTCATGCTCTCCGCCGCAATCGGCGCGCTGGCGGGATGCGTGGTATCGCCCATAACCCAGACGCAATACGACTGCGGCACATCCCTGGCCATCAAGGGCTTCACCGTGGCGATCCTGGGCGGGCTCGGAAACAGCACCGGCGCGGTTATCGGCGGCCTTGTCATCGGCCTGCTTGAGGCCTTCAGCATCAGCGTGATGCCGCTTGCCTACAAGGACGCCATCGCCATCGCGGTGCTGCTCCTCATCCTGTTCGTGCGGCCGAGCGGCCTGTTCGGGAAAAAGGAAGCGGCCGGCTTGAAGGAATTCTGATGATCGCGAAAAAATACATTCCGGTCGCAGCGCTCGTCGCCTGCATCGTCCTGTTCCAGGCAGTGAGCTCCCTCACCGGGCGGGAGTATTACCTGACCCAGCTGACCATGGCCGCGTACTATTCCCTTGTGATTCTGGGCCTCACGGTGCTCATGGGGTTCACCGGGCAGATATCCCTGGGGCATGCCGCGTTTTTTGCCATTGGCGGCTACACCTCGGCTGTGCTGACGACACTGGACCTTTCCGGGGCGGCGGGAAACCCGGTCGTGAAGGCGGCGTCCGCCGCGGGCTTCGCCGCAGCGTCAAAAGACGCGTACGGGGCCGGAACGCTCGTCCTGTCGCCCTGGGCCGCGCTTGTCGCCGCGATCGTGATTACCGTCATCGTCGCTTTTCTCATCGGTATACCCATCCTGAAATTGAAAGGCCATTACCTGGCCATGGCGACCCTTGGGTTCGGGATCATCGTGTACCGGATCGTCCTGGGCGCGAGCCTGTTCGGCGAGGCGGACGGCATATCCGACCTGCCTCCCTTCCCGATGCCCGGCGGCCTGGCCGTGTGCGGCGATCCGGCGCGGCGGGTCGAGAACTTCTACATCGCCGCTGTTCTGGTCGTGGCCGGTGTCGTTCTTTTAATGAACCTGGTCGATTCCCGCGTGGGACGCGCCCTGCGGTCGATCCACGGGAGCGAGGAGGCCGCCAATGCCATGGGTGTGGACACCTCGCGCTACAAGCTCCTCGTGTTCGTCCTGAGCGCGGTGTTCGCCTGCGTGGCCGGTGTGTTCCTCACGCATTTCAACGGCGGCATCGGGCCTTCGGAAGCGGAAACCATGAAGTCCGTGAGCTACGTCGCCATCGTGGCGGTCGGCGGCATGGCGAACCTCTGGGGAGCCCTTGTCATGGGGGTCGTGCTGAATTACCTCTCGCTGCGCGGATATTTCGGGAGCTACGACGAATTCGTCTTTGGCGGCATACTCATCGGCATCATGATGTTCGCGCCGGAGGGCCTCCTGAGAATGGAAGCGCTCCGCGGCCTTGCCGGGCTGCCGGCGCGGATTAAAACCATGTTCGGGGCGAAAAACGAAGAATGAGTTTCCTTACCATACAGGGATTGAGCCGCTCGTTCGGCGGCCTGCGCGCGGTGGATGATGTCACCTTCTCCGTGGAGAAGAATATGATCAAGGCGGTCATCGGCCCCAACGGCGCCGGGAAGACCACGCTTTTTAACCTGATATCGGGCGCGCTCCTCCCCGATTCCGGCGAGGTCGTCATCGACGGTGCTCCCATCCAGGGGCAGGCGCCCTACCGGATCGCACGCCAGGGGATCTCGCGTACTTTTCAGAACATCAAGCTTTTCTCTCACATGAGCGTGCTGGAAAATGTCATGATCGGGCGGCACATCCGGAGCCGGGCCGGGTTTATGCAGGCCATGCTGCGGTCGCCCGGGGCGAGGCGGGAGGAGGTGGAGATACGGGATACGTCGATGGACATCCTGAAGCTGCTTGGGATCGACGGCCTTGCCGGTCAGGAGGCGACAAGCCTTCCTTTCGGCAAGCAGCGGATAGTGGAGTTCGCGCGTGCCCTGGCGACAGAACCGGTACTCCTTCTCCTTGACGAGCCGGCGGCGGGGCTCAACATGTACGAGACGGCGCATATAGCCGACATGATAACGACGATACGGGAGCGGGGCGTCACGGTCCTCGTGATCGAGCATGACATGTCGCTGGTCATGAATATCTCGGACGAGATCACGGTACTATCCTCCGGGAAGAAGATAGCCGAAGGGGTGCCCTCGGACATCCAGAGGAACCCCGAGGTGATACGGGTGTACCTGGGAGAGGAAGATGCTTAGGATACGGAACCTCAACGCCGGGTACGGCAGCCTCCGGGTCCTCAAGGGAGTGTCCCTGCATGTGAGCCCGGGTGAAATCGTGACCATCATAGGCGGCAACGGCTCCGGCAAGAGCACGCTCCTCAGCTCCGTGGCCGGCCTGGTCCGCGCCCGCGACGGGGAGATCGTCTTTAACGGGAGTGAGATCAGCGCCGCTTCGCCGGAACAGATCGTCGCGGCCGGCTGCTCCCTGGTCCCGGAGGGACGGCTGATTTTCGACACCATGTCCGTGCGGGAGAACCTGATGCTGGGCGCGTACACGCAGCTCCGGCGCGGCCACGGGCGGGAGGTGGCTGCCGACCTGGAGGGGATCTTTGTCATGTTCCCGCGCCTCCGCGAGCGGGCGACGCAGCTCGGGGGCACGCTGTCGGGGGGAGAGCAGCAGATGCTGGCGATCGGACGGGCCCTGATGGCGCAGCCGCGGCTGATCATGCTCGACGAGCCATCCATGGGACTGGCACCCATCATCGTAAAAGGCATATTCGAGGAGATACGGAAGCTCCGTGAGGCAGGCAATACGATCCTCCTGGTCGAGCAGAACGCCCGCGCAGCGCTCCGCATCGCAGACCGGGGGTACGTGATCGAAACGGGCCAGATCGTGCTGGAAGGCACGGCCGGGGAGCTGCTGAACAACAACGACGTCCAGCGGGCGTACCTGGGCAAGGACTACAAGAGCATCAGTGAATAGAAAGCGACGATGCTCAACGTCGCCTCTCATGATGAGCGCAAAACCAGGAGGGAACAAAAGGGGGGGGCTATGATTTACAACAGCAAGAACGAAAGCATGCCGCGCGAGGGCCTGATGCAGCTGCAGATAGAGCGCCTGCAGAGCACCCTGAACCGCGTCTACCGTAACGTTGCGTTCTACAAAAACGCGTTCGATGAAAACAAAATTGATATCGAAAAAATTAAAAGTATAGCCGACATCAGGCGGCTCCCCTTCACCACCAAGGAAGATCTGCGGAAGAGCTACCCGTACAACATGTTCGCCGTACCGCTTCGCGACATCGTCCGCATCCATTCCACGGCCGGCAGGACGGGGAGGCCCATCGCGATCGGCTATACCCGGAACGACATCCTGAACTGGTCCGAGCAGGTGGCCCGCGTACTGGCGGCGGCCGGCGTGACGGAGAACGATTTCGTGCAGATTGCATTTGATTACAACATGTTCACCGGCGGGTTGGGGCTCCACTACGGCGCGGAAAAGCTGGGCGCCTCTGTCATACCCTCGTCACAGTCGGGCGACGTGCAGAGGGATATCCTCGTGATGAAGGACTACAAGACCACGGTCCTTCTCTCCACCCCGGGCTATGCCCTGCGCGTGGCCGGCAACCTGAAAGAGATGAGCGTCCACCCGGAAGAGCTCAATTTAAGGGTGGGCCTCTTCGGCGCGGAGCCGTGGGGCGACGCCACCAGGAGCAGGATCGAGGAGACGCTCCGACTCTCGGCGTTCAATATCTACGGCGTCAACGAGATGATGGGCCCGGGTGTGTCGGGGGAGTGCGGCGAAAAGAACGGCCTCCATATCAACGAGGACCACTATATCGTCGAAATCGTCGACCCGGCCAGCGACGAGCCGCTGCCGGTCGGGGCAAAGGGCGAGCTGGTCATCACCACCATCACGAGGGAGGGCTTCCCACTGATACGCTACCGAACCGGAGACATATCCTCTATCATGGAAGGGGCCTGTCCCTGCGGCCGCACTACGCTCCGCATGGAGCGGGTGTCCGCGCGGACGGACGACATGTTCGTGGTAAACGGGTTCAACATGGTCCCCGCCCAGATCAATGACATTTTAAAGAAGGCCACGGGCGCGGAGCCGCACTTCCAGATCGTGATAGATAACCTGGACGGAGAGGACGTGATGGAGGTGAGGGTCGAGGTCATGGAAAATATGTTCAACGACGAGATCAAGAAGGTCCTCGCCCTGAAAAATGGCATAGCCGGCAGCATCGAGCGCGAGCTGGGAGCAAAGACCTCGGTGACGCTGGTGGAGCAGGATTCGCTTACCGCTGCGCCGGGTGGCAGGGCGAAGACGGTTGTCGACAACCGGTAGCGCCCTGACCTGACCTCGGCGAGCGGACGCTCAGCCGGCGCATATCCTGAACGAGCCGGCCTCCATGAATTCCAGAAGACTCCTGTCCTCCGACTGCCAGGCGCCTGCCAGGGCCTGCGCCAGGTAATATGCGTCGCTGTCGGATACGACCTGGTTTTTCTTTTCCGTATAATTTCCGTCCCAGGCGAATAGGTCCCTCGACAGGTGCAGGATCATCCAGAGGTTGTACAGGTAGTCGGTCATGGAGTCATATTCCTCGTCCACCTGATAGGGAAAATCATACCGCGTGCCTTCCTCGTCCCACCCGTTGCCGCGCGCCGCTGCCAGGTGCCCGTGCCACTCTCCATCTTCGCAGGTAATGGTGCGGTGAGTCTCAATCTGTTCGAACAGATATGCCATGGACAGAGAGTGCGATGGGCAGGTCAGGATGTCAAAAATATTTTTCGGCGGCATGCCGCGCCCGCAACGGTAAAAATCACTTGATTTTAAGCCGGCCCTATGCTTTTCTCCTGCATATAAGCGCCGCAGAGAAAATGCCGGCGCGGCGGTAGATTGATTGACCGGGGAAAGCCGGATGAGTCAGAACTGTCAGGTGCAGCGTTTTTTTCATGTCCCCTCGGACGGCAACCCTGTCGTGCTCCCGGACCTTCCCGCTGCCATGGCTGTGTTGAAAAGCGGCGGCTATATATGGCTCAATTTTATCGATCCTGCCCGGGAGGATATCACCCCCCTTATTGAGCCGCTGGGCCTGCATCCCCTTGCGATTGAAGATTGCCTGGATGACGAGCAGATTCCCAAGATCGAGGATTATCTTACCAATACCTTCGTGTTGTTCAACAAGTTCCACTACGAGGCAGGGGAGCTGTACGTGGACGAGGTGGACCTGTTTATGGGAAAAAATTTCCTGGTCATGGTGAGCCATAACATCCACGGGAACGGCAGCTTCCTCGACCGCCTCGAGCAGATAGCCGGCCTGGACAGGGAAAACGTCATGAAGGGCCCCGATCATCTCCTTCACGTGATCCTGGACCATATCGTGGACGAGAAGTTCGACACCATGGAAGCGATCCGCGAGGAGCTCGACATCATGGAGGAGAACATCCTGAATGATATCAAGACATTCCGCCCGGAAGACCTGATGGGCCTGCGGCGGAACCTCCTGAAGCTCAGGAAGAGCATCACCCACGAGCGTGAGATTCTGGTGAAGATATGCCGCAAGGACTCTCCGTTCATCACCGAACAATCGATCTATGAGTTCCGGGATATCTACGACCACCTGGCAAAATTTTTCGAGGAGGCCGAGATATTCAGGGAGATGATATCGAGCTTCATGGAGATATACCTTTCCATGATGAACAACAGGATGGCCCTTCTGGCAAACCGCACCAACCGCTTCATACGGCGCCTGACCCTTCTCACAACTATATTTATGCCGCTGACGCTGCTTGCCGGAATCGGAGGTATGTCGGAATGGAGCATGATGACAGGACCTGCTAACTGGAAAATTTCATATCCTCTCTTCCTGCTCCTCATGGCCATAATCGGGGCGATGAATTACCTGCTTCTAAAAAGATACGAATCGAAAGACGATGGGGCAAATGAGTAGCCTGCCTGACGTGTACCCCCGGACGTAAATGGATTGACACGCAGAGGCCGGGTATGGTGCAATTAACCCCTGCGGTACGTGCCGTTGATTCCGGATTTATAAATCCGGAAAATCCATGCGGGGTTGTGTCCATGAACAAGGTAGGCGTCATAATTAATCCTCATGCGCGCGTCGTAAAAAAAATGAACATCGATCCGCTGCAGTTCTTTACCGGCATATCGGAGGGGTACGCTGATATCAGGGTGACTAAAAGCATCGCAGAAATCGACCCGGTCATCAAGGAGTTCAGGAAACTCCGCATCCCGTACGTGGCGGTATGCGGCGGGGACGGGAGCCATCACCACATCCTTTCCCGCTTCATCAATTTATACGGCAAGGAGCCGATTCCTCCGCTCCTGCATCTCAGGGCCGGCACCATGAACACGCAGCCGCGCACTATCAACCTGAAAGGCAAGCCCGAAGAAATCATGAAGCGAATGATCGCCATATTGAAGCAGAACGGGACGCCCCGAGTTTTCGTCAGGGACACCATCAGGGTGGAAGACCGGTACTGTTTCATCTTCGGCGTCGGAATGACCGCGAATTTCCTCAACGAGTATTACAGGGGTGAGGGGACCGGACCGAAGAAGGCGATGAAAACCATCTGGAAAGCGATCAAGGGAGTGACGGTCGGTGCGGACGTGGGGACCCTGTTCGACCGGCTGAACTGCCGCGTCGAGGTAGACGGCAAGCTTGTCCCGCACAATGATTTCATCGCGGTCATCGCGACCACGGTCGATGACATCGGGATCGGATTCAAGCCCATGTACCGCGCCTATGAGAAGGAGGGGACCTTCCACGTGCTTTCCGCCGGGTGCCAGCCCGGGGACATTGTGAAGAACCTCTGGAAGATAAAGACAGGACAGCCGATCTATCACCCCCACGTGTTCGACCAGATCGGCAAAAAGCTGGTCATAAAAAGCGAAAAGAAAATGCTCTATACCATGGACGGTGACATGTACGAGGCCGAGAAAAAGCTCGAGGCCGAGGCCGGCCCGCAGGTCAGGCTGGTGTACGTGTGACAGGGACGGCCACGGAACAGCGTGGAGCGGTCGCAGTATACTCGCGTATCGAGGTGTAAGGATGCCGGACTATAAGCGCTTCATGTGTGTGATGCTCCTGGCCGTCGCAGCTGCCTGTCTGCTCTCCTGCGAAGCGGCCCGGAAGATGAAAATACCAGCCAACGCAGAGATCCTGGGCGAAACGACCGTTGCCACGGTGAACGGCTGCAGGGTGGGAAGCGGCAATTTCTTCGAGACCGAAGACCCCTCAGGGATGAGGCGCATGAGCATCATGGTGGCCGTGTGGCGGCCGGATGCGCCGCAGGGGCGTGGCGCATCCGGTAGCACTGTATTCGAGGGCGATACCTTCATTATCTGCGATACAGAGTACCGGCTTGTACTGGTGGAGCCGGGAAAAAAGGGCGACATCGGTACGGCATATATCGTGCCGGTAAAAAAATAAAAAATTATCCTTATCAATAATTACCAGCCTGCCGATAGTAAATGAGTGGGGTAACTACGCATGTTCAGAAACGGCACTACCATGAAAGTATTAAGCGCAATGATTTCGGTCATCGCGGTCTTCTGTTCGTACCCGCTTGCCGCGGCAACGCTGAACTGGTCAATTCCCGCCGGTGACCGGCTGGAGATGACCAGAACCGCGCAGGTTAAATTTCTCGTTAATGAAAAGGTCGAGAAAAACTACGAGGAGCGGAACATTATCGACCTGACCTGCACCGAGGGCAGGGACGGTGCCAGCAGGGTGCAGGGGGTCTTCACCGTGTACCGACGCGACAGGGAGAAGGACGTGTTCCGCCAGGAGGAGCAGTATCCCTCCGAGTTCGAGATCGGGCTGCTGGGGCGTTTTACGGTCCCGAAACAATACTACATGCCGAATCTACGAAACGTCCCGACATTTCCAGGCCGCGATGTCAAAGCCGGCGACACGTGGTCCGCTGACGCGGAACTGGTCCTCAATATTTTCTCCAAGCCGTTCAAGCTGACGTTTCCAGTGTTATACGGGCTGAAGAAACTTGAAAAAAAGGGTGATTCCGAGATCGCCGAAATCCAGTTCGACTTTCTCATAAACATGGACCTGGCCGGCGGGAAATATCCGGCCGACTTCCCGGTGAAGATACTGGGCAAAAACGAGGGAACGCTGTACTGGGACATCACCAACAATCAGCCGGTGAGCATGAAAGAGAAGTACCGCATTAACTTCTTTTTCCCTTCAGGCGCGAAGAAGCTAACGGCCAACGAATTCCACATGCTGATCGACACGACGATACGGATGTACAAGCCGGTGACGCCGGATCAGAAGGAGGAGCAGAAGCGCGCGCTCGAGAAAGAGATGCCCAGGGGGATTGACGTGGACACAGAAAAACGGGGGCTCGTATTCCGGCTGGGCGACTTGCTCTTTGATTTCGATTCCGCCGGCCTCCGGGAAGAGAGCAGGGCCGCGCTCGATGCGTTGGCGGGGATACTCGCGAGCAAGTACCCGGACCGGGAGATCATCGTGGAAGGCCACACTGACGCTACCGGCGGGGCCGACTACAACCTGCGCCTTTCACGGGACCGGGCCGAGACCGTGGCGCGGTACCTGAAATCGAAGAGCGCGACCGACAAGCTATCGTACCGCGGCTACGGAGCGGACAGGCCGATTACCGTCAACGACACGAAGGAGGGGCGGCAGAAAAACCGCAGGGTGGAAATCATCATCAAGCTGCGGTAAAGCACCCATGCGCGGATCCGTCACGGCCTCACCTCGTCGATAAAGGTGAGGTCGTCTTTATTCAGCACGATTATTGTTTTATCCTGCCGGTTGATGTAAATATAATTGTCCCAGAAGCTGATGAAGGTGTTCTCACTCAGCTCCTCCTTTGATTTCGCAATCAGCTTGAGGGCGCCGTCGAAGCGGCCCAGGTAGTACCGGTCGTTGTCGTAAACGATGGCATAGATGTAACCGTCCCTGATCTCGATGAAGCTCCTCCAGAACACGCTGTCGTTCCCGTATATCTTGGCTTTCAGCGTGTCCTTGTCCACGAGGGTGAGGCGGTGCCCGGTCGTGTGGCTGCCCCGGTGTGTGATGATGACGATGCCGCCGGAATACACGTCATACCTGTTGCCGCAGATGTTCTCGACCGGAGACTTGAACATGATTTTGCGCGTGGAGGCATTGATCATGTAGAGGTCGTTGTTGTAGTGCCCTCCCTGCAGGTATTCCTTGAGCTTCAGGTAATAGAGCTTGCCTGCGTATATGTTCTTGTCAAGCTCCTTGTCCCGGAGCGTGTCCTCGCGCTTGTCCAGCTCCTTTGCCTTTTCTTCCAGCTTTTTCTTCGCCTCTTCCGGCTTCTTCTTGATGTCGCTTTTCAGCTCGTCCTTTTCGATCTGCTTTTTCTCGTCGGTGATGCTCTTTTGGCGCTTCTCGATCTTCTTCTCTTTGTCCTTGATTATTTTCTCTTTTTCCTTCGACTTTTCTTCCTTCTTCTCTGTTTCTTTCTTTTTTTCCTCGAGCTGCTTTTTCTTCTTCTTTATCTCCTTTTCCTTCTCCTCGCGTTTTTCCGGCTCGACTATTTTCTTCGCTTCCTCTTTCTCACTTTCAAGCTGCTCCTGCTTTTTCCTGGTCTCCTCTTTCTCCCTGTCTATTGCCTTCTTTTCCCGTTCCAGCTCTTTCGTGTCGTCCCTGAGCTCTTTTTTGTCCTTCTCCAGCTTGCGCTCCCGGAGGTCCGCCATTTCCTTGCGGTCCGGGATATTTTTATCGTCCTTGCGGATCTCCTCGATAGTCTTTTTATCGGACAGGAGGTCGGGCTCAACCGTGCCTTCAGTGAGTGGAATGAGCATCCTGGTCGCGCCCGGCCAGTCCCAGTATTTCGTCGAGATGCCGGCGTTCCGGGCGCTTAGGTGCTTCATGACAACGGGCTTGTATTTCGATCCGAAGTACGCGATGTCGCCCCTGTGGACAGCGTTGTAATACGAGAGGAAGAGTGAGATGGCATGGGCGTCCTCGCGCGAGTAGCCATACCTGCTCATAAGGTACGCGGTCGTGATGCGGCGGACGATGTCGATATGGCCGACCCTGGCGTCCTTGTCTATGGAAAAAATATCCGCAGAGAATTTCGCCGGATCTTCCTTTGAGACGGCGCGTATGATCGCGTATTTCATGTGGAAGCGCACCGGCCGGTCCGTATCGTCGCCGCGGGCCAGCTGTTTTCCGATATCCTCGACCTCGCTTTTCGGGTCGGCCTTTTTCCTGTCAGCCCGGTAATTGATGAATTCCACACGTTTCGTGCGAATCTCGTTCACGTCGACTTCGAGTGCGGGGGCGGTCCCGTACAGGGTAATAATCATAAGGCCGGCCGACAGGATGCCTGCGATATATGCGTTCTTTTTCATGATGTGCCTCCGGTTGCTGTTCAGTACAATTGACGCCGGGCCGCAACCGCCCGTTCGCCGGCAGGAAAGTCATTATTGTAACAGACAATCCGATGATGTCAAGAGACTTATCATCCGGTATCCGGATGTATATGGCTTGACTTAATTAAGGAAATGGATGAAAGTGCGGGCGGCGGAGCAGGCAAATCGGCAGGCACCGCCGGAATAACCCGGGCAGGGGAGGCGCTATCATGAAAAAATCGGAAAAAGCTGTCGAATATTTTAATAAAGGACTTAATTGCTCACAGTCAATGCTCATGACATACGGCCCGTCACACGGGCTCGCGGAGGAACTGTGCAAAAGGATCGCGTCGCCGTTCGGGGGCGGGATAGGCCATCTACAGGAGATTTGCGGTGCCGCATCCGGCGCGATAATGGTGCTGGGCCTGAAGCACGGTGCGGGGAGCGAAAACCGCGATGCGCGGGACCGGCTCAACGACATGGTGCAGGATTTTGTGCGGCAGTTCAAGTTGCGGAACAACGCGATCACATGCCGCGATCTGCTCGGCTTTGACATTACGACGGAAGAGGGCCTTGCCGAAGCGCGGAAGCGCGGTGTGTTCGCTGGCTGCGCCGGGTACGTGAAGATTGCCGCGGAAATCCTCGAAACGATGCTGTAAGCCATGCCCGGCCCCATCTCATTTTTCAGGGGATTCACGCCGGCGGCGCACCGGGGCGCGTCCCGCGAGTTTCCCGAAAACACGCTCCCGGCCTTCGCCAGGGCGCTCGAGATCCTGCCCGGCTGCCTGCTGGAAACCGACGTCCGCATGACCGGGGATGGAGGGATTGTTATAAGTCATGACGGACTCCTTGAGAATAAAACCGAAGGTAGGGGTCCCATAATGGACTGGAGCCTTGACGAGATTGCCGGGCTCGATGCCGGGTTCGGCATAACCTTCGACGGCGGCATGACCTTCCCGTACCGCGGCCGGGGCTTCCGCGTTCCCACACTTGCGGAAGCGCTGGAGGCTTTTCCTGACGCACGGTTCTCGGTCGATATCAAGGACGATAACAGGCTGGCAACCGACAGGGCGCTGGCCGTCATGATGGAGAAGGGTGCGCTCTCCAGGATAATAGTAGGGTCGTTCCACGAGCGGGTCCTCGGGCATGTAAGGAAGAAATACCCGGGCGCTGTCACCAGCTGCTCGAAGCGCGAGATCCTGCGCTTCCTGGCCTCGCAGAAACTGCGCATGCCTGTTTCGCCGCGGATCCTGGGGGCAGCCATGCTCGTGCCGGAGTTTGCCGGGGGGAGGAGCTACGAATTTCCGGCCAGCGGATCGGCCGGCGGGATGCGCGTCATCTCGCGGCGATTTATACGAAGCGCACACCGGCGCGGCCTGCCGGTGCTGGCATGGACCATCAACCGGCCTGAAAACATGCGCCGCCTGATCGAATGGGGCGCGGACGGCATCGTTACTGACCGCATCGATCTCCTGAAAGAGGTGATGTCGGAAAAGGGCCTTCTCTGACATTTTATGCTGGCTTCGTTCGCGGAATGTCCGGTACACCCTGAATAATATTTCATTGACAGAATCTTTCGCGGCAAATGAAATGAATTCTCGCCACGATACAAACCGAGGTGCGTCATGTTCTGGAACAAGGATATTGAAACACTGGACCGGAAGGCCCTGGAAGGTCTCCAATTCAAAAAGCTGTCAAAGGCCCTGGGGGACGCCGCTTCGACGCCGTTTTATAAAAAAATGTTCGGCGAGAAAGGGGTCTCCGTCGAGAAGATCAGGTCCCTCGAGCACCTGAAAGACCTCCCCTTCACCAGCAAGGCGGACCTCCGGCTCAGTTATCCCGACGGCATGGTGTGCGTGCCGCGGAGCGAGATCGTGCGCCTGCATGCCTCCTCCGGGACCACCGGCAAGTCCACGGTCATCTTTTACACGGCACAGGACATCGCCGACTGGGCCGACCTGCTCGCGCGGTCGATGATGGCGACCGGCGCCACGCGCGACGACGTGCTGCAGAACATGATGGGCTACGGCCTCTTCACCGGCGGACTGGGGCTCCATTACGGCGCCGAGCGCCTGGGCTGCATGGTCATACCGTCGTCCTCGGGCAACAGCCTCAAGCAGATCCAGCTGATGCAGGACTTTCACACCACGGTCATACATATCACGCCGAGCTACGCGCTCCACCTTGCCGACGTAGTGGCGGAGCAGGGTATTCGGCCGCCGGATATCGGCGTGAAGAAGGCCTATCTCGGCGCCGAGCCGTATTCCGAAGAGACGCGTAACAAGATCCAGGACCAGTGGGGGCTTGACGCGTACAACTCCTACGGCCTCTCGGAGATGAACGGACCCGGCGTCGCGTTCGAGTGCGAGCACCGGACCGGCATGCACCTGTGGGAGGACTTCTACATCATGGAGATCATCAACCCGGATACCGGCGAGCGGCTCCCGGATGGCGAGGAGGGTGAGCTGGTCCTCACCCACATCAACCGTGAGGCCATGCCGATCATCCGCTACCGGACCCGCGACCTCACCCGTATCTTGCCGGAGACCTGCCCGTGCGGGCGGGTCCACCGCCGCATCGAGCGGATCAAGGGTCGCACCGACGACATGCTCATCGTCGGCGGTGTGAACGTGTTCCCGTCGCAGATCGAGTCCGTGTTGATGCGGATACCGGAAGTGGGCAATAACTACCAGATCGTGCTCGACCGGAAGGAGAACCTCGACCGACTCCACATCAGGGTCGAACTGTATTCAAAGATGTTCCAGGGCGACATGGAGGGCATCAACGCTCTCAAGAAGAAACTCGTGGAGGAGCTCCGGGCTCTCATCACCGTGAATCCACGCATCGAGCTTCTCGAGCCTGGATCCCTGCCGCCCAGTACCGGGAAAGCGGTGCGGGTCATAGACAACAGGAAGATTTAGCAGATACAGGAGGGGGATATGCCGCAGCAGATATCAGTATTCGCGGAGAACAAGCCGGGCAAGATCGAGCGGATCTCCGGCATCCTGGGAAGCAACGGGATCAACATGAGGGCGATAACAATCTCCGATTCGGGGGATTACGGCATCATCAAGATCCTGGTCGACAAACCGGCTGACGGCTGTAACGCTCTCAAGGCGGAGGGGATAGCCGCCACCCTGAAGGACATCGTTGCGATCCGCATCGACGACAGCCCCGGCGGGTTGCACAAAGCCTCGGCCGTGCTCGCGAGCAACGGCATAAATGTCGAGGACGCGTACGGTTTCACCGTGCGCCAGAGCGGCAACGAAGCGGTCTTTGTGTTCCAGGTTAAGGACGTGAGGAAAACGGAGCAGATCCTCCAGGGGGCGGGGTTCTCTGTACTGGGCGACAAGGAGCTGTATCTTCTCTGACCGTCCCCGCACCGCCTTCCCGTGAATGGTTCCCTCAGCGGGCAGGCGCGCTTTCTCCAGCCAGTGGCCTCACCGCCTTGATATGTTTCCGCGGGATGAGCAGGGTCCCGCTGGCAGTGCGAACTCGGTACGGATCGCCGCGCGAAATAATCGCACCCCTGATGATCCTTCCGTCAAAAAGCATGATCTCGTCCACCCAGCCGCTGTCGGACAGGGCCGCACCCGGGGCCGGCTTGTCAGATGCCGGTAAGAGCCGGTCGCGAACCGCGCTTGCAGCGTAGTATCCGCCGATGGATATGGTGAGCAGGGCCATGCCCGCGGCGAGGACCTTGGCGATCGTCAGGCCGATACCCGCCTTTTTTGCGGCGAAATAGAGGGACGCAACCACGCCGTACACGGCGGTGAAGGCGCCGGCGGTTTTTAATACCCGTACATATCGTTCTTTTTTTGATGACAGTATGCCGTCGCGCACCTCCGGCGGGACCGGTTGCGTGAAACGGTATTTGCCCAGGAGCCGTTCGAGTTGTTGAGCTTCATGTCCCGGTTTTTTCATAGAAGGTCCTCTATTCGTGTGATGCCGCGCTTGTTCAGGTAATCGACAATGCGCCGTGAGATCTGCTGGTACCGGTAAAACGCCTGCCGCGCGGTCAGCCCCAGCTCTTTCGCCGCCTCTTTGTAGGTGTACTTGTTGATGGCGACCAGGTCAAACAGGATCCGGTCTTTTTCATCCCTGTAATTATCGCCATGCTCGAGTGCCTCGTTGATGACGATGCGCATGTCCCGGGCCCCGTTTTCAAAGGCGAGATTGATGTCATCTTCCATGGTGTCGATGTCGATTGTCGCCTGGTTGTCGCCGGCTTTTTTACGGTAATAGTTCGAGATGCAGAACTTCATGGCACCGAAGAGCCAGCTCCGGGCGTCCCGCACCTCGTCGAATTTGCGGTAGTAGCTCACGAACAGCTCATGGCAGATGTCTTCGGCGTCTTCCATGTTCCCAACCCGATGGTACAGCGCGTTGAGCACCATGGCATGGTAATCGCTGTACGATCGTCTGAAATCGCGTTCTTTCTTCGAGAGTAGCATCCCGTTCCGATGCTCCATTACTTTTGTAGAGTGTTTTCATCGGATTTGACAAAAAAAATACGCCGGCAGGCGGTATTTCCTGAAAAAATCCTGATCCAGCATCGAATAGAACAATACTACCTGAATGTCCACTAAAATTTTTTCCCTGGGGGTTGACGTTTTGCCGGTAGTATGGTATTTTAGATAGAGTTAAAATACTTTAAAACCTGTGCTATCCGCCGGGCATTATAATTCTGTGAGAGAGGGTGTTGCAATGGAACAATTGACCAAGGAAACTTTTAAAGAAAAAATCTTCGATTTCGAGATGAATACGGAATGGCAATACAAGGGCGAGCTCCCTGCAATCATTGATTTCTATGCTGACTGGTGCGGGCCGTGCAAGATGGTGGCACCGGTCCTGAGCGAGCTTGCCAGCGAATACCAGGGTAAGGTCAATATTTACAAGGTCAATACGGACCAGGAGCCGGACCTTTCCGGCGCGTTCGGTATACAGAGCATACCGAGCATACTCTTCATCCCCATGGGAGATAAGCCGCAGATGGCAGCGGGCGCACTGCCGAAAAAAGCTTTGCAGGATATCATCAAGGACGTGCTCAAGGTGAACTGACGCGGTGATCATCGTAATGGGACGTGAGAACCGCAGAAGAATACTCGTTTTTAATAAAAAAGGCTGTTGTACAACAACAGCCTTTTTTTATTACATGCAAGGGTTATGGCGTTCGGCTTGTTATGGTTTCCCGAACTCTTCTTCAAATCTCTCTTTGGACATGATGGTGAAAAACTTGTTCAGGGTCATCAGGTTGAAAGTGTTCTGTATGTTCAGGCTCAAATCATAAAATACCAGCCGCATTGCCTGTTCGCGGGTTTTTCTCAGGATCTTCACCATTGTCGCTATGGCGGTGGAGTCGACGCTGACCAGTTGTTTGCAGTTTATGGCGATCGTCTGGGGCTTCTTCCCGATAAGCATGGAGAACACGGCTTCCACCTCTTTTATGTTCCCGAGATTCCAGTCGCCCCGGCCATGGACTATGGTTAATGGTCCTTTTTCCTCGAATGTTATGAGATCCATGGATCAAGGATATAATGTTTTAAAAAAATGTCAAACATTATTAACGATAATTCCCAATGTTGAGAGGCCGGCTGTTTTACGGTTTTTATTTTCGTATCTCCAGGATTGAACAGGCCGACCCTGTATTGTCCGAACCGGACCGTATGTTGTAGGTGTCAGGGACCCAATCGCCGTCGACAATGAATTCATAACGGTACGTGCCGGGAAAGAGCTTTTTCCTGAGGCGCCATATGCCGTCCTGCCCCTTTGCCATGAGGTCGTTTTCCGGGTTCCAGTTGTTAAAATCGCCGACAAGCGAGATGCAGGTGGCGTCGGGCCGATAGAACCTGAACTCGATCGCGTTTTTCCCGATTTTTCTCCATGATACCTGTTTGCCCTCGGTTTTCACGACCGGCTCCGTAACGGAGAGGTATGAGCCCATCCTGTCGTCAACCCGGAAGTCATTGAGGGGATCAGGCGTCCAGATCCCGTCAACCAGGTACTTGTAGGTGATATCGCGACCGGAGCTGACAGCGGGAAGAAAGTGGTACCATATACCGTTTGCGGACCGCTCCATGAGGACCGGTTTCCAGCCGTTAAAGCTCCCTCCAATTCGGACGGAGCGGGCGCCCCTGCTCCGGTAGGTGAACAGGACGCCATCCCGGCACACCGTGCTCTGTCCCGAGCCACTACCGGTGCTGATCATCCTCAATTTCTGCGGTCCGTCCGCCTGCTTGAGGGATTTCAGGCTGTTGTAATAGACGGTTGCAAGCTCGCGGTCATCATAATTGAACGCCAGGAGTAAAACAGGCATGATGACAGCAACGGCAAACTGTTTCATAAACAGGGACCTCTGACCATGGTTCACATATGCGTCTATCAAGAAATTCGTCCGTTTCACTGAGATACATTAAAAAATTATTAATAATGCGTAATTTGCCCGTGATTTGGCCTGTGCAGCAATTCTGATTTAATCTTATGGGAAATATGTCGATAATCTTATTGAAAACTTTTATAGTATAATTATTAATAAAGATACTTTATTCAATTTATGAAAAACACCGATCCAGACAGTGCCCGCATGCGAGACCCTCTCTTCGGCGGTGCAGGCTGGAGTAAAAATTGATTGATTTTTAATAAATGATTGGTACTATCTGATTATGTCGCATGAATGGGGGGAACGAAGGCCCGGTTAATCGATATGGCTGAAGTAGAAGAAAAAACATATACTCCGGAAGAGCTTCAGGAGATAGAGCGAATCGTGGACCTGGTCGGCAAGAGCGGGCGTAAGATCATTTCCGTCAAGGATACGACCGCCCCGGATCAGACGGCGGTCGCGGTCGAGGAAAAGCCGGAAGTCCCGGAGGATACGATCGCCGAAGATTATCACGCTGCTCCCGAGTCTTTCGACAGCGAGCCCGAGGACCTGGAGTTTCCCTCCGTGGACCTCGACCGTCTTGAAGGGAAGCACCGCGCTGAAGCGCCAGTCGAAGAATCGACCGCACCGGTTGAGGACATCACCGGTCTCATCCATGAGGTGGCGGAAGAATACCCGGAGATAGCCGGGGAGCCCGCGTCAGAATTTCCGGAGCTCCCTGAAGAGGAAAAGCCCGCGGCCGCAGCAGCCGAAGAGCTGGACGCGCTCGGTGAACTTGACAGCCTGACAGCGGAGGAGCCTGCGTCAATGGACCACCGCGATATGGCTCCGCGCGATACATTTGTCGGTGAGAAGGGCGCGGAGCACGCCCGCGAGCCGATCCGGTTCGACAGGCCGGCGGTCGAGGAAGAGTTCGAGACAATCGAGCCGGTCGTTCTCGATGAACCGGCGGTGGCGGACCTGGGCGGCCTGGAAGACCTCGAGGCCGCACCCGGGCCCGAGCCGGCCGAGACCGTGAGCATCGGCAGGGAGGCCGAGGCGGACATTCCCGACCTGTCCGAAATCTCCTTCGAGGAAAAGGCAATGCCCGAGGCGCGGGAATCAGATATCCCCGAAATGGACATCGACTCCGGGCTGGAAGAGCCGGCCGCGCCTTCGTTCGAGCAGGAAGCGCCTGCCGGGTCGTCGATGGACGAGCTTACGGACGAAGACCTTGCAGCAATAAGCAATGTCGGCGGTGATGATGAAGAATCGTCGATCAAACCCTCAAAGGACATTATAAGCGAGATCAGGAAGAAGGAGACCGCCCGTGCGGCGACCGATGACCTGGGCCCGTCGATACCCGGGCTCCCGCCCATGGAAGAGGAGGAGCTCGACATAGCGATGCCGGAGGATGTCGTCGCCCCTGCGGGACCGGCCAGGACGGAGCGTGCCGCGGAACCGGCTCCGGGCGGGATCGAACTCACCGATCGCGAACTGAACCGGGTGAAGAAGGCGATACTACTCTACAACCCAGGCGTGCGCCAGGTCGTCAAGGACGTGGTGATCAACGATCTTCTTCCGCTGAAAGACACACGGCAGCTCATTAACCTGATACTCACGGGACGTTCGGAAACCGAAATCCAGAAATACCTTGAAGGGAAGCTCGGCAGGAATATCCAGCTCATCGAGGAGCAGGCGGCGCCGGTTGCAGGCCGTCGCGTCATTACTGCACGGCCCGAATATACCCGCGAGGGGAGAAACCGCCAGAAGCGGCTCCTCACGATCACCAAGATTTTCGGCGCGGCGGCGGCCGTTGCCTGCGTGCTGATGGTGGTCGGCTACCAGTTCATATACAAGCCCTGGACGGCCAAGCGCATGATCCGGCAGGGCACCACGCTCATCCGCGAAAGCGGAGACTACCTCAAGAAGCCGAAGGACTACGCGAAGGCGGAGGAGATTTTCCGCGATGTCGACGCGAACTACATCAGGGACTTTGTGTACGGTTATACCGAGTATTCGCGCGCCTATTATGACAAGAGGGAATACACCTATTCGATAGAAAAGATGAACAAGATATACGCCATCCAGTTCAAGGCGCGCAAGCTGAACGTCGAGACCCCCATCCTGCTCCGACTGGGTGATTTCTACGCCAGGGTGCCGGCTGAGTATTACAATACGATGCGGCTCAACATAAACCAGTGGTATTATCCCGGGAGCCAGAAGGCGCGGGAAGAATGGTCCCAGCTTGACGTGGCGATCGAGTTTTACCGCCGGGTACTGGTCCGCGAGCCGAAGAACATCGACGCGCTCTACGGCGTCGGGAACGCCTATTTTTACCAGGGCCAGTATTTCAAGGCGAAGAAGTACTACGAGGACATCATTAATATCGATCCGGATTCCGTCATAGGGTATGCCGGACTCATGAACCTCTATATCGAGCGCAACGTGTTCCAGAAGGTCATCGACGTGCATGCGAAGCTGGTCGAGAAGAAGATGCTTGTGGATCTGCCCTCGGCGTTGCTCGCGAAGCTCGCGTCGTATTACCTGGACAAGCAGAAAACGGCGACTGAAAACGCGCGCATCGAATACGGCGTCCAGTCTCCGCGGTTCAAGGACGCGGACGACAATCTCTTCCCTGCGGTCCAGGCGGTGCTCGCTGCCCTCAACAAGCGCGACAAGGACTACCCGCCGCTCCATCTCCAGTACGCGCGGCTCAGCAAGGTGCAAAACAACCTGAAGGTCATGAAGATCCACCTGGAAAAGGCCATCGAGCTGTCCGAGAAGAACTTCGGCGCGGATTATTTCGGGGCCCTCCATCTCATGGGAGAATATTATTACCAGACGAGGGAGCCCGTCAAGGCCTACAACATGCTTAATCGCGCGATCAAGGCCGCGGACAACCCGCCCGAGTTCACGAGGGAGGACTTCTACAGGGAGACCGAGAGCGCCGGCAAGTCCTACGCGCTGCTGGGAAATATCTTCTATTATTATTTCGACAAGATTCAGATGCGCTACGGTGACCTTGAGGACGAGGTTATCGACGATGAAACCGATAAACTGGCGAACTACCAGATTGCGAAGGAAAAATACGAGAAGGCCATCGAGGAAGGGTTCGAATCCTCCGAGGTGCATTATAACCTGGGCAGGGTCTATTACCTGAATCGCCAGTACCGGCAGTCGCTGGACCAGTGGCTCAATCTCTACGAGGACTTCATGGGCAACCCCGAGCTGATGTTCGCCCTGGGTAATGCCTTCTACCATATGGACAACCGCGACGCGGCCAAGGGCGAATACCTGAAGCTCGTATCCGCATACGAATACGAGCTGGACAGGATGAAGATAGCCCGTTACGATCTGGTGGGCCATGTCAAGCTGATCACCTTTTTGTCGAGCGCCTATAACAACCTGGGCGCCGTCTACCAGATCCAGGGCAATGAGGCCAAGAGCGATATCAGCTACTGGAAGGCGATCGATTACGCCCAGCGCATCGGGCGTGACAATGAATTCGCGAGGGTCAACATGGCACGGTCGTTCAAGCAGACCGGCGAGGTCGGTGAGCCCATACTTGACGAGTCGATCCCCTACAGCATCGACGCCTACCGAGAAGATATGAGGAAATAGTCCCCGTTACTTTTTTTTTCGCTGCGCCTTCGGCTTTTTCAAAACAGCGTATTCAAACCCGTCTACGAGAACATTGAAGGAAGCATTGTTGATGTTTTCCGAGAGGGAATGGACCCGCCAGATCTCCGTCCCGTCGGTGAAGATGATGGTGACCTCGACATCGGTGCTGGTGCCGCGCTTCGAGTCCAGGATGCTCGCGTGGAAGTCGACCAGCTTTATCTGGCCGATAACGGGAAACAGGGGGGTGAGGCCCTTCTTGAGAACGTTCGCCAGGGCGTCTACCGGACCGTTGCCGTTGGACGCCTCATGTATGACCCTGCCGTCTGCCTCGATCTGGACGGTCGCCTCGGGATCGATCCCGTTGTCGATAAGGCGGTACCCCCCCACTATACGGAAGGGCGGCCTGTATTTTTTCAGGGACCGGGCTATGGCGAGGATTTTTGAAGCATCTTCTATTTTGTAATTCAGCATGGATTGTGCCCCCCGATTGGATTAATGAGGACTACCCCGGCCGGGGCAATGCGTTTCATCTCGACCGTAGAAACATTTGGAGATGGCTCAATAGCACGCCATGACTATTTCAGGCTTTTTGACTTCATCCCCTCGATGATGAGCCTGGCTGCTGCGTCAATGCCGGTGCTTCCGAGATTAAGTATCATATCGTAGTTATGGGGATCCCGAACGTCAAATTTGACATATTCCGTGATGTAATTTTCGCGGCGCGCCGTATTGTCGATGACCAGCTTCTCAGCTTCCTTCTTGGATACGTTCTTGTTTTTCATCACGTTCTGGATTTTCACTTCCATTGGCGCGACGATCATGACATGGTACCCGCCGCTCATCTCGCGCGTGATGACGTTTGATGCGCGGCCGACCAGGACAACGTTCCCGTGGGCGGCGAGAATGCGGATTGTCTGGGCGAGCTTCTGGTAAACCGCAACCTGGGGCGGCAGGCTGCTGAAAACAGACTTGAGGATGTCGCTCAGGTCCCTGAGGGCGTCGTCGGTAAGGGTCTTAACCAGGTGCGACGAAAGCTCCATCTCCTCCATCACCTTGTCCAGGACCTGCCGTTCGTACGCTGCCCAGAGCGGGCTGGGAGCAGGTTCGGCTTTATTGAGTATCTCGGCGATCTTCTTTCCAATCGTGTAACCGGAGCAGCCGTATTCACGGGATATGGTTATGAACTGGCGGAGACTTTTCCGCTCCTCCGGTGCGGTCAGCGTATTTTTCTTCTGCTGCCAGTACTTGACCTGGGCGCTTATATATTTATCAAGTGTCGATGTGGGCATCAGTCCGGCTCCTTTGTAATAGTTTCATTCGTTCTATGTTCAATGGAGTAACAGCGGGTGACGCTGCTGCTTCCTCTCTGCCAGGGCCTGCCGCGGGGCGGGCAGGCGGTGCTATTAAAATTTTAACACTGCCTGTTAATGAAATTTATATGGGTAGTTAAAATATCAAGAACTTTTCTCGGGATTTTATTCAAAAAAAGCGGTGATTTTTCATGTGAAGATCTTGGCGAGGGCCGGCCTCGATTTCTCCGGGAAATACCATTATTTTGTGAAGGAGAACAGTATGATCGGACGGATTGGCATGAAGGCAATGAATACTATCAGTGTCCGCCCGGCCTATTTCAGGATTTTGTATTCAATCTGCCGATCCGTGCTCCCATCCTTACTTTGGCGCCGGGAGCGAACTCGTCAAACGTGACTGCGCCTTTCTGGAAAAGGAGGATTATCGTTGACCCGAGGTGAAACGCTCCCAGCTCATCGCCGGCGCGGACCTGGATACGCTCGTCCGGAGCGAACAGTTTTTCCACCAGCCTGCGGAAGGTCTTGTTTGTCACGATGTCATTATAGGAAAGCGAGATACGGCCCACGTTAAGGGCGCCGACCTTGCAGACACCGACCGTGCCCGCCGCGCATTCTATGTAACTTACCAGCCGCTCGTTTTTTATGAACAGATTGCGCAATCCGTTGACCATCCATTCCTGCACGGTATAGAGCGTCCCGGGAATATTGAAGTAGCCGGATATCTGACCGGACACCGGGGTATGGATCCGGTGATAATCGCCCGGTGAGAGGTAGAGCGTCATGAAGCTCCCCCAGAGAAATTTTCGATAGGTATCAGAGGGAATCAGGTCGCGAACGGAATAATCGATGCCCTTCGCCTGGATGATCGTGGTATCGGTGATGTTGCCGTAACGGTCAACGCGGGCGTCCACGGGAGAAACGACGCAGCCGGACGAGCAATCGATCGGATGAGTCCCTTCCTTCAATTTACGCGTGAAAAAATCGTCAAGGGTCCTGAATCCACCGGCAGGGGTGATATACTCGGCGATAACGCCGTACTTTGCGCTGTACCATGATATGACCGATTCAAGCAGGGGTTGCGGCAGGGGCAACCTGGCAAGGTACCCGAAGGCCCGCGACACCAGGCTCTTGGGGAGCAGCCTGTAGGCAGAAAGTGAAAACGGCCTGTTTTTCATGATAGTTTTTCCTAACTCGTTATAAGCAAGGAGGCGGCGGCCTCTCTGCCATGGCCCGACATCAAGCTGATAATTCGCTGTTGGCACCGTGTCAAGTATTAAACTCCGGCCTGGCTTGCGGTTTGCGCCGGCTTCCGGTCAAAACTTATCTTGACATTATTGAAAGCATGCATGAAGATATGATATGTCGCATACAAGGCCGGGTATACAATGAAACGATCATGGGCGCTGGCGGTACTCTGCCTGCTGGCGGTATGGGTGCCGCTGCACGGACGGCAGTTCGGGCCGTGGGACGCGGACGTGATTGTGGGCGATGGGCCTGCTGCCGTACACGCGGCGCCGGATGCGGGTTCGTCTCAGGCCGTCCGCGGAATCTACGACTCGTTCACCGGCGGGGCGCTCCTCCTGATCCGTACGTTCCAGATCTGGATATCCCCCCAGGACGGACCGAGTTGCCGCTTCCATCCAACCTGCAGCGCCTTTGGGAAGATCGCCGTCCAGAAATACGGTGCCATCATCGGGAGCATCCTGGCAGGAGACAGGATATTGCGGTGCAACCTGTTTTCAAGACCGGGAGACGATCCGGTCCCGGACAACCTGTTCGGGAAAGACAAGTGAACCATGGGCGAGTATGATCGGTCGGTGCCTTTACACAGCCCTGTTCATCCTGTACGCGGGAACCGCGACCGGGGCCGCCGTGGAGGACGGGGCCGTGACGCGGCAGAAGCGATTCGTCAGGCAGCTCTTCTCGGAGAAGCGCTTTTTTGACGTGATCGCGGAGACAAAGCGGCTCCGGTCTGTTGATTCCCGGATCGGGAGCCGGCCCGATTACGATTTCTTCATCGATATAAACTATTTCCTGGGCGGGCAGTACCGCTCCGTGGCGCGGAGCATCTCTGCACGGCCGGGCCCCCCTGATGTCAGGAGCCGCGTGCTCCTGTCACAGTCATATCTCAGGCTGGGGATGGGTGCGCTGTCGCTCCGTGCGGTCCGCGGCATCGGCTACGGCGAGGTGGCAGTGCCGTCCAGGTACCGGCTCCTGGCGCGGAAGGCCGAGGCGTACGCTTCATGCGGGATGTACCGGGAGCTTGCAGCCGAATGCGAGGCTGCGGGCCCCTACGTGCCGGAGGGGGAGATGATCGCGCTCCTCCGGATCGAAGCCGAGCGTCACGCGACGCTTCAACGCACGTCCGTCCCCCTCGCGGTCGCGCTCTCCATATTCCTGCCCGGCGCCGGGCAGATGTACGCGGGAAAATACATCAGCGGTATCGTGAGCCTGCTTGGGGTCGCCGCGATGGCGGGGGGCGCTGTCCTGTTCTACCGCGGCGGTCGGCGGGAGCTCTCCTACACCTTCATCTTCTTCTCGTCGCTGTTTTATATCGGGAACATATATGGCGCTTTCAACGCGGCGCACGCCGCGAATGAAGATCGGGAGCGCGAATTCAGGGGTTCGCTCGGGCGAACGCGCATCCCGGCCTATGACCCCGGTGCCGAGGTACGGGACAACGAGGTGTTCCGATGAGAAGGGTGATCGCAATTATCATGTTTGTTGCTGTAACCTGCGGCAGTCTCTCCGCCGGTGAAGATGAGATTCTTGAAACCGCGCAGCGGTACTACGAGGGCGGCGATTACTACAACGCCGTTACCGAGGTGATGCGGTACCAGTTCCTTTTCCCGGCGGGGAGCGGTTTCGGGCGGAGCATGCTGCTCATGGGGAAGGCGTATTACAAGGGCGGAAATCACCGGGCGGCGCTTGGCGTTTTCTACTCGTGCGGACGCGACCATGCCGGGAGCTCCGCGGGCGAGGAGGCGCTCTACCTTGCCGGCTATCTGCAGCTCGCGACGGGGGAGCCGTCCGGCGCGACGAACGCTGCCCTTGAGTACCACGGGCGCTATCCGGCGGGAAGGTTCGTCGAAGAGCTGGATCGCGACGCCTGCTTTTCGGCCGCGCTTTCGCTGGACCCGGGCGGATCGAGAGAAGGGATCAGGGCGTACCGTGAGAAGTACCCGCTTGGGAAATACCGGGCCGACCTCGAACGGCTGGAGATCGCGCTGGCAGGCGATGCCGTGCGGCCGCGTCGGCACCTGTGGCTCTCGGTGCTTGGATCAGCGATACTGCCCGGGTTCGGCCACTTCTACACCGGACATTATACCGCAGGGGTCCTGACCCTGTTCAGCAACGCCCTGTTTATTTTCATGATCTGCAACGGCGCCATGATGAAGAACACCTTCCAGATCGTGTTTTTCAGTCTCGCGGAGGCCGTGGTGTACCAGTACAATCTGTTCAGCGCGGTACGGGTGGTCGACGAGTACAATGGGACGTGCGAGAGGGAGTTCTTTAAAAACGTGCGGCTCGGCATGACCGCATCCTTTTAACGCGTCGGGTCCGGACCCCGGGGAGGCCGGAGAAAAATTGTTATTGCCGCGGGAAGGCGGCCGCGGTATACTTATCGCAGAGGGTCCCATATGGACGATTACCTGGAAGATATGGAGGGAGCGGCGCGGGCAGGCGAAGCAGAGGAAGAATCCCTGCCCCGTGAGTCACAGCTGGTCGATTTCGACGACCTCCTCCGGAACCACCCGCTGGAGGATGTTTCGCTGCAGCTGACCGAGAGTGCCCTCGATATGGCCGACTTCATGCGGAAGGACGTGATCGACCGCTTTCTCGAATTCGTTTTTTTCAAGGTCCAGACCGGCAGCATGGACATCCCCAGCATGGCGTATCCCACGCGGCGGATGCTGGACGTCGAGCTCGAAAAGAGGATCATCGAGCTCATCAATGTCCACCTCTACCCGGAGATCATATTCAGGCTCCTGAAGTTCTTCACCCGCAATCTCCATGATGCGGACACGAACCTCTACATCGCCAACCTTGTGTATTCGGAAGACATCATAAAATCCGTGTACGACACCTACCGGATGTTCAAGAAGGACATCTTTGTCGGAAACCGGGACAAGCGGACGCTGAACGTCAAGCGGATACAGCAGTATTCGGCACGCTCGGAAAACAAGCTCTCTTCGCCCCTGGACGCCGCGGCGCGGCTGAAGTATATTCTGGAGTTTTTTCAGGTGAAGTACAATATCCCCCACCTGTACACAAAAGAGGACCTGCTCCTCTACCCGGGTGGGGGGGGCGCCGGCTAGTAGTTCCTGTGTCCGTGGATCTTTTCCACGACATCCTCGTTGCTTCGCAGGACCTCGTTGATGTAAATGTTGCTGAATCGCTGGGAGTCCTTGAAAGTCGCCTCGTTGTACCGTGGATGGTGAGTCCGTATGAGCCAGTACATGATATCCCTCATATCGTTTATGTTTCCCTCGTCCACGACCGTAAACTTGTAATACAGACGCTTGAGGTCGAGCTCCTGGATTATGTCAGGGTAGCGGGTTGATGCAAGGTCCATGAATTTCTTGAATCCCACGCGGCAACCGTCACGGTGGCAGCTGTAGAAGATCAGGTAGTCCTGCCGCGACTGGCTCATGTATATCAGGGCTATGATGCCAGCCATCTCGGGCATTTTGCGCATGGCTTCCCATTTGTCATAGGGGTAAACGGGCGACCAGGCCAGCGTATAATATACTTCCTTGCCAATAACTGTTTTTTTCATGATCGAGTTTGTATCCTTTTTTTTGTCATTGCGCGTATCAGGGCATCAAGGGTCTCGCCGAGCATCTCGCCGCGCTTTTGTATGTCGACCTGCCGGTAGAGCCGATACCTTGTTTTAAAATCCATTACAAAATAGTTTGATATAAAATCGGTCATCTGTGCCATGTCCGCGATATAGCCCAGCAGCTTGATCAGCTTGTCGGACTCCTCGCCATTGATCAGGAACACCAGCTCCTGGGCTTTTTTCCTAAGCTCGTCGCGCATTGTATCGCTGACGTCTGACACCAGCGGCCCGATGGGCTCGAATTCGGCGAACTTGTACTTGATGATGTCTTTCAGTGAAACCCGGGTCAGACCCTTCAGGAAAATCTTGACCGCTTTATCGTCCGCCTGTACATCGGTGACCTCCGAAAGTGTTGCCGTCCTGTCCCGGTACCAGACCATGTCGATCGTCGACCGGATGGTATAGGCCAGCACACGGTCTCCCTTGCGAATAGCCTTTGATTCATCGGTCGGCCGCACGAAAAGAATCAGGCTGCAGTATGGGAAGACGATTCTCTTCCTGATATAAAATATTTTAAACCTGAACTGTTCCATGTCTGCGGCTGAACGATCGGTTGTATAATTTCAATTGAGGACGTTTTTGTCAATCGGTATATAATCCGGACCCGGGGTTCGGACGATTTTTCCGCATGGCTCGCGGGGAAGGGGCCCTACTGGGACTTGATGCCGCCTGTCCTGGCGATGACGCGTATAAAAAAGAAGCCGAAATTTGTCAGGTTTTCGCCCTCTCTGAGATATATGCGCTTTATCACGAAGGCACAGGCAAATTTTTTCATGTCCATGCTCTTGATGATTTTAAAGAGCGAGCTGAAGCTCGAATCGAAGTAGGCAGTAAATATATGGTTCAGGAAAAGCTCGATCTGCTCCTGGTTCTGGCCCGAGTAAAATTTACTGAAAGGCTCCTTGCGGTCGAAATAGAGGAATTTTTCCGCGAAGGTCTTGATGCCGTAGTCCTGGTTCAGGAGGTATTCTATGGACTGGTTCAGCTCGGCGGCGTGCTTCAGGATTTCGGATTTGAGCTTGAAGGCCTGGTAGAGGAGGGCGATCTTTTCACGTACCATTTCCTCCGGGATCGAGAGAATCGATTCCCGCTGGGACGGGTCGAATATGGCTGATATTGTTTTCTCGATGAGCGCCCCGTACTGCCTCCCGAACGGGGTGAGCATCATCCGGTCGGTGAACGATTCCGCGCGCGTGTTTCGGGGCATAAAGTCGGGGACGGCAATCGAATCCGACTGTGACGGTTCCCGCGTCGTTTGCATCTTGCTGTACATGATCGCATGGAGCCGGTCCAGGGTCTCCCCCACGGCGTTCCCTATCTCCTTGATGGTCAGGCGGCGCTCTTTTTTGAGGAGCAGGACCTTCTTTTTCGAGGGATCGTCTTCGTTGAAAAAGAACTTCATGTACGTCCGGTCATTGTAAAACTCGGATTTATTCAGCATCGTGGTGTACGCGTCGTGCAGGGACGCGGCGATGATTCCGTGCTGGGCTTTGGTCGAAATGGTCATTTCCGTTTCCATCAGGTCAAGGAAGGTCTTTACGTGGCCCCTGAGCTCGTTCAGCGGGATCGCCAGGGTCGTGTTGTTTTTCCCCATGTTGACGTTGTACTGCTGGACCTGGTGGGTCAGTCTGTTTTCGATTATGTTTTTTAAATTCATGTATGACGAGATCGCTTCGGGATTGTCGTAATCCGAGAAGATGAGGGAGATGTATTCCACCTCGAGGTCTTTCGATCCCTTGAGAGCCATGTTGTATATGCGGGTCAGCGCCTGTGTGTCCTCGAGGATCCTGATGACCTTACTGGTCTGGTTGCTGTTGAGGCGGAAATTGAAATTGATGAGGCCGGACAGCTTTCCTTCGCTCAGAATCTCCGCGTAATCCGTCAGCTTGTTGATTATCTTGTTGAACGTGTTGTAATCGATGAAGTCGATTATCTCGTTCAGCAGCGCGTCTGTGCCGCCCGTTCCGGCATCGTCTCTTTTCCTGTCTTCGGCCATCTGGTCATCCTGTCGATTGTAAACAGCATTATATATCGATTAATGTGATATGTAAACAAAAAAATGATTTAATTTGTTATTGACTTTCCTTATTTTTTTATTGCATAAGATCGGTGATTGTAAATATTCTGTAATCTGTCAGGTCCGTCAGGGAGATACCTGAACCCATCGAGTTGATTATCATATGAATAACATGAAAAGAATACTCATCGTAGAAGATGACGCGGCGTCAGCGCTTCTTCTTACCCAGATGCTGAAAAAAATTGGGTATGAGGTCCTGGGTCCGATCGATTCGGGCGAGAAGGCCATTGAAGAGGCTGCCCGGCAAAAACCAGACCTTGTGTTGCTGGATATCACCCTGAAAGGCGCAATGGACGGCATATCAACGGCGCAGGTTTTACGCGAGCAGAATCCGATACCTATTATCTACCTAACCGTAAGCGTGGACGATACTACCATTCAGCGGGCCAAGGAGACGGTCCCGTACGGGTACATTCTCAAGCCCTACAACCGGAACATTATCGGTGCCACGGTGGAGATGGCGCTCTACAAGATCGACGTGGAGAAAAAGCTCCGGGATATCGAAGAACGAAACCGTGCGATCCTCACCTCCCTGCCAGATACGGTGTTTTACACGACGCGCACGGGCGATGTTGCCAGTGAGACCGAGAAACAGGCGTCGCGCCACCTCTGGACTGAAAAAGTGGCCGAGCGGGCGCGGCCGGTGATCGGCGATGCCCTCGACCGCCAGACGACCGGTATCTTCAATTATGCTCTGACCCGCAAGGGCAGGGCCGTGTATTACGAAGCCCGCATCATCCCCAACGGGGACAGGCAGGCACTGGTGATTGTTCGTGACGTGACCTCGAAAAGGTTGTCGGAAAACAGGCAGGCCGATCACCGGAAAGAGCTTGAGGAACAGGCGAAGAACAGGACCAGGGACCTCACCGGCGTGAACGAAAACCTGGAGCGTGAAATCGGCCTGCGGCGGAAGACGGAGCAGAGCATGCGGATCTTCGGCCATGCCATCGAGCAAAATCCGCTCATCATAGTCATCATAAACAAAGAAGGAATAGTGGAGTACGTCAACTCGGCCTTTACCGATGTGTCCGGTTACGGCAGGAACCAGGTCGTCGGAACAAACGTGAGCCAACCCGGTAACCATATCATACCCGAGCCCGAGATCTGGAACAACCTGATCGGCGTGAAGAAATGGAGGGGCGAGAGCTACGGCATGAACAGGGACGGCAGTCTCTACTATCTGAATACCCGTGTCAGTTCGATTATCGGGGAGGACGGAGAGATATCCCACTATATCGTCACGGGCGAAGACATCACCCAGTCAAAACGGGAGAAGATGGCCCTTGATCAGGCGAAGGAAACCCTGGACAAATCGAGCATGGAGCTCCTCAACCGGGATCTGGACTGGAAAGAATGGAAAGACAAGATGATGCAACGGAACGTTTCCCGGACCGACAAGTCTCTCTTTAAAAATATACACAACAGCTTCACGCAGGGAGCCGGGTTCGGGACGCTGGTCACGCTGATCGACCTGATGACATCCGGCGCCGAGCAGACCGGGGATGGCAGGCAGATCGTTGACGGCAGGATTATCGATATGATACAGAACAACCTGAACCTGGTCAAGGACGCATTTAAGACGTTTACCAGTATCGACTGGATCATCACAAATGAGATCGAAATGCAGAAATCGTCGCTCTATGATCTCTATGAGGTCGCCAAGATTGTCATGAACAGTGCGGAAGAGTACGCCGGCATCAATAAGAACCGTATCATCATCAACGAATTCAACTACCGGTACAAGGAACTGTTTGTGAACCTGAACAGGGAATATTTCTCCAAGGCGCTTTACGAGATTCTTGTCAATGCGATGAAATTCTCTAAAAAGAATTCCTATATCACGATATTCGTCAACGTCATGGGCAAGGACGCGATCGTGTCCGTCGTCAACGATCCGGAAAAGAGCGATGAGGGGATCGTGGGGATACCCGTCGAATATGAAAGGGTCGTTTTCGAGCCGTTTTACCGCCTCACCAAGGTCGTTCATGAGCAGTATAATACCCTCGAGTTCGGCCTCGGGCTCACCCTTGTGGAAAAGATCGTAGCCAAGCTGGGCGGCGAGGTCACGGCGCGCAACATCGTGGACCATTCAGACGCCCGGCGCGAGTCACAGGGAAAGGTGAACGTTTCACTGATCCTGCCGCTTCTGGATGCATAGGCTTCACGGTCAGCCTGCCTGCAGTGTCGCCGGACATATCGATCTTCATGATATACGTGAAATCTCTGACCCGGGTGATCAAGTATGATGCTGTGCGTAGAAAACATCCATAAACAATACCGCATCGCAGGGGTAAAAACCGGGGTCCTCTGCGGCGTTGACCTGTCCGTCGACAGCGGGAGGATCTGCTCCATCAGCGGCGCCTCCGGATGCGGGAAGACAACCCTCCTGAACGTGATTGCCGGCATTACAATACCGAGCGCCGGGAGCGTCCGTATCAACGGCTCGAGGATGGTCTATGCCCTGGACGCAATCACCTCGCGGCGGCGCAACCGGGACATCGGCTTCATATTCCAGACCTTCAGGCTCCTCTACGACGAGACGGTCATGGCCAACGTGCTTCTCCCGGCGCGGATCCGCGGGCGCGCCGGGAGCGAGACCAGGAGGCGCGCCGACTCACTGCTCGAGCGCCTCGGCCTGTCCCGGTTCGCACGAATGAAGGCGTCCGTTCTTTCCGGCGGACAGAAGCAGCGCGTCGCCATAGCCCGGGCGCTCATCAATGACCCGGGGCTGGTCCTGGCCGACGAGCCTACTGCGAACTTGGACAAAAAAACCGCACGCGAGATATTCGAAATATTGTTGGAGATGAAGCGGGAGGGGAAGGCGGTCCTCATCGTAACCCACGATGACTACATGCTCCGGAAGTCGGACACTGCGTATGCCATGGAGAACGGGAGGCTTGCGGGCGGCTCATGATACAGAAGATATACCTCATCATCCGGGAAGTCGCGGGCGGCAGGCTCATCAGCCTCATCGTCCTGCTCGCGGTGGCCCTTTCGGTTTTCTCCGTCGGCCTGTTCCGCGCAACGGGCGACGGCCTCGTAGCGTACGTGAGCGGCCGCTTCTCCTCGTCCATTCCGCCGAACACGGTCAGGGTGTCCACGAAACAGCCGAAGTCCCTCTTCCTGTTCGAGACGGATGCACCGAAGACGCCGGCCATCACCGACCGTACGATCAGGAAGATCCGCGGCATGGCCGGCGTCACCGAGATTATCCCGGTCTCCTCCCTCCGGATCCCGGTCCAGGCGCGGGTCTCATACCTGGGCTTCAACTACCGGAGCGACCTGCTCGCGTTCGGCGTGCCCTACCGCCTGGTCGCGGGCGAGCTCGCGGGCGA